>NZ_PIQW01000010.1:0-96169 GCF_003048445.1 Campylobacter concisus
TGGATAAAAGAGTTTTTAAATTTAAGGTCTGTATTTTTAAAAGAGAAATTTGCTATTTTACAAATTTTAAAATTCCATTCACTCGCAAGAATTGACTACTAAAATTTGGCTTCGCTTACAGCTTAGCTCAAATTTTAGAGCCGAAATTACTCGCTCATGAAATTTTAAAATTTGCTTGAGTTTTAGATCGCATGCAGTACTTCGCATAAGTTTTAAATCAAAAATTCGCTATTTTTTGTAAATTTTTTAGACCCATCATTTGCATATAAAAGCTAAATTTCTTAAAATATGCCAAAAATTAGGAGCAAAAATGCTATCAGGTGAGCTACTTAAAAGCCATTTTGCTAAATTTGATCTAGTGGAAATGCTTAGTGGGTTTTTAGAGCAAAGTCATTTTGACAAAGAAAAATTTAAAGCACTTAAGCAAGACGGCTTTAAAAGCTTAGACAAGAGCCAAAGGGATGAGCTTCTTAAAATAGCAGGTTTTAAGGCGCATATTGACGCGAAATTTCAGGGCTTTTTACGTGAGCTGATGCAAAGCAAGTTCCTCGTTGTAAGCGGCGTGGAGTATAAATTTAGCGAGCTTGAAATTTACACCTGCTTTGATGCAAACACCTACAAAAGATCGTGCGAGGTGGGCGAAATTTACTTTCACAACTTTGGTTTTGACATCTCTTTTAAGAGCGAGCCAGCGCTTTATGGCGGCATTTTGGTAAGGAGTTTAAAGGCATTAAAAGAGCGAAATTTCATCTTTGGACCAAGAAAATGCGCCCTTTGCATTTTAAATGCAAAAGTTAAAAATTTAAATTTTGATCTAAAAGAGGCTGATTTTAGAGAGGATGAGGTCGCTTTTACGCCAAGGATTAGGTCGTTTAAAGATGAGAGCGAGCTTCAAAATGACGCTTTAAGGGCGGTTAGTGGCGAGTTTAGAGTGGCACTTGAAAGTGCAAAAGAGTATAAAAAAAGAGTTGAAAATGCCTATAAAAAGGGGTGAAATTTATCTTTTTATCGGCTTTGGGGCTGAGAAATTTAGCCCCAAAATGCTAGATAGAAAAGAGCGTAGAAGGCTTAAAAAATATCCAAATTTGGCAAATCAAAACTCATTTAAACTCTCTCGCTATTTAAAATTTAAAGCAAAAAAACGAGGCAAAATTTGCCTCTCTCACAAAGAAAATATCGCTGTTTTGGCTATCTCAAAAGAAAAAGTTGGCGTTGATGTGGAGGAGCTAAAAGAGCGAAATTTTGATGGCGTGGTCAAATTTTGCTTTAACAAAAAAGAGAGCGAAATTTACGCAAATTCCAAAGATAAAATGCAAAAATTTTATGAAATTTACACTGCAAAAGAGGCTGTTATAAAAGCCAAAAATTTAGCCTTTAGCGACCTTGCTAGCGTTAAATTTGACGAGATGAAGAGAAGATACTTGATTATTAATAATCTATTTATCATTTGCCTTGCATTTAAGCATTGCAAAGATATAATTGTTAAATTTTTATGATTATTAAACACTAAAAAGGTAAAAAGTGCTTGTAAAAAAGATAGCTATGATCCTTGCGGTAACGCTTCTAGCTCTTGGCTGTGCGAAGAAATTTGATGCGCCAAAGCTGGCGGATTTTAGCTTAAAGGCATTTGAGGTTAGTTCATCAAAAGGGCCACTAATGCTCTATGTACAAAATAGTGAGAATGAGTATAAATTTAGCCTTGTAAATGCACTTGGCGCACCAGAAGCCAGGCGAGTTTTAAAGGATGGCACGTTTGCAAATTTAGGCTTCCTGCCGCCAAATAGCGCCTACAACGAACTTTTTATCAAGGTTCTTGAGATGATAAAAGATGAAAAAAATGAGCAAAAATTTATGATATATGATCAAATTTATGAGGTAAAAAGCGTTGATATACGTTAGCAAGCCAGCCATTATCAGCGCCGCAGGTAGCAGTAGCGATGAAAATTTAAACTCGCTTTTAAGTGGCAAGAGATTTTTAGCTAAAAGCTGCGAATTTCACCCGCAAAATGAGTTTTTGGTGGGTAAATTTAATGGCGTTTTGCCTAGCTTTTTAAGCAAAACCAAAGAACACTTCAAAACTCGCACCAACGCCTTGCTTTTAAACACGATGCTAGAGTTGGGCGATGAGATAAAAAGAGCGATAAAAAAATATGGCAAAAGCCGAGTGGGAGTAGTTCTTGGCACTACAACAAGCGGCGTTGAGGAGAATTTTGAGCCATTTAAAGGCTATATCGCAACTGGATTTTTTGATAAAAGTAGGTTTGGCATAAACAGAAACTGCCTTGCAAACGTGGCTGAGTTTGTGAGCGACTTTTACGAGCTTAGCGGCCCAAGCTACTGCGTATCGACTGCGTGTACCTCGGGTGTTAAGGCGGTTATTGAGGCTAAAAGGCTCATTGAAAGCGAGCTTTGTGATGCGGTCATTTGTGGTGGCGTCGATAGCCTAAATACGCTTACAATAAATGGCTTTAACTCGCTTAGCATCCTAAGTAGCGCCCCAAGTCAGGCCTTTTCTAAAAATAGAGAGGGGATAAATATCGGCGAGGGAGCTGGGCTATTTTTACTAAGCCGCGATGAAATTTCAAACGTCGCAGTCGCCAGCTCAGCCTCAAACTGCGACGCTTTTCACATGACGCAGCCTGATTTTAGCGCTAAAATGGCGGTAAATTGCATAGAGGACGCGCTAAAAAGAGCTGGCATGTGTGGCGTGGACTATGTAAATTTACATGGCACCGGCACGCAGGCAAATGACAAAATGGAGGCAAAAGCTGTAAATTTAACACTTGGTGCCACCTTTGCAAGCACGATAAAACCACAGATCGGTCACACGCTTGGGGCTGCTGGAGCTATTGAGAGCGCCATTTGCACCATGCTTTGCATGGAGGAAAATAGCACCTTGCCACCGCACGTCTATGACGGCGAGTATGATGAGGAGCTAGAGCATATAAATTTAGTAAAAAGCGGCACGAAATTTGACGTTAAGGCGGCGATGTCGCTATCTTTTGCCTTTGGCGGAGACAATGCCGCGATAATATTTAAAAGAGTGAGATGATGATAAGTGATTATTTGCCGCACAGCAGCGCCATAACCTTGATCGATGAAATTTTAGAATTTATCCCTTGCGAGAGCATAAAAGTAAGAAGCGTGATAAATGAGCAAAATCCCTTTTTAGAAGAGGGGAGATTTCACACGCAAAAGGCGATAGAGATGATGGCTCAAAGTCTTGGCATCTACGACTCAAAGATGCGTGAGCTAAGGGGCGAGAAGGCGATATTTGGCTTTTTGCTTGGTAGTAGAAAATTTGAAATTTTTAGGCCATATTTTAAAGTGGGCGATGAGATAGTGATCGTCTCAAAGTGCTCGATCCAAGATGAGAGTGGATTTGGCGTTTATGACAGCGAGCTTTTTGTAAATGGCGAGCTTGGCGCAAGGGCGGTTTTAAACGTGATGAGTCCTGATGAAGAATTTGTAAAAAAGGCACTTAGTGAGTAAGAGAGTATTGATAACTGGATCAAGTAGAGGCATAGGAGCTAGCATCGCTAGGCGCCTTGCTGGTGAGTACGAGGTGGTGCTTCACGCAAGAAGTAAGAGTGATGAGCTTTTAAAGATGGCTAGTGAGCTTGGGGCTAAATTTATGACATTTGACGTGGCTGACACTGCCGCAGCCAAAGAGGTGATAGAGGCTGACATGGAGGCAAATGGCGTCTATTACGGCGTTATTTTAAATGCTGGCATAACAAGGGATAATACCTTTGTGGGGCTAAGTGATGAAGAGTGGTTTGACGTGATAGATGTAAATTTAAATGGCTTTTACAACGTCCTAAGACCAGCGCTAATGCCTATGATAAGGGCTAGAAAGCCAGCTAGGATAGTGACGCTAAGCTCTGTTTCAGGGGTTATTGGCAACAGAGGGCAGGTGAATTACTCAGCTAGCAAGGCAGGCATCATAGGAGCTAGCAAAGCCCTTGCAGTCGAGCTTGCCAGCAGGGGCATAACAGTAAACTGCGTGGCACCTGGGCTTATAAAGACAGATATGAGTGAAGAAATTTTAAATAGCGACTTCTTAGACGAAGTGCTAAAGGCCATACCTGCAAAAAGAGCTGGCGAGGCAGACGAGGTGGCTGGACTTGTTAAATTTCTACTAAGCGACGAGGCTAGCTACATCACAAGGCAGGTTATCGGCGTAAATGGAGGACTTTGCTAATGCGTGTATTTGTCACAGGTATCGGCGCAGTCAGTGCTTTTGGCAACAGCTGGGATGAGATGAGGGCTAAATTTCTTGCAGGCAAAAATGCCGTGAGATATATGAGCGAGTGGGAGGGCTATAAGGAGCTAAACACACGCCTAGCAGCACCTATCATAGACTACAAACACCCACAGGAGTGGGACAGAAAACAGCTAAGAAGCCTTGGCAAGGTCTCATGTTATAGCGTGCATGCGGCTGGACTTGCATTAAAAGATGCTGGTTTGCTAAATGGCGAAGAGTTGCAGGCTGCAAATTTAGACCCAAGCGTGCAAGATGGCAGAATGGGCGTGGCAAGTGGCTCAAGCACTGGTAGCACCGACTCTATCCTTGACATGGCAAAGCTAGTTTTGGACATGGATAGCGGCTTTAACGCAAATACCTACATAAAAATGATGCCTCACACCACAGCGGCAAATATCGCGCTATTTTACTCACTAAAAGGGCGCATCATCCCTACATCTTCGGCATGTACGAGCGGCTCACACGCCATTGGCTACGCTTATGAGAGCATAAAAAATGGCAGTATAGATATGATGCTAGCTGGTGGGGCTGAGGAGCTTTGCGTGAGCGAGGCGTACGTCTTTGACAAGCTCTACGCGACTAGTGTCAAAAACCACGCGCCAAATTTGACACCAACGCCGTTTGAAAAAGATAGGGATGGCTTGGTACTTGGCGAGGGGGCTGGATTTTTAGTGCTTGAAAGCGAAGAGAGCGCCTTAAAAAGAGGAGCTAAAATTTACGCTGAGGTCGTTGGTTTTGGCTCTACGTGTGACGGCACGCACATCACTAGACCACAAAGTGCTACGATGAAAGCGGCGATGAGCCTAGCACTCCGCGCGGCAAAACTAGAGCCAAAAAGCATAGGCTACGTAAATGCCCACGCCACCGCTACAAAACATGGCGATATAGCTGAAAGTATCGCTACAAACGAGCTTTTTGGAGATGACATCGCCATTAGCTCACTTAAAAGCTATCTTGGTCACACGCTTGGCGCTTGTGGCGGGCTGGAGGCGATAGCAAGCATAATGATGATGAGAGAAGAGCTATTTTTCCCAACTATAAATTTAAACGTAACTGATCCTGAGTGTGCAAAGCTAAACTACTTAAAGGAGCCAACGCCGATAAAGACGGACTTTGTGATGAGTAACAACTTTGCATTTGGCGGTGTAAATACATCTTTGATATTTAAAAGAGTAGATAACAAATTTTAAAAAGGATAGAAAATGAAAAGATTAGTTTCATTAGTTGCCGTTTTGGCATTTGCTTCAAGCCTTAGCGCTAGAGATGACGTGAAGTATCACTCACTAGACTTCTTAAATGGACCAAAGGCTAAAGAATTTTTGCTACCAAACATTAGCATCAGCTTTGGCACAGGATACACTGGCAAGGTGATCGTAAGAGATCTAACGTCAAACAAAAAGACAAATGGCTTTAACAAAAGCGACGAAGAGGCTTGCCAGATCGCACTTCTCTCTGCTCTAAAGTCATTTCAAGAAAGAGCGGTGAAAGAGGGCGGCACGAAGGTTGTAAATTTGACTGGATATTACAAAAAACAGCCATTTAACTCTAAAACTCAGTTTCAGTGCGGCAGCGGTTCTTTGATGTCTGGCGTCACACTAAGAGGCGACATCGCGAAATAATGAAATTTCAAGTTGATTTTTATGACGCTATAGCTTATGGTGAGATCAGCGAGGATCTAGCTATATACAAAAAAGAATTCGATCTAGCAAAGATCCCGCCCATGCAAAGAAGAAGGCTAAGTAGTGCTGCAAAGTGCGCTTTTAGCCTGCTTAGTAGTTTTGAGAGTATCGATATGCCAGTCATTTTTAGCTCTTATGAGGGTGAGATAAATCGCTGTTTTGAGCTAGAAACTGCGCTTGCAAAGGCTGAGCCAGTATCGCCAACGTCGTTTTCGCTCTCTGTGCATAACGCTATCTCGTCGCTTCTTAGCATCGAAGCTAAAAATCACAATGAAATTCTAGCCATCTCTTCATTTAGCCCAGTAGAAGACGCGCTGCAAGCTGCGTTTTTAAGGCTAAATGACGGATATGAAAAGGTGCTCATCCTTGCCTATCATGAGTCGATATCGCAGAGCTATTTTGATGAGAAAAAGCCATCATTTATGCTAGCACTTGTCGTCTCAAAGGCAAAAGATAAGAGAGTTTTAACTCTAAAAAGAGTGGAAAAAGAAGAAGAAATTTCAGAAAATTTACTGCAAAGCTTCATCATAAATTTTGACCCAAATTTGGCAAAAACGTGGCAAAGTAGCAGTCATTTCGCGTCTTGGAATTTTAGCTATGAGCCTTAAAATTTTAAGAGCTGGATTTTTATTTTTCTTTTTTGCGCTCATTTGCATAAGTGGCGATATGTTGCTAGTGCCAGTCGTGCTTTTGGGGCTAAATAAATTTAAATTTATGCAAAATTTATGCCGAGATCTTGTTAGAGTTTCTTGGGGATTTTTTATAAAAGTTACTAAAATTTGTGGGTATTTGGACTATAAATTTGATCTTACAAAGCTAAATGGCGGCTCAAATTTAGTCATCGCAAACCACCCTTCGCTGCTTGATGTGGTCTTTTTGGTCTCAAAATTTAAAAGGATAAACTGCATCGTAAAGGGTGAGCTTGGCAAAAATATATTTTTATTTGCGGCTATTAGGGCGTGCAACTACATACCAAACACAAATAACGAGGAATTTTTACAAAAAAGCGTAGATGTTTTAAAAAGCGGCGAAAATTTGCTCATTTTCCCAGAGGGCACGCGCACGAAAGAGGAGATCATCTTTCATAAAGCAGCCGCATATATGGGCATAAAAGGCGCGTCTAACGTGGTTTGCGTTGGTATAAATATGGCTCCAAGAAGCCTTAGAAAAAATGAGCCATGGTACAAAACGCCAGATGAAAAGATAAAGTACGTCTTCAAAGAGCTAAAGAAATTTGAAGTTAGTGAGTTTTTAAAAGATAGACCAAGCCCCGTAAGGGCGAGGGCACTACACGAAGAGATAAGTAAAATTTATAAGGAGGAATTTAGTGAAAGAACTAGTTAATGAGATAAAAGAGCTGATCATCACAAGCTTAAATTTAGAGGATATGAAGCCAAGCGATATCGACGAGAACGCACCGCTTTTTAGCGAGGGGCTCGGGCTTGACAGCGTCGATGCACTAGAGCTTGGGCTTGCTGTGCAGAAAAAATATGGCCTCGTACTTGACTCAAAGACAGCAAATTTAAAAGAGATATTCTTTAGCGTATCTTCTCTTGCAAAATACATTTATGAAAATAGGAAATAACGATGAGCGAAGTAGAAATTTTTGAAATTTTAAAGAAGGCTTTGATAGAGCTTTTTGAGATAGATGAGAGCAAGATAAAGCCTGAAACTAGGATATATGAGGACTTGCAGATAGATAGCATAGATGCTATTGATATGATTGATTACATCAAGCGCCAAACTGGTTATAGACTGATGCCAGAGGACTTTAAAAACGTAAAAACGCTTGATGATATCGTAAAAGCCGTAGCAAAGAAATTTGAAGCATAAGATAGTAAAAGTAGCGCTAGTTTTAGCAAGCATCGCCTACCCTTTGGTGCTATTTTTTTGGCAAAAGGGTGCAACTCTTATCTTTTGCGCTCTTTGCGCTATTTGGCTGGCTAGAGCTTATTTTGAAAGCGGTAAAACAAGGCAGGTTTGCTTAGCAGCTGGGCTATTTTTTGCCATTTGTGCTATTTTTAGAAGTGTAAATTTAGCGCTTTTATACCCAAGTATCGTAAGTCTTGGCTTTTTGGCGGTATTTTTTTACAGCTTAAAGGGCGAGGCGGTCATAACAAGGCTTGCTAGGCTAAAAGAGAAAAATATAGACGAAAAGGTCGTTAGCTACACAAGAGGGCTAACTAAAATTTGGTGCTGGTTTTTCGTTTTTAACGCTGCTTTTGCCTTTGTTTTGGCGCAGCTTGAGGATAAAATTTACTGGAGCATTTACTGCTCATTTGTATCTTATATCTTGATGGGGGTTTTGTTTTTTGGCGAAATTTTATATCGTAAAATTTTTATTTTAAAGAGGGAAAATGGATTTTAAAAAGTGTCTAAAGGCATTTAAATTTGTGGACATTAGCAAGGATCTTTACGAGTACGCGGCTACTTTTGGAGCAAATTTAAAAGAGAAAAATTTAAGCGAGATAGAAATTTATTTAAGCCAGAGCTTTGACTTTTGCGCAGCTTTTTTTGGAGCGCTTGGGGTTGGCGTAAAACCTATCTTGCTTGCAAAGCCGATATATAGTGGGGATAAATTTGTCATTAATGATGAAAATTTTGGTGATTTTTTAGACTTTAGCAAGAGCATGGAGCTAAAATTTGATCAAAATTCTACATTTTTTCTCCAGACATCAGGCTCAAGTGGAGCTAGTAAAAATATCCAAAAAAGCCTTGGCGCTATGATAGATGAGGGGCTATTTTTAAAAGATGAGCTGGGATTTGGCGAGGGGGATAAATTTTTTGCTAGCGTCTCGCACCAGCATATGTTTGGCCTTACATTTAAGATCTTTTTGCCGCTCATCTCTGGTGCAAAAGCCGTTAGCAAGGAGCTAAACTACCCAGAGGCAATCTTTGAGCTAGACCTTACAAATTTAACCTTCGTAACAAGCCCAGTCCTACTTCAAACGCTAGTTTCTAGCCCAAGAGCAGCTGAAATTTCAGGGCTAAAAAACATCATCTGCGCAGGCTCAGCACTAAAGAGCGAGCTAAGAGCAAAGATAGAAAGCTTAAGCAGCGCTAAGATAATTGAAATTTATGGCAGCACCGAAACTGGCATAGTTGCTAGAAATTTAGGCGATGAGCTTTTGCTTTTTAGCAAGGTAAAGGCTGGTCTTAGCGAGGACGAGGCGCTAAATGTGAGCTCGCCTTGGTGTGAGTTTTTCCAAACTAGCGACTGGGCGCAGATAGATGGTAGCAGGCTCACGCTAAAAGGCAGGATCGATAGGATCGTTAAGCTAAACGACAAAAGGGTCAATCTAATAAGTATCGAAAATAAGATGTTTGAAAGCGGCCTTTTAAAAGACTGCTACTGCGACACGCATCCTAAATTTAAGCGTCTAGCTGCGCTTTTGGAGCTTAGCGATGAGGGCGTGAAGCTCTTTAGAGATAGCGGCAAAAAGGGCGTCGTAGCAAGGCTAAATGAGCTTTTAAGGCCTGAGTTTAAAAATAGCGTTAGGTATTTCAAGATCGTTAGTTCGCTTTGTAAAAACGCTCAGGGCAAATTTTTAAAGGCAAATTTTAAAGCTCTTTTAGAAAAAAATGAAGAGCTTTCTTGGGAGAAAAGTAGCGAAGAAGGCGTTTATAAATTTAAGACAAAGCTTAGTCCTGCGCTTAGCATTTTTATGGAGCATTTTCCCAATTTACCGCTTTTGCCTGGCTTTGTGCAGCTTGATTTTGTGTTTAAATTTGCAAGAGAGCTTGGCGCAGAAATAGGCGATCAGTGCGTGGTGGAGAATTTGAAATTTTTAAAATTTGTAAGGCCAAATGACGAACTTTGCATAGAAATTTCGCAAAGAGATGAGAAGATTTACTTTGAGATATTTTGTAACGGCGCTAGAAGTGCTATTGGCAGGATAAAGCTGGGCTTATGAAGACGCTCTTTCTCATACCATTTTACAACCATCCAGAAAAGATAAAAGCCCTTTGCGAGGCGCTTGCAAGATATGATCTACACATTTTAATAGTTGATGATGGCTCAGATGAAGCTTCAAAAAAAGCTTTGCAAAGTTTGAGCGAATTTGGCGTAGAAATTTTAACTAGAGCACAAAATGGCGGCAAGGGAGCTGCACTAAAAGACGGCTTTAGATACGCTTTGCAAAACGGCTACACGCATGCATTTCAGATCGACGCTGACTTTCAGCACGACATAAGCTTGGTAGAGAAGTTTTTGGAGCTTAGCAAAAGATATCCAAATGACCTAATCATGGCTGATCCAATATACGGCGAAGACGCACCAAAGTCGAGGTTTTATGGCAGAAAGATCACAAATTTTTGGGTCAAGATCAACACTTTAAATTTTGACATCAAAGACGCGATGTGTGGCTTTAGAATTTATCCTCTAAAAGAGCTTGAGAGCGCAACCCTCCAAAGTAGCTCAAATAGGATGGAATTTGACATGGAGATCTTGGTAAATGCCATAAGATCTGGCGTAGAGATCAAGTGGATAGCGCTAAAAGTGAACTACGAAGCTGGCGGCGTTTCGCACTTTAAAATGCTAAAAGATAACGCGCTAATAAGCCTCATGCACGCAAGATATTTTTTTACTTTAGTGCCATTTTTGCTTGGCAAAGTCTTTAAAGGACAAAAATACGCATGGTGGCAAAAGGGCGAGAGATCAAACGAATTTTTCCTGCGAGTTAGCCTATTTTTAACTAGAAATTTGCCTATATTTCTCATAAAACCTATCGTTATCATCGTCGTTTGTTTTTACTATCTCTTTTCAAAAGTTGAGAGAGAAAATATAAGAGAATTTCTTTTAAATGTAGAGAAATTTAGCGGTAAAAAGCCGGCAACTGGCGTTTTTAGCAACTTTTATGACTTTGGCATAGCAATATGTGATAAATTTCGCATCTGGCAAAATGGCGTGCTTGAAAGCGAGCTAGAGCTTAGTAAATTTAACAGCATCAAAGATGAGTTTGAAGCTTCAAAGCGTGGTAGGATCGTGCTTACAAGCCATCTTGGAAATGTAGAAATTTGCAAGGCACTCTCGCTTAGATCGCCAAATTTTCGCATGATCATCTTGGTTTATAGCAAGGGTAGTGAGAATTTTTATAAAATTTTAGAGCAGATCAGCAAGGGTCAGATCAAACTAATAAGCGTTGAAAAGCTTGACGCGGCCGCGATGATGCAGCTAAAAGAGGCGGTTGAAGATGGCGTAAATATCGGCATAATGGGCGATAGGACGCCGCTTAATGGAGATAAATTTATAAGGCTTAGCTTTCTTGGTAAGGAGGCTAAATTTAACTACGGCCCATACTTGCTAGCTGGTATTTTGGGAGTAAAGATGAGCGCGCTTTGGTGCATAAAAAAGGGCGATAAATTTGACATCGAGCTAAGTGATATCGCTGATGAGATAAAGCTTAGCAGAGACCGCAAGACAAGCGTCCTGCCATACGTGCAAAGCTATGTAAGGCAGCTTGAAGCAAGAGCGTGCAAGAACCCGTCGCAGTGGTTTAACTTTTTTGATTTTTGGAGATGAGAGTGAAAATTTCACACGTTAGCACATTTAAAGTGGCATTTTTTGACGTTGATAGTATGGAGGTGATGTGGCATGGCAACTACGTCAAGTACCTAGAAATGGCGCGCTGTGAGCTACTTGACAAGCTAGGATACAACTACATCGCTATGAAAAAAGACGGTTACGCCTTTCCTATCGTAAAACTTGACGTAAAGTACGTGCGTCCAGCCTTTTTTAACGACATTATAAAGGTCACGACGACGCTTAGCGAGTGCGAAACGTTTTTGAAATTTCACTACCTTATAGAAAATGAAAAGGGCGAAAAACTAAGCGAGGCAAATACCGCGCAAGCCGTCATAGAGATGAAGAGCTTGCAAACTTGCTTTGAGATGCCAGAAGCCCTAAAAAAGGCGCTTAAAGCCTACAATGAAAAGGAGAAATGATGAGAAAAATAGCTCTTTTTTTAGCCATTTTTATATCTTGCTTTGGCTATGAGTTGGGTGAGCTTAAAAATATAGTAAAAACAGATGGAGTAAGCGGAAATTTCACGCAGACAAAGAGTCTGGCTGGCTTTAACAAAAGTATAAAAAGCTCGGGCGAGTTTAGGCTTGAAAAGGGTGGCCTTTA
The DNA here is from genome assembly GCF_003048445.1 of Campylobacter concisus. Lineage (GTDB taxonomy): Bacteria > Campylobacterota > Campylobacteria > Campylobacterales > Campylobacteraceae > Campylobacter_A > Campylobacter_A concisus_BF. The sequence goes on from NZ_PIQW01000010.1 coordinate 12,074, forward strand.
CTGGGATACGCTTGAGCCTGTTACTTCAAAGGTTTTTATAAACAAAGATGGCATCTTTAAAAACGAAAATGGCAAGCTTGAAAAGACGAGTGCAAATTTTGATGAAAAGCTATTTTTGGCTATTATCAGCCTCGATGAGAGCGAGCTTAGGAAAGAATTTGATATAAAAACAAGTGGCAGCCTAAAAGAGTGGAGCATAGAGCTAAGCCCTAAAAATTTACTCTTTAAACAAATTTTTAAAACTATAAAGATAAGTGGCGACAAGGCGGTAAAAAGGATCGAGCTTGATGAGATAAGCGGCGATAAAACGCTAAATGAGTTTAGTATAAAATGAAAAAACTAGCCACGATCTTGGCTTTTATCTTTGTTTTTTTAGCCTCGCTTGGATATTCGCTTGCGAGCCTAAAAAACGTCCAAACTGATATCTTTTCACTGATAAATTTCAAAGACGCCAAAGAGGCAAAGGTGCTAAAAGAGGTGCAAGATGAGATGGCGTCAAATTTTTTGGTACTGGTAAATTCTAAAGAGCTAGCCAAAAACGTGCAAAGCTTGGCGCTTAAAAGCTCGCTTTTTAAGAGCTTTGAGGCGAACATCGACTTAAATTTAAATGATATAAAAAGTGACATCAATCGCTCAAAGATCGCTCTTTTAAGTAGGGGTGATTTGGAGCTTTTAAAGAGTGACAAAAACGCCTTTTTCAAAAAGCGCGCAGAGGAAATTTTTAACAGCTTTAGCTTTAGACTTTTAAATATAAATGATGATTTTTTCTCGCTAAGTAGCGGTTTTAGCGCAAAAAATGGCAATGTGAGCTTAAATTTAGCAGATCTCATGCTTGAGGTAAAGGACGGCAAAAAGAGCTTTTTCTTGCTAAAAGGCGAGCTAAAAAAGGGAGCTTCGAGCGAGGGGCTAATAAATTTTTATAACGAGCTAAATGCGCTAAAAGTTGGGCAAAACGAGCTTTTTGTGCATTCAAGTGCGCTTTATCAGGCATTTTCAAAGCAAAAAAACGAGAACGAGAGCCTTTATATGAGCGTGGTTTCGCTAAGCCTAACCGCTATATTTTTGATGCTTGCTTTTAGAAATTTGCGAATTTTTTATGTGATATTTATCGCCGCATTTGGCTTTAGCGTGGCATTTGCAGGCACTTTGCTCTGCCTAAATGAGCTAAATATCCTTACTATTTTAATAAGCACTAGCCTCATTGGCCTCATGTTTGACTACGTCTTGCACTGGCTTAGCAAAAACGAAGGCGAAGTGATCAGGGCTAGTAGCATAAAAAATATGCTAAAAATTTTCTTGCTAGGCCTACTTATCACGCTTAGTGGCTATCTGGCTTTTACTTTTTCTGATCTTAGGCTACTTAAAGAGGTGGCGCTATTTTCGGCATTTGCGCTAGTTGCTGCGTTTTTAGCTAGCTACTTTTTTATGCCTTTAGTCTTTGAAGGGGTGAAATTTTATAGATCAAAGATTTTTGACGCGTTTTTAACTAAATTTTGTGATCTCTCAGGCGCGGTTGCAAGGTATTTGGGGGTTAAATTTCTAGCTATCTCACTTATTTTGCTAGCTATTTTTCTTGTTTTTGATCTTAAAAATTTATCAAAAAGTGAAAATGTAAAAGACTACTCAAATATGCCAAAGAGCCTGTTAGCGGACTCTTCTTATATCTTAAGTCTAACTGGCAACAACCAAAATACGATGATAGTGACAAGATCAAGTGGAGACATTTTAGGAGGTGAAAAGAGCCTTTTAGATGAGCTAAAAAAGAGAAATTTGATAAAAGATGAGAGCTCACTAAGTGATATGTTTTTAAGTAAAAGCGAGCAGAGTGAGCTAAAAGAGGCCTTTAAAAAGGTGCTTGATGATGAGCAAATTTACGCGATTTATGAGAAATTTGGCTTTAGTAAAGATGAAGTGCGAAGTGAAATTTTAAAGGTTTTGGGCAAAAAAGAGCTTAGCGCGAATGAAATTTTAGCTCTAAAATCTATGAAGGATTTTAAGAAATTTATGCTTGATGAAAATGCAAGTGTGGCTTACGCGAGTGGCTTTGTAAAAGGGACGCAAAGTGATGAGCTGCTCGAGCGCTACAACGCTTTTAGTCTAAATTTCGCTAGCTCACTAAATGAGAGCCTAACTCAGGCAAAAGAGCTTGCTCTAAAACTAAAAATAGCAGCGCTTGTGGTCGCGTTTTTGCTGCTGTGGGTTTATTTTAGTGCGCTTATCTCGGCACTTGTGATGGGCGTCATCATCTTTGGCGTGCTTCTTACGCTCTTTATCTTTGCCGTTTTTGGCGTAAATTTAAGCATCTTTGGCGTCTTTGGGCTCATCCTTGCAAGCGCTGTGGGGATTGATTACATGATATTTGCGCTAAATGAGAGCCTTAGCGAAAAAGAGCGAATTTATGGGATATTTTGCGCATTTATCACGAGTTTTATCTCGTTTTTTACGCTCTCTTTTAGCCAGACCGCCGCTCTTAGCGTCTTTGGGCTAAGCGTTAGCCTTTGCGTGCTGATATATGGGCTATGTGCTAGCGTTTTATCTTGTAAAAATATAAAAATTTAGCTTTGTTTTCACGCCCCAAGCGTTTGGCTAGCTCGGGGCTTTGGTGATATTATTTTATGACGGCTAGTTTGCCTGTGCCTGCGTTTTGATTTACTTCGTTTTGGACGTTTGAGACTTCGAGGAGCTCAAATTTATATGGAGGCTCAAATGGCGGCTTAGTTAGCTTTTCGCAAACGCTGCCCTTTTTAGAAAGGTCTATGTTGCCACTTTCAAAAATGGTGCCTTTGTTGCACTTGTAGCTTATCTTGACGCCATTTGTAAAGTAGTTGTTTTGAGCGTATATTAGCGAGCCAAAGCGCACTCCAATGGCGTATTTTTGGTCATAAAAGCCATCTTTTGAGTCGTAAAAGTTGTTATAGACGTGCACCTTTGCATTGCGTGCCATAGGTAGGCGTTGCGCGCAGTTGTCAAAAATGTTATGAGCGACCGTTATAGTCCTTGTTTCGCTGCTGCCGTCTGAGTCTCTTGAGCCTATTAGCATCGTTTTGTCGTGGTTTTCAAAGATGTTGTGCGAGATCGTGATAGCCGCACTATCCCCCTTGATGTCGCATAGTCCGTCATAAGTTTGCCATTTAGTAAGCTCTCCGCCTGCTAAATGCACATGACCAAGCTCAACTGTGTCCTTAAAATGGCAGTGATCTACCCAGATGTTTTTGCTTGACTCTATGCTGACGCCGTCATATTGCGCATTAAAGCCGTCATTTTTTTGTATATCTGGAAATGGATCAAAAGCATCTAGGATATTCATGTTGCGGATCGCGATATTTTGGACATTTTTTAGCAAAAGTGAGCCACCTTTTATGCCTGAGTTTTCGCCTAGGCCGATTATTGTGGTGTTGCTAGCTACCGGCACTACGATGAGCTTTTTGTATTCGTTGGCTAAATTTTTGCGAAGCGCTGCTAGCTTTGGATCTTGCGAACCATCTAAAAATGCACGGCATGAAGCGCCGTAAGCCTGCATAAATTTGGCATAAGAGCTAAACTCGCCACCGCTAATCTCACTTATAAATTTATCCAGCCCCAAGCTATTGCCATTTTGCGGGATCTTGCCTTCGCTAAGGTCTATGAGCCCATCTATGTAGATGACGTAACCACCCATTTTGGCGTATTTTACGAGCTCTTGTCTATCTTTTACGGTGACTTCTTTACTCTCTTTGCCAGCGTATCCGCCAAAATTTTGCTCAGCTCCAATGCTAGCGTAACCAAAGGGCGAGTCGCTTGCTTTTATCTCGCCCGCTTGTGTATCAGCACCAAATGCAAATAACAAAGAAACAGCTAGAAACAATATCTTTTTAAACATCTTTAGCCTCCTAAATTTGGCTTTTTATTCTTGATATTTTATTGTAAATATCACCGCTGGATTTTATTTTAGCTCATTAAATTTAGTGTAAGCCTTTTATAAATTTTCAGTAAAGGCAAATTTTACGCGAAAAATATCTCGCTTTTTAGACGAAGCAAACATAGATAGGCACTTAGCACGCTTTGCTCTCTTACGTAGTTGCGCTCCCCTTTTAAAAGCAGCCTCTCAACCTCGATGTTGCCGTTTCTATCGCCAGCTGCGACATAGACCGTGCCAACTGGCTTGCTAGCTGTGCCCCCACCAGGTCCAGCTATACCGCTAATAGCAAGCGCAAAGTCCGCATTTGTCGTGCTTAGCGTGCCTTTTACCATTGCTTTTACGCAAGGTTCGCTCACGGCTCCGTAAGTATCTAAAATTTCATCCTCAACGCCCAGCCACTCGTGCTTTATGTGATTTGCATAAGTTACTAACGAGCCATCAAAGCTAGCTGAGATGCCGCCATATCTTGCAAATTTAGCCGCCGCAAGCCCAGCCGTGCAAGACTCAGCAAATGAAATTTTAAGCCCCTTTTGCATGAGCTTTTTTGCTACAAATTTGATCACATCTTTTTGTGGGATAAATTTTTGCGAAAATAGCGTTTTTACCCCTTGTAAAAAGCTCTCGATTTGGCCAAATTTATTGCTTTTTGCCCTTACTAGTATCAAATTTGGCAGGATCTGTGCAAGAGTGATATCGACCTCATAAGTTTTAGCAAGTGGTAGCATAAGGATCTTCGCGCTATCTGCGTCGATGTCTATTAGATGAAAGTAGCTAAAATCAGGCTCATAGTCGGTTAGAAACTCGCCCAGTTCTTCATTTGGATTAGCTTTTATGAGATTTATCTGAGCGTTATTTAGGCTGGCTAGAAAGCTATTTTTTGAGTAGTCTAAGCTATCTTTAAGTGCAAGGGTTGTGCTATCTTTTAGCTCAAGCGAGCCCCCAGTTAGCGTCGCTACGATCTTTGCAGCGATGGCAAAATTTTCATCCGAGCTAAAAATGCTTACAAAGTCGTAATCTTTTGATAAATTTTCGATGATAAAAGGTAGCTCTTTGCTATTTTTTGGAGCAAAACTGACCACTCCAAGCTCGCCAAAATGATCCTCGTAACTTTGAAAAATGTAGTTTAGAAATTCTCTATTTATCTCAAGATCTTCGCCTATTATCAAGATACTTTGTCTCATTCTTAAGCTCCTTTTTTTGCCTCATTATACTATTTTTCAGTGTGATTTAACCAGCACAGGTGTAAAATTAGCAAATTTTAAAATCAAGGTAAAAAATGGACTACAAAGAGACACTTTTACTCCCAGAGACAAATTTCCCGATGCGCGGAAATCTCCCACAAAATGAACCACAAAGACTAAAATCATGGTACGAAGAGCGCAAGGTTTATGAAAAAATGAAGAAAAATCGCCAAAATGCGGTTAAAAACTTCAACATCCACGACGGCCCTCCGTATGCAAACGGCCACCTACACATCGGCCATGCGTTAAATAAAATTTTAAAAGATATCATCACAAAAACGCACTATTTTTACGGCGAAAACGTCCGCTACGTGCCAGGCTGGGACTGCCACGGCTTGCCGATAGAGCAGCAAGTCGAAGTAAAGCTTGGCGATAAGAAAAAAGAGCTTAGCAAGGTCGAGATCAGGGAGCTTTGCAGGCAGCACGCGAGAGAATTTATAGACATTCAGCGAAATGAATTTAAAAGCCTTGGCATCATCGGTGATTTTGAAAATCCATACATGACGATGAAATTTGAGTTTGAGGCTGACATCTACAAAGCGCTTTGCGAGATCGCTAAAAAGGGGCTTTTAGTAGAGAGAAGCAAGCCAGTTTATTGGAGCTGGGCAGCTAGATCGGCGTTAGCTGAAGCTGAGGTCGAGTACGAGGAGAAAGAGGACTACTCTATTTACGTAGCATTTGAGCTTGATGGCGACGCGCTAGAAAAGCTTGGCGTAAAAGAGGCAAGCGCTGTCATCTGGACAACTACGCCTTGGACACTTCCAGCAAATCAAGCCATAAGCCTAAAACCAGATGAAATTTATGTGCTAACGGCTGAAAATTTGATCTTTGCAAAGCCACTACTTGAAAGCGTTGTGCAGAGTGGCCTAAGCAAGGGTGAGGTCAAAAAAGAGTTTAGATCAAGCCTGCTTGAAAACACCCACGCGATAAATCCACTAAACGGCAGAAAGTCTAAATTTTTACTAGGTGATCACGTTATGATGGACGGCGGTACTGGACTTGTTCATACAGCTCCAGGTCACGGCGAAGACGACTACTATGTCTGTTTGAAATATGGCTTTAGCGAAATTTTGATGCCAGTTGATGATGGTGGCTGCTACGATGAGAGCATAAAACATCACGGACTATTTAGAAGTGACATGGTAGATGAGTTTGTCGGTATGCACATCTTTAAAGCAAATGAGAAAATTTTAGAGCTACTTGGCAAAAGCTTGCTTAGCGTATCTAAATTTAGACACTCTTATCCGTTCTGCTGGAGAACGCACAAGCCAGTTATTTATAGAGCCACAAAGCAGTGGTTTATAGCTATGGACGAGGCTAAACTAGGCGGAAAAACACTTAGACAAACAGCGCTAAAAGAGCTTGAAAAGGTTAAATTTTACCCAAGCGTAGGCATAAAAAGAATAGGCTCGATGATAGAAAATCGCCCAGACTGGTGCATCTCTCGTCAGCGTGACTGGGGCGTACCTATCGCGTTTTTCAGAGATAAAGCGACAAAAGAAGTTATATTTGATAGTGAAATTTTAGACCACATCGTGGCTATCTTTAAAGAAAAAGGCGCTGATGCGTGGTGGGCGCTAAGTATAGACGAGCTTTTGCCAAAGGGCTCAAAATATAAGGCTGAAAATTTAGAAAAAGTGATGGACATCCTTGATGTTTGGTTTGATAGCGGCTCGACGTGGCACGCGGTCTTGCAAAGCGACAACTACGACGCTGGCAAATACCCTGCAAGCATGTATCTTGAGGGCTCAGATCAGCACCGCGGCTGGTTTCAAAGCTCGCTTCTAGTAAGCACAGCTATAAATTCTCACGCACCTTATGAGAGCATACTAACTCACGGCTTTACAGTCGATGCTAAGGGCGAGAAGATGAGCAAGAGTAAGGGCAACGTCATCGCTCCACAAGACGTGGCTAAGACGCACGGCGTGGAAATTTTACGCCTTTGGGTTGGCATGAGTGATTATTCAAGCGACCTAAAAATAAGCGAAGATATATTAAAACAAATAAGCGAGCAGTACCGCAAAATCCGCAACACTATCCGCTTCTTACTAGCAAACGTAAATGATCTAGAAAGCCTAAACACAGAGTTTAACATCCTTGATAAATGGATATTAGCACGCGCTAAAAAGGTCTTTGACGAGGCGAGCGCTTGCTTTAGAAACTATGACTTTTCAAAGGGATTTAACATCCTTTTAAATTTCTTATCAGCCGATCTTAGCGGCGTATATCTTGACGTTTGCAAAGATAGGCTCTACTGCGACGCAAAAGACGCTCCAAGAAGAAGATCAGCTCAAAGTGCGATGGCGATCATCACAAAGGCACTTTTGCCGCTCATCGCTCCAACGCTTACTTACACCGTTGATGAGGTGATGGACTACGCTCCAAAGATCATCAAAGGCGAGGCAAAAGACGCGTTTGATCTAGTCTATGAGCCAATAAAATTTGACCTTAGCTTTGAAGATGAGCTGCTTTTTGCCAGCAGGGAGAAATTTAACGAGATCGTGGACGTTCTTAAAAAGGACAAAAAGATAAAATCAACCCTAGAGCTAAGCCTAGAGACAACTAACCACAACATCACAGGCTACGACGAGCGCGAAGTGGCTGATCTTTACATGGTAAGCTCAGTTAGAGCTTATGATGATAGCGAGCCATTAGCTGAGTTTGAGCTTGAGGGCGATAAATTTAAGATCATAGCAAGCAATCTTCACAAATGCCCAAGATGCTGGAAATTTAACGCTAGCAAAGAAGATGCTCTATGCCCAAGATGTGAAGAGGTCATAAGTGCTAAGTGAGCCAGTAAGCGCAACTATCATAGTCGCAACGATCGCTGCGGTGGTCGTTGCTAGCTTGTTTGGCATATTTTTGGTTAATAAATTTAAAGGATAAAAATAGTGGTAACTTTAAAAGAAGCTTTGAAATTTTCAGCTGAAGAGATAAAAAATTTAAGAGCCGAGCTTGAGGCGAAGATCATAAAAGAAAAAGAGCTTGGCGCTTATGTCGAGCAGCTAGCAAATTTAGAGATCGCAAAACTAGGCGAGGGCGTGCCCATCGCTATAAAAGACAACATCCAAGTAAAAGGCTGGAATGTCACGTGCGCTTCTAAAATTTTACAAGGTTACGTAGCACCTTATAACGCAACCGTTATCGAGAAGCTGCTTAGTAAAAATTTAGCTCCATTTGGCCGCACAAATATGGACGAATTTGCGATGGGAAGCACGACTGAGAGCTCATTTTACGGCAAAACACTAAACCCACTAAACCACGCTCACGTCCCAGGTGGCAGTAGCGGCGGCTCAGCAGCAGCAGTCGCAGCTGGCCTTGCAGTAGCAGCACTTGGTAGCGACACTGGTGGCTCGATCCGTCAGCCAGCGGCATTTTGCGGATGCGTAGGGCTTAAGCCAACTTATGGCAGAGTGAGCAGATATGGCCTTGGCGCCTACTCAAGCAGCCTTGATCAGATAGGTCCGATCGCTCAAAACGTAGAAGATGCAGCCATTTTATATGACGCGATCGCTGGACACGATCCAAAAGATAGCACGAGCGCAGATGTGCCATTTGTGAGCGTTAGTGACAAGATAGACGGCAACAAAAAGCTAAAAATTTGCGTCATCAAAAACTACGTAGAAAACGCAAGCGAGCAGACAAAAGCTGCTTTAAATTTAGCCATAGAAAAGCTAAAATCACACGGACACAGCGTAACTTACACAAATTTTGAAGATTCAAAATATGACGTTGCTGCCTACTACATCATCGCAACCGCAGAGGCAAGCGCAAATTTAAGCCGCTACGATGGTGTGAGATACGGCAGACGCGCAGATGCTAAAAATTTAAAAGAGCTATATGTAAATTCACGCTCAGAAGGCTTTGGCGAAGAGGTAAAAAGAAGAATTTTGCTTGGTACATTTGTACTAAGTAGCGGATACTACGATGCTTACTACATCAAAGCGCAAAAAGCAAGAGCGCATATAAAAGCTCAGTACGAGAAAATTTTAGAAGAAAACGATCTTATTTTCATGCCAGTTGCTCCAAGCACAGCTTATAAATTTGGAGCACACAGCGATCCGCTTCAAGCCTATCTAAGCGACATTTACACGATCAGCGTAAATTTAGCAGGCCTACCAGCTATCTCTGTGCCAGTTGGCAAAGATGATCAAAATTTAAACGTGAGCGCCCAGCTCATCGCAAAAGCGTGGGACGAACAGACCTTGATAAATGGTGCTAAGAGCCTAGAAAATTTAATAAAAGGATAAAAATATGAAGATAGTAAAGAGAGCTTTAACATTTGAGGATGTGCTTCTTGTGCCGCAATACTCTGAAATTTTGCCAAAGCAAGTTGATGTAAAAACCAGGATCAGCAAAAATGTCACGTTAAATATCCCGATCGTCTCTGCTGCTATGGATACGGTGACTGAGCATAGAACTGCTATCATGATGGCAAGGCTCGGTGGTATCGGTGTCATCCACAAAAATATGGACGTCGAAAGCCAAGCAAAAGAGGTCAAACGCGTCAAAAAAAGCGAAAGTGGCGTCATCATCGATCCTATCTTTATAAATCCAGAAGCGACCGTGGCTGAAGCTCTAAGCCTTATGTCAGATCTTCATATTTCAGGCGTTCCAGTCATCGACAAAGACCGCAAACTAATAGGAATTTTAACAAACCGCGATTTAAGATTTGAGACAAATATGAGCACTTTGGTAAAAGACCGCATGACAAAAGCACCGCTTATCACTGCACCAAAGGGCTGCACGCTTGATGATGCGGAGAAAATTTTCTCTCAAAATAGAGTTGAGAAGCTACCTATCGTCGATAAAGACGGCAGACTTGACGGACTGATCACCATAAAAGATCTAAAAAAACGCAAAGAGTATCCAAACGCAAACAAAGATAGCTACGGCAGACTTCGCGTGGCTGCGGCTATTGGCGTGGGTCAGATAGACCGCGCTAAAGCACTTGTTGATGCTGGCGTAGATGTCATCGTCATCGACTCAGCTCACGGCCACTCAAAGGGCATCATCGACACTTTAAAAGAGGTAAAAGCAAATTTTAAAGTTGATGTCGTAGCTGGCAATATCGCAAATCCAGCAGCTGTAAAAGACCTAGCAGAAGCAGGAGCTGACGGCATAAAAGTGGGCATCGGACCAGGTTCGATTTGCACCACAAGGATCGTTGCTGGCGTTGGTGTGCCTCAAATTTCAGCGATTGACGACTGCGCAAGCGAAGCAGCAAAATACGGCATCCCAGTTATCGCTGACGGCGGTTTAAAATACTCAGGCGACGTGGCAAAAGCCCTTGCAGCAGGTGCAGCTTGCGTTATGGCAGGTAGCTTACTTGCAGGTTGCGAAGAGAGCCCAGGCGAGCTTATAACATTCCAAGGTCGCCAGTACAAAGTATATCGCGGTATGGGATCGATCGGCGCTATGACAAAGGGCAGTTCTGACCGCTACTTCCAAGAGGGCACCGCTCAAGACAAGCTTGTGCCTGAAGGTATCGAGGGCCGTGTGCCATTTGCTGGCAGCATAAAAGATGTGATCCATCAGCTAATAGGCGGCCTAAGAAGCGCTATGGGCTATGTTGGCGCAAAAGATATCCCAACTCTTCAAGAAAGAGCTGAATTTGTCGAGATAACAAGCGCAGGACTAAAAGAGAGCCACGTCCATGACGTAGTTATCACTCACGAGGCACCAAACTACAAAGTTAATTAGTGTTAAACCTGCAAACTAGAACTATTAAATTTAACGAGCCACTCTATCTTGAGAGTGGCCGTATGCTATCAAATTTCAAGCTTATTTACGAGACTTACGGCACGCTAAATGCTGATAAAAGCAACGTTATCGTGATCTGTCACGCCCTAACTGGCTCACACCACGCTGCTGGTACATACGCAGGCGATGAGAAAGCTGGCTGGTGGGACGGGCTAATAGGCAGCAAAAAGGCGGTCGATACGGATAAATTTTACGTTATTTGCGTAAATATCTTAGGCTCATGCTTTGGCTCGACCTCGCCGCTAAGCGTTGATCGAAGTAGCGGCAAAGAGTATAGGCTAAATTTCCCAGTCCTTGCCATAAGCGACGTGGTAAAGGCGCAGATGAGGCTATTTAGCGAGCTTGGCATCACGAGGGCAAGAGCCGTGATAGGCGGCAGTCTTGGCGGCATGCAGGCACTTTGCTACGCTATCGAGTTTCCAGAATTTGCGCAAGATATCATAATGCTTGCAAGCACCTATCAGACCAAGCCATGGGCGATAGCGTTTAATAAAATCGCCATTGAAGCCATTTTAAACGATGAAAATTTCAAAAACGGCGAATACGACGCGGAATTTATAAGAAAAAATGGGCTAAAAGGCATGGCTTATGGCAGGATGGCAGGGCACATCAGCTTTTTAAGCCCTTATAGCATGGATAAAAAATTTGGACGCAACTACGTCGAAACTGACGGCCTTTACGATCTTTTTGGACATTTTCAGGTGGACCGCTATATGGAGTACAACGGCTACAACTTCCCAAAGAGGTTTGACCCGCTAAGCTACCTATACATCGTAAAGATGATGAATATCTTTGACTGCACAAGGCACTACGATAGCCTAAAAGACGCCCTTGCGCCGATAAAAGCAAATTTGCATCTAGTCGCTTTCAAAGGCGATCTACTCTTTCCGCCAAGCTGCATGAGAGAAATTTATGACGCACTTTGCCAGATGGGCAGAGGCGCAAAGACAAATTTTGTAGAGATAGATAGCAACTACGGCCACGACGCCTTTTTGGTCGAGATAGAAAAATTTGATGGATATATAAAAAATATATTAAAAGGATAGAAAATGGAGCAAAAAGAGCAAAGTTTTGAAGAGAAATTAGCCCTTGCAGATAAAATTTTAAACGATCTAAATAAAGATGATGTGAGCTTAGAAAACAGCATAAAGCTGCACGAGCAGGGCAAAAAGCTCTTAAACGAGGCAAGAGAAATTTTAGAAAACGCAAAACTTAGCATAAAGCAGGTGGATGATGAGTAAAATTTGCGCCCTTCAGCTACCAACGCAGCCTTTAAGCGAGGCGAGGCTTGATTATTACCTTAAAATTTGCGCGGACGAAAACGCAAGGCTGGTTGTGCTTGGCGAATACGTGCTAAATAGCTTCTTTAAAGAGCTTGCCACCATGCCAAAAAGCCTCATAAAAGAGCAGAGCGAGCGCAAAAAAGAGGCGCTCTTTGCGATGGCAAAAAAGTATGATCTAAACATCATCGCGCCTATCATAAATTTAAAAGGCAAGGAGATTTTTAAGAGCCTAGCCAAATTTAGCCAAACTCAAGTAAAGCTATATGACCAGCAAATTCTCATGCCTTATGCACACTGGAACGAGGCGAAGTTTTTTAGCAATGCAAGCGAGGAGCTAAATTTACCTATCTTTACATACGATAAATTTAAGGTTGGTGTCATGTTTGGCTTCGAGGCGCACTTTGACGTGTGCTGGGCGTATATGAGCGCTAAAAAGGTCGATATCGTGCTTGTGCCAACGGCTTGCACGTTTTTTTCTCAGGCGCGCTGGGAGGAGCTTTTAAAGGTTAGAGCCTTTACAAACAACGTTTATGTGCTTCGCGTAAATCGCGTGGGAAGCCACAAGAGCGAGGATGAGCAGTGGAGTTTTTACGGCGACTCGATGCTTATTAGTCCGTTTGGCGAGGTTAAGAACAGGCTTGGCAAAAATGAAGAGATGATGATCGACGAGCTTAGCAAAAAGGAGCTTAGCGAGGCTAGAAGCACCTGGGGCTTTATGCAGATAGAGGCTAAATTTAAAAGATGAAGCGCTGCGCCTGGGCTGAGAAGAGCGAGTTTAGCAGGAGCTATCACGACTATGAGTGGGGCAGGGCGGTCAAAGATGATAAGAAATTCTTTGAAATGCTCATTTTAGAGGGCTTTCAAGCAGGGCTTAGCTGGGACTATGTGCTACGAAAAAGAGCTGGACTTGCTCAAATTTTAGACGGCTTTGACGCAAAAAAGATCGCTAGCTATGACGAGGCAAAGCTTCAAAGCCTTTTAAGCGACGATCGAGCGATCAAAAACCGCCTTAAAATTTACTCTCTGCCAAAAAATGCCAAGGCTTTTTTAGGGCTTTGCGCCGAGTTTGGCTCGTTTTATAACTACATCTATAAATTTACAAATGGCAAGCGCGTGATAAACGACATAAAAAGTGCCAAAGATATGCCAGCAAGCAGTGAGCTCTCAGAGTGCATCTCAAAAGATATGAAAAAGCGTGGCTTTAAATTTGTAGGCGCTGTGATCATCTACTCGCTTTTACAAGGCGTTGGCGTCATCGATGATCACGAAAATGAGTGCTTTTGTAAAGGAATTTCGGAGTGAAATTTGAAACGAAGTGACGTTGAAAAATATATAAAAGAGAAATTTGACATTTTAGGCGAGCAAATTTTTCCGAAGTATCCAAAATTTAGTGTCTTTAGTCACAAGAAAAACAAGAAGTGGTTTGCGCTACTTATGCAGTTAAGCGCTAGCAAGCTAGGTCTTGAAAGCGACGAGATGATCGAGGTTTTAAATCTAAAATGCAGCCCAGATCTAGCCATGGTGCTAGTTGATGAGCGGCAAATTTTTAAAGCATATCACATGAATAAAAAGCACTGGATAAGCGTAAATTTAAACTCCAAAATCTCGCAAAAAACAGTTTTTGACCTGATAGATGAGAGCTTTAGCTTAAGCAAATAAAAGCCATTTTCAGCCTTAAATTTAGTAGTTTTTGTTAAAATCACGAAAAACTTAAGGATAAAATTTGCAAGAGCTAAACAACGAGATCAGAAAAGTCCATTTCATAGGCATCGGCGGTATCGGCATCTCAGCCATCGCTAGATTTTTACACGAAAAAGGCCACAAGATAAGCGGCAGCGACATAAAAGAGAGCAAGACGACGCTTGAGCTAAAAGATGAAGGCATCGAGGTCATCACGCCGCACTGCAAAGAGGCGATAAAAGACCAAGACTTCGTGGTCTATTCAGCCGCGATAAAAGAGGACAACATCGAGCTAGTGGAGGCCAGACGAAAGGGCATAAAGTGCTTTTCAAGAAAAGAAATTTTGCCTTATGTGCTTGAAGATAAGTGTGTCTTTGCGGTAGCTGGCGCGCACGGCAAGAGTACTACTTCAGCGATGCTAGCAAGCCTTATTGAAGGCTCAGTCATCATCGGCGCCATCTCAAAGCAGTTTGGCTCAAATATGCGCTACGCAAAGAGCGACAACGTCGTATTTGAGGCTGATGAGAGCGATTCAAGCTTTCTAAACTCAAATCCATATCTAGCTATCGTCACAAACGCAGAGCCAGAGCACATGGAGCACTACGACTACGATCTAGCTAAATTTTACGCAGCTTACAAGGGCTTTTTGGAGCGCGCAAAGGTTAGAGTGATAAACGCTGAGGACGAGTTTTTAAACACTCTTAAGCTTGATGCGATTAGGCTTTATCCAAGCACCGATATCACGGAGCTTACGATGGTGGTAAGAGACTATCAGCCATACACTAGCTTCAACCTTAAAAATTTAGGCAAATTTGAAGCCTTTGGCATGGGCGAGCACATCGCTATAGACGCATCTTTGGCTATTCTAGCTGCGATGCACGAGACGCCGCTTAAAGATATAAGAGAAAATTTACTAAATTTTAAAGGCATCAAAAAGCGTTTTGACATACTTAGCGCAAACAAAAATTTCGTCCTAATAGACGACTACGCACACCATCCAACCGAGATAAAAGCGACGCTAAAATCAGTCTTTGAATACGCCAAAATTTTAGGTATAAAGAGCATCACAGCGATATTTCAGCCACACCGCTACACAAGACTTAGCACAAATTTACCTGGCTTCAAAGAGTGCTTTAAGGGCGTTGATGAGCTTGTCATCTTGCCAGTTTATGCAGCTGGAGAAAATCCGATCGAAGTTGATATGAAGAGCGAATTTAGCGAGTATAACCCGATCTTTACCGACAAGGTTGAGAGGGTTGAAGAGGGGATAGAATTTACAGATGAATTTGGCGTGAAAAACCGCCTAAGTGATGGCATCGTAGTTGGCTTTGGAGCGGGCGATATCAGCGTGCAACTAAGAGGCGGATATTAATGGATCTAAGCAACTTTAAACCCCAAGATGAAAATGAAATTTTAAAAGAGATAAAAGAAAAAGAGCTTAGTGAAGAAGAAATTTCAAGCCTTATAAATTTAGGCAAAAAAGATATCTTGATAGCCCTTGCAAGGTCACAAAAGCTAAGTAGCGTCCAGATAAAAGATATGCTGCCAAATGCTCCGTATCTAGCAGTTTGCTTGCTGGTTGAAAAGCAAGATATCAGCGAGGTTAGAGCTGAAATTTTAGAAAAGATCAAGCCTCATGCTGAGCTTTACAAAGAGCTCATCGCAAAATATAAAGGCGTGAAATGGTAAGAAATTTGATAATAATCGCTGGCGTGATGCTACTTTTTGGAGCGATCTGGGCGATAAAAGATGAAAAGATCAGCAAAGGCGTTAAGGCGCTCGTTAGCGCAGTGCTTGTAGCGATCCTTGTTTGCGTCTATTTTTACGAGCAAAATTTATCAAAAAATGAGGACACCATCTCAAAGCTAGTTAGCGATTTTAAACAAGGCAAAACACTAAAATGTGGCGAATACAACGTTAGCGCTGAGAAATTTAACTACGAATTTGGCACGGCGTCATTTTTGCCAAAGCGAGAATTTAGCGATCTTTCAGGCGTCATCGTGCCTATAAAAAGTTGTGAGCAATGACTGAAGAGATATTTTTAAAGCTAGATCTTGGCGAGTATCTGGATAAATTTAACTCCTTTTTAGCAAGGCAAAAACCGCTATTTTTACAAGGCGACAGCAAAATCCACTTTGAAAACATTAGTGAGCTTTCAAAGTATGATTTTAAGGCGCCTGATGAGATAAAAGAGCTTGATGACGCACTTATGAGGCTTAGCAAGCAAGCAGTGCTTCACATCAGCGAAATTTACGAGTTTGCAAAGATCATTAAGTATTTTTCATATCTAAAAAAGCAAAAATTTGAAGGCAGGCTTGGCGAGTGGATCGCAAAGGTTGAAATCCCCGAAGCGATGAGCCATATGGCAAACAGCTTTGATGAAAACGGCGAGTTTAGCGACAGCGTGGATGAGAGATTTGCTGCGATAAAGCAGGCGTTTAGCGAGAAAAAGCGCCAGATCGACGCTGAACTTAAAAAGCTTATCTACTCAAAGCACATCACGCCCTATCTAGTCGATACCCAGACGCACTACATCAACTCACAAGAGGCACTTTTGGTACGTGGTGGCTTTAATCACGCCCTAAAAGGCACCGTGATCGCTAGAAGCTCGGGCGGCTACTTCTACGTCGCACCTGCAAGCACCGAGCGCCTAAAAAAGGAGCAAAGCGAGCTACTTGATAGAAAAGAGGAGATCATTTTTGAGCACTGCAAGAAATTTAGCCTGCAGATGGGCAAGAGCCTGCTCTTTTTGAAATTTATAAATAATGCTTTTGATCAGTTTGACGCATACCAGGCTCGTGTAAATTTGGCTAGATCGCGTGACTATGAGTTTGTTTTGCCAAACAGCTCGCATGTTATCAAGCTTGAAAAGTTTGCCCACCCAGCGCTAAAAAATCCAAAGAGCGTGAGCGTGGATTTTAGTAAAAAGGTGCTTCTCATTACCGGTGTAAATGCTGGCGGTAAGTCGATGCTTTTAAAATCAATCATCTCAGCCACGCTTCTTGCAAAGTATCTGCTGCCTATGCGTATCGACGCAAACCACTCAAGCATCGGCTCTTTTAAAGAATTTGACGCGATCATAGAAGATCCGCAAAGTGTAAAAAACGACATCTCGACCTTTGCTGGTAGGATGGTGCATTTTGCAAGGCTTTTTACTAAAAAATCGATCATCATCGGTATCGACGAGATCGAGCTTGGCACCGACTTTGAGGAGGCTGCGAGCTTGTATGGCGTCATGATAGAGCGCCTCATCACTCAAGATATCAAAATGATCATCACGACCCACCACAAGCGCCTTGCGATGTTGCTAGCTAAAAATCCAGAGGTTGAGCTAGTGGCAGCACTTTACGACGAGGCGGCTCAAAGGCCTAAATTTGAGTTTTTAAAGGGCACGATCGGCAAGTCTTATGCCTTTGAAACGGCGGCAAGATACGGCATATCTCAAAATTTAGTGGCTCAGGCAAAGAAAATTTACGGCGAAGATAAAGAGAATTTAAACGAGATCATCACTAAGACGCTAAATTTACAAACCAAGCTTGATGAGGGGATAAAAGAGGTCACGGCAAAAGAGGAGCGGCTGGAGCGCTTGCTTGAGGAGCAAAAAGAGCTAAAAGAGAGAAATGAGATCAAGCTAAATGCGACTATTTCGCGCCTTGAAAAAGAGTATTATGAAGCGATAAATGCGGCAAAAGCTGTTATAAATTTCAAGGACATTAAAGACAAGCAAAGGGCGCTAAACGTGGCAAATGAGAAAA
Source organism: Campylobacter concisus (assembly GCF_003048445.1). GTDB lineage: Bacteria > Campylobacterota > Campylobacteria > Campylobacterales > Campylobacteraceae > Campylobacter_A > Campylobacter_A concisus_BF. Next base: position 29,694 of record NZ_PIQW01000010.1, read on the forward strand.
AAGCTGCCATCGTTAAGCCTAAAAAAACTGAGCGAGAGAGCCTAAAAGTAGGCGATAGAGTGAAGTATGAAAATATAAAAGGCACGGTTTTAAGCATCTCTAAAAATGACGCTATGATCGAGTCAAATGGCATAAATCTGCGCGTGCCACTCGAGCTTTTAAGAAAAAATGGCAACGAAGTAGTCTTGCCTAAAAAAGGTGGCGTAAGTTTAAGTGTAGATAAGCCAAAAACGGCTTCGCTCTCGCTTGATCTGCATGGCATGAGAGCTGACGAGGCGATAGCAAAGCTTGATAAATTTATCTCAGATAGTCTTGTTATGGGATTTGATGAGGTTAGCGTATTTCACGGCATCGGCACTGGCAAGCTTGCCTTTGCTGTTAAAAATTTCTTAAAAGAGCATCCAAGCGTGAAAGAATTTCATGATGCACCGGCAAATCAAGGCGGATACGGTGCAAAGATCGTTAAGCTTTGAGCTAAATTTTTAATTAAAAAATGAAAGAAATTTTTTATTTAGCTTGGATATAATCCAGTAGAAAAATTTAAATTTAAGAAAGGAAGTTTAAACTTTATGCCAGGTGACGAATCGCAAAAAAAGCACTTTAGTATGGTTAAAACCGTCACTTTGGTCGTGGTTTTGCTTTTTGCATTTTTCTTAACTGAAAATTTAATCGTCTATTCGTATAAATACAACAACGCACTCTCTACAAACAACTTTGGCCTCAAAAAAAAGACCGAGTATCTAACATATCAATATGTAAATTATCTTAAAAATATAAGTAAATTTAATATTATAGATTTTCAAAATTATATAACCGATAACGCTTTTGGCGAAGTCTTTTTGCTAAAAGAAAATGGCAAAAATGGCTTTAAGATAGAGGCCTCTTCAGACAAAAGCCTCGTAAATAAAGACTACGAAGACAAGAGCTGTGGCGACATCTATTCGCATGATTTTCAAAAGAATTATTTCAAGGCTGAAATTTTGCCAGAAAATAGCGCCAAAGTATGTATGTTTGTCGCAGTAAATGAATATATTTTAGGCTTTAAAGCGCATATAGATCAAAGGATAACTGGCACTAGCGATGAATTTTATTTTCAGTGGCTGATGAAAAACATGACTCTTACTTTGATCTTAAGCTCGATCGGTCTATTTTTAGGGCTTGCGGTCTGTCTTTGGTTTGTATTTAAGTATCTAAACATCAAATTTGACTATCTAAAAGTAAAAGAAGAGAGCACTATTAAGATCGCTGAACTAAAAGAGAGGCTATACATCGATCCGATGACAGGACTTTTTAACAAGGCAGCACTCATAAAAGATGTGAGCGAGTATAAATATCCAAAAGTGATACTTATGGATATCGATGATTTTGGCAAGATGAACGACTACTACGGCAAATACGTGTGCGACCAGATACTAAAACAGATGGCAAATCTCATCAAAGAATTTGCCAAAAATGAGAATATGAAGGCTTATTGTATCGAGGCGGACAGGTTTGCTTTGGTCGAAGATAATAACGACTTTATCGACAGATACGAGGAGCTAGCTGAAAATTTACTAGATATCTTTAAAGGCAGGATGCTTAGCATAAAAGATGAAAATGGCGCAGAGGTCGATGATATAGAAATTCACAACACCATAGGCTTTGCGCTTGATAGCGATCAGACTCTAAGAAAGGCAACCATCGCGTTAAAATCAGCTAAGACGCTTGATAAAGACTATGTTTGCTACTTTAAAGGGCTAAGCCAAAAAGATGAATACGCAAATCAGATCGAGCGCTCAAAGCTGATCCAAAACGCTACGATAAACGACAACATCGTGCCGTATTTTCAGCCGATATTTGACGAGAAGAAGATCCCTATAAAATATGAATGCTTGATAAGAATTTTAGACCGCGACGATGTCATCTCGCCAAGCGTATTTTTGGATATCTCAAAGCGTATCAAGCGTTACGCAGACCTTGAAAAACAGCTCATTAAAAAGTGCTTTGAGCACCTCACTGAAGATCCAAATTTGGTTCTTTCTATAAATTTAAGCAGCCGAGATATGATAGATGGCGACGTTAGCGCACTTGTTTTAAATTTACTAAACAAGCACAATGTCGCTGGCAGGATAGTTTTTGAGATAGTCGAAGACGAGGAGCTAAAGAGCGCTGAGCGCGTCTCAGTCTTTGTTGAGCGTGCAAAGAGCATGGGCGCTATGATAGCGATCGACGACTTTGGCTCTGGCTACTCAAATTTCTCTTACATCATAAAGATCAAGCCAGACTACGTAAAGATCGACGGCTCTATCATCAAAGATATCGATATCAATAAAGACTCATACGCCATCGCAAGCGCGATCGTGGCATTTGCAAAGGATCTTGGCATAAAAACGATCGCAGAGTATGTTCATTCTAAAGAAATCTTTAACGTCTGTAAGGAGATAGGCATCGACGAATTCCAGGGATTTTACTTGGGAATTCCTTCTAAAAAGGCGTTTTAGTGGTAGTTAGCTTTTTAAAAGAGCTTTTAAGCTTTCGCTCTATCACGCCAGATGATGCAGGCAGCTTGGAGTTCATCGCTAAATTTTTGCCTGATTTTGAGGCTAAATTTATAGAAAAAAACGGCACAAAAAATCTCATACTTTCTAAAATTTATGGAGAGGGCGAACATCTAGCCTTTGCAGGGCACGTTGATGTCGTGCCCCCAGGCGATGGCTGGGAGAGCGAGCCATTTACCCCACTAGAAAAAGATGGCTACATCTACGCAAGGGGCGCGCAGGATATGAAAAGTGGTGTGGCCGCCTTTGTTTGCGCTGCTAAAGATGCAAAATTTGACGGCAAGCTAAGCCTTATCTTAACAAGTGACGAAGAGGGCGATGGCACTTACGGCACGCCTTTAGCGCTTGAATATCTGCGTGAGATAGGGGATCTGCCCAAATTTTGCGTCGTGGCTGAGCCAACTTGTGATAAGAAATTTGGCGATAGTATAAAGGTCGGCAGACGTGGCTCGATAAATGGCAAGATCGTGATAAAGGGCGTTCAAGGACACGTGGCATACCCAGAAAAATGCATAAATCCAGTAAATTTAATAGCTCCACTTTTAAGCAAGATAGCTGACCATGATATGGACGGGGGGAGTGAGTTTTTTAGCCCAAGCAAGATCGTGGTGACGGACATTCGTGGTGGCATGCAGGTTTGCAACGTCACGCCAAGCGAGCTTAGCATAATGTTTAACGTTAGAAACTCAAATTTAACTGACGCAAATGACGTTGAGAGCTATCTTAGAAGCGTTTTGGATGGGCTTAGTTACGAGCTTAGTATAAAGCAAAGCTCGAAGAGATTTTTAACGAACAAAGATAGCAAGATCGTAAGAAATTTAATGGCATCTGTCACAAAGATCACTGGCGTTGCGCCACTTTTAAATACAAAGGGCGGCACGAGCGATGCTAGGCATTTTGCTGAATTTGGCGTAGATGCGATAGAATTTGGCGTCATAAACGATCGCATACACGCCAAAAACGAACGAGTTAGTATCAGCGAAATAAATAAACTTTATGAAGTTTTTAAAGACCTTATAGAAAATTTTCACTAATCTCTTTTTCATTAAATAGTTAAATTTAAACGCCACTTCTAGCGTTTTTTAGAATAAATTTTCAAAAAACGGCTACGTTTTGCCTGAAAATGAAACCACAGCAAAGGCTACCATATTTTTGCCGCTGATCATCGCTATTTTACTTTTGATAACACTTATCTTTGGTCTAAAACTTGGTGAAAATGGCGCATTTATGCAAAGAAGTAAATTTTGCTCAGTGGGAGCTATCAGCAAAATTTTTGAGCGTAACTTTTTGATGTTTTATGGCGTCATCTCTATCATTGTCTGCGCAAGTATCACAAATTTAGTGCTAAACCAATACAAATTTGGCTTTGATGCTCAGCCCTTTTTGTTTTAGGTATGGGAGCTGGAGCTGCGATAAGTCACAACTTCGTGCTTGCAAGCTCAGGAGCTGGCATCACACTTTTTGCTCCTTAAGCTGTAGCAGCCATTACATCTACGCTATTTACGTTGAATTTTTTACCAAAAAAGCTTAATTAAATTTAGCTGCTTTTGTAGGTTTTTGCTTATAAATTTTGAAGTTAAATTTTGGAGAAATTTAGCCACCAAAGATGGCTAAATTTGAAGTTATCTTAGGATTTGAATTTTTGCTTTTGCGCGGAGTTTTTCGAAGTAATCACTCATTAATTTTTCTTGCTCGCCTTGGTAAAGCTCGTTTATAACGTTATCTTTTACATCAGCAAAGCTTGGTGTGTATGAGCCGATCTTCTCTTTTACTAAAAACATATCAAAGCTGTCAGGTCCTTGCAAAGGCTGTGTGTAGTCGCCGTTATTTGTGCTTGAGATGATCGCAGCAAGTCTTGGATCTATGCTTTGATAGTCCAAACTCACCTCTTGTGTTTGCACGCCGTCTAGTAGCTTCGGACTTGTCTTTTGAGCTTCAAGCAGATCAGGGTCTTTTGCTCTATAAACTACGACTCTAGCGGTGCTAAAGACCTTAAATTTATTAGGATTAGCGTCAAAATATGCCTTTGCTTTTTGCTCGTTTATATTTTTGCCAGCCTCAGCAGCTATGCTTTTATAAAGCTTTTCTTGAAGCATCTTGTGCTCTAAGTTGTTTTTGAAGTCCAAAAAGTCCATGCCTTGAGCTTGGATAGAGCTTCTAAACTGCGAATTTGTCATACCATTTTGCTTTGCGATCGCCTCGATCCTGTCGTTTAGCTCAAAAGGCGTCACGCTTAAATTTAAGTTTTTTATCTGCGCATCTTCAAGCCTATCTCTGATAAGCAAATTTAAAGCATCCTGCTCTGTTGTCTTTAGTTGTTCCTTCAAGCTATAAACCTCGTAAAGCGTAATAGGCTCGTTCTCCACGATAGCTGCGATGCCGTTTATCATCTGAGCTGAATATAAATTTAAGGCACTTAACACGCCAGCAGCCAAAAAGAGCAATTTTTTCATAATGAAACCTTTATTTAAGTATTTAGTAAATATAATTTTGGGCAATTATAACATAAAAATAAGGCACAAAATGATAGTTACTAGATTTGCTCCGTCGCCTACTGGATACCTACATATAGGCGGACTTAGGACAGCTCTTTATAATTATTTATACGCAAGAGCTAACAATGGAAAATTTCTGCTCCGCATTGAAGATACTGACTTAAAACGAAACTCAGAAGAAGCCACGCAAGCTATAAAAGAGGCATTTGCTTGGTGCAAGCTAGATCACGACGGCGAAGTGACCTATCAGTCAAAGAGATTTGATCTTTACAAAGAGTATGTCAAAAAGCTGCTTGATGAGGGCAAAGCCTACAAATGCTACATGAGCAAGGACGAGCTTGAAGAGCTTAGAGCTAGCCAAGAGGCTAGAAAAGAGCGCCCAAAATATGATAATAGATATAGAGATTTTACTGGCACGCCTCCAGCTGGCATCGAGCCAGTCATCCGTATAAAAGCCCCACTTAGCGGCGAGATCGTCATACATGACGGCATAAAGGGCGAGGTTAAATTTAAGGTTGAAGATATCTTAGATGACTTCATCATCGCAAGAAGCGACGGCACACCGACATATAACTTCACAGTCGTGATAGACGATGCGCTAATGGGCGTCACAGACGTTATCCGCGGCGATGATCACCTATCAAATACCCCAAAACAAATTGTTCTATACGAGGCGCTTGGCTTTAAAACGCCTAAATTTTACCACGTCGCTATGATAAACGGCGAGGACGGCAAAAAGCTTAGCAAAAGGCATGGCGCGACTGACGTTATGGAGTATAAAAAGATGGGCTACTTGCCTGAAGCGCTCTTAAATTTTCTCGTTCGTCTTGGCTGGAGCCACGGCGATGATGAGATTTTTACTATCGAGGATATGCTTAAATACTTCAATCCAAACGATATCAACAAAAGTTCAAGCACCTATAACGCTCAAAAGCTTGACTGGCTAAATTCTCACTATATAAAAACTTTGCCTTACGAGAGGCTAGCGCACGATATGCTTGAATTTGGCGTGGATTTTAAGGCTTTGGTAAAGGGCGAGCTACTGCTAAATTCACTCCGTGAGAGATCAAAGACCTTAATAGAAATGGCAAATAGCGCAAATGCTATCATCAACGCTCCAAAAAGCTACGACGAGAAAGCTTGGGCTAAATTTATAAATGAAAATAGCAAAGAAATTTTGGCAAAATTTGCTCAAATTTTAGACCGTGACCTTGACGCAAAGGGATATGAGGAGCTAACTAATAAATTTTTAGAGCAAAATGGCTTAAAACTAAAAGACCTAGCTCAGGCCCTAAGGATAGCGCTAACTGGCTCAAGCGTGAGCCCAAGTATCTTTGAAGTGCTTGAAGTAGTAGGCAGTAATGAGATCAAAAACAGAATACAAAATTTATTAAAGGAAGAGAAATGACACATGTAACTAAAGAAGAGGCACTAAACTACCACATCGGCGGTAAGATCGAGATCAAGGTAAAAACACCTTGTGAGACTTCAAGAGACCTTTCAATGGCCTATACACCAGGCGTTGCTGAGCCATGCCGTGAGATAAATGCAGACACTGAGCTAGCTTACAAATACACAAATAAGGCAAATTTAGTAGCTGTCATCACTGATGGCACGGCTGTTCTTGGTCTTGGTGACATCGGCGCTATCGCTGGTAAGCCAGTTATGGAGGGCAAGGCGGTGCTATTTAAGAAATTTGCAAACGTTGATGCCTTTGACATCGAGCTAGATGAGCATGATCCTGATAAGATCGTTGAGATTTGCAAGGCTCTTGCTCCGACATTTGGCGGTATAAATTTAGAAGATATCCGTGCTCCAAAGTGCTTTGAGATAGAAAGAAAGCTTCAAGAAGCAGTTGATATCCCTGTAATGCACGACGATCAGCACGGCACAGCGATGATAACAAGCGCTGGCATTATAAATGCGATGGAAATTTCTGGCAAAGATATATCTAAGATAAAGATCGTAGTTAGTGGCGCAGGTGCAGCCGGCATCGCTTGCGCAAAGATGTATAAAGCACTTGGCGCAAAACACATCGTGATGATAGATAGCAAAGGTGTCATCCACTCAAAAAGAACAGATCTAACTCCAGAGAAGGTCGAATTTGCGCTTGAGACCGAGGATAGGACTTTGGCTGATGCGATGAAAGGCGCTGATATGTTTTTAGGTCTTTCTAAGCCTGGCGTTGTGACAAAAGAGATGGTTGCGTCGATGAACAAAGAGCCTATCATCTTCGCTTTGGCAAACCCAGTGCCTGAAATCTTCCCAGAGGACGTCGTAGCTGTAAGAGATGACGTTATGATGGGCACAGGCAGAAGCGACTATCCTAACCAAGTAAATAACGTTTTGGGCTTTCCATTTATCTTTAGAGGGGCGCTTGACGTTAGGGCTAAAAAGATCACTGAAAATATGAAAATGGCTGCAGCTAAAGCGCTTGCGCAGCTTGCAAAAGAGCCAGTGCCAGCTGAAGTTTTAAAGGCAAGTGGTGTTAGTGAGCTAAAATTTGGCAAAGAGTACATCATCCCAAAACCATTTGACAAGCGCGTGCTAACAGCGGTCGCTCCAGCAGTTGCTAAAGCTGCGGTTGAAGATGGCGTAGCGAGAGTAAAAGATTTTGATGTTGAGGCTTACAAAGCCAAACTTGCAAAAGGTTTTTAATCAAATTTAGCCCAAATTTTGGGCTAAATTCTCCTCTTGGCATTTTGTAAAAGACAAACCTTGTAAAACAGTAAATTTAAGGACAAAAAATGCAAAACGTGAAGCTCATCTCACATCCATTGATCGAGCATAAATTAACAATCTTACGTGATAAAAACACCCAGCCTTTTCAGTTTCGCATGCTAGTTGATGAGATCAGCTACCTTATGATCTTTGAGGCGACTAGAAATTTAAAGGTAAAAGATGTCAAAGTCCAAACACCAGTTGCGGTGGCAGACGCAAAAAGGCTCACTACAAAGGTGATGATATGTCCTATCTTAAGGGCTGCTCTTGGCATGCTTGATAGTGTCTTTACCATCATACCAGATGCGAGTGTTGGCTTTTTGGGCTTTCAGCGAAACGAAGAGACAGCGCAGGCTGAGTTTTTCTACGCAAAGCTTCCAAAAGACGCAAAAGAGCGCATGGCTATCATCATAGATCCTATGTTTGCGACTGGAGGCACGGCGATAGACGCGGTTAAGTTCTTGCGTGAAAAGGGCGTTAAAGAGATCAAATTTATCTCTATCATCGCTGCACCTGAGGGGCTAAAGAGATTTAGTGAAATTTACCCAGACGTTGAGGTCTATACGGCTTCTATCGATGAGAAACTAAACGAGAAAAACTACATTGTTCCAGGTCTTGGTGACGCTGGCGATAGAGTTTTTAACACTCTTTAAGGGCTAAATTTGAACAAAAGACTTTTGCCAGCTCTAGTCGCCTTTGTCATTGCTATCATCGTTGGCACCTTCTTTTTTTCAAAAGAGGGCGGCGAGGCAAACAAAAACGCTCAAATTTTACTTGAGCAGCTAAACAAAGAGGGGCAAAAGAGCCAGAGTCTCGCAGAAAATGGCTCATATACCTCAAAAGATGAGGTCGCACTTTATATCTATAAATTTAACAAGCTACCAAAAAATTTCATAACCAAAAAAGAGGCAATGGCTCTTGGCTGGGACGCAAAAAGCGGAAATTTATGGCAGATAAGCGGCGGCAAAAGCATCGGTGGAGATAGATTTTCAAACCGAGAAAAGAGGCTGCCTGAGGCTGATGGTAGAAAGTGGTTTGAGTGTGATGTAAATTACAATGGCGGCAGGCGTGGCGCTGAGAGAATTTTATACTCAAACGACGGGCATATCTACTACACGCCCGATCACTACGAGCATTTTTATCTGCTTTATGAGAAGAGGATGCAATGAAAAGCGTGATCTTAGATGCTAAAAAGATGCTCGAAAAAGAAAAAATGCATGAGTATTTTGCTAAGAAATTTGACCTGCCAGAGTACTACGGCAAAAATTTAGACGCGCTCTTTGACTGCCTTTGTGAGATAAATGAGCCAACGCTTATAAAGCTAAAAAACGAAAGTGCTTTGGATAGTGGCACAAAAGAGAGCTTAACCCAGCTATTTCGCGACGTTTGCAGTGAAAACGCGCTAGTTAAATTTGAGCTTGTAAAAGATGAAAAATGATATTTGGAAAGATTGATTATCTAAATTTACTCCCATTTCACGTTTTTTTAAAATCAGCCCCACTAAGCTCTCAGATAAAAAAGGCGATCGAGTTTAAAAAGGGTGTGCCAAGCAAGCTAAATAGAGCCCTAAATGCCAGAAAGATCGACGCTGCGGTTATTTCAAGCATAGCCAGCAAAAAGGCAAATTTAAAGAAGCTAAATTTTGGAATAGTCGCCAAAAAAGATGTAAAAAGCGTGCTTGTGCGCAAAAACTCAGCCCCAAAGCCAGATCCTGCCTCAGCTAGCTCAAACGCCCTAGCCAAGGTGCTTAAGCTAAATGGCGAGGTGATCATAGGCGACAGGGCGCTAAAAGCATACTTAAGCGAGGGCAAAGAGTGCTTTTATGACCTTGGTCAAATTTGGCACGAAAAGACAAATTTGCCCTTTGTTTTTGGTAGGTTTTCTTACGTAAAAAATGGTTCGTTTTACAAAAGACTAGTCGCAAAATTTTTACAAAAAAATGTAAAGATCCCAAACTATATCTTAGCCAAGTATGCTAAAAGCCGCGGCATAAGCGAGCAAGATATCAAGTGGTATCTTAAATTTATAAGCTACAAGATCGGCCCAAAAGAGCAAAAATCACTCCGAAAATTTTTTAAAGAGCATAGGTTTTTAAGAGAGGTAAAGTAGTAATAAGACTAGGTAAATTTGCTAGCATCATTTTTTATTATATTTGACCTTATAAATGGCGAAGATAACGAGGTTGAATACGCTATTTAATAAATTTTAAATATATTTTTAAATTTTAAGCTAGTATTAACTTTAGCGTGAAATTTATGTTATAAAGATTTACTACAATTACACACAAAGCAAATCATTTTTGTTATTCCTTTTACTGATTTAAGCCTTGGTTTTTGCCAAGGCTTTTTCTAAATTTTATAAGCTTTATGAGTAGAGTTTATAAAATTTATCTAAAGGAGATGTTATGAAAAAGACTTTGAGTTGTGTTGCACTAGCCTCTGTGCTTTGCTCGAGCGCTTTTGCGATAGGCGGTCCAAGCGGAGCTAAGCTTGACTACGCTATTACCGGAGCTATCGGCGAAGTAGTGGTAAATCCTTATGACACAGCACCACTTACAGCAGTCATCAAAAATGGCGGCTACACACTAAGCAACGCTAAGGTCACTATCGTGCCAAAGCAAGGCGGTCAGGTGATAAGCTACAAAGTGGCTGACAAGCATCTTCGCACACATGGCGGCATCCCAGTTTTTGGCATGTATCCTGACTATCAAAACACCGTTGAGGTCGAGTACGACAAGAGCTACAAGGGCAAGACTGAGCATATAAAAGAGAGCTATAAAATTTACGCCCCAGCTATCTATCTAGAGAGCTCTGGCACGCCAAATCAAAAGGGCGCACTATTTGACAAGATCGAGGTTACTAAGCCAGCGAGTGCTAAATTTGCAAACCGCCTCTACTATGTAAATAACTTTGTAAATAAAACAGGCAAGGGCACAAAAGTCGTTTGGAACAACCCAGCCGGCGGTGCGATCGAGTGGAACTACAGTCCAAATAACTTCATCCTTGATACAAAAGGCGAGGTTAGATGGTATCTTGAGCCAAGTAAAATTTACGATCTTAAACAGCCATTTCACGCTGGCGTTATGATGGGCTTTAAGCAAAATGACGACGGCGCGATGACTTGGGGGTACGGTCAAAGATACGCAAAATACGACATCATGGGTAGAGAAATTTTCAACCGCGAGCTACCAGCTAGCTACAACGACTTCTCTCACTCAATGGACGTAGCACAAAACGGACACTACTTCTTGCGCGTGGCAAATGCCGACTACAAAAGAGCTGATGGCAAAAACGTAAGAACAGTGCGCGATGTGATCGTTGAGCTTGACAGAGATGGCAACGTAGTTGATGACTTTAGACTATATGAAATTCTTGATCCTTACCGTGATATCGTGCTAAAAACGCTTGATCAAGGCGCAGTTTGCTTAAACATAGACGCTAAAAAAGCAGGCCACACAGCAAGCTCTGATGAGCTTCAGTCTATGGATACGCATGATAAATGGGGTGACATAGTTGGCGCAGGTCCTGGACGCAACTGGGCACACGTAAATAGCGTGGATTACGACCCAAGTGATGATAGTATCATCATCTCAAGCCGTCACCAAGACGCAGTTATAAAGATCGGCCGTGACAAACAAGTGAAATGGATCATGGGTGCTCACAAGGGCTGGAGCGATAAATTTAAAGATAAGCTTCTTCAGCCAGTTGATAGCAAAGGCAATAAGATCGTCTGCGAAGATGAGTACTCAAAATGCCCAGGATACGAGAGCGACAAAGGTGGCTTTGACTGGCAATGGACGCAACACACGGCATTTAGGATAGATAGCAAGTCTAAAAAAGGCGAAATTTATCTAAGTGTATTTGACAACGGCGACACAAGGGGTATGGAGCAACCAGCCATCGCTGGCATGAAGTACTCTCGTGCGGTCGTTTATAAGATCGATGAGAACAAAAAGACCGTTGAGCAGATCTGGGAGTACGGCAAAGAGCGCGGTAAAGAGTGGTATAGCTCGGTTACTAGCCTTACACAGTATCAAGATGACCTTGATAGCGTGATGGTCTATTCAGCTGTTGCTGGCATGCAGTTTGACATCGCAAAAGGCCGCCCAGTAGGACTTCCTAGCCCGCACATCGATGAGTTTGAATGGGGCGCAAAAGAGCCTAGCATCGAGATAAAGATGACAAATGCTATGGGGTATCAAGCGTTTCCATTTAGCTTACAAAAAGCGTTTGAGAAGTAAATTTTTTCCTCCTTTGCTTCGGCAAGGGAGGGCTTTTAGTTTTGTGTGATCTTAAAATTTATTTGCTCTTTTATAACAACCTTTGCATTTTTCTCTCTTTTACAAAACTCTAGAAAATTTAATCCACTTTTTGTATCGTCATTTAGCCCAATGCAGCCAAAGCCCTTCTCATCATGCGGATAAAGCGCTAAATTTAGGTTTGGAAAGATAAAAAAGCACCACTCGTTTAAGGAGTATGTATAGAGCATGAGTAGTTTAGCTAGATCTTTGATCTCATCAAATTTTAAAGCATCTATCCTAAGGCAGATGGCAGGCAGCAAAATCTCACCATTTAAACCAAGATCAAAGTGCTCATTTGGCTCTTGCAAGATGCCTAGCTTTTTAAATTTATCGTGCAAATGTTTTATTGCAAGCGCTTCATCGCTCAAGTTAGTATCATCGTAGTTTAAGGCGCTTATGACAAATACCTCTTTTTTAAATTTATAAAAATATTTATCAAATAGCTTTAGTGCAGTATCTACGCCAGAAGTCCAGTTTTCATCCTCTATCTCAAAAAAACCTATCCAGTTTTTAGAGTGGCTAAAGGAGTTAAAATTTATATCGCTAAGCTTTAGAGCCTTATTTATCAAGCTTGATGATTTTTCCATTTTGTTTAATGCACTCTTGCAAGAGCTCTATAAACTAAGAGCCTCTCGCATAGAAATTTCTATCTTTTTCTCATCAAGGCTGCCATTATAAAATAAATTTAACGCTAAAACCGCTTGATACAAGAGCATATCAGCTCCGTCTTTACATGCTAAATTTTGCCTTTTTGCCTCTTTTAAAAATGGCGTTTGCTTGCCGTAAATAACATCAAATGCAAATTTAGCACTTTTTAAAATGCCATCTAAAATCTCTTTTGGTGCTGGCAAAAGATCGTCTTTTAGCCCTGCTGAGGTCGAGTTTACCACTAGATCAAATTTATGCTCTTTATAATCATCCCAGCTAAAACACTCGTATTGATCTTTAAATTTATCAAGCCTAGCCTTGCTTCTATTTAGTATGCAAACATCTATGTTTTGCGATCTAAGCGCGTAGGCTAGGGCGTTTGCAGTGCCTCCAGCTCCAAGAATGATGGCGCTTTTTGCCTCTTTGAAATTTGATATCGCTTTTAAAAAGCCAGGTGCGTCAGTGTTGTAGGCATAAATTTTCTCATTTTTTAGCACTAAAGTGTTTGCAGAGCCTATTTTACGTGCTGCTTCTGAGGCGTCATCGGCTAAATTTAGAGCAAATTCTTTATGCGGGAGTGTAACATTTGCGCCGTTTAGTTTTAGGGATTTAAATTTATTGATTAGCTCATTGCCATCTTTTAGCAAAACCCTAGTATATAGGGCATCAAGAGCTAGATCGGCAATGGCTTTGTTGTGTAGTCTTGGAGATACCGAGTGAGCTATCGGATCTCCAAAAACTGCGAATGTTTTCATTTTGCTCTAAAGACAAAAGCGTCTTTATTGACATCTTTTCTTATGTCATTTACAGCTTTTTGTAGCCCTTTTTCATCAAATGGACCAACTAAAATTTTAGTTAGCTCGCCAGCTTTTATAGTTTTGTAGCTATAACCTTTGGCTGCTATTTTTTTCATATAGTCGGCATTTGGGTTAAATTTACTAGTCGCAAATACTTGAACATAAGAGCCTTTTGCGACGCTCTCAGCTTTTGCTGGAGCTTCAGCTTTTTTCTCTACTTTTTCTGCTTTTGCAGGAGTTTCAGCCTTTTTCTCTACCTTTGTTTCAGGTTTTTTCTCAGCTTTAGTTTCAGCTTTTTTCTCAGCTTTTGCCTCAGTTTTGGCTGGCTTTGCTTCAGCTTTTTTCTCTACTTTAGCTTCGCTTTTTGTTTCAGCTTTTTTAGCTGGAGCCTCTACCTTTGCCTCAGCTTTTTTAGGTGCTTCAGTTGGTTTTTCAACAGCTTTTACTATCTCTTTTGGCTCTTCAGTTTTAGGAGCTGATTTTGCACCTTCTTTATCTTTTAGCTTTTTGATCATATCTTCAAAATCATCTTGTTGCTTGTTTTCAGGCACGATAGGCACTTGCTCGAAAAGTTGTGTATCGCCTTTTTTAACATCTGAATTTGTATCTTGCGCAGGCACCTGCGTATCGACTGGTTGCTCTGCTGGCACTGGAGGCAGAACTAGTCTTGAGTCGGCTTCATTTTGTGCTTGTGTTGAGTCGCTTGAGTTTATAAGCTTCATGGCTACGATGATGATTAAAAAAAGTATAACAAGAGCTGCTATGAACATAAGAAGTTTCTTTAGTTTTGCGCCCTTTGCCTCATCATCTTTTTCTAAAAGTATATCTTTTAACTCTTCGTTTTCCATTATTTCTCCTTACATATATTTTGACCAACTTGCCCCACGCTCTTTTTGATAGAGGTTATATGGCAAAGTTAGGATGTTAAATTCTTTTGGCATATCTTGATTTGGGAACATTCTCCACTCTTTGGCTAACTTTTGTGAGAGCTTTGCGCTTAGCATATTTGCAAGCGTGCAAGCTTCATTTAGCGTAGTGTGACCTTTATGCACATAAAGGTGCAAATGTCCTGGCGTCTTGGTCTCGTAGGCTGTGAAATTTATAAAGCCTTCTTCTCTTAAAAGAAGCTGCGCTCTATGCCAAAACCTATCTGGAGTTCTGCCGTTGTAGTCAAAGACTATATTTTCGACCTTATCACTTGCATTAATCAGCGAGTGGGCGATTATAGCTTTGCCCTCCTCATGCTCTTTCATGACACTATAAGTTAGTGGTTCATTGATCTTTTCAAATTTATCAAAGAAAATTTTACCCTTGTACTCTATCTTATTGACGATCGTGTCACGTTTGATGTAGTAGTGGGTCGTTATTATCTTTATAAGAGATGTATCAATACTTTGCATCAATATGTCGCTTTATCGTAGATTATAAATTTATGAGCAAGATCGACTAGTTCGGCTTTTATCTTCTCTTGCAAAGAGGTGTTGTTGATGTCACTTAGAACGTCAGCGATCTTGTTTGCTATTAGCTCAAACTCAGCTTCTTTCATACCACGAGCCGTAAGAGCTGGGCTACCTACACGTATACCGCTTGTGATAAACGGACTTCTTGTCTCGCCTGGGACTGTGTTTTTATTTACTGTTATGCCAGCATTTCCAAGAGCGATGTCCGCGTCTTTTCCACTAAATTCGCGCTTTAGAAAGCTCATTAGGATTAGGTGGTTATCAGTGCCGCCGCTTACTAGATCAAAGCCTCTGCTTATTAGCACTTCGCCAAGTTTTTTAGCGTTTGCTTTTACTTGTTTAGCGTAAATTTTCCACTCAGGGCTAAGGTTGTGCTTAAAGCCAACTGCCTTTGCAGCGATGACATGAACTAGCGGACCGCCCTGGATGCCTGGGAAGATAGAAGAGTTTATCTTTTTAGCGTACTCTTCGTTGTTTGTCATGATGATGCCGCCTCTTGGGCCTCTTAGAGTTTTATGCGTAGTTGAGCTTACGACGTCGCAGTGTGGGAAAGGATTTTGATGCTCACCGGCTACGACTAGGCCAGCGATGTGGGCAACGTCTGCAAAGAGTATCGCGCCAACAGCGTCAGCTATCTCTCTAAATTTCTTAAATTCAATCTCTCTTGTATATGCGCTTGCGCCACAAACGATCATCTTTGGTTTTACTATCTTTGCGATATCCATAACTCTATCGTAGTTTATGCGACCATCAAGCTCGACGCCATAAAAAAAGCTCTCATACATCTTGCCAGAGCTGCTTACCTTTGCGCCGTGAGTTAGGTGTCCGCCGTGGCTTAGATCCATGCCTAAAATTTTATCGCCTGGATTAAGCAAAGCACCATAAACGCCTTGGTTTGCCTGAGAGCCTGAGTTTGGTTGAACGTTTGCAAATTCACATCCAAAGAGCTCTTTACATCTATCGATCGCGATTTGCTCGATCTCATCGACAAATTCACAACCACCATAGTATCTCTTGCCAGGGTAGCCTTCAGCGTATTTGTTTGTTAGGATTGAGCCCATCACCTCCATAACATCTGGATATGTGAAATTTTCGCTAGCGATCATCTCTAGGTGGTCGCACTGGCGTTTTAGCTCTAAATTTACTAGGTCAAAAATTTCTTTATCGTAGCTTTGCAAACTCATTTTTCATTCTCCTTTGTCTCAGTTTTTAGTGGTCTCATCGCTGGGAAGAGAACAACGTCGCGGATTGATTTTTTATCTGTTAGAAGCATCACAAGCCTATCTATGCCTATGCCTTCGCCTGCAACTGGCGGCATGCCGTATCCTAGGGCTTTTACATAGTCTTCATCCATCTCGTGAGCCTCGTCATCGCCTGCGTTTTTAGCATCGATTTGCGCTTTAAAGCGGTTGTATTGATCTATTGGATCATTTAGCTCGTTAAAGCCATTTGCTAGCTCACGACCAGCGATAAATAGCTCAAATCTCTCTGCCACATCAGGATTTGTGTCGCTTCTTCTTGAAAGTGGGCTAATAGAGATCGGATAGTCGATAACAAAAGTTGGGTGTATTAGCTTACTCTCTACGTAGTTGTCAAAGAGTTCAGCCTGTAAGTGGCCAAGGTCAAGCTTCTCATTTGCCTCAAAGCCGTCAGCTCTTAGTTTTGCTAAAATTTTAGCCTTATCGCTTACGATATCTTCAGCAAGTCCGCCGATCTCAACTAGGGCTTTTTTATAGCTTATGCGTTTAAATGGCTTGCTAAAATCAATCTCCATACCATCAAAATTTATTACTTTCTCCATGCCAAGTTTTTCTAAAATGACATTAAATAAATCCTCTGTGATGCCCATTAGATCATGGTAGTTGTGATATGCCCAGTAAAACTCTATGCTTGTAAATTCAGGGTTGTGAGTTAGATCCATGCCCTCATTTCTGAAGTTTCTATTCATCTCATAAACAGCTTCAAAACCGCCAACTACAAGGCGTTTTAGATATAGCTCAGGTGCGATTCTTAGGTATCTCTCAACTCCAAGGGCGTTGTGAAATGTCACAAATGGTTTTGCATTTGCGCCGCCAGCTATTGGGTGAAGCATCGGAGTTTCAACCTCTAAAAAGCCCTTTTCTTCAAAAAATCTTCTAATCGTGCTTATAATCACCGAGCGCTTTTTAAAATCAGCCCTAACTTCAGGGTTCATTATCATATCAAGGTATCTTTGGCGGTATCTTGTCTCAACATCAACTAACCCGTGGTACTTCTCTGGAAGCGGACTTATCGATTTTGTAGCTAAGCTAAGCTCATTTACATGCATTGAAAATTCGCCAGTTTTTGTTATAAAAGCGTAGCCTCTAACATAGACGATATCGCCTATTTCTACATATTTTTTAACGATTTTAAACCACTCTGGGTCAAGCGTCTTGTTGCTAAAGTAAATTTGTAAATTTCCATTTTCGTCTTCTATGTTTGCAAAGACCGCTTTGCCAGCGTCACGGATCAGCTTTATCCTGCCTGCAAGGCCAACTAACTGCCCCTCTGCTTTTTTCTCTTCTGTATCTTTTATATAGTTAAATTTAAGTCTAAATTTAGAGATATTCATATCTCTTCTAAGAAAATGTGGATATGGATTTATGCCTAAATTTCTAAGCTCATCTATGCTTTCTAATCTTTGAATTTCGTGTTGGTTGTCAAATATCACCTTACTTTCCCTTTATATTATTTTTTGAACATTTTTCGCAAATTCCATAAAGCTGCATCATGTGACCAGTTAGTTTAAAGCCATGCTCTTTTGCGATGCTTATTTGCCTTTTTTCTATCATAGGATCTTCAAATTCTATGATAAGACCGCACTTTCTGCATATCATGTGGTCATGGTGTGGCTTTGTGGCAAGCTCAAATTTCTTGCCTTGTGAACCAAAGCTGATAGATGTTACCATCTCTGATTCTTCAAGTAAATTTAGCGTCCTATAAACAGTTGCGATGCCGATATTTAGCTCAGGGTAGGTCTCTTTTATAAAAAGATATAGCCTCTCTGGCGTAAAGTGTTCGTCGTTGTTATAAAGCGTTTTTAGTAAAATTTCACGCTGTTTTGTATATTTTAAACCGTTGTCGCGAAGAACTCTTTTAAATTTCTCAAGCAAGGCATCATATTCTAAATTTTCTATCATTTTTCTTCCCCTTTGGTGACGTTTGTGTCGGTGTTTGTGCTTGCATTTGCATCCATTGATATAAATGCATCACTCTTGTTTGTATCCTTTGGTCTTACTACCATCTCATCTAGCTCATTTTTGATGTTTTTAACATCGATATTTGTTATCCATCTACCAGTTTCAAGTAGGAGCGGATAGACCTTGCTGTTTGTGAAGTATGGCTCGATCATTTTATTTAGTGAAGTGCCTGACATCACGGCAACGACTGCTGAAAATGTGAGGAAAATTTTGCCACTTCCCATGACAAATCCACCAAGTCTGTCTAAAAAGCCAAGTCCGCTTACTGAAACTATCTTTGATAAAAATTTGCCAACTAGCAGACAAACTAGCCAAAAGACTAGCCAAAGTCCGATAAATGCGACAAATTGTAAAAATGAAGGATTTTCAAATTTATAGATATTTTTGCTTATGAAGCTCTCAGCTACATCTGAAAATCTACTAGCGACAACTAGACCGCCGATAAGTCCGATAAGTCCAAAAGTCTCTTTTATAAGCCCGTTTATTATGCCTTTTACGCCAAGTATCAAGACAAGGGCGATGACGATAATGTCAAACCAAGTTACTAAATCCATCATACAGTTCCTATCAAATTTTGAAGTTCTTGCTGGCTAGTCGAGTAGGCTAGCGCGTTTTCTTTTGTGATCAAGCCCTCTTTTAGCGCTTTCATCAGTGCTTGAGTCTGCGTGCTCATGCCAGTTTGTTGCTGATTTAGCTGCATTTGAGAGTAAATTTGATGCACTTTGTTTTCGCGTATCAAGTTTGAAATCGCCATGTTGTTTATCAAAATTTCATGCACAGCGCACCTTCCGCCGCCTATTTTTGGGATCAGACTTTGTGAGATGACAGCAGTTAGCGAAACGCTGAGCATGTTTCTTACTTGAAGCTGCTCGCTTCCATCGAAACTATCAACGATCCTATTTATAGTTTGTATAGCCGAGTTTGTATGAAGCGTACCAAAGACTAGGTGTCCAGTCTCAGCTGCTGTAATGGCCGTAGAGATCGTCTCTCTATCTCTCATCTCGCCCACAAGTATGATATCTGGGTCCTCACGAAGTGCAAATTTTAGCGCCTTTGAGTAAGAGTGCGTGTCGGTGCCGATATTTCTATGTGAAAATAGGGCTTTTTTGTTGTTATGTACAAACTCGACTGGGTCCTCAACGGTGATGATGTGCTTTCTATAATTTAAATTTATCTCATTAAGCATCGCAGCAAGCGTCGTTGATTTACCACTACCTGTTGGTCCAGTAACCAGGATAAGACCCTTTTCGCGTTTGATGATATATTTGAAAATTTGTGGTGCATTTAGATCATCAAGCGAAGGGATATCGATAGGTATGATACGAAAAGCTGCCGCTAGATCGCCATTCATCGTGTAGTAGTAGTTGCCACGGAAGCGTCCGATATTTGGAAGCTCTATGGCAAAGTCAAGCTCTTTATTATTTTCAAGCTCGCTTTTTTGGGCGTCAGTGATCAGAGCGTAGCATAAATTTTCTATATCTTTGCCGCTTAGAACGCCAAATTCAAGCGGCCTTAAAGTGCCATCTATCCTTATCTGAGGCTCAGACCTTGAGACTAGGTGTAGGTCACTGGCTTTATTGAAAACAACGGTTTTTAGAAGCGTTTGGATGTCACCAGAGAGATTGCTCTCTGATGTTTTGGCTTGAGCGTCTGAGCTTTGCGCTCTTAGTTGTTCGATTAGATCCATATTTTACTCTATGATCTTTGGTACGGCAAAAAAGTGTCCTTCGCGTGAAGGGGCGTGCTTTAAAATTTCATCGACAACGTCACTTAAATGTGGCTCATCTTCTCTTAATGGAGTGCCACCTTTTATAGAGCTAACTACGGCCTCATCGCTGCTTAGATCAAGCTCGTTTAAAACATCGACAAAAGATACGATTTCACTTAATTGCTTCTTGATCTCTTCTCTTTTTTCATCATTAATTTGTAATGCGGAGAGTTTTTCTAGTTTATTTAAGAGAGTGTCGTCTATTTGCATTATTAAGCAACCTTTTAATTGATTTTGAGGCATTATATCACATTCAAGCTTTAATTTTGGGCTACTTTTAATTTAATTATGCTAAAATCTGCGAATTAAAATTTTTCAAAAGCAAGGAAAAACGTTGGCTATAAAAGAAGACTTAACCGAGATAAAAAAAGAGATCGACGCCCAAGAGCAGTTTCTTGAGAGTATGATCAAGGGAGAGCGTTTTTTTAGGAAATACAAAACTTTGCTGATCGTGCTCTGCGTGGCAGCTATCGTCGCACTCATCGGATTTTACGCTAGTAAGGTTTTAAACGACAACAGAGTTGAGGAGGCAAATTTAGCCTATTCAAAGCTTATCTTAAATCCAAATGACGCAAGCGCTTTAAATGTTTTAAAGGAGAAAGAGCCAAATATGTATGCACTTTTTTCACTTGGACAAATGCTTGATAAAAACGATACAAAAGGCATTAGCGAGCTTGCAAATTTAAAAATAAATCCGATCATAAAAGATATCATCCTTTCACAAACTGGCGATGCAAATACTCAAATTTTAAGCGAATACAACGCACTTTTAAAAGGTTTTGAGCTTTTAAAACAAAACAAAATCAAAGAGGCAAATGTGGAATTTGACAAGATCGCACTTGACTCACAACTACAAACTTTAGTTAAAAATTTAAAACACTATCAGGGAATAAAATAATGAAAAAACTTACACTATTCTTGGCTTTTGCCTTGGCTTTAGTTCTAAGCGGATGCGGCACAAAAAGACAATATTTTGAGCCTGCGCAAACTTCTGGTGAGATATCTTTGTCAAAAGATCTTCCTTCTTACATCAAATCAGCAAATGCAAATGGCGCAACGCTAGATAATGGCAACATCATCACTAAAAATGGGCTAAATAAAAGCGTTACTTTGCCTGAAAATTTCAACTTCTTAAACGAAAACAACGGCTTTGTCATCTCAGCTAGCATAAATGGCGATCTAAATGTGACTGATCCTAGCGGCCACAGCGTTTATAGCGGTAAATTCCCAACTGCGATCGTAGCAGCCTCGCTTGATCAAAACCAACTTGCAGCTATCAGCGCATCAAACCATATCTATCTAATCGACATCAACACAGCTACAACGCTAATGGAGTATAGCTCATCTGACATCGCTGCGGTTGATTCAAGAGTTGTGGCACCTTACTTTATGAGCTCACTCATCGTCTATCCAGCACTTGATGGTAAAATTTACATCGTGCAAAAAGATACTGGTAGAATTTTGCGCGACGTTGTCGTAAGCTCTGAAAATTTCTTTAACAACATCATATTTTTAGGCGTTGAGGGTGATAACCTAATCGCAGCAACAGCCAAAAAACTAATCGTCATCAACCCAAGTCAAACAGTTTATTATGACGGTGAGATCAAAGACGTGCTAGTTCATAACGATGAAATTTACATCTTTAAAAAAGATGGTACGATCGTAAGAACAGACCTTATGCTAAAAGAGCAAAATAAGGTAAATTTCAAATTTGCTATCTTCTCAGCGGCTACTATCATCAACAATAAGCTCTATGTCATCGAAAAAACAGGCTATGTTATAAAGACAAATTTAGACCTTAGCGGAGCTGAAATTTATGAATTTAGCGACGAGATAAAAGATAAAAGCTTCATGGGTAATGGCGCATTTTACTACGATAACGAGTATGTTAATCTAGGGCAATGAACCAAAAAATTTGGGAGCTTTTTGAAGCTAAAAAGATCTTGCTAAGGGATCTAAAAAGGCTTGACCTTAGCGAATTTACCAAGAAACGCTCGCTTGAGGCGTTTTTTGGTGTTGATACAAAAAATTTCTACGAGATCGTTTTTTTAAGAAGTGCAAAGAGCAGGCTTTTGCTCAAAGAAGCCAGCGAGATAAATGAAATTTGCACTAAATTTGAAGAGAAATTTCAAACCAAGATCAAAAAACGAGTGATCTTTTACAACTCTCAAATTTGTTCAAAGTCCATAAACTACTTCAAAGAAGAAGGCTGGAGCTGTTATGATTTTGTGTGATATAGGCAACACCAACGCCTCTTTTTTGCAAAATGGCAGGATCACACACATAAAAGTTAGCGAATTTAAAAACTACAAGCCAGACGAAAAGGTCTATTTTATCTGTGTAAATGAAGAAATTTTGCGCATGATAGATAAGGACGAAATGTTTGTAAATTTAGAGCCTTACTTCGAGATAGACACGATCTATCAAGGTCTTGGAGTAGATAGAAAAGCAGGTTGCTATATGATAAATGATGGCGTTATAGTAGATGCTGGAAGTGCTATAACCGTTGATATAATGGCAAACTCACTTCATCTTGGTGGCTACATCTTGCCAGGCATTGCAACTATGTTAAATGCTTACAAAAGCATCTCGCCACGCCTTGATGTGACACTAAATTCGCAAATCGACATCGATGCATTGCCTCAAAAGACGAGCGATGCTGTGAGTTATGGCATCATAAAGCCCATTATCACGCTCATTTCAAAGTTAGCAGGCAGCAAAAAAGTCTATTTTACTGGCGGAGATGGTGACTTTTTGTCTAAATTTTTTAAAAATGCCATTTGCGACAAGATGCTGATCTTTCGTGCCATGCAAAAAATAATCGATGAGAAAAAGGAAATTTTAAAATGATAACAGTAGCCTTGCCAAAGGGCAGGATCGCAGAAGATACACTTGAAATTTTTAGAAAAATTTTTGGTTCGAGCTTTATGTTTGAGGATAGAAAACTCATACTTGAAGAGGGAAATTTTAGATTTTTAATGGTTCGCAACCAAGACATACCAACATACGTCACTGAAGGAGCTGCAGATATCGGCGTGGTCGGCCTTGACGTACTTGAAGAGCATAAGCCAAATGTAGTGAGGCTACTTGATCTACAAATAGGCAAGTGCAAGGTCTGCATCGGCATAAAAAACGAAGATGAGCTTGATTTTTCAAGGTCTGAGCTAAAGATCGCTACTAAGATGCCAAATATCACTAGAAACTACTTTGCCAAGCTTGCTGTTGGCGTCAAGATCATCAAGCTTTATGGCTCGATCGAGTTAGCACCGCTTGTTGGGCTAAGCGACGCGATCGTCGATGTGGTCGAAACTGGCTCAACCATGAAACAAAATGGACTAAAAGTAGCTGGTGATATCATGGAAAGCTCAGCTTACTTGATCGCAAATAAAAATAGCTTTATCATCAAAAAAGATGAAATTTTGGAGCTTTATCAAAAGATAAAAGATGAAATTTCAAAGTAAAATTTGAAATTTCGACTTCTAAATTTAAAAATCTTTAAATTTATCCATTTTAAAGCTAGTAAATTCAACTGAAATATTAAATTTATGCCGCTAGCTTTATCCAAATTTTAAAAACTTTGCTATTAAAATTTAAGCTAAGTAAGATAGAGCAAAAGCCGTAGCTGTCACTAAATTTACAAGTTAAATTTGAATGTATTTTGTTGGGCGCAAATATGTTTTGTGGTTAAGCTTATGGACTATCATGATAAATTTTATTTCGAAACCAAATTTGATGTAGGTAAAGCCACTTTAAATTCTAAAAACCAGAGCTAATTTTATAGAGGTTATTTTTAAGCAAAATATTTAAATTTCAAAACCTATTTTTAAAAAACCTTGCTATTAAAATTTGGACATATTAAAAGCCGTAGTTACTACTAAATTTAAAAGTTAAATTTGAAGATATTTTATTGGATGGGCAGATACGCGTTTTTAGGTTGGGCTTGTGCATCGCTATGATAAATTTTTAAATTCTATTTCAAAGTGATGAAATTTAATATAGATAAGACCAGCCTAATTTTAAAAATTGAGCTAATTTTGTAAAAGCTATTTAAAAGCAAGATGCTAAAAATTTCAATGTGATTATAATATAGCTGGTTGTGTCTGAGCTAGTATTTAAAAGCAAAGCATTTAAATTTCAAAGCCTAATAAATTTAACCTAAATTTTCCCACCAAACATCTCATACATCGCTTTTTCTTCGCCCCAAAGTTCGCGGTGCTTTTTGATGGACGACTTGATAGCGTTTATGAGATAGAGCACGTCCTCTTTTGTGTGCGTGTAGTGCATGCTTACCCTTACAAAACCTGGTTTTTTCTCCAAGACCTTATTCTCTTTAAGTCCCAGCAGGTCAAAAGCATAAGGTCCAGCGCACATCACGCCAGCGCGGCTTTGTATGCCGTAGTTGTTGCTAAGAGTTGCGGCAAAGTCATAAGGCGAAATGTCGCGCACATTAAATGAAAAAATAGGCAGCTTTTCTGCATTTTTAGGGCCATAAATGGTGATATCCTCGATGCTGCTAAGCTCTTTTTTAAAGAAATTTGCCAGCTCATCTTCGCGTGCTTTGATATTTTCTACTCCGACACTCGCTTGCAAGTTGTAAGCTAGGCTTGCTCGCACCAGCCCCAATATGGATGGCGTGCCTGCCTCTTCAAGCTGCTCGACATTTTTTATAAAAAGGTGCTTTGATGGCGTAGCAAGCGCGATGGTGCCGCCACCTGCAAAGCTTGGTATATCGCTTGTATAAAGCTCTTTTTTGATCGCCAAAAGCCCACAACTACCAACTCCACCAAGTAGCTTGTGAGGCGAGAAAAAGGCTGCGTCAAAGTATGCGGCGTCTAAAATTTCATGCGAGCTGCTTGCTGCGCAGTCAAATGCCACCACTCCGCCAAATTTCTTAACGAGTGAGTAAATTCTCTTGTAGTCGGTTTTCACGCCTGTGACGTTTGAGGCGGCGCTAAAGCAGGCGATGATCTTTCTTTTTGCGTTTAGTTTTAGCGTCCTCTCAAGCATCACGTAGTCTATCTCGCCGTTTTCATCAAGCAAGGTGCGCTCGCAGTCGCAAAGTCCCTCGCGAAAGCTGATCTCGTTTGAGTGGTGTTCATAAGGTCCAACCAGCACGAGTGGTAAATTTACGCTTCTTAAATTTGCTTCGCCGATCAAGGCTCTTGTGGTTGGTGGCAGATAAATTCCCATTATCTCCTGAAATTTCTTTATCGCAGCCGTTGCACCTTGTCCTGTTGCTATTAGATAAAAGCTATCATCAAGCCCCAAAAGCTCCTTTAGCTCAGCCCTTGCGTTTTCATAGCGTTTTTGCGTTAGCACAGCGCTTGAACTGCTGTCTGAGTGGGTGTTTGCGTAGGTTTTTAAAAATTTTGAAATTTCATCTTCGATAGGTGCGTAGGCAAGGCCTGAGGCCGTGTAGTCAAAATAGTAAATTCCATCTTTTAAAATGATATTTTTTCTTACTTCATCTATAGTTGGCACGATTTTCCCTTTGGTTAAAAGCGCGATTATAATGAAATTTTGTATAAAGTGAGGTTACAAGCGGGCAGGGCGCCCACTCGCGTGTGTTTATTTGTTTAAGAAGTTTTTCTCTAACCACTCGTTAGCTTTTGCTTCACTCTCAAATCTTTGGCTCTTAGCAACTTGGTTTGCACCCTCATAAAAACGGATACGAATGCCGTCTTGAACGCTATCGATCTTGATTCTAGTGATCTTATCTTTGTTTAGATAAGTCCTGTCATTTAGTTTTACATACATGTTTTTCTCCTTTTAAAAATTTGGTTTATTTTTTATCGTTTTTCTTCTCGTCTTGTTTTAAAAATAGCTCTTTAAAGCGCTTATTTGCGTAGTCTTCGATGTCGTTTTGAAGCTGTTTATAGGCGTTTATAAGCTCGTGTGCTCTATCATTTAGCGTAGTGCCAGCGCTATCTCCGCCACCTTGCTTGGTCGTAAAGAGATCTTCTTTTAAATTTTTTTGCAAAATTTGTAGATGCGACCAGCATTTTTTATAGTTCATACCTAAAATTTCAGCTGCCTTTGATATCGAGCCAACCTCGGCTATAACGTCTAAAACTTCGGTTTTGCCCTTGCCAAATATAAGCTCGCCCTCGTCGTTTTCTATCCAAGTCTTTGTCTTTACTCTCATCTTTTTGCCTTTCTTTTCCTTAAAACAGCCTAGCTGACAGTACTTCACGTCAAAGCCGTAGTCTCTAAGCGTCGAGCGCATGGTCTTTAGCCCGCCGTTAGCCGCCGCCATCTCTCTTGCATCTTTGCAAAAAACTCTGCCCTTTTCGTCGCTCACTTCTTTTAGTTTTAGTGACAATGTAAATTTACCGCGGTCTTTATCTAGGCCGCCAAACTGCCCAAGCTCGCAGTTGTCTATCTTGATGCCAAGCCTGGTTGCCTCGTCGCTTACCTCGCCGACTTCTATGCCAAGCTTGTTTGCTATCTTAAAAGCCGTACCACAGTCAAGTTTGCCGCTTTTATTTAGCGTTTGTTTTATTAGCTCTTCTAAATTTTTACTCATAAATTCTCTCTTCGCCGCTATAAACGTTGATATTTTCGCCCCTTGCAAAACCACAAAGTGTAAGCTCAAATTTACGAGCGATCACTACGCCAAGGCTAGTCGGCGCTGTCCTTGAGATAAGCGCTGGGACGCCGTGCATAACGGCCTTTGCGACCATCTCTGAGCTAAGTCTGCCACTCACCATCAAAAATGAATTTGCTAAGTTAGCTCCGTCTAAAACGGCCTTGCCAACGGCTTTATCGATCGTATTGTGCTGAGCGATATCCTCGCCTATGTAAAATTTATCTTCGCTCACAAAAAGCTTTGCCGTATGCACGCAGCCAGTCATCTCATAAAGCTCGCACTGCGTGTAAAACTCACTCATTTGAGCAAGGATCATATCTTTGTTAAATTTAGCCCCGCTTTTTACGGCTCTTGCCGCCATCGCCTGTGGGTCGATATTTGCCGTTGAGCTTCTGCCACAGCCGCTTATTATGACCTTTTCTTCATCAAACTGCTCTAGGCGCTTTTCGTTCACTTTGGCGCTTACATAGACGCTTAGCTCGTCGCTTGAGAGCTTAACTTCTGTTATGTCCTCTGGCTTTGTGATGACGTTTTCACTGATCAAATAGCCCACAGCAAGCGCCTTTTGATCCGTTGGCGTTGCCATAACGGCACCAAATTTTTTGTCATTTATGTAAATTTCAAGCTTGATCTCACGCACCAAAATATCATCAACCTGTGCTTTTTGCTCGCCTTTATATTTGATGATCTGCGTTTTATAAATCGGTTCCATCTTGCTCCTTGAAGTTTTCACAAATGATAGCCCAAAAAGCTAAATTTAATTTGGATTGTAGTAAAAACTTGCTTAAACAAAGCAAAAAGCTTAAACGTATTTTGATACGAAATAAACGTTATTATAATTAAAATTTGATATGCAAAATAGGCATATTTCTTAAAGTATAAAATTAGAGAAAATAACAAATTTTATAGGTGCAAAAAGCACCTATAAAATTACGCTTTTAGTTTTAGTCTGTCGCCAGCGTAGTAAGCGATCTTCCAAACAGTAGTTTGTTTTAGGTTCTTTTCGCCATAACCTCTTGCAGCAACTCTGTCATTGTAGATTTTTTCGATCACATCTGACTCGCCAACTAGTAGAGCTTTTGTAGAGCACATCGCAGCACAAACTGGCACTTTGCCCTCAGAAATTCTATCTTGTCCATATACTTCGCGCTCTTCTTCGCTATTAGTTGGTAGCGGACCGCCTGCACACATGGTGCATTTATCCATTACGCCTCTTGCACCAAAGGCACCATCTTTAGGGAATTGTGGCGCACCAAATGGGCAAGCATACAAGCAGTATCCACAGCCTATGCAGATATCTTTATCGTGAAGCACGATGCCATCAGCTCTGATGTAGAAACAATCAACCGGACAAACAAGCGAACAAGGCGCATCTTCGCAGTGCATACATGCGATTGACGTTGAAATTTCTTTACCTGGCACACCTTCATTTAGCGTTATAACGCGGCGTCTTCTAACTCCGATAGGCAACTCATGAGCTTCATCACACGCTACCGCGCAACCATTGCAATCAATACATCTATCTGTGTCGCAGTAAAATTTAAGTCTATTGTTATCGTTAAATGCGCTCATATTATGCCCTTTCTATGCGGCAAAGACCGCCTTTTGTTTCTGGAATTTGAGTGACTATGTCATATCCGTAGTTTGTTACGGTATTTGCGCTCTCACCAACTGCAAAAGGTCTTGTCCCATCAGGGAAATTTCCAGTCATATCAACACCTTGCATATATCCAGCCCAGTGGAATGGCAAGAAGATCATATTAGGCTTAACCGATGGTACGATCCTTGCGCGAACCTTGATCTTAGTGCCCTCAGGTGAATGAACCCAAACAAAATCCCAATTTTTAATGCCATGTTTAGCTGCTAGCTCTGGGTGGATGTCGGCAAACATCTCAGGTGTAATGCGTGATAGATACTTACTAGCACGCGTCTCCATACCAGCACCACTGAAATTTACGAGACGAGCTGTGATAAGATTGATAGGGAATTCTTTTGAGAAGTCCTTGCTTTGTTGCAAGCTCTTATACTTCGTATAGACGCGGTAGTGATTTGGTTTATCCTCAAAGCTTGGATATTTTTGCGCAAGATCTTGACGCTGTGAGTGGATCGGCTCTCTATGCTGAGGGATCTGATCAACAAATGTCCAAACTATCGCTCTAGCACGTGCATTGCCGTATGGAGCTATGCCCTTTTGCATACATTTTTCAGCGATTATGCCGCTGCCATCAGTAGCCCATGTAGCGCCCATTTTTTCGCGCTCTTCATCTGTAAGTTTTATACCAAGAACCTCTTCGATATTTTTCTTTGTTATCTCAGGATATCCGCCATTTATCACGCCTTGCTCTGGAGCAGAACCCTCAGCTGCAAGCTGATTAACGCCGTTATGCTCTAAGCCAAAGCGGTTTCTAAATCCCATACCACCTTGCATTACTGGTTTGCTTATATCATATAAATTTGGACTACCAGGGTGCTTTTCCGTCCAGCAAGGCCATGGCAAGCCGTAATACTCACCAGCTACGTCAGTGCCCTCTTTGCCCATAAGTGTTTTTTCATCAAATTTATCCCAGTTCTCTTGGTGGCGTTTTAGGCGTTCAGGTGTCCAGCCTGTAAGTCCGATACTTTTTACGATATTTGCTATCTCGCGTGTAGCAGCTTCTGGCCACTCTATCTTACCATCAGCGTCCCTTATAGTGCGAGTTAGCTCATCATAGAAACCTATGCGTTTAGCTAGTTCAAATAAAACTTCATGATCTGGCATGCTCTCATAAAGTGGCTTACATACTTGGCTTCTCCATTGACCACTTCTATTTGTAGCTACGACTGTGCCGCTAGTTTCGTATTGAGTTGCTGCAGGGAGAAGATAAACTCCATCTTTTTTATTAGTGACAACGCCAGCATCATTTACAAATGGATCCATAAGCACTAAAAGCTCAAGTCCGTCAAGACCTTCTTGAACCTTTGCTTGCTGTGCAGTAGATGTTATGCCGTTACCTATAACTACAAGAGCTTTTAGGCTATCGCCTGCATTTTCGATAGCGTCGTTGCCATCTTTGCCATCAAGCACACCAGCCCACCAGCGAGCTAGAGTAAATCCAGGCTTCATCATCCACTCTGGTTTTACGAAATTTCCTTGTAACCACTCGTAATCCACCTTCCACATTTTGGCAAAATATTTCCATGTAGCTTCGTTTTTAGCGTAGTATCCAGGTAAGCTATCAGGTGCGTTTGCCATGTCGCTAGCGCCCTGAACGTTGTCGTGGCCTCTTAAGATGTTGCATCCGCCACCACTTACGCCCATGTTGCCAAGAACTAGTTGCAAGATCGGAGCTATACGAGTATTTGAGCTGCCTATTGTGTGCTGAGTTAGACCCATCGCCCAAACAACTGAACCTGGGCGGTTTTTAGCGAAAACTTCCGTTATCTCTTTTATAGTCGCAGCTGGTACTCCCGTCACGTCTTCAACGACTTCTGGTGTCCATTTTGCAGCCTCTTTACGGATCTCATCGATGCCGTATGTTCGCTCATCTATAAATTTCTTATCTTCCCAGCCATTTGCAAAGATGAGATTCATCATGCCATACATGAATGGTATGTCTGTGCCTGGGCGAATTTGTGCGAAGTAATCAGCCTTTGCCGCAGTCCTTGTGTATCTTGGATCGACAACGATCAGCTTTGCGCCATTATTCTCTTTTGCTTTTAAAAAGTGTCTAAAACCAACTGGGTGATTTACCGCTGGATTTGCGCCGATTATAAAGATAGACTTCGCGTTTTGGATATCTCCAAGGTGATTTGTCATAGCTCCATAACCCCACGTATTCGCCACACCGGCGACTGTTGCGCTATGTCAAATTCTTGCTTGGTGATCTAGGTTGTTTGTCCCAAACATCGCAGAGAATTTACTGATGTAGTAGCTCTGCTCGTTGCTATCTTTTGCTGATCCTAAGAACATTACTTGCTCTGGATTTTTCTCGCGGTAAGCTTTTAGCTTTGCACCGATCTCGTCAAGTGCTTGCGTCATAGAGATGCGTTGCCACTTGCCGCCAACTTTTTTCATCGGATATTTTACACGGCAGTGTGAGCGCACCATATCGATAACGTCTGCTCCTTTACAGCAGTGACCGCCAGCACTTACTGGGTGATCTTGTGCTACTTCTTGACGCACCCAAGCACCATTTTCTACCTCTGCTAGCACTCCGCATCCTACAGAACAAACTGTGCAGACAGTTTTTACGATTTTTGAATCTGGAAATGGGTTTGCCATCTCTTGAGCTGTTGCTTCTCTTGTGACATTGCTTGCTGCAAAGCCGGCCGCTCCACTAGCACCTGCTAATGCAGCCATTTTTAAAAACGATCTACGACCGATGTTGTTTGGCGTAGTGTTTAATCTAGCTTCAGACATTTTCATCCTTTCTTAAATTTCTATCAAATTTTATTTTGCTTGTTTGTAGTAAAGTTCCCAGTTTTTGCTTCTTTTATAAAGCACTTCGGTCTTTTTACTCTTTCCTGATTTTAAATTTTCATTAGCATTTGCTGCTACCGCACCACTTGCTGCCACAGCGCCAACTAGACCGACTTTTTTTAGAAATTCGCGTCTATTTTGCATATGTACCCTCCGTTCTTAGTTTTCTTATCCTATTTTTTTCTCTTCTTATGCTTTCAGATCTTGAAAGACCATCGCTCTTTTTGTGGTCTATCTTGACTGGTTTTGGTGAGTTTAGTGCCACGCGTTCAAACGCTATAAATTCGTTTAGCAAAACGGCCACATCCTTGTAAATTTCACTATTTTTATGCTCATATAAATTTTCTATAAACTCATCAATATTTGGATTTATAATATCTTTAAAAAGCTCCTCTTCGCACTCGTCAAATTTACCGATAAACTCGTTCATAAGCGTAAAGACAAAGCCCACGTTATCTTCATTCTCTTTAAATTTGCTCTCATCTCTTCTGATGTTTGTCTTAGCCAAAATTTTACGCACATCAGCACAAGCATGACCCACTTCATAACCCTCATCGTAAAAAGAGAGCGAGTTTCGAAGCGGACTTGGCGGAGTGTGAAAAATGTCATCAAATTCGGTGATCAAATTCTCTGGATTTTTTTCATTAAATTTGCTTTTTATCTTTGCAACAGCATGCGAGACTTCATCATTTAGGCTGTATTCTTCTATGAGATCAAGCATTTTACTAAGGCCATCAAATCTCTTTTCATCTTCACTAAATACGAAGAATTTAGAGAAAGTAGCGTAGTAAAGTTTTCTGCCAGCTGCAAATTCCTCTTTTGTGCTCACCTTTTTCCTTAAATAGTTTTTTAACGACACTGAAACTATACAATTAATTGCCTTATTAATGTGGCTTAAAATAAAATAAATTAGAAAAGTTAAAAAAAGCTTAAATATGCCTTGTGTGCATATTTAAAAATGCCATTTTTAGGGAGTTATATAAGATATGATTTTTTAGCAGGATTATTAAAATTTAGCTCTTTTTTGATATCCATTTTTAAATTTGGACTAAATTTAAAGAGTAGGAGTAAATTTTACTCCAAAGCGAGCATCGAGCCATTTTCAAATTCTAAAAATACCCTCTCGCCGATTTTTAAAATTTCATCATCATGGCTAAAGATTTTGATCAAAAAGTCGCCAACTTTTACCTTCAAAAGCTTTTCATCGCCCATGTAAAGCGAGGCCGAGTGCAAAACCCCTGAAATTTGACCCTCTCCACCTGTTTTAGAAATTTTTATCTTGCTTGGATTGATCGTGATCTTGCTTTTGCCTTTAAAATTTGAAGGTAAATTTAGCCGTGCGCCACCACCAAAGCTTAGCACGCCACCTTCTATCTCAAAGATATTTTTGTATTCAAACTCGCAGACTCTGCCTTTGTGCAAAAACACACACTCATTTGCAAGCATACTAAGCCACTTCTCGTCGTGACTTGCGATGACAAAGCCGCAGCCATATCTCTCGTGCATCAAATTTATAGCCTTGCTAAAGAGCTTTGAAGTGCCGATATCAACGCTATTTGTCGGCTCATCAAGCAGATAAAATGGCACCCTTAAAGAAAGTGCAAGTGCAAATGCGATGCGCTGCGTCTGCCCAGAGCTTAGCTCAAAGTGGCGCTTGTCTAAAAACTTCTCATCAAGTCCCACAAGAGCTAGTGCTTCGCTGGTTCGCTCATCAAATTCGCTTAGTAAATTTCTACTTTTTAAGATGGCTTTGAAATTTTCTCTAACGCTTCTTTTTAAAAGGGCAGGCTCAGGCAGCAAAACGCAAATTTTACGCAGCATTTCAAGGCTTGGTCTATTTTCTCCCCAAAGTGAAATTTCGCCGCTATCTGGGCTTTGCAGGCGCGAGAGCACTCTTATTAGCGTGCTTTTGCCGCTGCCATTACTGCCCATTAGAGCGGTTATCTTTTTTGTGTTTATGTCAAGGCTTGGGATATTTAGGATCTCGCTTTTGCCGTAGCTTAGGTGTAAATTTCTTATCTTTATCAAAATTTGCTCCTATTTGTCGAGTTTTTTGAGCGCAAAGATCGCTAAATTTACCAAAAATGCGATAAATATCAAGACCATGGCAAGCGCAATACCCATGGCAAATTCGCCCTTATTTGTCTCAAGCGAAACGGCTGTGGTGATCGTTCTAGTAAAGTACTTGATGTTGCCACCTATCATCATCGCAACGCCCACTTCAGCCACGATCCTGCCGTATGCGGTGGCGATGACGACCATGAGAGCGTAGCGCAGCTCGTAAAGCACACAGCAAACTAGCTTTGCCGGCGCAAGGCGTAAATTTAGAATAGTTAGATAGTGCTTTTTCTCCATATTTTCAATCACGCTTGCAGTAAGCGAGATGATGATAGGAAGGGCAAGCACAAACTGACCTAGCATGACCGCTTTTAGCGTAAAGAGTAAATTTAAGCTGCCAAGCGGGCCATTTCTAGTGATAAATGCATATAAAATAAGACCGATCGCAACTGTTGGCATGGCAAGAGCCGTGTCACTTAGAAGGCGTAAAATTTTGCGGCCCCTAAAGTCATAAAAGCCAAGCATGAAACCAAGTGGAAAACCCACAATAACGGCAAGAAGTATCGACACGCTTGATGTGTAAAGAGTAGCCTTGATGGCTGAATATGTTTCAAGATTGCCGTTTAAAAGTAGATTAAAGGCTTCTGCAAAGCCATTAAGTAAAAAATCCAATTATTCTTTCCTAGCATATTTCTTAAGATTATTTTAAATGTGCTATAATATCACAATTTTTTTTAAAGGAGAAAAATGAAAAAGATTATCTTAGGCTCACTAGCAGCCGCAGTTTTGGCGTTTGGCGCTGACAATGAACTAATCATGGCGACTACAACAAGTACAGACAACACTGGCTTACTTGATGCGATCTATCCAGCTTATAAGGCAAAAACAGGTGTTGATATAAAATGGACAGCTGTTGGTACAGGCGCAGCTCTAAAGCTTGGCGAAGACTGCAACGCTGACATACTTTTCGTTCACTCACCAAAAGTTGAGAAAGAATTTGTAGAAAAAGGCTTTGGCTTAAAGAGAAATGCCGTAATGTATAATGACTTCGTCGTTATCGCTGATAAATCAATCGCTGATAAATTTAAAGGTAAAGATATCAAACAAAGCTTTGAGCTCATCAAAAAAGATGGTATCAAATTCTTCTCACGTGGCGACAAATCAGGCACAGACAATAAAGAAAAAGGCATCTGGAAAAAGATCGCTGGTGAAGTCCCTGAAAAAGATAGCTGGTATATGCAAACAGGTCAAGGCATGCTAGCTACGATAAATGCTGCTGCTGAGCAAAAAGGCGTTACATTTACTGATCGCGGTACTTACATTAAATATGAAGCAAATCAAAAAGGTCATCCTGAGATGGTCATCATCAACGAGGGCGACAACGACCTTAAAAATTTCTACTCTCTAATCGCAGTAAATCCAAAACACTGCCCTAAAACTGACATCGAAAATGCAGAGAAATTTATAAAATGGGCGACAAGCGAAGAGGGTCAGAAATTTATAGGCGACTTCAAACTTCTTGATAAGCCACTTTTCACTCCAGACGCAAACACACGCAAGAACTAATTCAAAGGGCGAGCAATCGCCCAATTTACTATAAAATTTCAATTTTTTTTAAATTTATTTCTAATCACTTAAGCTAAAAACCGAATTTAAAATAAGACAAAAAACGGTAAAAAGCTCCGTAAATTCAGCGTCAAAGTAATATGCAAATTTTGCATATTACTTAAATTTTTTTTAAATAAAATAATTAATTTTAAAACTACTTTTATTTTATAAGGTATATAATAACCGAACTATTAGAAATATTACTTGAAAGGAAATCTATGCAAAAGATTGTTCAAACAACCTGTCCGTATTGCGGAACTGGTTGTGGCATAGATCTTATCGTGGAAAACGGCAGGATCGTCGATGCGAAGCCAACTGATAACCACCATGTAAATGATGGCGAGTTGTGCTTAAAAGGTATGTTTGGTTGGGAATTTGTAAATTCTCCAAAACGTTTAACTAAACCAATGATGAGAAAACTAAACGGAGAGTTTAACAAAGAGGGCAAACTCGAAGAGGTTAGCTTTGAAGAGGTTTATGAATTTTTAGGAAATACTTTTAAAAATAGCGTAGAAAAATATGGTCCAAGCTCTATCATGGGCTTTAGTTCAGCTCGTTCAAACAACGAAGACAACTATGTATTTCAAAAATTCTTTCGTGCTTTAGGAAGTAACAACGTAGATCACTGCGCTCGTCTTTGACACGCTCCAACAGTGGCAGGTCTTGCCAGCACCCTTGGAAACGGAACAATGACAAACGATCTTGTTGAGTTTGCAACTGACACAGATGTATTTCTACTAATAGGCACAAATACAAGCGAATGCCACCCGATCATCGCTATGCAGATGCAAAGAGGCTTAGAGCGTGGTGCAAAAATGATCGTTGTGGATCCAAAACGCACCGATATGGCTAAAAAAGCCGATATATTCTTGCAAATTCCAGTTGGCTCAAATATCAAAACACTAAACACAATGATGAATGTCATCATCTCTGAAAATTTACAAGATACAGAATTTATCGAAAAATATGCAGAGGGTTTTGAGTATCTAAAAGAAGCCGTAAAAGACTTCACTCCTGAGAGATTTGAGCGTGAGACTGGTGTTAAAAAAGAGCTTATAACTGAGGCTGCTAGGATGTATGCAAAAGCTGGCAGTGCTGCTATTTGCTACACTATGGGTATCACTCAGTTTAGTGACGGCACATCAAATGTATTCTCACTTTCAAATTTAGCGATCCTAACAGGAAATTTAGGTAAAAAAGGCGCTGGAGTAAATCCACTTCGTGGCCAAAACAACGTTCAAGGCTCATGCGATATGGGTGCACTACCTAACGTCATCCCAGCAGGCCCAGTAAATAGTGCCTACGCACAAGAGCAAGCTCGCAAAGTATGGCACTTCGAGCTTAATCCAGTGCCTGGCTTTAAACTAACATACGCACCTGATAAGATGGATAGTGGCGAGCTAAAAGTGCTTTACGTTTATGGCGAAAACCCTGTTATGAGTGACCCTTGGACAGAGCACTTTGTGCATGCTACACACCACCTAGACTGCTTTATCGTACAAGATCTATTCTTTACTGAAAGTGCTCAAAAAGCCGATGTCGTCTTACCTGCAGCTGGTTGGGGTGAGAAAGATGGAACATTTATCAACACATCTCGCCGCGTTCAAAGAACTAGGAAAGCAAGCGAGCCAGTAGGTGGCGTAGAGCCTGACTGGAAAGTAGTTTGCAACATCGCAAAAGCTATGGGACTTGAGGGATTTGACTTCTTAAGCGCAGAAGAGGTTTGGGACGAGCTTAGAAAACTAATGCCTAAATTCTTTGGCGGTATCAGCTACTATAGACTTGAAAAACTAGGTGGCATCAGCTGGCCATGTCCTGATGAAGATCACCCAGGCACACCTGATCTTTATACTGATCACAAATCAATGCTACCTGATGGTAAATTCCGCCTAGCTCCAGTACTTTACGCTGATGATAAAGATAAGCGTGCAAGCATGGAGGCTGAATTTAAAGCCAAAATGCATATACCTGATGGCTATCCAGTAGGCTCAGGTGCGATGAGCGAAGTGCCTGATGAGGTCTATCCTTGCCTATTTACAACAGGTAGAAAAGTCTATCACTACCACACAGGAACGATGACAAGAGAGTGCCCACCGCTAGAGTATGGTGCTGGTATCGAAGGTCCGCTAATCGAAGTAAGCCCTGATATCGCAAGAGAAAGAGAGCTAGAAGATGGCTGCTACGCAATGGTAGAGAATAAACGTGGTAGGATCGCAGCTAAACTTCGCGTAAATCCTGACCTTAGGGAGAGTACGATATTTACGACTTTCCATTATAGTGAGGCTGACGGTAACGAGCTTGCAAATGCACAAGACCACGATCCACTCTCAGGTATCACACCTCTTAAGATCACTATAGCTAACATAAAAAAATTAAGCGAAGAAGAGTATATAGCATTTAGACAACAAAACGAGATGTCTATGCACTCTGAAAAACCTTATCTTTCACCTGTTAGATCATAATTTCAAGGGCTCAATGCCCTTGAATTTTTAATTCAAATTTTCATAGCAAATCAACTTTTATTAACTAAAATTTTCTATTGTTTCTAGATGAAATTTCATAGTAAGAATAGGTTGTTTTTATAAAATTGCTATGAAGTGCTATCTTTATTTTTTCTTTCACATCTATCAAGGCTCTTAGACTTTTAAAGCTTGTATGCGTCGGCTAAAAGCTTTGTTGGCTTAAACTTTTAAATTCTGTGATTACTAATTGGCGTGAGAGTATAGGTATTGTTTTTCTTTTAGCTGACTAAGGCAAAATTTTTGGCTGTTTTTGAATTGTCACCCAAATAGTCAGCTAAAAAGTTGTGATAATAATAGTTTGTAATTGTTTATAATTGTTTGTAATTTTATGTATAAAGGCTTTAAAATAACGTTAAAATCGTGGCTCAATGCTTGCAAAAGTTGATAAAAGTTTGTGATTGTTTATAAGTGGTGGCGGACAGAGAGGGACACTCCGCCAATTTTATAACTTTTATCACTTTTTAACCTTTCAAAAGTCCGATATATGCGACTTTTTATTGATATAAGGATTATATATTTTAAAGCTTTATTTTTGCTGATTTTCTGTAACAAAGTCTCAAATTCTCTGTAACAAGTATTCTATGATTTTAAGGAGCTTTTAGGGTATTTTTAATAAAAAACTTGTCCGATTATCAGGACAACTTTTTCTAAAATTTTTAGCTATAGAAATTTTTGTTTTAATAAAATCAAAGACTCTAAAGTGCTATAATCTACCCAAATTTAAAAGGACTTTTATGACTACCATGATAAACATTCAAACAACTGCAGATAATACCACTCTTGAAGCGATAAAGGCTCTACTTTTTAAAATAGATCCAGCTGCTATTTTTGAAACCTATGGTGAGCAGCAAAACTATCTTAGTAAAGAGGACGAAGAGCATCTAAAGAGGATTTCTGATATGGATGATAAAGGAGAGCTAGAGTATGTCTCAATGGACGAAATGAATGCTCATGTAAATTCTCTTTTTAAAAAATACGGTGCCTAAATGCAACAAATTCCTTATTTAAGCAAGGAATTTCTAAGCCAACTTGATGCAATTTTGGATTTTTACTCTAAGGATAGCGTTGTAGCTGCTTGGACTTTTTATTGTGAGCTGTTAGAAAGGCTAAAAAGCATCTCTTATATGCCTTATAGATTTAGAAAAAATAAAACAATCAATAGAGAAGACACTAGAGACCTTATCTTTAAAGGATATGTGGTGGTTTTTCGTATAGAACAAGATCACATAAAAATACTTGCAATATATAAGCACAATCTTACTCCTTACTCATAGAAATACGCTATTAGCTTAAATTTATAAAGACTGTAGCTCTAAATTACTATTTAGCTCTTGCACCTTAATCTCCACAGGAAAGGCTATACCAAAGTGTTCAAGCTCTCTTTTTAGCTTGATATTTGTATTTGCATGAGTTATGACTAGATTATAAATTTCTTCTTTTACTTGCCTTATCTCTTCTCTTGCAAGCTCTATTTCAATATTCTTTTTGATAAGCTCTTGATTAGCCTTGCAAAGCTCATTTTTAGCAGTTTGTAGCTCCGTCTCTTGAGCTTTATATAAGCTTTCTTGATCGCTAAGCCTTGTTCTTAGTGTTTGATTTTCAAGCTCTAACTCTTCTACCTTTACTTTTTGCTCTTCACTATATCCAGTAATGATCCCTATATATGTCTCATCTTTTTCAATGATAGCCTCTAGCTCTTCTAGTTTTTTCATAAGCTTATCATTTTCGCTAGCTACCCTAAAAGCTCTTAGTTTCTTATGCTTACTGCCACCATCTCCTTTTATCATTCCCAGAATTTCAGCATTTGTGTTATATACAGTTTTAAAAACGGTTTTGTAGTCCAAATTTGGATCAGTTGTATTCTTTTTGAATCTTTGCATTTGGTTTCTGCCATTTACTAAGCTATTCCATTCTACATGAGCATGCTTTTGAAATATTGGTTCAAACTCTTCATATTCGAGTTCAGCCCCTTTTTCATAGTATTGCTTACCATTTACACTCTCTTTTATATGTATGTAATAAGCTCTGCCATCCTTATCTGTAATGTATGTGCCACCTAGTTTGCCATTCTCATCATGAAATAGTGGAAATATCTCCTTATTATCGCTCTTTCTCAAAAGGTGTCCCTCATCACTATGAATGTATAAATTTATGGGTTCAATATTTAAAATTTTGCTTACTGCCTTTATGGATTTTAGTAAGTTTGATAGTTGCGTATGCTCGTTTAGTCCTATGACGCATTCATAGTGACAGTTTTGTTTTAGTGGCTTTTTACCTTTGTGCTTATCTACTAGCTTGATCTTACCAAGATGTGATACTTCATACTTCATCTCATCTCTTCTTTTTTGCCATAAGTCATCGAAGCTAAGCTTATTTAATCTTATGTGCCTCACGGGCTTTTTCAAGATGCCATATTTTTCGTTTAGATAGTATCCTGGCATTAGGTAGCCAGGTTTTTCTTCTCTACTATTGTGAGCATTTGTGCGGTCACTAGCTAGCTCAAATGTTATGTTTGCTTGTTGGTTTTTAAACATATTGCCTCTTTAAATTTAATATCTATTTATAGTAATTATATGTGTTTGGGCAAAAATCATTCGTCTAAACCATTTTATTGCCCAAATTGGTTTAGAGGGCTCTAAACCTTTGGGCTCTGCGAGGCTTTTTAATGTAAAAGAGAGATTTGACCTACATTCTTTTAAAATATAAGTCATATTCTAGAGCTAGACTAAATGAGTCCTTTATGCCTTAGCTTGTTTGTGCATCATCTGCTACATAGGCATTTTTCTAATCGCATATTTTACGTATTTTATTTTTTATCTTTAAAGCATATCTTTACAGTATGTTTCTCCGCTTAGCACTGCGACTACTAGCGGATCACTTGATGATATAGTGCCTTTTATCTTATATCCACATAGACAGCGATACTATCTTTTTTCTTTTAAAAGAACATCTTTGCCATATATCCTTCTATGGATAAAACAGCTTTTGTATCCAGCAATCTTATGGCCATAAACGCTGCAACCTTTATAATGTTTTCACATTATCTTTTTTATTTTATAGTTTCTAAAATCTTCTTAAGATACTTTTTAAATTTGTCAGCAGATGTTTTATTATCATTTTTTAATACACTGAGTATAAAAATTTTGTTTTCAGAACTATGTCTTATGATTCCTAACCCATTAAAGACGCCACTTTTAGCATAGATTAGAATTCCGGTGTTTGAACCAGCTTTCTTTGCATATCTTTTTATTTGTAGCAAATTCTTGCAATCAGTTTCACCTAAATTGGCATTACAAAAATGCCTATATTTAGCATCCAAAACGGCTAAAATTTCCCCTTTTTCGTCTTTTATCGCAAAATCAGGTCTCAAATTTGAGCCTGGAATTTTATACTGAGTCTCTAGGTTAAATTTACCGCCAAATTCGCCTAATACACTTCTTATGAGCCTCTCGACATAAAGTTCAAAAAGGTTGGGCGCATACAGTAAATAACCAAAATTTAGATTTTTGACGGCGCTTTCGTTCGTATATCTAGAATCTTGCAAAATGATAATCCTAGCGATTTGAAGAGCAATTTTGTAGTCTTTATAAAGCTCGTTCATAACGGATTTTGAGTTCAAAGCCGCATCTATATCTCTGATGCTTTTCATCTCGCCGTTAGCATTGGCTAGCAAAAAATTCTTTATTTCTTTGTCATAAAGTGCGAATTTAGTGTTTTTTCTAACCAAGATATCGTAAGCCCTTAAAAGTACCCTTGCGACCACTTCGTCAGGCACTCGCGAGCTTTTTCGGCTTGAAATTTTACCCGTAAAGGGCTGATCTTTTTTGATGAAATTTTTAACGTCAAGGCTTCCGTGCAGGGCGTAGTCTCTAAAAAGAATCTTTTTATAAACGCTTGGAAAGCCGCTTAGCTTGGCTAGCTTTAAGCGACTGATAAACGAGGCGTAAAGGACGTAGTCCATAGGGATGTCGCCGCTTGAGCCCGCGACGCTACCGCTAGATGTAAAAAATGCCGAGTCGATAGTTTTAAAAAGTTCGGCTTCTAGCTGCTTGCCAAAACGCGAGTTTATGATATACTCTTGCCCCTCAAAGGTAAAACGGCCTATATAGTTGCCGAATATATAGTTGTCATCTTTACACTCTTTAAGGATATAGTGCGCATCTTTGTCGTCTTTTATCTTTGAGTCAAATTTATCGTGCCGTCCGTTTAGAAATACTATGCCCGTCTTGCCCTGCGCCAGATCATTAAAGGTTATTTCTTTTTTATGATCTCTGGAATCACAAATCCTATTATCGTTGAATACATTTTCCATCTACAAAAATACCCTCGGCTATTTTTAGTTTTTTCTCTACTTCGCCGTCGCCAAACTGCGTTCTGATATATTCACGCAAGATCGGTTCTATATGCCTATCCCAAATTTGCTGCTCGCTCATTGTTTCCTTTTTGAGAAAATATGAGTGTCCAATCTCGTAAGCTCTGCCTAAATTTAAGCCACTATTTTTTTCGTATCTTTTTTTATTTTTTTCTTTGTCAGGCGTACTCGGAAATAAATTATTGTAAGCTTCATCTCTGTTTTCGGCATTATTGCAAGACTGAATAGATTTTATTTTTACCCTGGTTTCATCTTTGTATTCGACTATATATTTGAAATCATTGGTGATGTAGTTATTTAATTTTTTACATTTTTCTTTATAGTCGCTGTATTTTTTGTCCAAATCGCTTAAAACATCATAATCACATCTCATTAAGACCCACGCAAAGCGCCTTCTTAGAGCCAAGTCAAAGCAGTCGATGCTTTTATCCACGTCGTTCATCATACCTATGAAATATACGTTGCTCGGTATAGAAAACTCCTGCTTACTAAGTGCATAATTTTTAGTCTTTATGCTTTTACCTCGATAATTCTCCTCCAAAAGCGATAATGTCTCGCCAAATACCGCTGCTATGTCGGCTCTATTTATCTCATCAACTATAAAAAAGAAATTTTCTTTTTCGTTTTGCGCCGCTTTTAAGCAAAATTCTTTAAATATGCCGTTTGTCAAAGCTAAATTTAAATTTCCGTTTTGTATGCCGATCGGTTTTATGCCGTCTATAAAATCCTCGTATTCAAAGCCGCTGTGAAACTGTACCCATTCGGTTCTAGTACGGTTCGGATCTAAAATACCAAGGCAGTCTTTTACAAATTTTGTCTTGCCGGTTCCAGGCGCACCGTAGTAGATGATATTTTTTATACCATTTTGAGTTAATTCGTCAAATTCATCAGGAATACACCTAGGCAAAATGCCAAAAATATCCCTTAAAGCACCGCCATATTTTTCATATACTTCTTTCTCTTCATCTGTTAGTGTTTCTATAAATTTTCCAGTATCTATATATCCGCATCCATTTGAGGCCATTGTATTTAAATTTCTTGCTATGTAATTTTTAAATTTACAAATTATTCTATTAATAACAAAAAACTCTCTAAGTCTTTTAGCAAGTTCATCATCTACTGGCTTTACATTGCCATCTTTAATGTAAAAATTTACATCACCTTTTTGAAAGTATTCAAGTAGTCTTTGAAATATATTTAAGTAAAAGATCGTATGAGTATCTTTGATATTTAGTCCTTTTTTACAAATTTCTAAAATATCATAAAAAGCAGTGTATAACGTGTCAAAATCATCAAATTTAAGATCGCTAAGCTGGTGCAACAAAACTGAAAAATGTGTATTTGCTTGATT
This sequence comes from Campylobacter concisus, assembly GCF_003048445.1. Lineage (GTDB taxonomy): Bacteria > Campylobacterota > Campylobacteria > Campylobacterales > Campylobacteraceae > Campylobacter_A > Campylobacter_A concisus_BF. Next base: position 72,600 of record NZ_PIQW01000010.1, read on the forward strand.
ATTTATTTTATTTTTATCTATCCTTGTTTCTATCGTAAAATCTTTCAGCGGCTCAATATTTGCTCTATCTATTATATGAGTTATATCACTTATACTTAGAGCTTTTTGCGCATTATTATATATGTCTTCAAGACTCACTTTACTCCAGTCATCTACTATTGCAAGAGATTTATCTCCATATGGGCTTTCTTCACATATAACAATATTGTTTTTATCCTGATCCCAATCAAAATCCTTAAACACTTTCAAATTTCCCTTGCAGTCGACGATCCTACTAAAAATCTCATTTATCTTTAGTATCTGCTCAGCAGTAAAGTTATTCATTTTATTCTCCTAAATTTAAAAAGCTCCCACAAGGGGAGCAAAATGCTTTTCAAAGCACCGCCATTAAGTCCGGATTTCTCAAAAAAAAAATTTCAAAAATCAATCCTCTCGGACGCACCGCACGAAGAGGCGACAATAAACGCAGTTCCAGTCAGCGTAGCCAAGACTGAAACCCACGAACCACGGATAAGACGAGTCGACGGCGTATTTAGTTTGGCTCCAGTAATCTGAATATTTAGGGTCTGCTATGTATTTAAAAGCGGTATTTAGAGCGGGGTTATACCTACTATGATCCGCTATACTTAGTAGCTCCACTTTTGTTGGTAGCCTCCAGTCTTTGTATCCGGCTAGGCTTAATGTTTTGCAGTACTTTTGCGCCTCATCCCACGTTACTTTAAAGCCTTGCTTTTCATCCTGCCACATTAGTCTTCCTAGCTTTTTGTCGTTACATATCACTACGTTTTTATCGTTATCTCGGTAGCACGTAGGGCTTAGAGCTTCTGCGTGAAGTAAACCGCAAAGCAGCAAAGAAGCGGCTATATATCTTTTCATACTTTTTCCTTTATCTAAATTTTCAAAAATCAATAGTCCCGGACGCACCGCACGAAGCGGCGAGAGGAAACGTCGCGCCAGCCAACGAAGCCATCATTGGAATTCACGACCCACACACTAGACGAGGCGCCGGCACTTTTAGTTTGGCTCCAGTACCATCTCTCGCCTCTATGGTCCGTCGTCTCGTATGCGACGTTTTTAAAAGCTTTGTTTATAGCAGGCTCAAATCTAGTATCGTCCGTGATGCTTAAAAGCTCTTTTATCGTAGGCAAACGCCAGTCATTAAAGCCAGCAGAATTTAAATTTTCGCAGTAGTGAACGGCTTCGTCGTGAGTCATCTCATGTGGCGACAAATCACCATCTTGCCACATCAGTTTATATATATCGTCTTTGACAACTCCCAAACGGTCATCTCTGCTAAATCCAGTAGTTATATCGCCCACGACTGGGTTAAACGCAAATGCAGAGCCGCAACACAGCAAAAGCGTAAGAGTAAAGCAAATTTTCTTCATTTTCATCCTTCCTCATTAAAATTTCATTTGCAAAACTGTTTTTGTATCTGATATAAAAGCCGTAAAACAGTATCGCCACATCGACGGCTGCGACTTACCAGCTATTATGTCGAATTTGCTCGTTCGGATTTAAATCCGTTAAAAAACTAGCAAAAACTAAGCTACAGTATCCAAACATCTCTTCGCCATCGAAAGCTTTTTCGTAAAGTTGTACCGCCTTTTTACGGTCTTTTCCCGCATCTCCCAACTCAACACAAATTTCAAAATCACCATCTTGACACTTTTCTAGATCAGTCAAGCTTTGTGATCTTTCTGCTTTTATGCTTACACTTGCCCATAGGCAGTCCCACCATCTTTGACTTTCATAAAAAGCATTTTTGACATATATCCATCTATGGAAAGTGTAGCTTTGGCTTGAAGTAAATTTAAGCTAAGAGTTGTAATTACTAAAATCTTTAATAATATTTTTCATTGCTATCCTTTTCACAATTAGAAACTAAAAGTGTATTTTCCAGCATTTGTTGGTATTATTATCTCTAAAATTTTAGTCCTTTTTCTACAAAGAAATTCTGATCTGTGCTCATCGCTATATTTAAATTTTACCTTTCCATTTTCTTTAACTGTATGATTTAGCATTGCATTTTGCATTTCTGATGGCGTAGAGTAAGCTCTGTTAAAAACTCTACCAGAAATCACTTTATTCATTGTAGCTGTTATGTCTATCAATATACAATCGGCATTTCCTTTATTTACTATGATATTAGGATAGTCTACTACTAGTGTGCCATCATAAGTAGATGTAATTATCATATTAACTCCATTTGCCACTCCAAAAGCATCTTGTGCGGCATGATCATTTTCTAGCTCAACCTTCATCGGTGCAGCCCCAAACATAGCTAATGGCAAGCTAGCTATTAGCAAACTTAAAAACATTTTTTTCATAACAATCTCCTTATTTGAAATTCATTCATTAGGTTAAAAATCATATAGGAATTATTCTTATTGAATACTTAATTCATATAGTATTTTTTTATCAACTATACTTCTTAAATTTAGAGCAATTTTAAAGAGTGTAAAATGCAAATTTATGAAAGAATAAATGCGATCCTAAGAAGTAAAAAGTTAAAGAAAAAGGACTTTGTCCAAAAATTTATAGATCTTGAACCTAGGCTAAAAAGCACAGGTGAAGTGCCGTCTCTGCCATCTATATACAACTATCTCAATGGAAATAGAGAGATCAAAGCCGAGCTTATACCTTATATAGCAAAAGCCCTTGAAGTAAGCGAACAAGAGCTTTTTATAGACGACCTTAACATCTCAAGCTTTTTAAAAGATATGGTCAATAAATGTAATTACAATGATAAAGAATATGAAAATTTACAAAACATAAGTCGTATAATAGACCTTTGTCAATATGCTTCAGAACCACTCTTATCAAGGCTAATAGAAATTCTAGAGAAAAACAAAGAGCAAACGCTAAGACATATGAGGGATATTTCTCTTTTATAACCACCTTCTACTCGCCGCAAAGATAACCATACCTAGAAACTATGTAGTTAGAATAAATTTTATATTAAATAAAGTTCGTATTGAATAATATACTTGTAAATTTTTACTTATAGAAAAAGGAGTTCTTAATGAAAAAGGCATTATTTATTGTATGCTTTTTGGCCAGTATGGTGTATGGATTAGAAAGAGGTTCTACTAGCAATTTCAAATACATTATAGACACAGGTGTTCAATCAATCTATGTTCTTAACGGTAACTTGTCGTTTCAGCTTGTTTTTAACTTTTTTGATTCGCAAAGAAATGAGAAGGATGACTTTGAGGGATGTTACGACTACCGCAATATGGGTGAGGTAATAGTAGATGGACAAAAGGCAGAATGCGCCAAAAATGGTAAAGACATTGAGTGCTTCAAAAAAGATGGATCTGGCAATAAAGTAAAAGCTCTTGTAATAACACCAATACAATACAATAAAGATAAGCCACAAGATTCGAGCTATTGCGTAAAGACACAAAACGAATGTTTGCCTCTCACAAAGGTTTTGGAGCTGAAGTCTATGTTTGTAAAAAACTATGATATTAAGCTTACACCGGATGAGGAAGATCTGATTAGAAATATGGATGTGTGTTATACGGGGCCGTATGGTGTTTTAGATAGTTATAGAAAAAGTAGTTTAAATTCCAGTGAGCATATGATAGGTCATACAAATATTTACTTCTCTTCACCAGACATAGCGATCGAAGACACTTTAAGCTATATGAATACTACTGGTAATGCAGTAGGAGATTATAGATATGTAAAGATGATAAAAGATGGTAAAGAAAAGGATATCCAAGACTTTTTTACGGTTGATAAGGAAAGTTTAGAGAGACTATTGGGCGAAAAAGGTGTTATAGATCTTAGTTGCGGTAGGTCTTGTTTTGTTCAGAATATGTATATATTTAATGGAAAAATGTATGTGGAACAACGTTATGGTGATCCCAAAGTAGTGCCATATAGATTCATAGAAGATATACTGTCAAAAGAAGGTAGTAAATACATCAAAAGATATTACTAAAGGATTAGAAATGTCTATTGCAATTACAATATTAATATTTTTTGTAGTTTCAGTTGTTATTTATGGTATGTATGAAAAATCTTTTAACAAATGTCTTAACCTCGGTCCTAATGAGTTTGTAGAAAGAAAATTTTTGTTAAAAGCAAGTTCCTTGGACCTTAGTAAAATATTACTTGGACTAATATTTTTTACTATAATTATAGTAGATTTAGTTGAGCATTTTTTTAACAATCCTATCTTAGCTTTTTCTGCTGGCGCAATTTTTTTTATTTTGTATGCCATATATATAATGAAGACATTTATCTTTTATATAGGAAGTGGAATAGTTATAACACAACAAAGGGTTATAGTGATTAAATCATTTAAGCCAACTAGCTTTAATATAGATGAAATACTATATGCCAAAGTTTCTGAAAAAGACGAAAGAGCTATGAAAGATGAAATGGCGATAAAAGATGAGATAACTAAAAATGCAATAACTATAATGGACATAAATGGCAGACAAGAGACAATAGAAAATTTTCCTGATGCAAATATAGTTAGACTGGAGATAATGCAAATTCAAAGCATGCGAGCACGGGAGTTAGAACGAGAGTTGGAACGTTTAAAATCGCAAAACAATCAAAACTAAATTTAGTATATTTGCTACTTTAGGCACTATATAAATGCTTAAAGTAGCATAAATCACTTTTATTTTGCTAGATCACATATAACCTTGTAGCCTTTTTCATTTTTACTCCTTAATAAAATTTGTTTTACCTATTTACTCCACTCTTTAGGGGCCTCTTGTAGTCTCTTCCATTTGACAGACGAGTCACATACGGAGAAATCACCAAGTTCTATTCTTTTTTTAGATTCTAAAGTCTTATAAAGCATTATGCTTTGTGGGTTACCTGGCAAGACATAATCTTTGCTGCTTACACGGATCGCTCCGGTTTGGGAAGATACATTGAGTAATTTGTGATAACATTTTTCTAGCGTCGCATATTCATCATTTCTTTCAATGTAAGGACTTATAAAATCAGTCTTAACTGGGAAAATTTCTAAGTAATAATAAAAAGTCTTATTTCCATTTCCCACAAAATCGACCTCAGGACCATAAGAAATATGATAGTATATTCCGCTATCAGAACTTATTTGCGATTTGGCGGATCTATCTGTTTTTTGCGTTTTGCCACCTTTGCTTAGTGACGTTGCACAACCACTTAAAAAAAATATTGCTAAAAAAGCAAGTGCTAAATTTCTAATCATCTCATTTTCCTCTTTTTGTTTTTAAGATATATTACTGAGTAATCTTCTTCAAAAAAGTTTCTACGAAAATCCGCAGAAATCCAGCCTCTATTGTCTGCTTCGCTTATGTCAAGTAAAGGAAGTTTTTTTAGCTCCTTTTCGTAGCTTGCTATCGGACTACTTTCTGAAATAACTCTACCTGTTGCTTTATCAATATGCCACACGCTCAAATAAGTTGACATCATATTATTACTGCAATTAATGGTAGCTATTCTTTGTATACTTGGATATTTTGTTTTAGATGGGTCTTCTACGTATAAGCTTGAATCCCTGCTAAGACTTTTATATGTATATTCATAGTTAAAGTCCACACCATTACTATCTCTTACATATATAGATCTTGAGTTTGTAATAATAGGACGACATACTGGCTTCTTTTTGGGAGCCATAAATTCATTCATGTCTTGTGCTATACCATTGACTAAAGCCTCCAGAAAAGCTGCATTGGCATTGGTGCCTATCAGCAATATAAATAAGGTAAATGCTATATTTTTTACCATAACTCCTCCTAATAGTTTTACTATGTGAATAATTATATCTAATTTTATATTTATTTGAATAATTTTTACTATTTATTTACGACTTGAATATTTTTGCTTTGTTTTTTGGAAAACTAATAAAAATATAGGTAAAATTTTGGTGGATGTAGTCTATTGAAATACTATAGGTCTATAAAAAACTACAAGGATAAAATATGTCATTCGAGGTCGAATATAAACTTTTTAATGGTAGAAGCAAAAAGAAACCAAATAATAACCTAAAAATATCTCAAAAACCTATTTTAAACTCTGTTGTAAATACATATGCACTTTCTCTTTTTGTTGGTAAATTTTATGATTTTAGTAAAAATGACCATGCTCTACTTGAAAAGGTAGTCAATAAAGAAAGAGATAAACAGACTGAAAAATTTATGGATGAAGTTTGCAAAGTTTGTGGCAAAGACGAAGATCTAATAGTAAATGTGCCAAGACTTCGTGGCTACATCAAAAATTTTGATGAAAAAATAGACAGCAAAAGAAAGCAGATAAATAAAAAGCTAAAAAAAGTATGTGAAGAGTATGCACTTATAAAGCTAGATAAAAATTTAGTACCGAGCCAAAAACAGCATATAAATGATAAAAATAGTTACATCCTAGCTCCAAATGAATACCTAGAAAAGCATGTAAAATCTCTAAAAAGTAGGTCAATGGTTGATGATAAAAAATTTGCATATATGCAAGACGCTGCTTTTATAATGATGTGTTTAAACTCAGGGGAGTACTTTTGGAAGGGCGAATACGAAGACTTTCCAAGTAGCCAGCCAGATGACTTGACATTTTATCTTTCAGGCTATGTTTATGAAGAGGCAAAAGTTCAGAGATTTTTAAAATCCATGAATGTTTTGATCATAAAAAGAGGCTTTGTGATGGGACTAGATAAGGACAATCAAGCACTAGTTTTTAGCAATATGGGATCTAAAATTTTTAAGTTTGAAATTTTTAAAGATAGATATGTAAGTTTTAGAGAAGATGATGCTTTGGTTATATTTTCACCCGCATTTTTTGGTAACTTTGATCAAATTTATGATGAAATTTGGAAGATAAAGCAAAATGTGATAAAAATAAAAAATACCCCTACTAAAAAGAGCTTAAGATCTTTAGATGATAGCTTGCTTTTAGACCCCGAGCTTATATATAAATCCCTTAAAGATGAAAATATCTTTGTATTAAGCAAATTTAAAAAAGAGTTAGACAATCTAAAAAATGATCTTTCTTACAAAAATTTTGAAATAAACAAAGATAGATACGCAAGGCAGTGGCTTATAGATGATATCTACGGACTATATCTTGCCACGCATGCTCCTTTTAGATACAAAAACTCTAAAGAGCTAGCTAAAATTTACTTCGAGGATATTCTTGGAAAAAGCTTAAATTTATTCATCGATGAAAAAAGATCTCCTGCTTTAGGACATCACATAGACGATCTAGAGCTTTTATAAACTACCAAGCCACCGGCTCTAGAAGCAATAGGTGGAATTTAAAGACTCATCTACTATCTTAAACTTCTCTCACAAAAACCAAAAACAAGGAGAGAAGATGGCAGAGTTTGACAAGCTAAATTTCAACGACATTCACATGAGCTTGCTAGCTGATAGAAATATCTTTTTATATGGGCAGATCGATCAAGAAATTTGCCTAACTACACAAAAGACACTTTTGTATCTTGACAGTGTAGATCAAAGTGACATAAACATATACATAAGTGGCCCTGGAGGCTCGATATATGATGGCTTTGGACTAATCGACTTTATGAAGACCATAAAATCACCAATAAATACATTTTGCGTGGGGCTAGCTGCCTCTATGTCTGCACTCATATTTTTAAACGGAGATAAGCGCTATATGTTGCCAAACTCAAGCCTCATGCTTCATCAGCCTCTTGGCGGTGCATCAGGTCAGGCAAGCGACATAGAGCTGATCGCAAATCAAATTTTAAAAATCAAATCAAAAATCAATGAGATGATAAGGGCTAATAGTAACCTAAAAATAGCAAAGATAGAACAGCTCACCGATAGAGACTGCTATATAGACGCATCATCAGCCATCGCTTATGGCCTAGCTAATGAAATAATACCAACTAATAAAGGAGAATAATATGTCAGTTTTTTCACTAATTAATAATACAAAAGGTGCAGCCCTCTGTGCTGCTTCAAACGCTCTTAGCATACCTATTAACTTTACGCATGCGATGATAACAGGGCAAACAGGTTGTGGCAAGACCACTTCAGCGATCCTACCAGCGATGGATGAGCGTATAAAAGTAGGGCATGGGATGCTTGTCTTTGACTACAAAGGAGTTGAGCATAAAAAGGTTAAATTTCTAGCCAAGAAGCATGGCAGGCTAAAAGATGTCGTAATGATAAATGTCCCATGGGGAAACAAAATAAATATAATGGATGATGCAAGTGAGAGTTTATTGATGAATTTCTTTCAAAAGACATTTGGCACAAAGCGTGATCCATTTTGGGGAAATTTAGCGGCAAATATCGCTACAAAGTCCCTTTCAACGATGAAGGCGATATGTGACCTTACGGAGCAAGGTTTTTGCACCCCATATATAGAAAATAGAGCAAAAGATATAAAGCCAAGCTTTGCAAATTTATGCAAATCAACCCAGCAGCTAGGTGACTTTAAAAAATTTTATGCCTTAGTTAAACTGGTAGATGATCATGTAAAAAGCGACACGGCATTTGCAAAAGGTATAAGTAAAAGAAGACATTTGGCTAGCTCTTTAAATGAGAAAATTTGGGCATTAGGCGAGTTTAATGAAAAATCTGAAAATTTCATACAAGCTTTTAAGGAGTATGAGGGTGTAAGAAATGATGAAGAGTCACAAAAAGCAAGACTTTTTTCAAACTACACATTTATGCTTTTTGCCTTGCAAAGCATAGCTGATGATGAGATGCTAAACTATCATGGCAATAGCATAAGCAAGCTACTAAATGAAGGAAAGATAGTCGTTGTAAATTCTCAAGGGCTAAAAGATAGTGCGGTAGAGCTTATGCTAAATTCCACCCTTTCAAATATGGCGCAACGCATAGCAAACGAAGAGAAGGTGCCAGTTAGTATCTTTATAGATGAAGCACAGCGTGTGCTAAATCCATCGACGGACCTGCACGCTGACGTGCTAAGAGAGGCTAGGGTCGAGCTAATACTCGCCTTTCAAAACGAAGACGTGCTAAAAAGTAGCCTTGGTAGTGACTCAAGATATAAAGAGCTGGTGGGAAATTTAACCAATCAATACTTCTTTAAAAACTCGGTCAGACAATATGCCAGCGGAGAGGATAAGGACTTTAGCAAGTTAAAAAAATTTGAGTATTACCACGATGGTAAAATTTATAAAGCCTCGCCTATATTTATAGATGAAAATGACCTTTTAAAGGCTGAGCTAAGCTACCAAAAAGAGCTTGGTATCGGTAGTAGTTTTACTAATGTAGATCTTGGAGATAATGAAATTTTGGTATATAACGAGCAGCTATTTAAAAGGCGCTCTTTACTCATAAAGCAAGACATAGTGACAAAAAAGAAGTCTGAAGTGCCAGTGCTAAATCAAAAACTTGACGCGTTACTTAAAAGACTAAATGCTTTAGTTCAAGAAGCAAACGATGCAAGCGAAGCAAATGATGAAGATAAAGATCTCTGGCAGTTTTTATAAGATGTAAATTTACTCATGGGAGAGCTTCCCATGAGTGTTTAATTGCTAAAATATTGATTAAGTATATCTAGTGCTTTCTTGTCGCCCAGTTTATAGTATGCTTTGTTTAGCGCATCTTGTGCCTCTTGCTTTGCATTGGTATAATTGCCATATTTGCATAATATTTCGCCTAAATTTGTGCATCCCCTAGCATAGTTGTAGTCATAACAAGACTTTTTGAAGTAAGAGTATGCGTTTTGCATATTTTTTTCAAAGCCAGCGCCATCTCTATAGTTTACGCCAAGATAGTTACAACCTCTACCACTTCCTGCGTCACAAGCTTTTTTATTATATTTATTAGCCAAAGTTAGATCTTTAGTTATCCCATAACCATATTTATAGTTATAACCAAGACTTGCACATCCATCAGCATCGTTATTTAGATCGCAAGCTTTTTGATAGTATTTATTGGCCTCTTTAAGATCCTTTTTTATACCATCACCTTCCCCGTATCTATCACCAAGGATAAAGCAGCTCTTGCCATCTTTTAGATCGCACCCTTTTTTAGCAAATTCGATAGCTTTTTTTAGATCCTTAAAGATGTTTGCGTCATCCTTAAAAAGTTCACTTGCATACCCACAAGATTTAGCCATACCAAGATTACAAGCTTTTTCATAATTTATGGCTGCACTATCTATCTTTTTTTCAAGCCAATATAGATTGGCTAGATTTTGGCAAGCAATACCAATATTAAGATCACAAGCTCTTTGAAAAAACTCTTTTGCTTTATCTATATCCACCAAGACCCCATCTCCATTTTTATAATTAATGCCTAAATTATTACAAGATCCGCCATCTCCTAAATTACACCCCATTTCATAATATTCATTTGCTTTCTTGTAATCACCCTTGTTGTTGTATTCTAATCCCATTTCAAAGCAAACAAGACTATTGTTTAGAAGGCATCCATGTTCGCCGTTAAAAACTGTATTTGCTTTAGAGGCATCAACATTTTTATATATCTCATAAGCTACTTTTATATTTTTTTCAGAGGGATTACCTTTTAGTAGATTGCCAGCTAAAGCCTTGCAAGCTTCTTTGTTATTATTATTACATAGCTTTGTATAGATCTCATTTGCATGCTCTAGGTCGTTTTTTTGTTCATAATCTTTAGCCAGTTTTATGCAGCCATCGCTTATCCCTATCTCGCAAGCAATTTTTGCATCGTCTTCAAGTGCTTTTTGCTTATCGCAAGCTTGCGTATTATCTAATTTGCAAGATGTTTTGTAGTATTCATAAGCCTCTTTATAATCTACATTTTTTATCTTCTCTAAAGTAAAACTACTAGTTTGATAGTCGCCATGTTCATAAATCAGGCCTAGTTGATAGCAGGCTTTAGAGTCAGATTTGCACTTCTCTTTTAGAAGACTTATTGCTTTGTCTGCATACAGCTTTGCTGCAGTGTCATGCTCCTTTTCATAAAAGTATGCCAACTTCATACAACTATCACCATTTTGATTTTCGCATTCATTTTCTAGACTATAAATTTCATATCTACTTGGATTTCCTAAGAATATAAATGCAGAAGCTACCGCTACAGCAAGTATAAAAATAGCTATAGCATATATAAATTTATAGTTTTTTATATGCTTTTTTAGTTGCTCTTTGTTTTCTCTTTTTTTAGCTTCCTCAGCAAGTCTAGATTCTTCTAACTCACGCTGTCTTTGCTCTCTCAAGCGAATTGCCTCTTCTTCTTTTTCTTTTCTTAGCTGCTCCTCTCTTGCTTCTTCTTCTAACTTTCGCAGCCTTTTTCTTTCATTCTCTTCTTGCTCTTTAATGATCTCTTTTTTGGTTTTTGGCATAAAGTGCAAAGTTTCACCACAAAATCTACACTTGGTGGCATTTGTCTTTACTTCTTCTTTACAAAAAGGGCACTGCGTTTTTAGTTGTGTATCGCAGATTGGACAAAATTCCAAGTCCTTTTCTATTTCTTCAGCACAAAAAGGACATTTGACTAGATTGTTATTCATGCCCAAATCCTACTAAAAAAATAGTCTTAGAGATATCAATTGTGCAATAAGCAATACTAAAAATGCACCAATTGCCCAGCCATAATTAAATTTAACTGTTTTTACTGGAAGAACCTTATTTGCTATTGCACCAGCTATGATTTGTGCCACGGTCAAACCGATTGAATAAACCACATAAACAATATTAATCATTTCCATACTATCATTTTTTATGCCTATACTAATCAAGAAGTATAATAAAACTGTTGATATAGTTGCTAGAGATATATATAGCAGGTTATCATATCCAGTATAGTATAGAGGCCCAAATATAAATGCCCAAAAGTTAAAACCTTGTGGCTTTAGGATTACTTCTCCATCCCATGTTCTTATAAAACCAAGCGGGATTTCATTACTATTTGCTTGGTTTTGATATGGGAAATTATTCGCCATATTTTTTTGGCTATTCATTTTTTCTCTTGCTTGGTTTTTGGCTTCCTCATTTAAGAAGCTACCACAAAATCTGCATTTAATAGCATCTTTGTTAATTGTCTCACCACAAAATGGACAAAATTTAGTCTCCATACTACATTCCTTTTTTATTTTTAAAGAATAGAATTATTCAAAGTGAATAATTCTATTTAACTTTTACTAAGCTCATTCTTAAAAATAAGCATAGCTTTAATAAATATAAGAAGGCATGGACTGCTTGAAGCCATATTGCATATCTAAGCCTTGTGGTATTTTAAACTTGTCTAGAATTTTTTTAAGCTCATCAAGTTTTTTATTGAATTTTTGATAAATTTCGTCAAATTCCTCTTTGTCTGTGCAGCCTATGGACTGACAAAAGAGCCCAACTAGCTTGCCCCTGATCTTAAAGACTTCATCGTATAGCTCTTTACAAAAATCTAATACATTTTGGTAAGTCCATGCCTCGCCTTGTTCGCCACCTATTGTGAAATCACTCGTTTCTGTAGTAAATTCACCAAGAGATGAACCGCTTAAAACAAAAGGGCATTCTTGTTTTAAGCCCATGATCATCGCATCAAGCCAATCATTAACAGTCTCAAACGGATCATCAAATATATAAAGTTCGTCTGAGTAAGCAGGTCTGAACAAAAGTTCATTGTTATGAATTATTATCATTTTTTGTCCTTTTTATCCTTTTTATTATTTTTATTTGATTTAATGTGTGGTATTTTATTGCTTGGTATATCTAAGTATTTGAAAATACCTGAATATTCATCAAATGCTTTTATGTCTCTTAGTTTAGGTTTCAAAAGTTGAGATTGGGCGTATATGTCAAGAGCGTCGGAGAGATTGTAGCCCATCATTCCCCTAACTAGGTCGTTATATTCTTCAAGATTCTTTCTATTGTTTTTATTTGTATTGTGACCTAATTCATCTGCAACATTTACAATGGAGTCACTTATGTTGTTTATTTGATCGTATTCTACTAATTTCTTAGCAAAGTTGCCTCTCAAGCGATGATCACTAACTTTTTTATCACTTATAACTTTTTTTATGCAGCCATTGGCTTTTTTATTAAAAGACTTTATTGTAGGGTATTGTTCTTTTATGGCTTTAACCCATTTATAATTATGTAAGTCTTTGATATTTTCATGTAGGACAATTACTCTTTTGGATTCGCTACTGTATTTGCCTTTTGCTGTATCTATAATGACGCAATTATATGTTTGCCCATCTATTGTCTCTGTTATGAAACTATTTTCATTTAATCTAAAGAATTCTTCCATACGAAGTCCAACATGTAGTTTGAACCGAAAATAGTCTAATATTTCTTTTTCTATACCATGTTGTCCTGAAAATAATAATCCTAATTCATCCACAGTGAAATTTCGCTTAGTAGTTTTTTTATTAATGCGAAAACGTACAAGTGATGTCTTGCTAAAATAGTTAGTTTCAATAAGACCTAAATTTACAGCTCTTTCAAAAATTTTTGAAAGAAAGCCAACTATATTATTCACTCTTTTTTCGCCACGTTTTCGTGTTTCATCTTTAGAATCTAAAAGACTATATTGGAATTTTTCAGCTACATTTAAATCTATATCATTTATCCCAATGCTTTCACCATCAAGAAATTCTTGAAGTAGTTTTGATACCAATCTATATTCTTTTTTTGTGCTTTCACTAAATTTTTGTTTTGATCCAACACTTTCTAAATAGTTTTCAACTAAATCTTCTATCGTTGTTATATTTAGTGAATCTTTGTTAGGTTTGATTGGCTTTAATTTGGTTTTCTTTTTCTTTTCGTTATAGTTTAATATCTCTGACACGATATAATGTGGTATAAAAGTACCAAAAACAATAAGCCCACCTTTTACCTCTACTGTATTGCCACTAGGATTTTTTTTAGCATTCTTTTTCTTGTGGGCTGGTTTTTTCTCTGGTGTAGCTGGACAAAAACTATTTATTAACTCCTCTATAGGCAGATCATCATCTATTGGGACGGCAGGTCTTGGGGTAGTATCGGCCTTGAATTTTAAGGCACTAAGTCGCTCATTTATTATCTTATCAAGCTTTTTAGCTCCAGGCAAATGGACAGAGTATGGAAATAGACCAAAAAGATTAAAGCATATTTTTAGCCAGTAATCTTTATTCTTATCACTTGTGGCTCTCTTATATCCCTTTGTGAGACAATATTTTATATCATCAGATAGTTCTTTTACCTTATCTTGATAATAAAACTTTATTCCTAGATGATTTAATTCATTAAAATCATCAACTTCAAGTTGCTGTTTAATTTCTTTTCTCATAAAAATCCTTTAATAGAATATTTATATATAATTATACCTATCAAGTTAAATATTTTAGGATATTTTTAAATAATTAGTAAATAAAAAATATCAAGTCCCTTTAATGCCTCTTTTTTGGCCTTCAAGGACACTCCTTTTGCATATGTATCAGTTGCTAGGTCTGTGCTATGACCCAAAAGAACGGAAGTAAGATCTGCTAGAGAATTTTCCAAACAATAGTCTTTAATGGCCTTTGCGAAATTGCCACGTAGCCTGTGAAAACTAACATTTGTACTTGGGATAGATTTGTGGATATGTCTATTTAGGCGTTTTCCAAAATAATCACTACTCTCTTTTCCTTTCTTGATTTGCTCTAGCCACTTTAAATCACCCAAATACTCAATATTCTTATGTAGCGGAATTTGCCTATATTTGCTAACGCCTCCTTTTTGCTTGGCAGTCTTAACATTTATAAATTTTATGCCATCTTCTTCGCCTACACTTTTGCTATCAAGTTGCCAAATTTCATTAAACCTTAGCCCAGTATGAAGAGCAAACATCATATAGTTTCGTAGATCAAGCCTTTTTGTAGCAAAAACTATTTTTAATTCATCTAGGCTAAAGTTGTCTTTCGGCGACTTCTCGTCGGCTGAAATTTTAAAAGATGTAAGCATTTTAAAAGGATTGGTCGTGAGCTTGCCCATCTTTATGGCATAGTCAAAGAGCCTTTTTGAGTAAGATGTGTAGTTGTTGATGGTCTTTTTATTAAGCTTTTTGTTTGCTAGGGTTGTTTGGAAGTTTTCAGCGTCGCTGTAGCTAAACTCTTTACCTTGATGATCTTTAAAAAACTCATCCAAGAGCTTGCCAGTCTTAATATAATAGCCCTTGGTCTTATCGCTAGATTTTAGCTTTAAACACTCTGTTTGCACATATCTTTTAGCTACTGCTTCAAAAGATAGCGGTGTGGTTTCTTTTGGGTTTAAAGATTCGTCCAATAATGTTTTGAGCTCTTTTTCAAGCTTTCCTTCTGGAGCTACTAGATTATAAAATTTAGCTATCACCTCTTGTGAGAGCTCTTTATATTCGCTAACATCTAAAAATATGCCATTTTGTTTAATGCGCCGCTCATTTTGCCTTTTAATGTTTATTAAGGCTCTTAGACTTTTAGAGTTTGCATGTGTCGTGGTTATCTTTTTAGAAAGAGCTTCGTTGGCTGCAGCTTTTATAGAATTTGCTAGTCTTACTGCCTCATCTAGATCTTTTGTGAAAAGGCAAAATT
This sequence comes from Campylobacter concisus, assembly GCF_003048445.1. Lineage (GTDB taxonomy): Bacteria > Campylobacterota > Campylobacteria > Campylobacterales > Campylobacteraceae > Campylobacter_A > Campylobacter_A concisus_BF. The sequence continues at coordinate 88,059 of NZ_PIQW01000010.1, forward strand.
TAACAGTTAGCTTTTTGCCATCTTTAAGAGCAGTGTCAAAAAAGTAGAAATTTGGTCTATTAGGAACCCTTGTGATCAATCTAGAGCTCATAGAATGATCCTAGTTTCTGTAACAAAAGTGCAAATTTTCTGTAACAAAGCTGATTTGTCTGGAATTTAGGACAAAAATATCTGCTAATAAATGTGGTTAAAACACCGAAATTTAGGGAAGTTGGAAAGAAAAATATTGTATTGGTGGCGGACAGAGAGGGATTTGAACCCTCGAGCCCCGATTAAGAGCTGCACCCTTAGCAGGGGTGTGGTTTCAGCCGCTCACCCATCTGTCCACGTTCATGAAAAATTTTATTAAAAAGAAATGGTGGTTAGAGGCAGAATCGAACTGCCGACACGCAGATTTTCAGTCTGCTGCTCTACCGACTGAGCTATCCAACCACCTTGATAAAAGAAATTGGATTATACATTTTAAATATTTAAACTAAGTTTAAAAATCTACAAGAAGCTTTTGTTTTTAAGAAATTTAAATCTAAAACTATAAATTTTGCCTGACAGAGTTAAATTTAATGCACCAAATTTACTACACTTACATCTTTATCTATCTCGATAAAAAATGTTTGTGCGCCAGCTCCGCTGCCGTATGTGCCTTTATAGACTTGATTTACAGTGTGACCGCTACCATCAATCGCCACTTGGTTGTGCGTATCGCCTGAAGCGCTATGCTTTAAATTTAGTGCCGCTACTTCGCCGTCTGTAGCTTGTGTAAAGATAGTGCCTTTGCCCTCTAGCGCCACTTTGTCGTTATTGTCGCCTTTGATCTTTAGCACAGTATTTACGCTTTTTAGCCCGCCATCTGTTACTTGTCGGTCTATGATATCAAGCACGCTTTTGGTGTCTAGTCCTATCGAGACCGCCTGAGTGCTCTTGCTACCAAGCTGTAAAATTTCAAAGCTCTTTAGTTTATCATTTAGATCATCCACTCTGCTAAGATCGATATTTTCAGTAAAGATGAGCGTATCAACGCCACCTTTTGCGTCTATCTTGTTGCCTTCATAGGTAAAGGTATTGTCTTGATCATCTCCTTCGTGAGTGATCTTGATATTTTTATCTATCTCAACAAAAAATGTTTTTGTGCTAGTTCCATCGGTGTACGTGCCTTTGTAGACGTGATTTACTGCATGATCTATTTTAAGTATCGTAGTATTTCCGCTGGCATCATTTATTACGTTTTTATGATCATGATATGTTTTACTGCCGCTATCAGCTGTGACTTCTACTTTGTTAAATTCATCTCCTATAGCTTGACTATGTTTCCAGTTAAGCATAGTTACTTCTTTATCAGTAGCTAGTTCAAATTTATTATTTCCATCACTTATTAGCTTCACGCCATCTTCATCATCGCCTGAGATTTTTAAGACAGTATTCATACTTTGTGTATCTTGTATCTTTTTTCTGCCACTTCCTGAACCAATGGTTATGGTGGTCTCTTTTGAGTCTATGATATCAAGAACGTTTTTAGTATTGAGTGATATTGAGACAGCTTGGGTTTCAGTACCTAGTTGCAAACGTTCAAAACTTTTTAAAGTATCATTTAAATTACTTACTTTTTCTAGTTTTGTATCTTCAACAAATATCAGCTTATCTACACCACCTTTTGCATCTATGCTCTTGCCATTATAGATAAAGACATCGTTTAGATTACTTCCTTCAAGAGTATTTGTATTGTGCTTTAAGTGCATTACTCTATTAAAATCATCTGGGTCATTTCCATAACCATTTAGTGCTTTTCTATAGCCATTTGCATCAGCACTACTAACGTATCCTTTATCTTCCAAAGCTTTTATATAGCTATTACTAAAAAGATGCGTGCCACTTCCTTGTGAGCCAATATTTTTAAAGTCAGCATCTGTGTATATTGGATTTTTATGTTTTCTTATCTGTATATCAAGATCCACGTCCGTTCTTTGATCTATATAGTCGATATTTAACTTGTAAAAGCCCTTTTTTAAAGTTATTACATTAGGGTACCCCAAACTTGTATTACCGACTTGATTAACTGGCGTTGTAGACCAAGGGTTTGGATTTTGTGGAGGATGTGGTTGTTGGTCGCCATTCCAGTATGACGCAACTATTTTATAATCACCAAGCTCCATATATACATGATCTTGAAAGTGGTCTGCTCGTACGTGATACTCGCCATCTTCTTGTATGTATATCCATCCACTCATATGCATGATAAGGTCTGTTCCTACCGTCTCAGCTTCTAGCAAGGTGTAGTTACCTGAGTGATTTACATTGTAGTGAGTGCCAGTGTGGTCTGTATCGCTTGCCATAGGAGAGTGTCCTACTCTTGCCATATCATTTGTGTTTAGCTCTCCTGCTGATGGTCTAGTCCAGCTTAATTTATAGTCTTTGCCTCCTCTAAAAGAGACTTCATCAAATGTAGTAGTAGCGCTAGCGCCTGCCCACTCCATCCACTCTTTATAGTGATGCTTTACATAAAATAAATTTGCACTATCTGTTGGCAAAAATGGTCCAGGATACATAAATTTATTTATAAATTCTTTATTCGTACAATCATAAAACCACATATCAACATCAAGGCCTTTGTTTGCCACCATAGTTACGGTTTGAACGGCTAAATTTCCCGCGTCATCTAGCCTTTCAACGATGTAGTTTTTGCTGCCAGTGTTTTGCGCTACGTTAAAGCTTCCAGAGTAGCTTAAATTTCTATCAAGTGTCAGTGTAGTCTTCTCAGATGTCTCAGCGTCTATGACCTCTACATCTTTTGATTTTTCATCGTGTGGATTGTTTGCAGCTTCGCCTTTGCCGCTAAAATTTATAGCGTAGTTGCCAGAGCTGTTTTTTATATTGTCAAAGTCAGATTCTATTAGCTTGTCAGGCTTTGAGTCAAGATCGACTGTGATAGTTAGGTTATCATCTCTTTGAGGCACGCCGTCAGTTCCCACGTAGGTGGCGTCTATGATGTGGTGAGTTCTATCTAGCTTTTTGCCAACCTTTTCAAAGTCTGCTATGACGGTGTTGTTTTCGATCTTGGCTATAAAGCTATCACTTATATTTCCGTTTTCGTCTTTTATCTCGATTAGTACGTAGCCTTTGCCGTCACTTGTAGTATCTGGCTTATTTATACCAAATTTAATGTATGGCTGTTCGTCATTTGTAAGAGCGATGTTGTAGTTTATCTTCTGGGTCGAATTTGACTCATACTGGCTTGTCGAGATGATGTGCTCGTAGTCCTCTTCGTTTAGGTATTTTGCGGAGTGGATATCAGCATTATCTATCTTTGTAACAAGCTTTACATCATCTATATAGTCAAGCACGCCAAAGGCAAATAGCCTGCCACTTGAAGTGCCAGAGATCGCACTCCCATCATCTTTTATAAGGGTCGCATCGACTAAGGTCGGACGCTTGCTACTTACCGTCACGTCTGGTATGGTGATAGCGCCGTCACTTATCACTTTGATATCGCTTGGATCTTTTTTATTTATCATATGCACGCCATCATCGTCTAGGATGTAGCTCACGGTTGATTGTTTGTTGGTAAGTGGGTTTAGGATGCTTATCTTTAGCTCATCTTTTGGCACTGCACTACTTGGGAGATAGACCTTTACATCAGAGGTTGTTATGGCTCCAGTGGTGTCATCTATGAGCCCGTCTCCGTCAGCGTCTTTGACAAATTTCGCCACTGGGCTGTCGCTAAATTTTATCTCATTTGTGTCGCTCTCGCCTTTGTTGCCAGCCTTGTCCATCATGGTCGTCGTTATGCTTGTAGTTTTGCCATGCTCTATTGGCACTGTGATCTTAAATTTACCATCATTTAGTGGCACTTCATTGTGATCAGGAGCGATTATCTTGCCGTTAGTATATGTGTAAATTTTGTGCGTTTTGCTGCCGTCTGGGTTGGTGACATCGATGGCTATCTTATCGCCTTCTTTTATCACGCTAGGGATTTTTATAGACGCCTCAGTTTTTGTTGGGTCGCCGTCATTGTATCTGTTTTCTGAGGTATCTATCTTGCCATCTGGAGTTCTATTGTTATGCCCTAGGTCGCTATCAAAGCTTATTTTGGCTGATTTTACAGGTGGAGCTACCACGACGCTTGGAGTGGTTTGGTTGCTTGTGCCATTTGGTTTTGGCGCGCCATGCTCGTCATTAACCGTTGTGCTTATAGATACACTTGAGCCAGGTGTCACTGGCACGCTTATGCCTGGCACTTCAAATTTACCATTAACTATTGGCACAACTACGCTGCTTGGGTTATCTTTATCATAAACACTTGTGCCATCATCGCTTACGACAAATTCTTTTGGCGAGCCGCCTATGTTTATAGTGACGCTCTCTTTTGGTTTTATGGTGCGAGGTAAATTTATCTCAACCTTTGAAGTACCATCTCCTATCTCGTCGCTACTTATCAGCCCATCGCCGTTTTTATCAGCTGTTAGCGTCACTTTGACGGTGTCACTTACATTGCTGCTTGGCGTAGTGCTTGTGGCTGAGACGTTGCCAAATTTATCAACTACGCCAGTTTCTATGCTGCTTCCTGCTGTGATGTTTGCGATATTTGGCACGCTAAAGCTAACTGCGCCATTTTCATCGGTCGTAAATGTATAGGTATTGCCGTCCTCGTCAGTTGCCGTGCCATTTTCTTTATCTAGCGTAAATTTCTTCTGGGTTGGCGGTTTGCCCGGTTCATTTAGCTTAAATGTGATCTTATCTCCAGTGCTAAGCTCGTCAGGCACTACAAATTTCATGCCACTAGTTTGCGTGCCGCTGCCATATCCTAGCTCGGTCGCATCTATCACGCCGTCGCCATTTTTATCAATATCAAGCGTGGCTGTCACTTTTGAGGTGGCTGGTGTGTCATTTAACTCATAAACAGTTGGCGGCGCGGTAAATGTCTTGCCACCAGTGGTGTATGAGCTTGTCACGGTTGTTTTGCCATGGTTTAAAATTTCAACTCCAGTGATCTCTGCTTTGCCATTTACGATAGGTATAGGAGCCGCTCCAGTAGGCGTGCCGGTGCTATCAACTGGGATTAGCTCGTTTGTTATCGTATTTACTTTGTAGCTACTAGTTTTGCCACCGCCTTTCATGTTTGTCTTTATCGTGATGATGTCACCATTTTTAGCAACGTCTGGGATATGGGCGTCTATGCTTGTGATGATCTTCTTGCCATCAGGAGTCTTTGGCAGTGAGTTTAGCTGCGCTCCTCCTAAAAAGCCCTTTTTCTCGCCAGTATCGCTTGTGAGGTTAAAATTTAGCACGATGTTTGGCTCTGGCGGTGTAAAATTTAGGTTTTGACCGCCAAATCCAGCGTAAGAGACCCCGCCGATCTTAGCCTCGCCAACTGGCCATTTGACCTCGTCATGCCTAGCTTCAAGAGCGCGCAAACCTGTGTAAAAGTCGTAGATATTTGAGTAGTGGCCACCTAGTTCAAATTTGATGCCGCCACTACCCACTGAAGCAGAGTATTGCGATGATGAGCCGTGAGAAGATAGCTCTTGATGGGAGATTTGATCATCATCATTTGCGTATTCTTTATGATTTTCAAGGATGTTTGCATTTTTTGGGATAACTAGCTCGCCTTTATGCTCAGCAAAGACATTTACCGTGTGAAATACCGAGCTAAAGCCGACATAAGCCTTTTCGCCGTCATCAAAAACAATGGTAAGGTTCGAGTTTTCGCTCGTTTTTATATCGTCACCAAGGTAAATTTCATCGCCTTTGTGTAGCACCCTCATAGTGCCGTCCCTGCTTATGGCGATGGCTTCACCCTTGATCTTTTTGATAACGCCGATCCTTATGGCGTCAAAATTTGGCATTTTTTCATCCCTGTAAAATGTGTGTATTGTAGTATCGGAAAATCTCTTAAAATTTATATAGTTTGTACTACATCACCTCGACATGCACGTTTTTATCTATTTCTACGAAAAATGTCTGTCCAGCGTTGTTTTCGCCTTTATAGACTTGATTGACCGCTTCGCCACTTGGCTCTACTTTGAGCTCATTATAATTAGCTCCGATTACGCTATGCTTTGTATTTAGCGTGGCTACTTCGCCATTTGTGGCCTTTACGAAATTTCCAACTAGCTGCACCACGTCGTCGCTGTCACCTGAAATTTTAAGGATGGTATTTAGGCTCTCTAAGCCATCAGGCCCTTTGGTAGGGTTGGAGTCTATCATGTCGCTTATGTTTTGCCCATTTAGCGTTAGCTTTACTGCCTTTGTGTGATCAAGCTTGATGCGCTCAAAGCTCTCAAGGCGCTTATCTAGATCCTCTATCTTTGTTAGATCTACGTTTTGGGTAAAAACTAGCGTATCTATGCCACCTTTTGCGTCGATATCGTGTGAGTTAAAGATAAATTTGTCATCATCATTACTACCAACGTCTTTTGTACCTTCAAATTTTAGCTTATAAGGCTCATCAAAATCGCTTGCATTATCGCCAAATCTCACACCATTTGTTTCTTTTGCCTTATAAAATGTATCGCTCTCTTTTGTCACAAGATGATTGTGTTCAAGAGCCTCCATGTAGGCATTGCTGACTAGTTTTATATTAGGGTCTTCTGAAATAATTTTATTATTAGGGCTGATGCCAGAGAATGTTATAAAACTATAACTATATCTATCATCAGATACTTCTATATGTACTTTATAAAAGCCGTAGTCTTCTGTTAAATTTAGGCTACTTGTGCTTACGTTTTGTGAGATATTGCCTTCGTCTAAGCCACCATTTTTACTTGCCGATCCAAATGGCTGCCATGAAATTTCTCTACCATCAAATTCAAACTTCATACTTTGCCTTTCATTCTTTTCATTATAATAAAAATTATTAATATCACTACGATTTTTTATAAATATCCAGCCATCCATGCTGACCATTACTCCATCTGCTGTGATCTTGGACTCATATAGTTTATAGTGTCCGTTTAGATTTTTTGGCTCGAATGTTAAATTTGTGGCTATTCTGTCAATGGCATAGTCCGCATTTGGAGCTCTGCCTATCTTAGCAAGCTCCATAGCTGTCGGAGTACGGTCGCGTAGTCTGCTAGCTTTAGCTGGATCTGATGTGTCGAAAGATCCAGGATCAATCTGTTGTCCGCTATAGTAATATAGGTCATTAAATGTACTTGTCGCACTTACGTGATGGCTTGCACTCCACTCTTTTAGTATGCTTTTGTTATTATGCTCTATATCATAATAATCAAGCCCTCGCCCATGGTTTCTAGCTGAGTCATAAAGCCATATATCTGCGTCTAGTCCTCTGTTTGTGACATTTAACACATTTATGGTATCTATAAATGGCTCTTCTTTTGGTTCTACAGCAGCGCTACCTTTTTCTACCAGCGTGCTAGAGGCACCTGAGACGCTTTTTAGCTCGCTTGGCTGGGCGCTACTTACGTTTGGCTCTAAAGATCTGTGTTGGTTGTAAATTTGATGGATATTTGCGCTATGTCCGCTTGTGACAAAGCTAGCAGCACTTAAAGATATGCCCTCGCTCGCCGATGATCCATATTCGCTCTCGCTCTCGCCTTTTTCTTCTGCTGGTTTTGCTGAAATTTTTAAAATTTCATCTAAATTTATGCTTTGATGAGCGCTTAAATTTACCTGCTCGCCATCTTCTAAAGTGATCTTGGCATCTAAATTTTTAGTAAAAATTTTCTCATCAGCGTAAATTTCATCGCCATCTTTTAGCATTTTTATGCTTCCATCTTGGCTTATGACGTAAATTTCACCCTGAATGTCTTTTATGATTAGTTTTTTATCTTTCATCTTTTCCTCGTTGTATTCTAAGCCATATCGGACAAATTTATAAAACATATATAGCTAAACTATTATTTTGTGAGGGATTGTAGCAAGATGAGCCAGATATTATCATTGTTTTATGTCAAAGTAATATCTTTAAATTTATCATTGTTTGGTGAGTATTTGGACTATTTGTGGTTATTTTGGTTTTTATAAAACTATATAAAATCACGGATACTCAAAACCAAATTCGTACTCTTTTAAAACGCCGTTTATAGGTATATTAAATGTAGCAGTATATGAGTTTTTGATATCTGAGTCTTTATTTTTAACTAAAGATGTACTCTCAT
>NZ_PIQW01000011.1:0-95396 GCF_003048445.1 Campylobacter concisus
TCACTATCGCTACCGTTTTCAGCTTTATTTAGCTTGCCATCTTTTGGATTAGTATCTTCAACAAATGTGATTGTTGGCTCAGTTGGAGGAGTTGTATCTGTGTAAACTGTATTACCAGCTGTGCCATCACCCTTGCCTGTGTTGCCAGCTTTATCAGTTACTTCTACTGTTACTTTATCACCTGGTTTGATTGGATCAGTTGTAACTTCGAAATTTCCTTTATCATCAGTTGTACCACTACCAATTATTTTGCCATCTTTATCTTTTACTACTACTGGAGCATTTGGCTCATCTGAATGACCTTTTACAATTCCTTTGTCTGGGTTGCCATCTGCTGGGTTGTTTTCATCTACTGGAGTTACTTTAACGTCTTCAACTGTTGGAGGAGTTGTATCTGTGTAAACTGTATTACCAGCTGTGCCATCACCCTTGCCTGTGTTGCCAGCTTTATCAGTTACTTCTACTGTTACTTTATCACCTGGTTTGATTGGATCAGTTGTAACTTCGAAATTTCCTTTATCATCAGTTGTACCACTACCAATTATTTTGCCATCTTTATCTTTTACTACTACTGGAGCATTTGGCTCATCTGAATGACCTTTTACAATTCCTTTGTCTGGGTTGCCATCTGCTGGGTTGTTTGTATCTACTGGGTTAATAGAATTTATAGTTACTACTGGAGCTGTAGTGTCGATATAAAAACCCGTACCGCCACCAGTGCCGCCATTATCTAGGCCACCTCTTACGCCTGTTTCTGGGCTAGCAAAACCGAAAGCTCCTAAAGGATTTATCGCACTAGCGCTAGTGCTTACATTTGAATAATGCCCACCATGCTCAAATCTGGTTTCACCAAGACTAACGCCATCACCAGCACGGCCACCGCTCGTACCGCCAGCTGCTGTCTCTTCTAGATTTTCTAAATTTGCACCATTTAACAATGCTTTTTGAAGTGCTGCTACTTGTGAATCAGCAGCAGTTGCCTTTGGATCGAGACTTAGTGTATCTTCACCGATCATTGATAGCTCTTTTCCATTATTTGTCGCTATCACAACCTTAGAATTAGCTGAAGTTGTTTTTACCGTCTCACCTTCATAAAGGCTATCACCAACTTTTAGTACTCTTTGATTACCACTTTTATCTACTGCGATAACCTCAGCAGAACCTGATATAGACTTGATTGTGCCTAATTTCTTTGCCATGTTCATTCCTTTTGGGCTAATTTAATTTTGGCATTATTTTATAACTATTATGAGAAATTGTAAATTGTACCTAGGTACAATATAGTTATATTTTTTTGTTATATGTTACATTTATAGAATTTTTTGTAATTATAAGGTGATATTTATATAACACTTATATAAAATTTAATTTTCGCGTAAGAATTTATTAATGATATTTTAAGTTATAAATATTTTTATTTGATTGTAGTAAATTTTAAAAGGATAATAAAATTTATAAAAAATATTTGTAAATTTATATAAAAAGAAATTTAGACCCAAGAAGGGTCTAAATTTTAAAGATCGACGTGGATATCGTTTTTTATATCTACATGGATTGTTTGAGTATATTTTTCACCTGTGCTATCATCGGTAAAATTCTCATTTTTAAATTCATACCTTTGATATCCCTCTTCTGCTCCATCAGCTTTATGATATTTTTCATAAAGTTTTACACCACCATTTGCCTGGCTGATCTTTGATAGATAGACATCTATCGTGTGGTTATTATCATCTTGCAAAACATCATTTATAAATACATTTCTCGTACCTATACGATAAGCTTCATTGCCAGTTATCCTTAGCTCTTCAAAACCTTTAAATTTGTTATTATAGCCTCCTATATAATCTTCTATTGTAGCTACATCATAGCCATCGCCACCATCCATTTGTAAACTACTGTTGTTTGTTTTCATTGATAAAAAGACATTATCATCGCCTGCACCAAGATTTACTTTTAGCTTATTTATAAACCCTTCATCTATCTTGATAGTATCATTATAAGGGCTTAAATTCCACTCTGATGATTTAACTTCTTGATCGGGTTGACCGGGTGCTCTATAATTTATACGTGCATAGTCAATGTCTATATGCGTCTCGTTGTTTCCAGATTCGATATTTACACCCTTTAAGTCAGCAATATCTCCTTTTATATCTAATGTACCCTTTTCAGAGCGATTTGAACCTATAGTTACACCATCAAGGTATGCCCAACCCAAATTTAAAGTATTGTGCGCAGATGAAACATCGATATCATAAACATCTTTTGGAGTTGTACTAGTAAATCTTGCAGGTTTGTCTATCACGTTCATATAATCACCAAAATCAAAATTTATCGTATTTACCGCATCCTTGTCATCTGATGACATATCTAAGATCACATCTTTTAGTTCAGCACCTCCGATATTTACAGTATTACTACCACTACCAAGTTTAAATTTACTATTTTCTATATTACCGACAGAATTATCCAGAATGCTTAATCCTAAAACATCATTGCCAGCACCCATATCTGCATTTACTTCTTTTAAATTATAAGAGCTACGTATATTAATAACATCATCACCACCATAAGTATTGATATCAGTTTTTATTAAATTTACAGATTCAGCACTTAATTCGTCTTTTCCGCTAAGTTTTTCGTCACCAAAATTTATCTTGTTAGTTCCTTCTTGATCTAAGCTTCCAAGGATAGAATGACCATATTTTATTTTTAGTATATTTCTACCATCACCTGCAAATTCTATATCAAAAGGATTTGTACTATGATAGCCTATAGGTATAGTTACTTCTCTGTCGTTGTCCACGATATACTCATCTGCTGATGTGATAGTGTCATCTACTTCAACAATTAAAGTGACACTTTCTTTATATTCGCCATTGCCCTCAATGCCTTCTGCATTTTTATAAATTTTATTTGTAGGATCAAACTTACCTTCATTTAATCTGTCATCGTCCAGTACTCTTGCACGTACGGTTAGGTTATTTATATCACCTGCTTTTACATTTATAGTGGCGCTATAATCTTTTAATGGTAGCAGCTCCCAGTTCTTACCATCGATTGAGTACTCAACATTATCATAGTCTTTACCATGATCTGCCTTTCCGCCAAAGCCAAAAAAAACTTTTAACATTTTATCGGCGTTTGCTTTATCTACATTGGCTCTTATGCCATACTCTAGATATGAGTCATTTCCTGGTTTTTCAGAAACTTCTTTAGTTATGGTCTCTACTCTTAGATCGCTTACTATTTTGCCATTTGGATCAGGCGTAGGTTCTGGTTTTGGTTCTGGTTTTGGTTCAGGTTTTGGCTCAGGTTTTGGTTCTGGCTTAGGTTCAGGTTGTGGAGCTGGATTTACAGGCTCGACTGGCTCAACAGGAGTAGGCTCTGGCTTAGCACCAAGATCGACATTGATACCATCTTTTACATCTATATAGCCTTTGATAGTATATGATCTGCCATTTTCCTGAAAACTAAAGTCGCTCTCATATCTTGTAAAGCCTTCTTTTAAACCTCTTCCATACTCTGAAAGCTTAAAGCCTGCTAGCTCTACCCCACCAGCTGCCTCTGTAACTGCCAAGATATGTTTGCTATCACTATTTTTAATGTCAAGCATATCATATAGATCTTCTAGTTTTAGGCTGACCTTCTCGTTGCCAGTCACTTGTAGCTCTTCAAAGCTCTTAAATTTATTAAAATCAACATTACCATCAATCACAAGTGTGTCGGTCTCATAGTTGGTGCCACCATTTATCATGGTGTATCCATCAAGCTTCATAGCTTTTGAGACGACGACTTTATCTTCGCCGTTGCCAAGATTAACCGTCATATCGTTTAAAGTGCCTGATCTTAGCTCTAAAGTATCATCTGTATCTGCAAAATTCCACTTTGTGGCATTTTCTGGGAAGTTGCCATTTATCTTTGTATCTCCATCGACTACCACGTGAGTTTTGTAGTTGGTGTTAAGATTGACATCATCAAGAGTAGATGATTTTAAATTTAGATCGAAATTTAGTGGATTTCTATTTACATCAGTGCCTGTGTTGGTCTCTGTGCCTATGTTGATGCCCTTTAAAGTTGAGTTTTCAACATTTACGGTATTGTTTTTTGATTCGGCGATGATGTGGTTGGCTGAATTTTTGTATGTTGAGTCCATCTCAGTATATTTGATATTTATCTCATCTCTATCGCCAGAGCCAGTTCTTAGGTACATATCTGTCATTTTTACATGATCTTCTTTTGTACCATTTAAATTTAACACATCATTTCCGCTATCAAGCGTGAAGCCACTTTGATAAGGATCGGTGCCTATGTAAGTTCCGCCGTTTAAATTTACAGTGTCGTTGTCTGCGTCAGTTTCGACGTGAAGTCTCTCGTGCCTTCCGCCATTTATATTTATGGTGTCATCTCCGCCTTGGGTGTTGATATTTAGCCAGTTTAAATTTGAGTTATCAGCATTGATGGTATCTTTACCTTCATTAAGATAGCTGCCATCGCCAAAGACTATAGTGCTAGCAACGTCACCAGCTTTGTGGTTTATCGTCGCATCTTTGAAATTTAGTGTATTGTCGCCATTATCTTTAAATGTAACGTCAAAAGATTTATCATTATTAAACTGGTTATTTACAGTGATATCATGATCATTATCTACAATCTTTTCGCTATTTGATGCTTTTAAGCCACCTATGCTAACTTCTAGCGAAACGCTCTCTTTAAAGTAGCCATTATTTTCTACACCCTTATCTGCATCTGTGAAAATTTTCTCCGATGGATCAAGCGTGCCTTCATTTTGGTCGTGATCATTTGCTACTTCAACACGCACGCTTACTTTATTTATATCGCCAGCTCTTACATCTTTTATCACGCCACTATCATCTAGCTTTTGCCAAGTTTTACCACCATCTAGTGAGTACTCTGCGTTTTCATAGTCTTTGCCAGCAGTTGCCTCTCCGCCAAATTTAAGCGTCACATCTACCTTTTTATCAGCATCAGCCTCCGCTACTTCGCCTTTTAGGTTGTACTCTAGGTATGATTTATCATTTGAGCTTCTTGGGTCTGAGCTCTTTTCATAGCCAAATTCTGACTTGTTTTCAACCGAGATATTTTTAACTATATCTTTGCTCTCGTCAGGTTTAGGCTCTGGAGTTGGTTCAGGTTTTGGCTCAGGCTTAGGCTCTGGGGTCGGCTCTGGCTTTGGTTCTGGTTTTGGCTCCGGAGTTGGCTCAGGTTTAGGCTCTACTGGCTCAACCGGTTTAGGCTGCGGAGTTGGAGTTGGATTTTCTGGTTGTGATGGCTCAACTGGGGCTACAGGTGCAATGGCAGAATTTATATCACTATCTGAACCATCAAAAACATCACTACCGCCACCTTTTACCTCTTGGTTAGTTAGTTTTACAGCGCCAAAAGTATCTGAAAGTGATCTAAAGCTAGCTGATACATCAGAGCTTTCATGACCGCCATGCTCAAACCTTGTCTCGCCAAGGCTCACGCCATCTCCGCCTCTGCCACCGCTATTGCCTCCAGCGGCACTCTCCTCGAGATTTGCTAAATTTTCACCTTTTAAAAGGGCTTTTTGTATAGCTGCTACCTCTTTGTCTGAGCTAAGGTCGTTATTTAAATTTAGAGTTTCGCCATCTTTTAGCTCGAACTCTTTGCCGTCGTTTGATGCGATAGTTACCTTTGCGCCATTTGCTTTAACAACGTCGCCCTCGTATAAACTATCTCCCGCGACAACAACTCTTTCGTTGCCATTTTTGTCTATAACTACTACTTCCTTGGAGCCAAGAATGTTTTTAATAACACCTACTTTAACAGCCATCGCTGCCTCCTTTAAAATCAATTTGACACATTATAAATATTTCCTTTAAATATAAAGTAATGTAAATATGATGTTAATTCTTAAGATTACGCTATTGCAGTGGGTTTTAAAATTTAAGTTTTGATAAATGTAAGCAAGATCCCAAAAGGGATCTAAAATTTAAAGATCGACGTGAATGTCCTCTTTTATATCTATATAGACTGTACCTTGACGATCACTACCGTCTGCTAAGTGCGTATTATAGGCACTTTCATATCTGTGGTAGCCATTTTCTGCTCCGCTAGTTTCGCTAAAACCATTAAGTTTTACAGTGCCATGGGCTTCACTAAATTTAACTACATTAGAGCCATTATCTAAAATGTCACTCAAATGAGCCACATCATTGCCATTTAATGTCACATAAGCACCGCTCGTTACTTTTAATTCTTCAAAGCCAGAGACCTTTGAGAAGTCGATATTATTATCAAGTACAAGCGTATCATATCCCTTGCCACCAAATATTTGAGTATTATTATCTATATCTGTTCTTGTCATAGTTAAACTAACTGTATCGTCACCACCACCTAGATAAAATTTAGAATTTTTTATGATAGCTGATGTCACATTTAAAGTATCGTTTTGATTATCTGAGAAGTAAAATTCGTTATTTTTACCATGAAATTCTGAGTCGTCTATATGCATATTGACCTTGTTGTTTCTGCCGTCAAATTTAACGTCACCCATAAATTTTGGCCCAAGAAAATTCATATCAAAAAGCGGTGTGTGGTCTAAATTTGCATGCGAGCCTTTTATATCTATCTCGCCGTCTCCACCGCACACTTTTATATTCATAGTGGTCTTTTCGCCATCATTCGCTTCGATCGTAGTGTGTCCGTTAAAGATAGTGTTGTCCATATTTAGCGTATCTACTTCGTTTGGACTAGTAAAGCTAGAAAGAGAAATTTTCGTATCACCAAAAAAGCCCACCCAGTCGGTATTTATAGTGTCATTTCCTCCGCCAAGCCTTATATCTGCGCCGTTTTTGATCTCAGATCTTTGGATGTCTATAATGTCGTTATTTAGACCTGTATGAATGGCAGCATTTTCCATCGTCGCACCATAAATTTTCACGCTATCATCGCCGTCATTTGTGTATAAAAGCGTATGATCTTTTATGCCAACATTGTTTCTTATCTCTATCTCGTCATTGCCAGCCCCAGCGTCAAATCTCAGCCCTCTAACCTCGATATTATCGTGAATTCTTAGCTTGTTGTCGCCATCTCCTGCGTCTATCTTGGCATCATTTACGATAGATCTTGTCATATCGACTATGTCGTTGCCATTGTCAAAACGCACATCGTTTGCACTCGTGGTTGCGTCTGCAATGTTTAAAATTTGATCCTGCGCTTTTGGCCTCGCCTCTGCCACCTTTCGTCCGTATAGCTCAGCAAGAAAATTCTTGGGCTCAAGTATCTCAAGCGTCTTTATCTCCTCTACGATAGTCACGTGAGGGTCATTTTGCCCGCCATTTTGGCTCACACCACCGCTTAAATTTAACCCATCTTTGTCGGCTACTTCTACGCTCATATTAATCCTTTCTTAAAAAAATTGACTTTTGGATTTTAATAAGCGTTTTTAAATCACATTGAAATATAAATTATATTAGTTGCAAATAAAAACATCGATATATAGATATTTTGAAAAAACTTTAAAAGTAGAGCAATATTTTTTGATCCAAAGAAATTCAAAAATTCTTTGATGAATATTAAAATTTACTTGGCTGCCCTGTGCGGCCAAGCTTTAAAATTTTTGATACTTTAGATGTGATAAAATCCTCTCAAATTTTAAAAAAAGGATCAAATTTGAGAAGCGACATAATCAAAAAAGGCTACACAAGAGCCCCACACCGCTCACTTTTACGTGCGACTGGGCTAAAAGACGAGGACTTTGCCAAGCCATTTATCGGCGTTGCAAACAGCTTTATAGAGATTATCCCTGGGCACTTTTTCTTAAACAAATACGCACAAATTTTAAAAGATGAAATTCGAAAAAATGGCTGTGTGCCGTTTGAGTTTAACTGCATAGGCGTGGATGATGGCATAGCGATGGGGCATAAGGGTATGCTATATAGCTTACCTAGCCGTGAGATCATCGCAAATTCGATCGAGACCGTGATGAACGCTCACGCACTTGACGCGCTTGTATGTATGCCAAACTGCGACAAGATCGTCCCTGGCATGGTTATGGGCGCTTTAAGGGTCAATGTCCCAACCATTTTTGTAAGCGGCGGCCCTATGAGAAAAGGCCACACAAAAGATGGCAGGCCGATCGACCTTGCGACTGCGTTTGAGGCGGTTGGTAAATTTGAGACCAAAGAGATAGACGAGGCCGAGCTAAGAGATATCGAGTGTAACGCATGTCCAAGTGGTGGCAGCTGTAGCGGTATGTTTACGGCAAATTCTATGAACACGCTTTGCGAAGCGATGGGTATAGCGCTCCCTGGCAACGGCACTATCCTAGCGCTAACCCCAGAGCGCGAGGAGCTCATCAGGCAGGCTGCTCGCAGGATCTGCCAGATCGCCCTTGATGAGAAATTTAAGATAAGAAACATACTAAATGAAAAGGCGATCCGCAACGCTCTTGTCGTCGATATGGCGATGGGTGGCAGCAGCAACACCGTCCTTCACATGCTAGCTATCTCAAGAGAAGCTGGCGTAAATTTAGACATAAAAGAGCTAAACAAGATCAGTCAAAACATCGCTCACATCGCTAAGATCAGCCCAAGCTTGCCAAACGTGCACATGGAGGATGTCGGCAGAGCTGGCGGCATGAATGCAGTGATAAAAGAAATTTCACGCAGAGACCACGGCATGCTAAATTTGGACAACCTAACAGTTAGCGGCGAAACTTTGGGCGAGCGCGTACGTGCCAGCGACATCAAAGACGAAAGCATCATTCATAAGGTAGAAAATGCCTATTCTCAAGTTGGCGGACTTGCCATTTTGTTTGGAAATTTAGCCGAGCAAGGCTGTGTCATCAAGACAGCTGGCATCGTTGGCGAGCGTAAATTTAGTGGCAAAGCGGTCTGCTTTAACTCACAAGATGAAGCGATAGCTGGCATCTCAAGTGGCAAAGTAGATAAAGGCGACGTCGTCGTCATCCGCTACGAAGGCCCACGCGGAGGCCCTGGCATGCAAGAGATGCTAAGCCCTACTTCACTCATCATGGGACGAGGCCTTGGCGCGGACGTGGCACTCATCACAGATGGCCGCTTTAGCGGAGCGACAAGGGGTCTAAGCATCGGCCACGTAAGCCCAGAAGCAGCTGAAGGCGGCATGATAGGCTTGCTACGAGATGGCGACATCATCGATATAGACGTCGATAAATACGAGATAAACGTTCGCCTAAGCGAGGCTGAGATCGCAAAGAGAAGAGCAGAATTTAAGCCAGTCGATAAGGCGCTAACATCTCGCTGGCTAAGGCAGTATCAAAAACTAGTCACAAACGCAAGCAACGGAGCGATATTAGAGGCATAAACTACCAAATTTAAGCCTAAATTTTAGGCTTAAATTTACTTCGCTCCGTGCCAAAGTAGGCGGTTTTTGCCTAGCTTTGTGTCGATACTCTCTTTTATAATGGAGCAGATATACTCTTTTGAAAGCCCTATAGCCTCCTCTAAGCTCTTGCCCTTTGCAAGGTAGCAAGCAAGCGCCGTTGAGAAAGTGCAACCAGTCCCACTCATCACAAGCGGGCTAGCAAGTGACGTTTTGAAATTTTGCAGTGAGCCATCTTTTCTATAAAGAGTATCTATACTGCTATCCTCGCTTACATGCTTTTTCACGATGATATCGCAAGGCAGATCTTTAAAATTTCCACCAAAAAGGACATTTGCCTCGTCTAAATTTGGCGTAGCGACGGTGGCAAGCGCCATTAACTCTTTTAGCTTCTCTACTGCGCTATCTTTTATGAGCTTGTGGCCGCTCTTTGAGACGCAGACTGGATCAAGCACGATCTTGCACTTTTGAGTGAGTAAAAACTCATGCACAACGTCCATTATCTCTTCGCTAAAGAGCATACCGATCTTTATGGCATCAAAGCTAAATTCCTCCGCAAGCGTACTAAGCTGGTCTTTAACAAAGCCAAATTCAAGACAAACTACGCTTTTTACCGCGTCTGTGGTCTCAGCAACTAGCGAAGTGACCGCCGTTGCGCTATAGCAGTTTAGCCTAGCGCATGTCTTTATATCAGCCTGAAGCCCTGCTGTGCCGCTATTGCATGAGCCTGCGATGATTAAAATTTTCTTCATCGTTTTCCTTTTGTAAATTTTGGCTTATTATAAGGGATATTAGTTAATTTTTAGGATAAGAAATTTGAGCCAAGCGGCTCAAATTTTATGAAAGTTTATTTAGATCGTTATCGATCTCGATATATATCGTAGTTGCGTCAAAATTTGCATGCTCGTAAGAGTTATCTACTTTTAGCTCATTTGAGTCAGATAAAATCTCATCATTTGCGCTATGTTTGTCTGCTAAATTTTCACTGTCCTCAAGGCTATTTGAGCTATTTTCAGCCTCATTTGGCTGCGTTTTTGCAAACATATCTTCCACTTTTTCATTCATCTGATCAAGTATCTCAGCGTAGTTTTCTCCAAGAAGCGCTCTAAAAAGTGCGTCAGTATCGATGCTATTTTCAGCGCTAGTATCAGCACTTACCACACTACTATCAAGCCATATCGTGTCATATCCATTTAGCGATATATCGCTGCCATCCGTTGCAGTGATAGTCACGCTTGCACTTTGGCTCTCGCCCTTTATACTCTCTCCGATATAAACCTCATCATCTACGTTTAGAACTCTTACACGGTCGTTTTTATCTATCGCTATAACATCAGATGTGACGCTTTTTACCTTGCCGGCTACAGCTGCCATCTTTATTCCTTACTTTTGTTTTTTGATTTATTCTAGTGTTTTTTATTAAATTTGTATATTGTACTTTGGTACAAAGATGGATTTTAAAGGCGTTTTTTGGGAGTAAAAATAGAAATTTAAAAGAAGAATTTGGGCTAAAAAGCCCAAATTTTATACAAGTTGTTTGTTTATATCGTTATCGACATCTATATAGATAGTTTTTGGAGTGTCTGAGCTTGTTTGACCCTCATATCTTGTATATCCATGCTCAACACCACTTTGATTTGTAGCCTCAGTAAATCCTTTTAATGAAACGCTATCTTTGTTGTCGCCGCTTATTTTTAAGATAGTATTTACATCATCAGTGATGCTAAATACATTATCTGCTTTTAAATTTAGTAGCTTAACATCTTGGTTGTCATTGCCATGCTCATCCATGCCAAGCTGGATCTCTTCAAAATTCTTGATCGCATTAGTTAAAGACTTATTATCTATCTTGTCAAAGTCGATAGTGCCATCCTTTGCCACTGGACGCATGATAAGCGTATCTGTGCCCTCTCCGCCATCTAGACTTTGAGATAGAGCTGCTCTTGGATTATCAAAAGTAAATACAACCTTATCATTGCCAGCGCCAGCATTTACTAGATCGCCTTTGTTTGCGCCAGTATAGCCACTTCTACCAGCGTCAATGTAGTCGTTGCCACTTCCTGTGGTTATGACGTCATTGTTGTCGCCAGTAATGATTACGTTGTTGCCATTGCCTGTGCGAATTTCATTTTCACCGCGTCCTGCGTGTATGATGTTATCGCCATTTCCAACATTGATGATGTCGTTGCCTTCACTTGTTGTGATAACGTTATCGTTGTTGTTTTCTGCAACTACTCTTGTGTTTTTAGCGATATCAGAAATTTGTAGATAGACATCACTTGCTTTTACATCGCCGTTAAATACAGCTTCGAAATTTCCATTTTCGTCAAGCTTTACAGAATCTGCAACGATAGTGTTGCCAGCAGCGTCTTTTAAAGTGATGCTGTCTTTTAAAGCTATGCCTTTTACCGCTTCTTCAAAGTGCTGTTTTAGCGTATAGCTTGCGCCAACTCCATTTTCACTTAAATTTCCACTCCATGTGGTTTTATTTGCGGCTGGATCGTAGTGTAAATTTGAGTCATTTATCGTTGCAGCTGTTGCATCGATCGTAAATCTGATAGAGTTGTAAAGTAGCTCATCTCCACCTTGATATTTACCATCGATAGAAATTTTATAAACGCCATCAGCCATCTTGCCAGCAGCATCAAGTCTGTTATTATAGCCTGTAAGTCTGTCGTAGTGATCAGGCGTTACATTGCCTATTGGTTTTTCTATCGCTTGAGATAATAGATCTTTTGAAACACCTTTATCAACGTTAGTTGCTACAAATCTAACATCGCCAGTACCCCATGCTATGCCTCTACCACTATTTAAAAACTCACTTACAGTTTGATTATTGCTAGCATTACCAGCTGTTGCATCTTCTGGGATCACAGCTCTTAGGTATGGGATAGCGTCATTTGAAACGATCCTTGAGCCATCAGCTCTAAGGCCACTCTCACTCATATCCATAGTGCCCCAAATTTTTTCAGCCGAGCGGTTGTTTGCATTTGTAGTTGTATCATTGCCGTTTTCAAACTGTGTCATAGTTGGAACTAAAATTTCATTTACATGAGTATATTTTGTACCAGCTTTATCAGTCATCTCAACTTCGATCTTATCGCCTAGTTTTATCTTGTGATCGTACTCAAAGCTTAGCACACCATTAGTTGGCTTAGTTGTGCCAACAGAGATTACGTTAGTAGTTCCATCAGCTGTTACTATTTTTATACTCTCGATCTTATCGCCATCCTCATAGTTTTTGAGGTTAAAATTGATCGTATGGTGTTGCCCCTCTTCGTCATTTTCGATGATCTTGATGTTTTCTATAGTAACTGGCGTCTTATCAACTACAAATTCGCTAACTATCGTGCTCTTGTCGCCATTTGAAAAGACAGCAGTTGCTTTGATGTTATAGCTACCATCCTCTAAATTATCAGATGTGACTTCAAATTTACCATTTGCAAATTCGCTTTGGCTAAGCTCTTTTGTAAAGACTTCATGTCCATTTTTGTCAAGTACAGTGATGATCGCTTTAGTTGCGCTGCTATCTATGCTGCCCGTAAATGTCGGAGTCTTATCGCTTAGTACTGGTAGTGGCGCGTTGGTTGAAAATTTATCAGTTTGAGCGATGTCATCAGTTGTATATTTATAATATTTAGTTGCGTCGTTTATACCTGTATTTGTATTCGCACTTACACTGCTTGCATCATCATCGGTCGCATCTATTAGGTCTGTGTTAGCGACATTTAGCTTAGTTGATTTTGCCTCTGCTTCGTTGCCTACAAGGTCGCTAACTTTAGCTGTGTATGTCGCTTTTGGATCGCTAGTTTTAAACTCAACTTCGTATTTACCGTCTTTTACAACTGCTGTATGGCTCTCGCCGGTGCTTGATGTCACAGTCACGATCTGTCCGTCTTCTACGTCACTAACTGTTCCTGTGATCTTTTGAGTTACTTTATAGACATTTCTTGTTACTGTATCTACGTAGCTATCAAAGTCGGTTGAATTTAGTTTTATGCCACTTGCCTCTGAACCAAGTATGCTCTCAGGTCCGCCATCTTTTGAAACTGTTAGTTTTAATTTACCCCAAAAGATGTAGTTTGCATAGCTCATATCAAAGTCGTAGTATCCTGCTTTATCAACGTGTAAAGTTGTAACTGTGGCTCTATTTTCTGAGTGGATAGTGTCATAATCAACCATAGTCTTACCATCAACCTTAAATCTCACGCTATCATCAGTATTTTTTGCGTCAAATTTATAATCCCCTGGCTCAAGATACATAGTACCTTTTAAATTTACCATCGCACCAGCTGTTGTATTTTTGCCATTAGGAGCATCTCTTACGATATGAAAATCGCTACCTTTTGCGTTGTCTATGAAGTACTCAAGCGCTTTGAAATTTGGAGCTACCCACTCGCTACTTGGAGTTACTACATTACCATCAAGATCGATCTTGCCGACCATATTATGAGCACCGTCTAGTCCTGAGACTGTTCCAGCATCATTATCAGTGTTGTCTCTATCACCTTTGCCTTGTTGGAAATTTAGCTCTTTTGCTTTAAAGCTCGCCCAAGGCTTAGTCTTATTCATATAGTATTCTACAAAATCATTTTGTTTCATACCATTATGAGCGTATGTTGTATTATTAAAAGCATAAGGTCTTAGCTCAGTGCCACTTACGCCTGGCTCATAGATGTGGTTAAACCAGAAATTTCCTTTTAGTCCGCTACTCATCTCAGACTCTTTTACAAGGCTCATCTCTGTTTCAACGTTTATAGTTATTTTTGCAAGCGTATCAAGTACAAAGCTACCACTATCAGTTGCAGTCTTGCCATCTCTTCCTGTAGCTGTTATCTCTACTTTATAATCGCCATCATGGCTACCATTTACACTTAACTCATTAGTTGTGAATTTAAATTTACCATCAGCATAATCGCTTGGATTTAGAGTTTTTGTAAAGACTTCGTGTCCGTCCTTATCAAGCACGCTAACAACCGCTCTTACAGCAGCTGGATCTACTGTGCCACTTATGGTTGGAGTAGCGTCATTTGTGCGAGGTACGCTTGGCGCGTCTAAGCTATAATCACCAGTTATAGTGCCAAGATCATCAGTTAAAGTTTTGATATCAACGCTGATTGGAGGTATGACTGGTGCAACAGGAGTTACATCACCTGCGTCATTGCCGTCATTGTAGCCGCCAATTGAGTTTTCTGGAGTTTGAAAAGCCCTGCTTGAATCAGGTAAATTTCTATAATCATCAGTAATATTTGAGTAGTGACCACCCTCTTCAAAGCTAGCTGCACCTAAGCTTACGCCGTCTCCGCCAGCATTACCACCTTGGTTACCACCAGCTGCAGTCTCTTCAAGATCAGTGATGTTTGCACCATCAAGAAGTGCTTTTTGTATAGCACTTACATCAGCTACGCTATCGTCGCCAAAGCTATCGTTGTGAGCTACGCTCTTGTCTAAATTTAGGGTATCTTTTCCGATGATCGCAATATCTTTGCCATCGTTTGCAGTTATGACTACTTTTGAGTCAATATCAGTTGTTTGTATAGTCTCACCAAGAAAAATTTCATCGCCTACTTTTAACACTCTTTGTGTGCCATCCTTTGCAGTTGCGATTACATTTGCTCCTTGTGAGATGCTTTTGATTACGCCTATCCTTGTTGCCATTTTACTTCCTTATCTAAAAATTTTGAACGTATTTTAATATCTTGAAAAAGATTTGTAAATTGTACTATGGTACTAAATTTTGAAATTTTGTAAGGATTTGCCCTAGTTTTGGGAAACTAGGGCATGAAATTTAAGAGTGTGAGACTATTTCGTCTTTTATCTCGATGGTAAATGTCGTACCATTAGACGTTGCTGAGAATTCTCTGTATCCCTCAGAATTTACCCCACCTTTGCTAAAGGCTGACATATCTACTTGATCACCATTTTCGCCATCTATCCTTAGAGTGCGGTTAGTGCCGTTGCCATTTGTGATATTTAGCACATCATTTATAGTTAAATTTAGCGTTACGTTGTTTTCGCTGCCACCAAGGCTAACTTTTTCAAAGCCAGCTACCTTGCTAAAGTCGATATTTCCAGCAATATCTAGTGTATCAGTACCTGCTCCACCCTTGATAGTTGTACCACTTCCCATTATTGCATCTTTTCCGATATGAAGCGTATCATCGCCATTACCTAGATCTATGCTACTAGTAGAATGCCAATAATCAGGTGTGTCTTGTAGTTCTCCATTTAACTTTACATTATCATTGCCATCGCCAGTATTTATTGTCGCAGCTTTTAAAACAGCGCCTTTGTCGATATTTATCGTATCATCGCCTGAGCCTGTTGATATGCTAACCCTTTGTTTAAAGGTATAGCCATCAGTACTGCCTGTAAATGTTCCTCCAAAGCTAGTTTCTCCACCTATATTTATAGTATCAGTTCCATCCCCGGTTTCTAAAATTAAACTAGCAGCACTATTTTTACCCACGAAATTTATAGTGTTGTTGCCACCGCCCATGTCTATACCAGCGCCTGAACCTTCAGTGCCATTGCCAAAAGTGTTGTTGCCATTAAATGTCAAAGTGTCATTTCCAGCATCAAATCTAAAACCAACTTTATCATCCGTTTGGGTATTTGAAAGTGTTACAGTAGCATCTGAAAAGTAGTTTCTGCCTTGATCGCCAACGTGATTTCCTATCTCGCCACCATGACTAAATAGTGCATGATCTATATTGATCTCTTTGCCATGAATGCTTGAAGCACCTGTAAAAAGTATCTTATCGCTATCAGTGCCATTTATATTTACATGAGTTGCACTAAGCCCACCGCTATCACTAGCGCCTGTGTTTATAAAGCTTGTCTTGCCACGCACATTTATCACTTGATCATTATTTAAATCAGCCATTTCGCCATTATAAGAAGAGTTATAAACGCCTATCGATGAGCCTATAAAGGTAGCGTCGTTTATATCAACCTTATCAGCTTCGTTTAACTTATCGCGATGTGTCAAGAAGATATTTGTCTTTTCTATAGTGGCATTATCTATACTTATGGTATCTGCGCCTTTGCTAGCATCTATATTTACCCCACTTACGGTTGCGTTTTTGATATTTATCGCATCATCGCCACCGCCAAGATAAAAAGAGCTATTATTTGTAGTACCTAAACCAGTGACATCTGCATTTATATTTAGAGTATCTTTGCCTGTACTATTTTCATAAAAATCGAGACTTATATGAGCTTTGCCTAATTTCATAGCCTCATTTATATTTACAGTGTCATTACCCTCATACATATTGATACTTGCATGCTCATCAATATTATCACTGCCAAACGCAATACCAGCCTTATCAAAATTTACAATATCATCTCCATCATCGGTGTTGATTTGAGTACCTTTAACATTTGCTTTTATAGTTACCGTATCATCTCCATCTAAGGTTTTTATGCGGTAGTTGTTGCCATCTGCATAGCTAAGATCGCTTGTTATCTCTAGATTATCATCATTATCGATGATGTAGCCTTCGGCTCTATTTGCGGCTGTTGTTGGTAGTAGATAGCTACTAGTTGGAGTGACGCTTAGACTTACACCTTCTTTATAAACGCCAAAATTCTCAACACCTTGAGTGAGACCGTTTTTTACTGGGCTATTGTTATCATCTACGCCATAAATTTCTGCCCTACTACCTTCATTTTGGTTATGGTGGTCTAAATTTGCTTGTCCATAGTCATCAAGCACCTTTATCCTTACTTGCACTTTTGAGATATCTTCTACGTTTACGCCTGGTATTGTGTTGTTGGCATTTAGAGTTACCCAACTTCCAGCAGCGCCGTTATTTAGCGAGTACTCGATCAAATTTGCATAATCCTCTCCTCTAGTGCCACCTATGAAATTTAGAGCAAGGTCTGTTGTCTCGCCACTTGGGCTTACTGGAGTGCCTGATAGACCTAGTTTATAAACAAGATAGCGTCTGCCCTCGCCGTTTGCTCCTGCGCCGCTCTCTCTTACCTCACTATTAGCAGGATCGATGCTAGTAGTGATCTCTACTGCGCCAGGACGAGGCGTGATGACTGGAGGATTAGCAGGTGAAGGGGTGCCTGGAGTTACAGTGACGCCAGGAGTACTTGGTGTACTTGGAGTTGGTGGCGTTACTGGAGTGCTTGGAGTACTCGGCGTGACAGGTGTAGCTGGCGAGATAGGAGTTGTCGTATCTGCATCTGTACCTGCATCGTTATATCCACCTATTGAGTTTTCTGGGGTTTGAAAAGCTCTATTTGCATCGGTTAAATTTCTATAGTTTTCATTGATATTTGAGTAGTGGCCACCCTCAGCAAAGCTTGCAGCTCCCAAACTCACGCCATCTCCAGTAGCATTACCACCGCCTTGGTTGCCACCAGCTGCAGTCTCTTCAAGGTCTGTGATGTTTGCGCCGTTTAGCAAGGCTTTTTGGATAGAGGCTATCTCTGGGTTGTCACTAAGTGCATTTGCCTCTTTGTCTAGGCTCAGACTTTCGCCATTTTGCAAGCTGACCTCTTTGCCGTCGTTTGCTGCGATCACTGCTTTTGTAGAGCCATTAGCTTTTATCGTTTCGCCTTCAAAAATGCTATCGCCCACCTTCAAGACTCTTTCGTTGCCACTTTTATCAACAGCTACGACTTCACCGCCTAGGATATTTTTGATAACGCCTAACTTTTGCATCTTAGTGCCTCCCTTTGGATTTTATTGATCTATATCAAGATTTTAGCCAAGAAAAAAATTTAGTTATATTGTACTTTGGTACAATACCCTTAAGAAAAGCCTAAGTTTAGGGGTTAATAATGTGTAATTTTTTATAAATATGTAAAAATTTTTATGTTTATCTATTATAAATTTTAAATTTTTAAGCTTTTGTTCATCAAAATGGCATAGTAGTTGATAAAATAACCCAAAAATGTCACAAAATTTTTTCATTTTAAACGCATAAATTCTTAATTCAAAAAGCCTTTATCTAGCCTTATTACCACTAAATTTAGCCTTTTTATATCAAAATGTTTTTTATTTATAACTATCATAAATTTATCTCCACTTGTGACATAAATTTTCTTAAGTTTATCTATCAAATTTTGCAAATTTTCATCTCTTTTTCTATAAATTTTAGCTAGTAGTGACATAAATTTATCACTACTTTTAAGATATTCTTAGATAAATATATTAATTTTGCTATTTGGAATTTATGCTTTTTCGCATTCAGCGACTAAGATATACCCACTCTCGCTGATATTTTTAAATTTCACGCCAAGCTCGCGTTTTAGGCGCAAAACGACATTTTGTATCGCAACCTTGCTCACCTCGGTGCTCTCATAGACAAATTCCTCTATCATCTCGTAGGTGACAAGCTTGTTTAGGTTGTAAGCAAATAGCCAAAATATCTTATTTTGCAAGAAGCTAAGGTATAGCTCGCTGCCGTTTTTATAAATTTTCTCTCTTTTTAAATTTATACTTACCTCATCGCTTAGGCGCACCAGCTTCTCATCTCGCTCGAAGCTTAGGCTTATCAGCATCGATCTAAGATCCTTTATATCGATAGGTTTTTTCAAAAACAAGGTCGCGCCCTGCTCATAGCTCTTGATCAAATTTTCATCGCTATCATACGAGGTAAAGACGATAAATTTCTGATGAGGTTTTAGCTTTTTTATCTCATTCATCATCTCAAAGCCATTTAGCACTGGCATGTGAATGTCGCTCATCACGATGTCAAAGCCCTGTTTTTTAAATTTCTCCAGCCCATCTTGCCCATCTTTTGCGCCTACGACCTGACCGCAGTATGGCTTAAGTCCAGTGATGATGAGCTCCCTTGCCATCTCGTCATCCTCAGCTACTAAGATAGATACTTTTTTTAAAATTTCTAGTGCCTCTTGCATCTTTTAACCCTTTAAATTCTTCTCAAAGCTTAGCTCAAAAATCGTTGGCTTTATGTTATGCGCAAGCGTGATATCGCCATTTAGCTTCTCACGTGCGAGCTTTTTAGCGAAGTAAAGCCCTATGCCATTTCCTTGCTTTTTAGTCGTGTTTAGCCAGGTAAAAATTTTCTTACTCATCTCGTAGCTTACGCCGCCGCCACTATCATAAACGCCGATGTAGCACTTATCTTCAAAGCTTCTAAATTTTAGCTCTATCACGCGCTTTAGCGGCTCATCTTTGTAGCTCTCAACTAGTGAGTCCTTTGCGTTGTGGATTAGGATTAGTAAAATTTGCTGGATGATGTTTTCTATCTGGCAAACCTTCATCTCTTCAAATCCGCTAAATTTCACGCTCACATTTGCACGGCTAAGCTCTGTGTGCATAAGTGTTATTAAATTTCTAACGCTTGTTTGTATGTCAAATTCGCTCACATTTTCAGCGCTTTTGTAAAAATTTCTAAAAATTTCGATTGTTTTTGAAAGAAGCTCGATCGAGCTTTGCCCTTTTTTTAATAAATTTAAAAGCTCCTCATCACTTAGCTTGCCCTCTTTTTTTAGCATTATCGCCGAGCTTAGCATAAGTTTTAGCGAATTTACTGGCTGGATGAACTGATGACTTATACCACTTATAAGCTCCCCAGCCTCGCTCATCTTGGCTCTGTGCGCTAGCAAGGTCTCGTACTCGTCTTGCACCTTTTTTATCTTGTTATACATGAAGTTGTGCAGGCTGTTTGCCAAAAATGCAAGTGCGACGAAGGCAAAGAGTAAATTTAGAGCGTTTTTTAGCGCCTCTCTTGTCATGGCTAAAATTTCTTCTTCGTTGTTTGTGCCAGCTCCGATAAACCAGTTCATCGTCGGTATCTCGGCTACTTGGATCAAATTTTGCCCTATCTTTAGGCTAGTGATGTCCTCATCTTTTAAAAATAGCTCCTTAAATTTCTCCTCTATCTCTCTTTTAAGCGTCGCATCAGCCATCGATGTGAGGATCTCGCCGCTGTGAGTTACTAAAAATGAGTAGGAATTTGGCGCAAGACTAAAGTTTTTGATGCTATCAAAGATAGTGCCTATGCGCACGACACCGCAAAGTGCCGCCTCAAATTTCGCGTCTTTTTCAACTGGCACGCATAAATTTAAAGTTGAGTCTTTTAAAATTTTGTGATTTTGCATGAAATTTACGCTTGGGGCATTTGTATTTTTTGTCTCGACATACCAGATAAGCCCCGCTCGCTCGCGCTTTGACATCACCTCTTCTGAGATCTTTTGCCCATCTACAAAGATCTCGCCATCCTCTCTTAGAAGCTGCATGAGATCAAATTCTTTTGCATTTTCTTTAAAGAGCTTTATGAAATTTGCCACCTTAGCATCGTCATCTATGATGCCAGAGTTTTGGATAAATTTTGACGCACGGACGAGCGAATTTAGACGCTCGTCAAGCCAAATTTGAAAGTTGCTAACGATGTTTTTACTAACTGCGATGTTGTTTTTATCAGATAGTTCGATGATCTTTTCTTTTGCATTGTTGTAGCTGTTTAGCCCAAGAAGCACGACAAAGAGGCTTGCTAGCAAGATGATCGCATAAATTTTAATATTTTGTGATTTTAAATTAATACCCATGCGCGCAGTATATCCTAAGTTAGCCCAAAAATAGGGCTAACTAAAATTTATTTCTTAAAAGATAAAAGCTTTGAAACAAGCATAAGTGCAAGCACAACAAAACAAACGCCAAATCCAAGCAGCGTACAATCCGCCATCGACATAAATTTAGACGACGGCACAAGATACCAGCCATCTGCGTAAAGATCCACTATGCTCTTTTGCAGATCGCTTAGCACCGCGCCATCAGGCACCATAGGGCTGTCATATCCGCAGTCGCCTGTAGGCATAAACCAGTCAGGCGCCCACTTCTCAAGCGGCAAACCAAATGGATAGTGCGGCTCAGTCGAGCAGCCCTGCACGCCAAAAGGATCATCGCCATGCACTGCGTCGTGGATTTTGGCTAGCTTTACGCTATACATTATGCCCTGCACCGCTCCCCAAAAGGCAAAGACGTAGCCAACTAGAGCAAAGAGTAAATTTTTAGGGTTTATGATAGCTATCACGCCGCCAAGCGCCATACACAAAAAGGCAAAACGTATATAGACGCACTGCTCGCAAGGTGGCATATAGGCGTAATTTTGAAAGAGCGAGTGCGCAATGATAACAAGCGCGATGCTCACAAAGACTAAGATCGCCCAAGAGATGCGTGAGTCTTGAAATTTAGCCATTTTTTTAAAAAAGCTCATGTGGCGCCTTATTTTTTAAGAAGCTCTTCGATGAGTGCCGCCATGCCGTCAAGTGAGCTGATTGATTTTGTCATGATGAGGTATTTGCCATTTACGACAAATGCTGGCACGCCTTGAATTTTAGCCACATCATAGCTCTCATCCCACTTTTTAAGTAGCTCAGTCACTTTTGGATTAGCCAGCTCTTTTTCGTAGTCTGCTTTGCTAACACCAGCTGCATCAAGTCCAGTCTTTAAAAAACCCTCAACGTCTTTGCCATCGCCCCAGCGCTCTTTTTTGTCGTGATAAGCCTTGTAGTAGGCAAATTTAGCCTTTTTAAATAGCGAATTTTCATCAAATAAGCTAACACCTTTTGCCTCGTCCATAGTGATAAGCACGGCAAAAACCTTGCTCGCAACCTCACCGTAATCGCCCTTTGTCTTTAGGTGAAATGGCTCATATTTTAGGCCAGGGATTTTCTCAACTACCTTTGGAGTGACGCTCTTGTCGTATTTGTAGCAAAATGGGCAAGCGTAGCTAAAAACTTTAACTAACGTATTTTGTCCGACGCTTAGTGGCTTTTCAAGCTTGACGTAGTCCTCGCCCTCGCTAAATGCACTCGCACTGATCGCACCAGCAACGGCAACGGCAAAGATAGCCTTACTAAATTTAGATAGAAAACTCATGATGATCTCCTTTAGATGATTTACTTTGAGTTATTCTACAACCAAGCTCAACCGCACTTTTAACGCTAGAATAAATTTTGGCTGAAATTTGTCTATTTTAAATTTATGATGATGGATTTGGTTTTTTGTTAAATTTATTGAAAAAGCTCGCTGTGGCTTCCTACTTCAACGCATGTAAGAAGTAAAATTTCGTTTTGTTTTTTATATATCAAGAGCAAGTCTGGCTTAACATGACACTCTCTAAAGCCTTTATAGCTTCCAATAAGAGCGTGATCTTTATACTTTGATGCTAATTCCTCGTTATTTGCTAATTGCCAGATGATATCTTTAGTTAATTTTTTTTCGCTTTCATTTAGCTTTTTAAAAGCTTTCTTAAAACTCTTTGAATACTCTATCTCAAGCATCAAGGCTCTTTTCAAATTCTTCAAATGTTTTAAATCTCTCTACTTCGCCATTTTCGATCTCTTTGATAGCTTTGTCAAGCCTTGAGACCTTATCTCTTTGCTCAAATTCTACATTTGCTTGCCTAGCCATCTCTTTTATAAGCTCGATAAATCCATAGTCAGCATTTTTAAAATCAATCGTTGTAGTCATCTTATGCCTTTAAATTTTTGTCTTATTATAACTTCAAATTTATAAAAATAATATACGTTATCAATAAAAATTATTATTTACATATTTTAATTATTTGGTTATAATCCGGTCAAATTTTATCAAAATAGGAGTCAAAATGAGACAGTATGAAACATACAAATGCGAGAAATGCGGCAACGAGATCGAGGTTCAAAAAGTTGGCGGCGGCACACTAACCTGTTGCGGCGAAGAGATGAAATGCATCACTGAAAATTTAACAGCAGTAAATTTGATGAAGGCATTTGCTGGCGAGTCACAAGCTAGAAACAAGTATGAGCTTTACGGCGACCTAGCCAAAGAAGCGGGCTATCACGCGATAGCTAGACACTTTTACGAGGCAGCTGAAAACGAGAAATGGCACGCAAGGGCTGAGTTTAAGAAATATCACGAGATGATGAACGATCCGATCGATAAGATGGATAAAAATTTACTTGACGCTGCAGCTGGCGAAAACTACGAGCATACGACGATGTATCCAGACTTTGCAAAGATCGCAAAAGAAGAAGAGCTAAGAGATGTTGAAAGGCTATTTAACGCGATCGGCAAGGTCGAAGTTGAGCATGAAAGAGAGTATTTAGAGCTTAAAAAGATGCTTGATGAAGAGGGCTTTTTTGAGAGCGACGAAGAAGATATCTGGGTTTGTGAGGTGTGCGGACACGTTCACAGAGGCAAAAAAGCTCCAGGCGCTTGCCCGCTTTGCAAAGCTCCAAAAGAGTATTTTAAGCGCGAATTCTTAGGCTAAAAAGCCAAAAAATTTAGCCAAGTCGCCTGTCTTGGCTAAATTTAATAAATTTAAATCTATTTAAAATAAAAAAGTTATATAATCTCCTTAAATTTTCACAAGGAGAAAATATGAAAAAATCACTTCTAGTTTTAGCCACTCTTGGCTTTGCACTAAGCCTAAACGCTGCAGATCTTACAGATACTTGCAAGTCTTACTTCTCAGACATCGATAAGATGGTCGAAGCTTACAAACAAGCTGGTCAAGAGCAACAAGTAAAAATGTATGAGGATCAAAAGAAACAATCAATGGATCAACTTGCTGCACTTCCAAAAGAGCAACAAGACGCTACTTGCAAACAAGCTAAAGAGATGTTTGCTCAAGTAATGGATCAAATGAAAAAACAAGGTCTTTTAAAATAAACCTTCACGTGGCTAGGCTCTCTAGCCACTCTTTAAATTTACTTCTCACTTTTACATATCAAATTTGCTAGTTTTGCAGCCAGTGGCGCTATGAAAAATATCACAGGATAGGCGACCATAAAGGCTTTTAGATAAGCTGCTAGCCAAATTTGCACAAAGCCGTCAATAAAGCCTAGGTTAAAATATGTCAACATAAAGGACATTATAAGCGCCATAAATGCTGACATTATAAAAGTAAAGACATATCTATAAAATTTCACCGGTATCATGAAATCTTGCCCATAATAGCCTTAAATTCTCTAACACTATACTCAGCATATCCAGGCGCATGATAGACATCTTGAGATAAAATTTCATCAAGCTCTTTGCGGTCCTTAGCATCTACGACTACGACGCCTGCGTGTTCATCATCCACAAATGGCCCAAGAAGCAAGAAATTTCCTCTATCAACATACTTTATAAACCACCCTCTATGCTCGGCAAAAAGCTCCTCAGCCCTCTCTTTTGGTATGAGATCTGTTTTTAAACTAATAGTAACGATAAACATCTTTTTCCTTTAAATTTACTTGCAAATAGATCCGCCAGCCTTATAAATGGCAAAAGCAGATCTTTTCATAAATCTCCTAAAATTTTACCTTGCTAAATGAGGTCTCGTTTTTTAAACCAAAGCCGTCAAATTCATCTATCAGCCCAGCTCGCTCTTTGGCGTAAGCCTTGTAGTTTTCGCTGTGGCGGTAGCTTTCAAAGCCAGCTTCGTCTTTGTAAATTTCAACCAGCACCCACTTGTTAGGCGCGTCTTTTTGACTAAAGGCAAACTGCGCGTAAGCTCCCTCATCTACGCTTTTTTGCATATATTTTTTCACTAGCTTTTCAAATTTCGCATCACTTTTTGCCAAAAGGCTTAAATTTGTGATGTGAAAGTAGGCATCTTTTAGGCGCTCTGGGGTTAAATTTTTATAAAAAGTAGCCCGTTTTTTCAAGCTTATAGCCTTTTTACTAGCCAAAATTTCAGCGCTCGCACTTGCAAATTTCTTATAGTGCGCCGAGCTTATATGCTTTTTATAAGCCGCCTCGTCCTTGTAAAACTCGATCAGATAAAATAGCTCTGGCTTGCTCTTTGCGCTCGCAAAAAAGATCGCCTGCGTGTCTGGCTCGCTCTTTGAGCTTAGTATATTTTCCCTACCAAGCTGCTTTAACAAGGTCTTGTTATTTGGCGTTGAAAGCAACTCCTGCAAGCTCACTTTAGCCTCCGCCCCAAAGGCAAAAGCCGCCAAAACCGCTAGTAAAAATAGCTTTTTAAACATCAAATTCCCCTTATCACTTCGCCTTTTTCATATCAGCCTTAGCTTTGATCTCTTCTGCGCCTTTTAGATAGATCTGCGCTTTTTTAAATGCCTTACGTGCTTTTTCTAAGCGGTTAGAGTTTTTGGTGCTTGGATTATCAGCATAGGCTTTTTCTGCCTCTTCTAGCTTAAATTTCTTGTCGCCATAGCTCTTTTGCGCTTTTTCAAGGTTGTTTGTAGCTTTGTCGCCACCTAGTAGCTCAGCTTTTGATGTGACCTTACCAGTGACTGGGTTTCTACCGATAGTCATATCTAGTTCACGTTTAGCTCTAGCAGCAGTGCCACGATTAACACCGCACTCTTCTTTACCACTTACTATTGAACCACCAATATAATTAGGTCTATTTTTTGGATCATCACAATCAACAACTTCTTCTTTAGCTTCTCCTCTTAAATGTTTATTAAAAACATCAGATCCATCATAGGCATTTAAATTTATGCAACCAACAAATGCTGTAACAAATACTGCAATTAATGCTTTATTTTTCATTCTCATTCTCCTTGAAAATTTTTAAATTTCTCATATCCTCTCCTTTAAATTTATTTTTCTAAAACTCTTTTCATCCAAGCAAAAAGCTCGTCTAAGTCGTAGTCGCCGCCGTGTCCTTGCCCCCAGACCGCTTCAAAATCAACCTCTTTGCCAGCATTTTTAAGCGAGAGTGCGAGCATAGCAGGCACGGCAAGGGCTAGGTCAGTGTCGTTTGTCCCCTGCCTTATGCGGTAAAATTTCGCCGCCTCTTTGTTTTTAGTGTAGTTCATCGCATTCATCATCTTTATGACGCCAGCATCCGCCATCTCGCCGCCACTTCGCTCTTTTGCAAATTTAGTAAAGTGCTTTGCAGGCGTTTTGCTATCACCAAAGAGATCGTTTTCAGGATTTTCTAGCGCAAGTCCGTCAAAGGCAACCACCGCTTTAGCACGTTTTAGCGAGGCGATAAAGTCTTCAAGCTTAAATGTATATCCAAGCGAGCAACCCTGCGTGTCAAGAGTTATAAATTTAGGCGTGAGCGTGCTTTTGTCGCTGCTTTTTGTAGCGGTAAAAGCCTTTGAGATGAGAGCGTTTATATACTCTTTGAAGCTGCCCTCGCCGTTTTCATCAAGGCTTAGCGCGTGGCCTTTGGCGTCTTTTAAATTTAGCGAGTTTAGATAGGCTGGGAATTTAGTTTTTAGCTCGCGTGAGAGCTCTTTTTGCGTGGCGTTTAGCTCGCCTGCGATCATCTTTGGCTTTTTGCTCCTGTCGTTAAAAGTGCTCGCATCAAAGCTTGAAAAATCAATCCTCTCAAATTCATCCAAATCCCCAAACATCCACTCATACGCCTCGTCCTCATGCTCTAAATTTGTCACAGGGCAGTAGATAGAGGCGGCATAAATTTGATCGTCCGCCTTTGCAGCGCCTAGCTCTTTAAGATATGGCTCATACTCTTTTGCCCCTGCGCTAGTGCCTAGAAGTGCCGACATCGCGCCGCCTGCGCTCGTGCCGTTTGAGATGATCTTATTTGCGTCGCCTAGCATAAATTTGTCGTTAAATTTAAGATATCTAACGGCCGCTTTTAGATCGACTATCGCAGCTGGTGCTTTGCCGATAAATTTCTCGCCATCCTTTAGCGTCCTGCCCCTAGCGCCAACGCTTGCCACGACGTAGCCTCTAAGAAGCGCTTCAAGAGTGGCATTTGGTTTTTCGTTTTGGATTTCTGGCTTTTGTGGTTTGGCGCTCATGTAGCCGCCGATCGCGTTTGGCATAAAGATAGCCCCTTTTTGGTCGCTAAATTTACCCTCTGGCACGTAAAAATTTAGCACCTGATAGTCGCTAACTGGCTTTGCCACATAGACTATGCCCTCATAAGCTCTAAATTTAAGCGTCCTCTCGCCAACTTGCACGCTTTTTAGCTCAAATTTACTCTCATCAAATTTAAGTTCATTTCCAAAGCACGCCCCAGCCAAGCAAACCGCTAAAACTAGGCATTTTGCACTTTTCATACTTCGTCCTTTAACCGATAACGGCTGCCTTTTCCTCAAATTTCGCCGTCCCGTCAGCATAAAACTGCCCGCCAGCTACGTAGTGAGGTGTCTTTAGCTCGTCATCTAAATTTTCAAATTTCCAGTGGCCGCCCTCAAAAACGCGCGTATCGGCGTAGGCTACCACGACTTTGGCCTTAAAGAGGTCAAACTCACTCTCGTTTTTGGCGTCTTTGATGATCTCGCAAACCATGTAGGCTGCGCACTCTTTTAGCAAAGGCACGCCATTTTCGTAAAACATCTCCACGCCAGCAAGCTTGTTTTTGTCGCTGTGCATGCTGGTCGTGCCTAGTCTTGCGACAAGGGCGGTATCTTTGAAAAATGGCACACAAAGGCCAAATTTACCGCTCTTTTCAAAAAGCGAACGGGTAAATGAGCCAGAGTCTACGACTGCTGTTATCTTGTCGTAGTCTAGCGGGCAGACCCAAGAGGCGATCATCGCGTCCACGACATCGTCGTGGCTTGCGCAGATGATGAGCGTTGGGCCGTGGTTGATGAGGCGGTAGGCCTTGTTTATATCAACTTTTTGTAGTGGCATTTTGCTTATTTTTTAGAAATTTTATATTTTTTGCCTGCTTTTTCTAGCTGTATGCTACCATCTTCAGATACAAATTTCTTGCCTTTTTTGCTTAAAATTTGGCTCTCGTTGCCTAGGCTAGCCCAGAAAATTTCTACTTTATTTTTCTTTTTGTTAAATATGCCATAAACTGCCAAAGTCTTGTTATCTGGGTCGTCCAAGCGAACGTCAGCTACGTTAAATACCTGTACGCAGCCATTTTTAAACTCAGAGTAGCTCTGTCCTGCTGAAGGCATGCAGCCGTGGCTATCTACGCTACTTTCGATCTTTGGCTCTGGAGCATTTTGTGGAGCTGGCTCTGCTTGTTTTTTCGCACATCCGCTAAAGGCTAGTAAGCCAGCCACCGCTATAATCATAAGTTTTTTCATTGTCTTTCCTTTTTGTTAATACTTGACCGCATAGTCAAATTTAGGCTGGTGCAGTGAAAACTCAAAGCTATCTCTATCGACCGAGCCAACGCAATACTCACTATCATAAAGGCGCAGCAAAAACTCCGCCATCTCTTCACTAGTATGATATCTCTTAAATGATCTGTCGTAATCGTAGCCCTCTTTACCAGTCGCCACCATACCAAATTCTGTTTTTGTAGCAGCTGGGGCCAGCACTTTTGCCTGCATCTTTGCCTGCTTATCTTGTGCTAGCTCGTGGTAAAGTCCTTCGCTAAAGGCACTTACGAAAAATTTGCTAGCGCAGTATGTGACGGCGTTTGGCACTATCTTGTAACCGCCTATCGAAGAGATGTTTATAAGCTGCGTATCTTTGTCTTTATATTTTTTAGTAAAGAGCGTTGAGAGCGTGACAAGTGAGATGATGTTTAAATTTATCATCTGCGTGATTTTTTCTAAATTTTGCTCGCCGACCTTGTTATAGTCGCCAAAGCCAGCGTTGTTTATAAGCGCTTTTAGCTCAAATTTTTCTAAATTACGCCAAAGAGCTAGGACATTTTCTTGCTTTGAGAGATCGCAAAGCTCTATCACCACATCGACATCTGCAAATTTAGCTATCTCGCCTTTTAGCTCTTCTAAAAGCTCGCCCCGCCTTGCGATAAGGATCAAATTCTCCCCGCGCCTTGCAAATGCCTTTGCCGCGGCCGCTCCTATGCCTGAGCTTGCTCCAGTGATGGCGATGTATCTTTTCACTTCACATACTCCACTGGGCTATAAATTTTCACACCCTCGCTGTGGTCATCTTGTGCTACTTGCACGATCACTTTAGCGATGTCAGCTGCCTTCATCGGACGATACTCGTCAAAAAAGCCTTTTGGGATAAATTTAAACGCCTTTATCGCTAGATACTCGCCAAGTCTAAAGTCCTTTCTCTCAGCCTCGATAAGTGGCAGTCTAGCGATGTGAAATGAGCTATATCCAAGCTCTTTTATCTTTGCTTCTGCCTGACCTTTTGCCTTTAGGTAAAATGAGCCTGACTTTCTGTTTGCACCTGCAGCCGAGAGCAAGACAAAGCGTTTTGCGCCGCACTCCAAGCCAAATTTAGCGAAATTTATCGGATAGGTCACATCGACTTTGTAAAACTGCTCTTTGTGCTTTGCCGCTTTCATCGTCGTGCCAAGCGCGCAAAAAACATCATCAGCGATAAATGGCACCTCATCTTTAAAATCATCAAAATTTACTATCTTT
This sequence comes from Campylobacter concisus, assembly GCF_003048445.1. Taxonomy (GTDB): domain Bacteria; phylum Campylobacterota; class Campylobacteria; order Campylobacterales; family Campylobacteraceae; genus Campylobacter_A; species Campylobacter_A concisus_BF. The sequence goes on from NZ_PIQW01000011.1 coordinate 29,563, forward strand.
ACTTCAAGCTTTTCATGGGTAAATTCTAGCTCATGCCTAACAAGGGCGACCACCTTGTTATAGTGCTCACTCCCACATAAATCTTTTAAAATTTCACTTCCCACAGCGCCGCTGGCTCCTGCGATAAGGGCGACTTTTTTCATGTTTATCCTTTGTAAATTTTGGATAAATTCTATCTCGCTAAGGCAAAAATTTCGCTTATGGCCTCTTTTGTATAAATTTGCTCCAAGCCCCTGCCCTTGGCGTAGTCATAAACTAGCGCCATGATCTCGTCTAAATTTGACTCATCAACGCCTATCTCAATTAGGCTTGTTGGCGTGCCGATCTTGCTAAACCACTCTTTTAGCTTTTTAATAGCCTCGTCTGCGTCATCTACGCCAAAAATTTCTTTGCCAAAGCGCTTAAATGCCTTTAAATTTCTACTCTTATACCACTTCATCCAAGCTGGCATAACGACACTTAGCCCAGCCCCGTGCGCGCAATCAACCACCGCACCTATGGCGTGCTCGATCATGTGGTTTGGATAAGAGTAGCCAGCCGTGCCAACGTAAGTTAGACCATTTAGCGCCATCGTCGCAGCCCAAGCAAACTCGCTTCTAGCATCGTAGTTTTCTGGCTCTTTTAGTAAAATTTCAGTCGTTTTCATGACCGTTTTGATGTTTGCTTCGATGTATAAATTTATGATCTCAGGCTGAACGCTCGCCGTAAAGTAGCCCTCGATGCTGTGAGCGATGATGTCAGAGGCTGAATAGACCAAGTACTCCTTGCTAACGCTTGCTTGAAGAAGCGGATTTACCACCGATACCTTTGGGTAAAGACAAGCGCCGTGCATGGCAAATTTCTCTTTTGTGGCTTCGTTTGTGACGACTGCGCCGCCGTTCATCTCTGAGCCAGTTGCAGCAAGCGTTATGATATCAAAGATCATAAGCGCCTCTTTTGGGCACTTGCCAGTAAAAAAGTCCCAAACATCGCCGTTATACTTCACACCAGCAGCCACAGCCTTAGCACTATCAAGCACCGAGCCACCGCCTATAGCTAGCACACTATCGACGCCTTGCTTTTTAGCTAAATTTATAGCCTCATTTACCTTGCTTAGCACTGGGTTTGACTTCACGCCACCTATCTTGCAAAACTCGATGCCATTTGCGCTTAGGCTCTTTGTGGCAACGTCAAAAAGCCCGTTTTGCATGATCCTGTCGCTGCCATAGATGATGAGCGTCTTTTTTGCGCCAAATTCTTTCATATATCTGCCGATGTTTTGCTCTTTGTCTTTGCCAAATTCTATTTTAGTAGGGTTTAAAAAGCTAAAATTTTGCATAGTTTTCTCCTTATTTGCTTTTGTGATTTTTATAAATTTTAGTTAAATTTTCTTATTTTTAGCTATTTTTATCTGCGCTAAATTTAGAAATTTCTTAGTCTGATAGGTAGTTTTGATGTGATCTTATCTGGATCGAAGCTGTTTTTTGGATCGCCTAAGCCTCCAAAATTTTCGCCAGTGTTAAAGAATTTTTGTAAAAAATAATCCCCTCTATACCCAAGTTCAAAAAGTAGCTCAGACATCTCAGAGATATCCTTTTCGCTTAGCAAGTCCGCATGCACGGTCGTTCTAACTTCAAATTTAAAATTTATCTCAAGCAGATATCTAAGCGTGGCGGCAAATTTCTCATATAAATTTGAGCCAGTTATGCCGATAAATTTCTCTTTTGGAGCTTTAAAATCAAGCGCGATGTAATCAATCAGCCCCTCATCTATCGCCTCTTTCAAGACGTCACGATATGAGCCGTTGGTATCAACCTTTAAGCTAAAGCCGCGCGCTTTTACCTCACGTGCTAAATCAAAAAATAAAGGATTCGCTGTGCATTCTCCACCGCTAAAGACGATGCCATTTAGCTTGCCAATCCTGCGGTCTAAAAAGTCGCAAACTTCACTTAGACTTATAGTGCCATTTGACTTTACAACCTCGATGTTGTAGCAGTATCCACAGCGCATATTGCAGCCTGCAAACCAGATGACGGCAGCTACTTTATCAGGATAGTCAAGCGTCGTAAATGGCGTTATACTAAAAATTTTTTGCAAATTTAAAACCTATGTGAAATTTAAAGGCACAGAGAATGTGCCTTTTTTTAAAAAAACGTATTTTATACTATTTTTTAAGATTTTGTGTTACTTTTTGCAGCAACTTGCGTATTCGTCAAATTTTATTCGCTCTTTGTGCTCGCCTTTTTTTCCGAGGTTAAAGCTCTCAACTGGTCTGTGATAGCCCATAACACGAGTATAAACCACGCATCTTGTGCGTTTGTCTTGCAGTTTTTCTAAAATTTCTTTTTCTGTCATTTCCTCTCCTTATTTGGATTTTTTCTTCTCTTGCTCTATAAGCTCTGCATCACAAAGTGGGCAAAACTCATGCTCGCCAGCTATGTAGCCATGTTTTGAGCAGACGCTAAAGACTGGCGTTATCGTGATGTATGGGAGTTTGTAGTTTGAGATTATACTCTTTACAAGCTCTTTGCAAGCTTTAGCCGAGCTTATGCGCTCTTTCATATATAGGTGAAAGACGGTGCCGCCAGTATAGGCGCTTTGTAGCTCATCTTGCAGATCAAGCGCTTCGTAAGCGTCGTCTGTGAAATTTGCAGGTAGCTGGGTTGAGTTTGTATAGTAGATATTATCGCCCTCGCCTGCTTGGATGATGTCTGGATAGCGCTTTTTATCCTCTTTGGCAAAGCGGTATGTCGTGCCCTCAGCTGGTGTGGCCTCAAGGTTGTATAAATTTCCGCTCTCTTCTTGAAATGTCCTTATCTTATCACGTAAAAAGCCAACCATCTCAAGGGAAAATTCTCGTCCAAATTTAGTTGAGATGTTCTCTTTATCGCCAGTGAAATTTCTAAGTAGCTCATTCATGCCATTTATGCCGATCGTGCTAAAGTGGTTGTTAAAGTGCTTTAGATACCTAGCTGTATAAGGATAAAGCCCTCTGTCATACATCTCTTGGATAAATTTACGCTTTTTCTCTAGGGTTGATTTAGCTAGGTCTAAAAGGTAGCTTAGTCTATTGTAAAGTGCGACCTTATCGCCTTTGAAGTTATAGCCAAGGCGGGCTAAATTTATAGTGACGACGCCTATCGAGCCAGTCATCTCAGCACTTCCAAAAAGACCGCCACCGCGCTTTAAAAGCTCTCTTAGATCAAGCTGCAAGCGGCAGCACATAGAGCGCACGTGACCTGGTTTGTAGGCGTTTTCGTTTTCTATCTTGTTGCCATTTTCGTCATAAGTGTATTGCGAGCCGATGAAATTTTGAAAGTAGCTTGAGCCCATTTTTGCGGTATTTTCAAAGAGCACGTCCGCCACTTCGCTATCCCAGTTAAAATCCTCTGTGATATTTACCGTTGGTATAGGGAATGTAAAAGGCTGTGAGCACTTGTCGCCAGCTGTCAAGACCTCGTAAAATGCCTTGTCTATGCGTGCCATCTCAGGCTCGAAGTCCTTGTAGGTCATATCGATCAAATTTTTTCTGCCACGCTCGTTTGCTTTTTTCAAAATTTTCTCATCTTTTACATTTGTAAAGAGGTGTATATCATCGCTCGTTGGTATCTGATCCCTTAGGTCACTTGGGCAAGTGATGTCTATGGTTACGTTTGTAAATGGGCTTTGTCCCCAGCGCGCAGGGACGTTTAGGTTGAAAATAAAGCTAGTTATCGCCTTTTTGATCTCGGCGTCGCTTAGATCGTCTTTGAAAACGTAAGGCGCAAGGTAGGTGTCAAAGCTAGAAAACGCCTGAGCGCCCGCCCACTCGCTTTGCAAAATTCCTAAGAAATTTGCCATCTGATAAAGCGCCTCTCTAAAGTGCTTTGGTGCCTTGCTCTCGACCCTGCCACGAACGCCGTTAAAGCCTTCATTTAGCAATGCTCGCAAACTCCAGCCAGCGCAGTATCCTGTAAGGCAGTCAAGGTCGTGGATGTGGTAGTCGCCGTTTCTGTGAGCAAGACCCTCTTCTTTGCTATAAACAGCGTCTAGCCAGTAGTTTGCTATGACTTTGCCAGCGGTATTGTTGATAAGGCCTGCGTTTGAGTAGCTGGTGTTTGAGTTTGCAGAAATTCTCCAGTCGGTGCCGTTTATATATTCATTTATAGTTTGGGTTGAGTTTATATAGGTCGTATCTTCGTTTAGGCCTAAAATTTGCTCGCGTTGGAGCTTGTGGGTGTGGCGGTAGAGCATGAAGCTCTTTAAAACTTCAAAATGTCCGCCGTCAAATAGCTCTTTTTCTATCGCATCTTGGATGTCTTCGACTGTTATCGCACTTGATTTTTGAAAGATATCTTGGACTACATTTGTAAAAACTTGCTCGTCATAAGCTTTATTTTCGCTGGCAAATGCCTTTTTTATAGCATCTACTATCTTATATGCTACAAATTCTTGCCTTGTGCCATCTCGTTTTAAAATTTCACGCATCACTTGCTCTTTTCTGATTATTTTTTTGATATGGAGTTTAAAAGTATAGGACAAGAAAGCTTAAAATATAGAAAACTTATTTTATTTTGTTTAATAATATTTATCAAAAAATATAAAATTTTAGAGAGTTTTATTAAGTATATTTTTACGCTTTTTAGGCATTTTAAACTAAAATTTGATTATTTTTACTTAAATAATTATTTTAATTTTAGTTTTTAAAATAGTAGATTTAAATTTTTCTTCCATATAGATCTTTATTTAATTTATGTTAATATTAGTCGATTTTCAAAAAAGGGAGTTTCAATGAAAAAAATCACAATGCTCGCCCTAGGTCTACTTTTGGCTGGCTGTGCATCATCCAACGGCGTAAAATCACCCGAAGATGGCATGATGAAAAGCTTTGCAAAATGCGCCCTAAAATCAGATAGTACAGTCATTATGCTAGTACCAAGTCGTGGCTTTCTTGCTGACGCAATAGCTAGCGCAACAACTAGTGTTTCAAACAACGACGGAGGTTTTTACAACAATCTAACGGATAAAATACAAGAAGGTGTGGATGCCTTTGTCATCTACGGCGAAAGTGGGATGAAAACGGAGTCACTCATGTCAAATGTCTTTACGAGACTAAAAGAGCGTAACGTAAATGGTATGCAGTTTTGTATATCAGCAGGAATAGAAAAGAGCGAGAAGCTAAGCAAGCTAGCAGATGAGCTTGGTATAAAATTAAGCTTTGTGACACTTCCGTAAATTTATAAATTTAATAGACAATTTAAAAAATTTAAGAGAGAAATTTCTCTCTTAAATTTAACTACTGACATCCTTCACACTCAATCGAACGGTCTGCTACATCGTTTAGTTTTTCGCTATCTGGACTTTCAGAGCGTAGATAATAGGTTGATTTTAGTCCAAGCTCCCATGCAAGCGTGTAAATTTCACTTAGATATCCGCCGCTTGCTTTGTCTAAGCTCATGAAGATATTTAGACTTTGACCTTGATCGATCCATTTTTGGCGGATCGCGCCTGCTTTTATAAGAATTCTTTGATCAAGCTCGTAAGCTGGCGTGTAAAACTGCCAAGTATCTGGGCTTAAATTTGGCACGACATTTGGGATCATGCCACTTAGGTTGTGCTCAAACCACTTGCGCTTATAGACTGGCTCGATAGTTTGGGTAGTGCCAACAAGGATCGAGATCGAGCTAGTTGGAGCGATCGCCATTAGGTAGCCGTTTCTCATGCCGTCGCGCTTAACCTTTTCTCTTAGCTTGTCCCAGTCGCAGACATTTTCGTCAAATAGCCCGCCTTTGTCGTTTAAAAGAGCCTTTGCGTTCTCGTTCGCGGTGTCTATTGGCATGATGCCTTTGCTCCATTTTGAGCCTTCAAATTTTGGATAAATGCCCTTTTCTACGGCTAAATTTGAGCTAGCGTAGATCGCGTTGAAGCTTATGTTTTCCATTATGGTATCAATTAGCGCCAAATGCTCATAGCTGCCCCATTTTACGTTTTTCTCAGCTAGCATTTGCGCTTCGCCCATGACGCCAAGGCCGATCGAGCGAGATGATAGGTTTGTGTGTTTTACCTTTTTGTGTGGGTAGAAATTTAGGTCTATAACGTTATCAAGCATCCTGATAGCTATCGGCACGACACGCTCGATGTCCTCTTTGCTGTTTATCTTGCTTAAATTTATACTAGCAAGGTTGCAAACTGCCGTTTTGCCCTCGATGCTCTCTTTTTCTACGATGAAAATTTGCTTGCCTTTTAGGCTATCAAGCGCGCTAAGCTTTTTGGCCTTTTTAGTTATGCCACTATCAACGGTGACGTCTTCTTCTTCGTCAAATAGCTCCTCACCGCCGTCTTCATAAGTGATCTTGATCTTATAGTAGTTTGGCGCTGTGTTTTGGAAAATTTCGGTGCATAAATTTGAGCTTCTGATGATGCCCTCATGGTCGTTTGGATTTGCCTTGTTGGCATTGTCTTTAAAGCATAAAAATGGCATGCCCGTTTCAAAATAGCTAGTTAAAATTTTCTTCCAAAGCTCTTTTGCAAGGATGGTGTTTTTCTGGATATTTTCGTCGTTTTCATACTCCAAATATCTCTTCTCAAACTCCTCGCCATAAAGGTCGCAAAGGTCGCTCACTTGAGCTGGGTCAAAGAGGCTCCAGCGGCCATTTTCTTTGACACGCTTCATAAATAGGTCGTTTATCCAAAGTGCAGGGAAAAGCTCGTGTGCACGGCGTCTCTCTTCACCTGAGTTTTTACGAAGATCGAGAAAATCGCTCACGTCCATGTGCCAAGGCTCGATATAAACAGCGATCGCGCCCTTTCTAGTGCCTAGCTGATCGACCGCTACTGCGATGTCGTTTGTCACTTTTAAAAATGGTATGATACCGCCGGCTGCGTTTTTGTGTCCGTCGATACTGCCGCCCATCGCACGTACCTTGCTCCAGTCCCAGCCGATACCGCCGCCAAATTTTGAAAGCAGCGCCATCTCTTTGTAGCTATCAAAAATGCCCTCGATATTATCAGGCGTGCTGCCTACGTAACAGCTGCTTAGCTGGTGGCGTGTAGTCCTTGCATTTGAGAGCGTTGGGGTGGCTAGCATCACTTCAAATTTAGAGATGAGGTCGTAAAATTTCTTAGCCCAACCTTGGCTGTCTAGCTCGTTTTGCGCAAGAAACATAGCAATCGCCATAAACATGTGCTGTGGTAGCTCGATCGGCATACCGCTCTTATCTTTTATAAGATAGCGGTCATAAAGCGTCTTGATACCAAGGTATGCAAACTGAAGGTCACGCTCAGGCTTTATGTAGGCGTTTAGATCCTCAAGATCGTACTTCTCTTTTAGTCCAGGGATGATGCGGCCTACCTTTTCGCCCTTTGCGAGGTAGTCTTTTAGGTGGTTGTAGCCGTTAAAACCAGTCACTTTGTGATAAAGGTCAAATAAAAATAACCTCGCAGCGACAAATGTCCAGTTTGGGCGGTCGATGTCGATCTTATCAACTGCTGTTTTTATAAGAGTTTGCTGAATTTCCTCAGTCGTTATCATATCTCTAAACTGAATTTTTGCATCTACCTCAAGCTCGCTAAGACTTACGTTGCTAAGCCCCAAAACCGCTTCGTTTGTATATTTTTTGATCTTGCTGATATCAAGCTCTTCTGTTCTGCCATTACGTTTTATAACTTTCAAAAATATCTCTCCGTTTTAAATTTTAATTTGAGATTTTATCTAAAAAGATATAAAAACTCTCTTTGCCAAATAAATAAAAAATAATAAAAATAGAGCTTATCAAGTGCTTTGGCCAAAGCTCTCGTGTGCAAAAACAAACAGTGCAAAAACGCCAAGTGTGATGAGTAGGTTAAACGGCCGCCATTGCTGATAAATTTGACAAATAAATTTAAAAAGGTAGCGGTTGATTTGTGGCTGGGGCAAAGTGGCTAAATTTACTCGTGACGGCTGCGATGGATACGCTAAAGCTGTTTGTGATTAAGGTAGTTACAAGGGGCTAAATTTACCCCTTGCGTTTAAATTTATTTGCCAAAAACTCTGGCGAAAATTCTATCAACGTTTTTGGTGTAGTAGTTGTAGTCAAAGCACTCTTTGATCTCATCTTTACTAAGGCTCTTAGTTAGGTCCTCGTCGGCTAGCAAATTTTGTAAAAATAGGCTGTGACCTTGCTCATCTATCGCTTTTTTGCCCTCTTGCAAGTCCGCCCAGACCTTCATGGCGTTGCGCTGAACGATCTTGTAGGCGTCCTCTCTAGAAATTCCACGTTGCGGCAGTTGCAAAAGCACACGTTGCGAAAAGACTAGACCGCCTGTTAAATTTAAATTTTTCATCATATTTTCTGGATAGACAACCAAATTTGCTATCAAATTTTTGATGCGAACCAGCATAAAATCAGCCGTGATAAACATATCTGGCAGGATAAATCTCTCAACCGAGCTGTGGCTGATGTCGCGCTCGTGCCAAAGGGCGACGTTTTCAAGAGAAGGCGTGATGTATGAGCGTAGCACCCTGCAAAGGCCAGTGATGTTTTCGCTAAGGACTGGGTTGCGCTTGTGCGGCATGGCGCTTGAGCCCTTTTGTCCTGGGCTAAAGTACTCCTCCGCCTCATAAACCTCGGTCCTTTGGTAGTGTCTAACGGCGACTGCGATCTTCTCGCAAGTAGAGGCAAGCACTGCGATAGCGCTCACCACATGGGCGTAGCGGTCGCGCTGGATCACTTGATTTGACGCTGGGGCTGCTTTTAGGCCGAGCTCCTCGCATGTCAGCTCTTCAAATTCCATCGGAGCGTGGGCTAAATTTCCCATAGCGCCTGAAAGCTTACCGTAGCTGATCGTATCTTTTGCGTCTTTGATGAGCTTTAGTGCTCTTGCGATCTCGTCGTACCAGATGGCAAGCACAAGGCCAAAAGTTATCGGCTCGCCGTGGATGCCGTGGCTTCTGCCGACCATAAGCGTGTGCTTGTGCTCGTTTGCTCTGTTTTTGACCGCCTGCATGAACTCCTCTACGTCGCTGATGATGAGCTCCAAGCTCTCTTTCATCTGAAGTGCGACGGCTGTGTCGATGCAGTCACTTGAGGTCATGCCGTAGTGCACGAACCTGCTCTCATCGCCAAGGCTCTCGCTGACGCTTGTTAAAAATGCGATGACGTCGTGCTTTGTCGTCTTTTCTATCTCGTCGATGCGAGCCACTTCAAATTTAGCATTTTTGCAAATTTTCTCGCAGTCGCTGTCGCTTATGAAGCCAAGCTTATTCCAAGCTTTAACAGCAGCTTTTTCTACCTTGAGCCAAGCGTCGTATTTTGCTTGTATGCTCCACTTTTCAGCCATCTCTTTGCGTGAGTATCTTTCGACCATTGTTGAACCTTTTATGTTAGTTTGCTTTTGTCCTGAAAGTATAAATTTGGCTTTTTGAGCCAGAAATCACGTCGTGCAATTTCTCTAAATTTAAGTTTTGATTATATAAAATCCGGGCTGAAATGTCGGTTATACGCTTATAAATTTGGGCTTAAGATAGCTCGCTCATTTTTTCAGAAGGATCATTTTTGCCCTATGTAAATAAATTTATCACTACTGCAGATCATCAAAAAGCTTATGAAATTTTACTGCAAAACGGCTTTAATATGAGCCAAACCCAGCGTCTCATCGATAAAGGCAGGCTGATCTGTAGCGGCAGTGTCGTGAGTGAAAAAAATGCCGTTTTGTGTGGCGATGTTTTTTTGATCGACTATGAGGCGGAGCCAAAGGGGCTTAAGCCGATCTTTGAGTGCGAGAGCTTTGCGGTATTTGACAAGCCAAGTGGGATGCTGAGCCACCCAAATGGTAGGCACTGCGACTACTCGCTAAATGATGAAATTTACACACTTTTTGGACGAGAAGCGAGCGTAGCACATAGGCTGGACTGCGAAACAAGTGGCGTGATAGTCGTTGGAAAAGATAGAAATTCTACGATAAAGCTAAAGAAAATCTTTGAAAACAGAGAGGTTTCTAAATGCTACGTCGCAATGGTGCAAGGCAAGATCGAGCGAGAATTTATGATCGATGCTAAGATGGATCTGGCAAACAACTATGACGATGTGAAAATGCGAATGCAAATTTGTGAAAATGGAAAAAGTGCGGTGACTAAAATTTTGCCTATAAAGTATTTTGACGATATCGATACGACTTTGGTGCGAGCTATCCCGCTCACTGGCAGGCAGCATCAAATTCGCTTACATTTGTTTCATGTGAAACACAAGATACTTGGCGAACCACTTTATGGTTTGTCACGTCCGCAGATCGAGAAAATTTTAGACAAAGAGATGAGCGAGCATGAACGGATAAATTTAACTGGAGCAAAAAGGCTCTTACTTCACTCAGACGAAATTTCATTTAAATTTGATGAAATTTTTTACACCATAAAAAGCAATTTTGACGCCGAAAGTGAGTTTTATAAATTTGCAAAAGAGGGCTTTATTGTAGTCTGATTTTATATTTTTTATATCAATGAATTTTGCTCATTATTATTACAAAATAACATAGGTAAAAACAAAAACATTTTGACTATTTTTATATTATATTAAGATGTTAACAAGTAACATTTCTTTATCATTTTTCACAAAGGAGAGAATATGTTAAAGCTAAATTGGAATGGCAAAGAATGTGATGGATGGGTCTGGGATGGCAAAGAATTAAAACCTAAACACGGCAATTCAAATGCAGCTTGGATTTGGGATGGCAAGGAGTTTAAACCAAAATATGGCAATTCAAATGCAGCTTGGACATTTGATGGTAAAGAATTAAAGCCAAAATATGGTAGTTCAAATGATGCATGGGTGATTTCTGGAGGTAAGGCAAAACCTAAATATGGTAACTCAAATAATGCCTTTGAAACAAACAATGCACCAATACCTGTTATAGCTGCTAAAATAATAGGATTATTTTAAAAAATAATTTTAAAAGGTGAAGTATTTTAATCTTTTTTTGCATAAATAAGATAAATTTTACTTCACCAACATATCTTGTAAAATCCAACAAGCATATTTAATTTTCGAGTAAAAAATCTATAAATTTTATCTTTCCTCTTTTAAAACTTTTAGGATCAGCCCAAGTCCAACACCAGCAACTATTACTATAAAAATGATCTCAGCGATATCAAGAGCTGTCATTTTTTACTCACGTTAGTTTTATCGTTAGTTGGTTTTTCTTCTGCTTTAGCTGTACTCTTATCGCTAACGTTAGCTCTGAATTTTGGATTTTCATTTCGCTGTTTTAGCTGTCCGCAAGCTGCACTTATATCAAGTCCTTTGCTCTGTCTGATCGTGCAAGTGACGCCATGATCCCTTAGATATTCTTGAAATTTTAACATACTAGCAAGCTCAGGCCGTCCAAATTCACTCCCCTCATGCGGGTTAAAGTAGATCAAATTTACCTTTGCCTTGATACCATGCAGCAGTTTAACCAGCTTTTTTGCGTCACTAACACTATCGTTTAAGTCCTTGATAACAAGGTATTCAAACATCACACACTTTCGCATATCGATAGGAAATCCCCTAACAGCGTCCATAACAGCCTCGATATTATACGCCTTATTTATCGGCATCAGGCGGCTTCTAAGCTCGTTAGTAACAGCATGTAGCGATATGGCCAGCAAGACCCCAAGATCCATCTCGCCAAGCTTTTTTATCTGACTGCCAAGGCCGCTAGTTGAAACGGTTTGACGGCGTGGCGATATGGCTAGACCCTCATTTAGAGCTAAAATTTTGATCGCTTTACTAACGTTAGCAAGGTTATCAAGTGGCTCACCCATACCCATATAAACGACATTTATGCGCCTCTCATATGGTATGTTATTCTCTCTTTTTATCCATAAAATTTGCCCTACTATCTCGCCAGCAGTCAAATTTCTAACAAGCCCACCCTTTGCTGTTAGGCAAAAAGCGCAGCCCATTTTGCAGCCAACCTGCGAACTAACACAAACGGTATAACGAGCATGGCGACTGACTTTGCCATCTTCGTCGCTAACCTCCTCTTTCATCGGTAGCAAAACGCTCTCTATCTTTAGACCATCTTTTAGCTCAAAAAGATACTTGATCGAGCCATCACTACTTTGCTCAAATTTCACGCATTTTAAAGGATCAAAATAAAATTTCTCAGCCAAGTCCTGACGCATATCCTTTGGTAAATTTAGCATTTGGCCGAATTCTGTCGCATTTTTTTTATATATCCATTCATAAATTTGCGTCGCTCTGAACGAGGGAGAGACTAGCTCTTTTAACTCTTCGATACTAAGATCAAGCAAATTTTTCACACATTTTCCTTTACATATTTTGTTAGTAGCTCTTTAGCCGCAGAGTGATTTTTTATAAAATCAGCATGCGCATTTTTATCGCAAAAATTTGTCGCTACAAAAATTCCGTAAGCTGGAATTTTAAAAATTTGAGCCACTTTTAGAACAGAAAAAAACTCCATATTTTCTAAAAAATATCCCTTTTCAAACATCTTATGAGCCAAATTTTTATCTGTCGTTATGAAATTTGATGAATTTGTTTTGATAGTTCCACGTGAAACGATAGAAGAAATTTCACACTCGATAGGCGAATAAGATCTATTTTCTATGCTAGAAATTTCAACATTTGCCCCAACCGAGCTTTCATAAATTTGCAAAATTTCACCATCTTTATAAAGGCCAGCTGAGCCAACAAAAACTATCTTTTCTGGCATCTGATATAAATTTCGCTCTGGATTTTTTGACAAATTTTGGCTTAAATTTTGCAGCTCTGGGTTTGATGAGTTTGCAAATTTAGCCTCGATCTTTGCAAGATAGTGTGGATCAATGTTTTTTAAATTTATACCCTTTTCATCCGCTCCAATGCACGATCTTTTTTGCAAAAACTTTGTCAAATTTATCGCCATATCGACTAGCCCCACCCCCATCGGCAAGGCAAAGTCAAAAATTTCATTTTTTCCAGCCGAGATAACTAACATCAAAGCCTAACCTCAACGCCATTTGCCTTGAGATACTCTTTTAGTTTTTTTATCTCTATCTCGCCAAAGTGAAATATCGAAGCCGCCAAACACGCATCAGCCCCGGCTTCAAAAGCCTCTTTAAAATGCTCCATCTTGCCAGCGCCACCACTTGCGATAATCGGTATAGAAAGCGCACTAAATATCTTTGTTAGCTCCAGACTAAAGCCCTGCTTGACACCGTCGTTATCCATAGATGTTAGTAATATCTCCCCTGCTCCGCGCGACTCAACCTCTTTTGCCCAAGAAAAAGCATCTTTTTTAGTATCGATCCTGCCGCCATTTATAAAAACGCTATAACCATTTTCGATCTTTTTAGCGTCGATCGCCACGACGACACATTGCGAGCCAAATTTCTTAGCCGCTTCGTCGATCAAATTTGGATCTTTTATCGCCGATGAGTTTAGGCTCACCTTGTCGCAGCCCGCATTTAAAAGGCGCGAGATATCATCGATCGTGCGTATGCCACCGCCAACGGTTAGGGGTATAAAAAGCTTGCTTGCGACCTTTTTTACTACATCAACTATCGTATCACGGCCAAGGTGAGAGGCTGTGATATCCAAAAAGCAAAGCTCGTCAGCGCCCTCGTCGTTGTATCTTTTAGCTATCTCGACTGGGTCTCCAGCATCGACAAGTCCAACAAAATTTACACCTTTTACTACCCTGCCGTCTTTTACGTCGAGGCATGGGATTATGCGTTTTGCAAAATGATTCAAATTTATCCTTTGTCTATCTTTCTAGCTGCCACCTCAAAATATGGCAAACTAGCCCAATTTTCTCGGTTACCAATTATATAAATAACCTCTTTTGCTCTTGTTAGCGCCACGTTTAGCAAATTTGGCTTGCTAGCAGCCCACGCTCTAGCACCCTTTGTCGCTCCACCTAACACAAAGGCAATAACATCAGCCTCTTTGCCCTGCATAGTGTGGATAGTGCCTGCACCTTTTAAATTTCTACAAACATCTTTAAATGGCGTTATTATCCTGATGTTATAATTTTGGCTAGCTAGCTCGCCTGCCAAGAGCTCTTTAAGCACCTCGCCCTCGGCTTTATTGTAGTTGCCTATCCACTCTTCACTTCTAACGTCTATCCACTTTGTTTGCACGTTAGTGTTTGCAAATTTACTAGCCGCGCTTCTACCAAGTATCATCATATCGTCGTATGTAGTCTCGTTTGATATCTCAAACATAGGGTTAGCGCACCTTCTATGCACGATCAGTGGTGAGCCGACCCAGATACTCTCGCCACTACCTTTTATATATGTGCCGATCTTTTGTGCTTTGTCGGCTCTTAGTTGCACAGAGGATTTAAGCAAGTTAAATTCCTCTTTTGCCTCGCAGTAGCTAAGTATCGCGTTATTTAAACTAACTGGTAGTGTTACGACTGGTTCAAGCTGAAGCGGGTCGCCTACTACCACAGCCATCTTTGAGCGGAGTAAGGCACCTAACGCGTTAGTTAAATTTGCCTGCCCTGCTTCGTCTATCAAAAGCATGCCTATATCGCCATTTAAAAAGTCTTTAAAGGTGTTATTAAACGAAGCAAAAGTCGAGCTAACAACAGGCGTTAGCAAGAAGAGCCCCTTGATGATCTCGCGTCTATGCTTTGCCTCTAAGCCGTTTTTCTCAGCCATCTTTTCATCGTTAAAGATAACGCTAAGGGCACGTAAATTTGTCCTAACAGCCTCTTTGCAGGCAAAAATGGCAGCTTTGTGCAAATTTAGCGCCTCTTTGAAAAGCTCTATCCTAGCCTTAAAAAGCTTCGTCTTGTGAAATTTCTGGTCTATACCAAATTCCATCATAAATGGCATGCTCTTTTGCATTTCCTCATTACTCTCGCTAAAGCTGCCGCTTAGATAGATATCTAGCTCCTCGCTCCTGCCAAGTATCTTTTGACGTCTAGAAAAGTCGTTTTGTAGCCTTTTGTAAAGATTTATCTTAGTCTTTAGCTCCGCAGCCTTGCTCTCAAGCCCTGCTATCTCGCTTTTTAGCTCATTTAGCCTTGCCTCGTTTTTCTCTTTGCTCTCGCCATTTTGCTTGCTAGCTTTTAAATTTTGCTCAGCTATCTGGCGGTTTATCTCGCCAACCTTTAACGCCTCGTCGTTATACTTTTCAAAGGCCTCTGTCTTAAAAATTTGCTGAAAGAGAAAAAATGGCGGCTTTTCTGGCGTGCTTAGATACTCCTGCAACGCTTCATTTTGACTAACAAGTCTTGTTAGCTCGCTAAATTCAGCCTTTTTATCTTCAAGCTCGCCACTAACGCTAACAAATTCACTCTCAATCGGAGATAAAAGCTCCTCTATCTGCTTAGCCGAGTTATAGCTCTCTAGCCTTCTATCGATGTCAGCCAGCTCTGTTTTAAGGCTCTTTAGCTCCTCTTCTTTGATCCTGATCTCGCTAAAAAGTAAATTTACCTCGTGAAGTGCAAGGTTAAATTTCTCCTTTGCCACGTCAAAGTCATCTACGCCTTCGCCCACCGCAAGATATTTGCCAAGCCCCATCAAAAAGCCATCTTGCTCCAAAAACTCGCCATACTCTTTTGTGATCTTGTCATACTGGCTGTGAGCAGCCTCGATCTTTACGCCGTTAATTGCGTTAAAAACAAAATTTGACTTGTTTTGTTTTGAGCCAAGCGCCACGCAAAAAAGCCCCCAAGCTGGCTTTGAGATAAAGGACTTCTCGCCAAATTCAGTCTTTTCATCAGCCGAGAGCAGCCTTGTGGCTATAAATTTAAAATAATCAATCTCGCCCTTATAATCCCCTATGCTCTTTAGCTGGCTTAGCTCTTTGCTCAAAATCTCAACAGCGCCATTGTTGCAAGAGCTAACGACCATCTCGTAACCCTGCAGTTCGTCATTTAGCCTAAAATAAAGCGCCTTTTCGTCGCTGTCATAAACTGGCTCAAAGATATCGTGCCTGCTCATTTGCGCGAGCTTCATCGCCCTAAGCGTCACCACTTCAGCCATCACGTCCTTTAAAAGTGTCGTTTTCCCCGTGCCTGGAGCGCCATTTACGCTATAAATCCCGCCGTTGCCTTCTTTAAATTTCTCTATGATATTGTTTAGCGCCATTTGCTGTGAGAAATTTAGTGCAAAATCACTCGCAAAAGCCGATCTTGGGTAGCGCTCAGCCTTAAAAAAGTCCCTCACCGCCCTTTGATTTAGCTCATCTCTAACGTCAAGCCTCTCAAATTTATTCTCACTGCCCTCGTCTAAAAACTGATCCGTCAGCTCGTGCGTCCTGCCTGACTCGTAAAATTTGATAAGTAAATTTATATCATCTATAAAAAAGCTATTTAAAAGGGCGTCGTTCTCTTTAAAATTTGGATCAGCGATCCTTACTTCAAGCCTGATCGCGTCTTTACAAAATGGCGTCTTTAGCGAGCTTTTTAGCTCCTCATGGACTGCTTTTACATAGTCGCTAAGCCTCATTTTCTCTTTGTGGATAGAAATTTTATCCTTGATGTGCTCGCACTCTTTGTTAAAGTCGTTTTGGCTGATCTCTTTTAGGTGGTTTAGGTGCACCATCGCCCAAGGAGCCGTTGAGATAAAAAGCTCATTTGATGAGTTTGGCGTGAAAAATGGGCTTAGCTCATCATCTAAATTTGCATCTTTTAAAGCAAAAATTTGCTCATTTTTGCAAAAAATTAGATCGCCAGAGAGCTTAAGCTTATAACAAAATGCCTTTTCAAAGCTCGTTTGCTCAGAGCGCAGCTCCTCTAAAATTTGCTCTTTTTCAAATTTCACCTTTGCTAGCTTTGATATCGCAAGGGCGAGCAAGTCCGTCTCAAAAATGCCACCATAAATCGAAATTTCTACACCATTTTTTAAAAGCGACCTGTCAAATGCCCTTAAAATTTGCATAAATTTCTCATCGAAATTTGCGATATCAAGGTCCATTGATTTTTTAAATTTGCTATTTGTCTTTTTTGGCTCGTCTAAGGTTTTTGGCTCTAAATATTGTGATAATAAAAAGTATTTTAAGGTATTTGGCCTACTCAAATTTGCGCCTTATTTTGTTGTTATTTAGTGATTATAGTCCATTTTATATATGATTAAACTAAACTTGTAATCATTGTATAAGTAATTTTTGGCTAATATCGCGGCTATGATAAAGGCAAAAAAGCACTTTGGACAGAATTTTTTACAAGACAAAGCGACACTAGATAAGATCATCCAAGCGATACCCAAGGACGTAGAAAACGTCGTTGAGATTGGGCCTGGCTTAGGTGATTTGACATTTAGACTTTTGCAAATTTATAAGACGACCTCTTTTGAGATAGATTGTGAGCTGTTTCAAATTTTAAAGGTCAAATTTGCAAATGAGATCCAAAATGGACAATTAAAACTTTTTTGTAAAGATGCTTTAGAGCAGTGGCAAGAAGAGGGCGGACTAAGTAGCCAGAACTACTTTTTGGTCGCAAATTTACCCTATTACGTTGCTACTAAGATGATCCTAAATGCGATAGATGACGAAAAATGCCTTGGGCTTATTGTGATGATACAAAAAGAGGTTGCTCTTAAATTTAGTGCAAAGAGCAAGGATAAAGAATTTAGCGCTTTATCGATCCTCGCTTCACTTCAAGGCAGGTGTGAGCTTTTGTTTGATGTGGATGCAAAGCTTTTTAATCCACCTCCAAAGGTCACATCTTCAGTCATCAAACTACAAAAAACAAAAAAGATTTTTGGCAAAGACGGGATTTTCAAAGATGCAAAACAATACGAGGCTTTTAAAGCATTTTTAAGAGCTGCGTTTGCTTCGCCAAGAAAGACGCTTTTGAAAAATTTATCTACAAATTTTGACAAAAAGGCGTTAGAAGAAATTTTTGAAGACCTAGGCTTAGCTCAAAATTTACGTCCACACGAACTAGATGTCGATTCTTATCTAAAAGTATTTGAAAGATTAAAGGAAGATAATGAACGACAAAAACGAAGAGAAAGTTGTAACTAACCAAAGCAAAAACAACAAAAGACGAAGATTTAGACCAAAAAATAAGCCAAAACAAGATGGCGAAACTACCGAGCAAACCTCACTAGCAAGCAAAAGCGTGATAGATAACTTCTTTGCAGCAGAGCAAGCTGAAAATGAAGCGCATGCCGAGCCAAAGGGTCAAAATCCTCGCCCAAAAAAGCAAAGAAACAATAAAAATCAAAACAAAAATGGCGAAAACAATAAGCCAAAAGAGCAAAAACAGCAAAAAGAAAAACCAAAACAAGAGCCAAAAGCTGAGGCTAAAAACGAGGCAAAAGAGCAAAAAGAGAAGCCCAAAAAGGCTAAAAAACCAAAGAAAAATTTACCCGCAAAGCTAAATGGCAACGAGCAGTGGCAGCAAGACATCGCAAGCGCGATGGAGGCAAACAAAGCCACTCACGAGCTAAGACTTGAGCCACTAAAATATCTAAATTCAAGCGAGCATAAAATTCGCATAACACCACTTGGCGGTCTTGGCGAGATCGGTGGCAATATGACGATATTTGAAACAGAAACCAGCGCCATCATCGTCGATATCGGCATGAGCTTTCCAAGTGAGAGCATGCACGGCGTGGATATCCTCATACCAGACTTCGACTACGTTCGCAAGATAAAAGATAAGATAAAAGGCGTCATCATCACTCACGCACACGAGGATCACATCGGCGCGGTGCCTTATTTTTACAAAGAGTTTAAATTTCCTATCTACGCCACACCGTTACCGCTTGGCATGATAAATAATAAATTTGAAGAGCACGGACTAAAACAAGAGCGCTCACTCTTTAGATCGGTCGAAAAAAGAAAGCCATATCTCATAGGTGACTTTGAGGTCGAGTGGATACACATCACCCACTCTATCATCGACGCCTCCGCACTTGCTATCACGACAAAGGCTGGCACGATCATCCACACAGGCGACTTCAAGATCGACCACACGCCGATAGATGGCTATCCAACAGACCTTGGCAGACTAGCGTATTATGGCGAGCGTGGCGTGCTTTGTCTATTAAGCGATAGCACAAACAGCTACAAAGAGGGCTTTACAAAGAGCGAAAGTAGCGTTGGCAAGACCTTTGACGCGATATTTTCAAAGGCAAAAGGCCGCGTCATAATGAGCACATTTAGCTCAAACATCCACCGCGTCTATCAAGCGATCGAGTGGGGCTTAAAATACAACCGCAAAGTCTGTGTCATCGGCAGATCAATGGAGCGAAATTTATACACTGCGATGGAGCTTGGCTACATCAAGCTTGATAAGAAAATTTTTATCGATGCAAACGAGGTTGGTAAATTTAAAGATGACGAGGTGCTTATCGTAACTACTGGCTCTCAGGGCGAGACTATGAGTGCGCTTTACCGCATGGCGACAGATGAGCACAAATATATAAAGATAAAGCCGACCGATCAGATCATAATCAGCTCAAAAGCGATCCCAGGCAACGAAAACAGCGTCTCAACGGTGCTAAATTTCTTACTAAAATCAGGCGCAAGTGTCGCTTACCAAGACTTTAGCGAGATCCACGTCAGCGGTCACGCGGCGCAAGAAGAGCAAAAGCTGATGCTTCGCCTCATAAAACCAAAATTTTTCTTGCCAGTGCATGGCGAGTACAACCACATCGCAAAGCACAAAGAGACAGCCATTAGCTGTGGTGTGGATGAGCGAAATATCTATCTAATGAGCGACGGCGACCAAATGGAGCTTTGTCAAAAATACCTAAAACGTGTAAAAACTGTAAAAACTGGCAAAGTCTTTATAGACAATCAAATAAATAAACAAATCGCAGATGACGTCGTGATCGACAGACAAAACCTAGCAGAAGCAGGGGTTGTCATGATAATCGCTCAAATTTCACGCCACGGCGCAAAGCTCATCAACAAGCCTCGCGTCATCAGCTACGGCCTTGTGGGCGACAAGCAAGACGCTGAGTTTAGAAAAGAGATGGAGGGCGTGCTGGAGCAATACCTAAGCAACGTCAAAGAGGAGCTTTTGAAAGATAGCAGACTGCTTGAGTCACAAGTGCGCCAAGTGATCAGAAAGCACATCTTTAGAAAGGTCAAAAAGTACCCAACTATCGTGCCGATCATCTATCTAATGTAAGGGAAATTTATGCAGACAATGAACCAAATCGCAGCTGAAGTCTTAGAGATAGAAGCAAATGAGCTTTTAAGACACGCTAAAAGCGTAGAGATAGAAGATGCTGTAAATTTGATATATAACGCAAAGGGCAAGGTCATAGTCACGGGCGTAGGCAAGAGCGGTCATGTGGGCGCAAAGATCGCTGCTACGCTTGCAAGCACCGGCACGCCAAGCTTTTTCTTACACCCGACAGAGGCCATGCATGGAGATCTAGGCATGATAGAAAAGGACGATGTTTTGTTAGCCATTAGCTTTAGTGGCGAGAGCGATGAACTTGTCAAAATTTTGCCTCATGTAAAGCGCTTTGGCGTGAAAATCGTCGCCATGGCAAGAAGCATATCAAGCTCACTTGGTAAATTTAGCGATGCTTTTATAGATATAAATGTAGAAAAAGAGGCGTGCCCACTAAATGCTGCTCCAACGGCATCAACCACGCTAACGTTAGCTCTTGGCGATGCGTTAGCTGTTTGTTTGATGCAAAAGAGAGACTTTAAAAAAGAGGACTTTGCAAATTTTCATCCAGGTGGCAGCCTTGGCAAGAGGCTATTTTTAAAGGTCAAAGATGTGATGAGAAGCGAAAATTTACCGATAGTCCGCTGGAATGCAACCCTAAAAAGTGCGATCGATACGATGACGCATGGCAAGCTTGGCACGGTTTTAATAGTTGATAAAGATGGCGTGCTAAATGCCCTTTTAAGTGACGGCGACCTTAGGCGCGCGCTTATGAGAGAGGACTTTGACCTAGAAGAGCCAGCGATGAAATTTGCAACCTTGCATCCAAAAGAGATAGATAACAAAGAGATGTTAGCCGTAGATGCGTTAGCCCTCATAGAAAAGTATAAAATCCAGCTTCTAGCCGTCGTAGAAAATGGCGTACCTGTGGGTGTTTTACACATCCACGACCTTGCAAATTTAGGACTATAAAATGGAAAAAACAAGACTAAATAAATTTATCTCACATAATACAAACTACTCACGCCGTGAGGCAGATGAGCTGATAAAAGCTGGCAAGGTTAGCATAGCAGGACGTGTGGTTAGCGACCTTGCCACAAACGTGGATGAAGATGACAAAGTGCGTATAAATGGCCGTTTGATAAAGCTAAAAAAGGAATTTACCGTTATCGTTTATCACAAACAAAAGGGTGAGCTAGTTAGCAAGAAAGATGACCGCGGACGAAAGACGATATATGACACGTTAGATAAGAAATTTGCCAAATTTGTTAGCGTAGGGCGCTTAGACTACGCAAGCGAGGGGCTACTTTTACTAACTGACGCCCCGGCGATCGCCACAGCACTAATGAATAGCGACTTAGAGCGCGAATACTACCTAAAAGTAAAAGGCGAGGTAACAAAAGAGGTGATAGAAGCGATGACAAATGGCTTTTTCGCCAAGGACGCCACCAAAGGCGCGCACGCAAAAACAACTATAAAATCAATGGAATTTAAGCCATTTCTAGCCTACAAGGTCTTTGGCTCAAGCGGTGGTTACACAAAACTAAAGGTCATCATCAATGAGGGTCAAAATAGGGAGCTTCGTCGCTTCTTTGGCTACTTTGACCTTGAAGTAATGGATCTAAAACGTGTTAGTTTTGGGCGTGTTAGCCTTGATATGCTAAAGCCTGGCAAATGGCGCTACTTCGAAAACAGCGAATACGAAGACCTAAGAGACTTTTTAAAAGTTAATAACGTTAGATACTAACATTAGGCTTGTTTCTCTAACAAAGAGACAAGCCAGACATGTTTCTACAAATACACACCAAAATCACAAAAATTTATTAAACGACGTATAAATTTGCTTTGCGTATCCACTAAAAGATAAATGGATAATTAACAATAATCTAAGTTTTAAAAGGACAAAATATCGTTTAAGAAATTTGTAAAAATGGAGCAAAAAATGAAAAAGATAGTGTTTTTATCTATGTTTTTATTAACTATTGGATTTTCTCAGGATCTTTTAGAACTCGGACTTAAAGCTTATGATAAAGGCGACTATACAAAGTCAGCAGAATTATTTGAAAAAGATTGTAATAGTGGAAATGTTGGTGGTTGCGCCAATTTAGGACTTTTATATGATGCTGGACAAGGAGTAAAACAAGACTATAAAAAAGCAGCAGAATTATATGAAAAAGCTTGCAATAGTGGGAATTTTGTCAGTTGTTTTAATTTAGGAGTTATGTATGAAAATGGTATAGGAGTAGAGCAGAGCTATTTAAAAGCAGCCAAGCTATTTGAAAAAGCTTGTAATGGTAATTTTTCTAAGAGTTGTTACAATTTAGGACTTTTATATACAAATAGCTTTAGAATAAAACAAGACTATCGCAAGGCAGCCAAGCTATTTGAAAAAGCTTGTAATAGTGGAGATATTAAGGGTTGTTATAACTTGGGAGTTTTATACGATAACGGACAGGGCCTAAGACAGGATCACTATAAAGCAGCTGAGCTATATAAAAAAGCTTGCAATAGTGGACATGCTACAGGTTGCTTTAATTTGGGAGTTATACATGAAAAAGGACAAGGCTTAAGACAAAACTACCACACTGCGAAAGAGTATTTTGGTAAAGCATGTGATTTAGGAGATCAAAATGGATGTGACGCCTATAAAAAACTAAATGAAAAAGGCTTTTAATACCCAAAAACAACCTAGTGAGCTCTAACAAATTTAGTGCTTCTCTAAATTTATATCTTATTTTCTGAAAGTAGGATGTTTATGTATGGATTTAGCAGCGTTTCGCCACGTGCTGCGTAGAGCAAGACCTCTTTAAAGTAGTTGTCGTTTATGCCGTAAGTGTGAAACTCATACGCCCCTATGCCGTATCCCATCGGCGTGATATCGGCCCTCGAGTACCAGGCATTTTGCGCTGGGATGTAGCGGTTTGTATCTCTTGAATAGACATATAACTTGATCTTATCTTTGCTCTTTTGCGCCATATACCAGATGAAAGAATTTGTGATGTCGTTAAAGAAGTAGATGTCGCCATTTGGCATGATCGCCTGGGCTGTGTCGTTGTTATCAGCGATGAGCGTTCTGCTCTCATAACATATATATTTATTTGGCGTAAGCTGCTCGATCGGCTCTGATTTGTCGCTATGTGAAACTAAAATTTTATCATCGCTTATGTCAGCATTATAGGCAAGCACGGCTAAGACTAGAGCCAACAA
Source organism: Campylobacter concisus (assembly GCF_003048445.1). Taxonomy (GTDB): domain Bacteria; phylum Campylobacterota; class Campylobacteria; order Campylobacterales; family Campylobacteraceae; genus Campylobacter_A; species Campylobacter_A concisus_BF. The sequence continues at coordinate 52,777 of NZ_PIQW01000011.1, forward strand.
ACAAAGAGAAAAAATTTGCTTTATCAAAATAAAAATCCTCTTAAAAGATAGTATTTGAGCACGTAAAGCGAGCAGATCAGCACGCAAACACTTAGCCATATCGATGAAAATTTAAGCTTGTGCGAGTAGTTTATCTTTGTGATGATCTCCACAAGATATGGCATAAGGCCATAAAAAACGCCCAAAAACAAACTGCCCCAGATAAGGTAGCCAACGTAAAAATAGTCGCTTCTTAGCATGCAGTATGGGCACTTGTGATTTGGCTGCTCGTAAACATAAAGGCCAAAAAAGTAGGTGATAGCGTAGTAGCTAAGCACCAAAAATAGCAAATTTGCCACAAAGCTTGCCATACTTTGCTTTAAGAAATTTAGCGCCAAAATGACAAAAAATAGCACGAAAAAGGCGCTTACTAAGCCAAAATTTGTATAGCCAAATGGCAGCTTTGGAGCTTGAAAAGTGACAGAACAGCAAAAGACTGGCACTTTTAGCGGGATATTATAAAAAAACGAAATTTCTATGCCAAGCTCGAGCAGCATCATCACAAAAAGGCAGATGAAAATAGCATATTTTTTCTTTAAATATGGGAAATTTAGAGCCTGCAAGTCGAGCCTATTTATAACCAGCCAGATACCAAGCCCAAAGATGAGCAAAATTTTAGTGAGCATCAAGATGCCGCCAAATTTATTTGAGCCGATCACGCCAGCCGAGCACATAGCCCCTGGCACGATGTCAGAGAGCTCGTTTAGACAAAGTGCGAAAAATATAAACAAAACGATCTTTGTGCAGACGCTAAAGAGCAAGATCGTATTTACAAGATAGTTTTGCTTTTCAAGTGAGTATTGAAGCGATGTTAGCGCGTTATAGTCCCACGACCTCACGATCCTAACGACGTAAAATAGCGAAATGCCCATCAAAACTAACAGCACAAACTCCGCTAACAAAAAGGCGATAACGGCGTTTGACAAAAATACGCTCATACTATCTCTCCGTTTTGCAAACTTACAACCCTATCTGTAGCGCTCAGCTCGTCAAAAATGCTATCGTGAGTCGCGACTATGACACTTTTTTTAAGCGCTTTAAATGACTCAAGTAGGCCTAAAAACGCACGCGCATTTTGTCTATCTAAATTTGCCGTTGGCTCATCAGCCAAAATGATATCAGCGTCCATTGACAAAGCCCTAGCTACCGCACATCTTTGGCGCTCGCCACCGCTTAAATTTGATACATTTTCATCTCTTTTGTGAGAGATATTTGCAAGGTTTAGAGCCTTTTTTATCATCTCTTCACGCATGTTTGCCTTGAAATTTGTTAGAGCAAACGGAGCTAACAAATTTTCATAGACGCTTAAGCCCTCGATGAGGTTAAAATTTTGAAAGACAAGCCCAAGCCTTTTGTGCCTAAACTCGGAGCAAAATGCGTCAGGCAGCTTTGCGATGTTAGTGCCGTCTATCAAAATCTCCCCGCTAGTTGGCTTTTGAAGTAGGGCTATGAGCGAGAGCAGGGTGCTTTTACCACTTCCGCTAACGCCTTTTAGTATCACTAACTCGCCGTTATTAACATCTAAATTTATATTTTTTAGGGCGCAAAACTCGTTTTGTTTGCCTTGGTTATAAACTAGGCTAACGCCTCTTATATTTATCATTTTAGCCCCTCATTTATGTCGCCACAAGCCACACGCCACGATGGGATAAGAACAAATGCCAAAAATGGTATGACACCAAAGACAAAGATCAAAAAGAGCTTATCAAACTCCAAAATAGGCGTGAAATTTGTAAAATTTAAAAGCTCATCGCCTAAAAATATCCCCTTTAAAAACGGGGCGTTAAAGACAAACACAAAGATATAAGCTAACATAACACCAAGCAAAAAGGCGCTAACGCTAACGATGAAATTTTGTATAAATTTTAAAAAAATGATCTCTTTTATACTAAAGCCGATGCTTCGCAAAATGGCTATCTCACGCTTTTTACTGCCGTAAGCAAGTGAAATTTGGTTTTTAAGCAGCACGAAAAAAATGAGCATAACGCTAACATAAATGCTCATAAAAATTCCGCCCTTATAGTAGTAAAGATGTCTAATGTTTGCTACCTCGTCTTCTATGCTAATGGCAAATGAATTTGGATATAAATTTTCTATCTTTAATGCCACTTGGCTGATCTCTTCGCTATTTGGCACATCGACATAGAGCTTTGTGTATTCTTCATCTTTTAAATTTAAGATAGCTCGCAAGGTTTTTGGGTGCAAAAATATGGCGTTATTTGTGATAAGAGCGCTTTGTTTTGGCATGGTTTTTACTATCTTTACTGGTATCATGCGCTCTTCTGTTAAGAAGTTAAAGCTCTCGTCGTAGTAAAGCTCGTTCATAGCAGCTTTTACGCCCTCGCCAACTATCATCTCATCTTCTTTCAAGCTATCATCCTCATATAGATGAAACCAGACGCGCTTTTGCACGAAGTAGTACTCTCCCTCCGCCACGCCTCTAACGTCAGCCACGCCATCGATCTTTGAGATATCGTAGATGTAGCCAGGGTGCATGAGGTCGTTTTTACCAGCACGAAACGCGCTAACAACGATGCTTGATCTATCTTTTACTAAGCTTATAAGATCATGCTGGATCGAGCCAGAGATGAAAAGCACCGAGCTTAGCACAAAGATAATGAGCGTAAAGAGGCAAAAGCTAAAGAGGTGGTCCTTTTTGTCTTTAAAGAGCAGGACCACAGCGTAGTTTATGAAATTTCTACTTATCATAGACAAAGCCCTTTTGCTCTTTTAGGCTAAAGCTAGAAGCTAAATTTGCCCTTGTTATCTTTGAAATTTCTCTTAGCTCATCTTGCTTTGCTTTGTGGTCAAAGCTAAGGTAGTGCGCCGCTAAGAGCGTGTAAGAGAGTCCAAAAAATAACGCCAAAAATGCTAGAAATTTCACTTTATTTACCGATAAATGTCTTTATCTCGTCAAATTTTATGACACCTTTGCCAGCGTGATCTTTCATAAAGCTATTTGCCTTTACTTCGTCTTTAAACGGGATAAACTCCTCGCCCATCGGTCCAAAAACGTTTGAGCCATGAACGTAAAACGCATCTTTTGCATCAATCTTTTCAAGCGTGTAATAATCGCTCACGTAAGCCTCTTTCGCCACCTCATCTGCAAAGTAAAAGTGCGCCATATCTTTTACGCCATCAAAGTAATAGTCCTTGCCACCAGCCTTTATAAGCGTCGCCCACTGCTTGTTTTTTATAGGCATGCCACACACCGCACATCTTGCATCCTTTGGTAGCTCGATGTGCTCTTTTGCCCCTTTATAGGCGTTTATGTTTGCATCACTCGTCAAATTTCCAGCCCACAAGGCAAAAACCGCACTAAGTAACAAAGCTATAAATTTCATCTTATCTCCTTTAGTTTCTCTTTTTCTAACTCGCCCTTTTCATAGAGCTTTTTTAACATCTCATCATCAAATTCTATCTCGTAGTAGCCCTTTACAAACTCGCTAAATTTAGCAAAATCATCGAAGGCATAACCAAGCAGCCAGCGTCCGCCGTTATTGCCACCGACTAAATTTTGATGCTCCGCCCCGTCATACCAGATAAAAAAGGTCGTCTGCTCTATCTCATCTGGCAAGAAGTAAGAGCGAAATTTAGCAGCCTCGCCACCATAAATTTGCTCTATCACGCTTTTATCTGCCATGCTAAGCGAATTTAGCTCATTTTCATGGTCAAACCCTCTAACCAGCACCGCCTCACGCGTAAATATCACGTCGAGTAGATCGCCATGCCCGTTATCTATCACGTATCTTAGGCTATTTTCATCCTCTCTTTTAGAAATGAGCCTTAAGTGCTCCTCACCAGGCTCTAGCAGGGCGCTATCTAGCACATATAGTGCCTCTAGGCTTGCTTGCATGTTGCCCCAGTTTTTAAAACTCATCAATTCTTTCCTAAAATTTCTAAATTCTCGCACGCCTCTTTTAGGCCATTTTTACAGCTTTTAGTAAAAATTTCACGTGCTTTTTCCACATCCTCTTTCACGCCTTTGCCCTCAGCTAGCATGATAGCGTAGTTATTGCAGCCCTTTTCATAGGCGTATATGCACGCTTGCTCGTAAAGCTTTGTCGCTTTTGTAAGATTTTGATCAACCCCTTGCCCATAAACATATAAAAAGCCAAGGTTGTCGCATCCTATGCCAGCTTCGTTTGCGCAAGCCATCTCGTAGTTTGCTTTAGCTTTTGCGTAGTCTTTCTCGACGCCTTCGCCCTGAGCGTATAGGTAGCCAAGGTTGCTACATCCCATGCCGTCCCCTGCCTTGCAAGCCTTTTCATAGAGCTCTTTTGCCTTTTTTATGTCTTTTTCTACACCGGTGCCGTTTGCATAAAGCAAGCCAAGCTCGGTGCAGCCCTCGTTGTCGCTGCATGCTTTTTCATATAGTTTGACCGCTTTTGCTAGGTCTTTTTCTACGCCTTTGCCCTTTTCATATACATAGCCAAGGTTGCTGCAAGCCATAGAGAAATTTTGATCGCAAGCCTTTTCATAAAGCATCGCTGCCTTTGCCTCATCCTTTTTGACGTTGCCATCACCCCTGCTGTAAAGCACAGCTAGGTTGTAGCAGCCTGATGCCTTTTTCTCTTTATCGCAAGCATCTTCATAAATTTGTGCTAGTTTATTGTGATCATCTTTTGCGTTTAAAGCCTCTTTGATGTAGCCAGCATTTAAAACGCACAAACTAGCAGTCAGTAAAACCAAACTCTTCATCATATCTCCTAAACTACTTTTATATCTCTGCCACGATAAGCTAGGGCGATCAGCAAAGCAAGAGTTGCTAAGATCAAATATATCAGCCCAGAAACGCCAAAACTTTCGCCATTTGCGTATGAGTGAAGTCCGCTAAGGTAGAAATTTACTCCAAAATATGTAAAAAGCACCGAAGCAAATGATAGCACGCTAGCTGTTAAAAAGGTAAAAACGCCCCTTAGCTTTGGTATGAATCTTAAATGAAGCACTATGGCATAGACGATGATCGTGATGTATGACCAGCTCTCTTTGCTGTCCCAGCCCCAGTATCTGCCCCAGCTCTCATTCGCCCAGATGCCGCCTAAGAAATTTCCGATAGTTAGCAAGCTAAGTCCTATGATAAGGCTTAGCTCGTCAGTAGCGGCTAGGTATCTTATCTGTTCGCTAAGCTTTTGCTCGTTTTTGTCATTTTTTAGAGCCATTAAGATAAGCCCCACAAGCCCTAGTACAAAGCCAAAGCCCAAAAAGCCGTAGCTTGCGGTGATGACGCTTACATGCACGCTAAGCCAAAATGACTTTAAAACAGGGACCAAATTTGTTATTTGTGGATTTATAAAATTTAGATGAGCAACCAGCAAGCTAACACTTGCAAAGAGCGAAGCAGCGCCTAGTGCGAAGCTTTGATGCTTGAAAAATAGCACTCCGGCTAGCACGCTTATAAGTGAGATATAGACTAAACTCTCATAAGCATCGCTCCAAGGTGCGTGACCTGAGATGTAAGCGCGTAGGGCTAAATTTAGAGCATGCACCGCAAAGGCAGTGAAAAATGCAAGGCTAAGCGCTCTTTCAAATCTAAATTTCCTCCCAAAAAATAGCCTATAAAAGCCAAGAGCGAGCGAAGCAAGAGCTAGGATCATGTAAAAATAGATAAGAAATTTAAATATTTCCATTTGGTTATAAAGCACTTCAAGGCTAATTTTCGCCTCGCTTGGCGCAAGAGAGTCTAGAGTGCTTCTTTGATAGTTTGAAATTTGCTCCAAACTCTTATCGGCACTCGCGCACTCGCTACTTTTTACGCAAAGGCTTAAATTTTCTATATAAGCTCCTAAAACGCTTTTAAACTCGTTTGATATTTCATCTTTGCTAAAGGCTTCATTTACGCCTAGCCACGTGATAGTATCACCATTTTTAGCTGGGATAAATTTTAAAATTTCGCCCTTTAGCGCAAGGTATAAGACATTTAGCCTCTCGTCAAATTTAATGACGTCGTTATCAAATTTATCTCTTTTTGAGGCGGATTTTTCATTTGCAGCCTCTACAAATTTAGCCAGTTTATACTCGCCATTTTCGTTAAAAACGTCCTTAAAACTAGCAAATTTCTCACTAACGCCAAGAAGCTCGCCCACACGATCGCTTGTGATCTTTACCATCCTTTTATCCATCCACTCTTGTGGCGAGATGGCAAAAGAGAGCATGAGCTCATCGCTACTAAGCCCAAAGAGCGTGGTTTTGGTTGAAATTTTGCTAAGAACTGCTCTTGTGTAAGAGCTAGCTGGGGCGATCCTGCTATCAGTTTGAACTAAAATTTTGGCAAATTTATCTGCATGAGCTTTAAAATTTATGGCTTCATCGCTTGCGAAATTTGGCGTGGCATTTAGTAAAAGTAGAGCCAAAAATGCAAGCTGAGTGCCTTTTATGAAGTTGCAAAGTCTAAAAAATCGGCTCTTTTTGCTAAATAAATTTCCCACAAAGCCAAGGCAAAGCAGAAAATATCCGATGTAAGTTGGCACTTTGCCAGGATCAAAGCTGATCTCAAAGGCGCTTCCAAGCTCGTCAGCGTCATATGATGATTGAAAAATTTTATAGCCCACGATGCTTAGTGGGTGATTTAGTGAAATTTCATGCTCGGCACCTGCGATGCTTACTTTGCTCGTGTAAGATGATGGGCTATTTAGCCCTGTGTAGCGCTCTAGGATAAATTTATCAAGCCTTAGTGTAAATGGTAAATTTATCGCTCGTGAGCTAAAGTAAAATTTCGCCTCTTGCCCATCAAAGCTTAAAATGCTTGGCTCAAGATCATATCCAGCGCCACCTTTTAGCTTGGCGCTCTTGCTCTTTTCATTAGCAAAGCCAGCCTCTATGCTAAGCGTGGCTGGAGCGTTTTTCTCATCTTTTTTGTAGCCAGTTATCTTTATCTCAAATTCTTTGCCATTTATATCTTTTTTGAAGCGAAAGTCGTTTTTGCCAAGCAGGCTAAGTTTTAATGGATATTCAAAGCTTTCATTTGAAATTTGTACTCTTAAATAGGGCTTTGTGCTTTGCATATAGTTGCCGCTCTCGCCTACTCTAAGATGCAATACACCCTCTTCGCCAAAGTATCTTGTAAGCGCAGCACCGATGAAGATCAGAATAAAAGCAAGATGTATCAAAAATGCGCCAAATTTCTTATACATCTTGGTTTTTACGATGCTAATGGCTAAGCAAATGGCACAAGCTGCCATGACGCACTCGTACCAGAGCGCTTCATAAACAAGCACTCTAGCCGTCTGTGTGTCATAAAAATTTTCCAAAAAGGTCGCCACCCCTGCACCAAAAGCAAGGATAAATAATAATATTAAAGACAAGCGATAAATGTTTAAAATTTTCATCACCTGCCCTTAAGCCTTAAATGCTATAAGTCTGTCCTGCATAAAGTATAAAAACCCTAAGCAATAAAACGCCAACGACTGCTGCAAATGAGCCAAGGTAGAAGCTAAATTTCATCTTGCCAAGTGCGAAATTTAAAACAAGAGGCAAAACAAAGCCAACTAAAACAACCCCGAGCCAGAAGAAATTTGCCCAAACGCCACTATAAAATGCAACTGCTGCGCCTTGCTGATAGCTTGAGCCAAGCAAAAGTGAGACAAAAAGCATTAAAATGAGTAAAATTTCAGCGCATAAGACGTAAAACTCCACGCCATGAAGCGAGCCAAGGTCGCTTGAGTGTGGATCTTCTTTGAAAAATAGTGCTGCTATCAAGCTGCTACCACTTATGCCAGCACTTAGTCCTGAAGCTATGAAAAGCGCTGGTAAAACAGCGGTGTTTAAAAGTGGAAATCTAATAAGCACCGAGATCAAAAAGCCTGTATATGCGCAAATGATAACCGCAAAAAGCAGGCAAAGCGCACTTAAAAGCGGATAAAGTGGCGATAAAATTTTCATCACGCCATCAAAAAAGCCGCAAAGTGGCTTTAGCTCCGCATTAAAAGCGTATAGACACATCAAAAAGCTAAGCGGTATAAAGACACAAAGTCCAGCTACACCGATAGACATAACTGACGTGAAGTTGTAATTAATCAAAATTTTCCAAAACAAAAGTGGCTTTTCAAGGTCAGCTATCAAGCAAACCATACCAAGCATGATGCTAACAAATGCCAAAAGCGAAGCAGCCTTGAAAAATGGGCTAAAGCTCTCCTGCCTTTTGTAGCGCTTTAGAAGTATGGCAGCTATTAGCGCTCCGCCACTCATACCAGCTAGCAAAAGATAAACAGCAATCGGCCAGCCCCACTCAACTGCGTGCGAAAATGTCGCAGTGAAATTTAATGCACCATCCATCTTACACCCCCGCTTTTACTTTAGGAATATATCTAAGGCTTGGTTTTGTGCCAAGTTCTGCTCTTAGCCTTATGCTATCTTTGACAGCTAAAAGCTGGCTAATGTGCGAGCTCTCATCGTTTAAATCGCCAAATACCAAAGCCTCATATCTGCATGCCTCAACGCAGGCTGGATCTTTTTTATCCTTTAAATTTGTATCTATGCAGAAGTTACAGCTTTGGGCTGAGTGACTAAACTTATCGATATATCTCACGTCGTAAGGACAGGCTACGATGCAGTATTTACAGGCGATGCAGTCATCTATATTTGTAGTTTGGATGCCAGTTTTTATGTCCTTGTGACAGGCTTTTGTTGGGCAAACAGCCACACAAGGCGCATCCTCACACTGCTGACAAGATACTCTTACATATCTTTTATCAAGCAAATTTTTTGGATCAGTCTTATCCTCTACAAAAAGTCTCATCTGTCCTTTTGGGACTAAATTTACTTTTCTACATGCCACTTCACAGTCCGTGCAGCCAACGCATTTGTTTTGGTCAAATATCATGCCAAAATGTGGTTTTTTCGCACTCTCTTCACTCTTAAAAGCAAAACCACTACTTGCCACGCTAGCACCAGCAGCCACAACTGCCATGCGTTTAAAGAAGGCTCTTCTGCTATTTTGATTTTGCATTTTTAACTCCATTTATGCCTTAATGAGGCTTTTTAACGCCCTCATTTTGCTCTTTTTCATGAATTTTTCTTGCCGCCTCAGCTAGCTCGCCAGGCTTTAAGACCTTAATAAGCTCTATCTCAAAAACGATAGTCTCGCCACCAGGTATCCCCTCCATGCCACTATCGCCGTATGCAAGCTCAGGCGGGATGACAAATTTAAACTTCTCGCCCTCTTTCATAAGCATGAGACCCTCTTCAAGTCCAGGGATCAAATTTAGCATCGAAAGATGAGCTGGAGCCTCTTTTGTCTCGTCAAAGACCTTGCCACCAGCAAAGCTTGCTTTATAATTTACTATGATGATGCTCTCAGGCTTTGGTGTAGCCCCTTTTGAGCTACTTTTTATGATCTCATATTGTAAATTTGATTTTGTTGTTTTTACATTTTTGTTTTTTGCATTTTTTTCCATATAGGCTTTGCCTTGGGCTAAATTCTCTTTTAGCTTGGCTGCCTCTTTTTCTTTTACTATCTTCTCTAAGCTTTCAGCCCTTTTGTTTAGTAGCTTTGCTATCTCATCATCACTTAGTTTTAGCTCGCTCTTTAGCGCATCGCTAAAGCCTTTTATGACTGCATCAGCGTCATAGCCAACACCTAGTTGTTTTTGATCTAGCAGTCCTTTTAAAACATATCCGCCACTTGTTGCGCCTATGGCATAAGAGTCGTTTGTATCGACATTTGCTAAGAGGCTAGCCACGCTTAGGCTAAGAAGTAGCGAACATTTTAAAAACGCATTTTTCATTTCAAACCCTTAAGATTAAAGGGGCTAAAACTAGCCCCTAAATGCTATAAATTTTTGTTTAGAATTCTCTGAGCTTCTTTTATATACTCTTTAGATGCATCTAGTCTTTGTTTAGTAAATTTAAATCCGTGCATACCCCACGAACCATCTTTTTCGACCATATCGATGATCTCTTGAGCGTTTTGGACAAGCTCATAAACTCTTGCTTTATCACTTGGATCTAGCTTTTTAGTCTCTAGTAGTGAGTAAATTCCCTCGATGCCTATTTTGACCTCTGAGAATTCATTTTTAACTGGAGTTTGCCATCCCATAACCTCATCATAAACTTGTTTTTGGTTTTTGAAATGAAGTGTTGGTTTTAGCTCAGATAGCACTGGGCTATGGCAGCCTTTATTATCTTTCATATCTTTATCAGCCCAAGATGTTCTAGCGCATGCCCACATCAAATCAACATAGTTGTGTCCATTTTTATCTCTCTCAAAGTGCCAATCTTTAGCATCTCTTGGACCTTTAGCAGCGTCGCCAGGTACTAGAGATTTCTCTTTTGGATCGACCATGATCTTCCAGATGTGAGAGCGTCTTTGAGTATCAAAGCCAGCGTTGTCTTGGAACTGAACAGCGTAGAAATTCTCGCAGCTCATCATAAATGGCATGTGGCAAGATGCACAAGTGTTGTTTTTGTGAGTATCTGCTTTTGCTGCGATATATGCTTGAGTCTCGTGACAATCTTTACAATCTTTTTTGATCTTTGGTTTAGTGTAGAACGCACTTAGATAGCCTTGATCTGGGTTGTAGTTCATACCAGTTACGCTCTTATCGCCTACAACGTTACCTGTGTTATCGTGTGGATCGTGGCAAGTGACGCATCTCATGCCTTTATCGTAGTGAGCGGTAAAGTATGATTGAGAGCCTTCAGAGCCGCATCCTGGTCCCATTGATTTAAATTTAGAGCTTAAAGATAGATCTAGCTTGCCGTTATTAAGTGGGTTAGCACGCATTAGATCTGGACTAAAGTTAAATCTTTGGTGACAGCGTTCGCAGTTTGATGTTCTAAAATTTGTAGCTCCATCAAGGTGACCGCCAGCTCCGTGGCACTCCTCACAGCTTACGCCTTTTGAGATAGTGTGTTTTTGAAGCTCTTTGGCATTACCAAGTGCTGCGTAAAATTCTGCTTTTGACTTAAAGTCAAATTTAACTGGGTGGCAAACCTCACAATATGATGAGTTTGCTTGGAAAAACATAGACTTTTTATGTTTTGCGGCGTATGAGGCAAGACCTCTAACATATCCGCCATTATCGCCGTACTCTTCAAGAGTGCCAGGAAATTCTGGGACAAGCTCTTTTATCTTTTTAACAGTTGCGTCGTCTAAATTTAACGCCCATGTTCTTTGCCATTGGTTACCGCCAGCTACGATCTGACCTGTGCCATCTCTTAGCAAACCGCCCTCAACGTAGTAAGTACCACGAAGTAGCCATGCATCGACGTAGCCCATCTTAGTTCTTAAGTGACCAACGGTTGCGTAGATGACATCTGGAGTGATACCTTTTGGAAGGATAGAGGCGGTATCTTTGTCAAATACTGGCTCAGTTAGGTTGTTATTAACCTCTGGGTGCTCGCCAGGGAAGCGCATAGTAGTTGCGTGGCGAGATCTGCTCCAGACCTCATACTGAGCTGGGTGACACTCACCGCACTTTTCTGGACCTACAAATTTATTAGGAAACTGAAGCGATGAAGTGGCTGGAATTCTATACATCATAGAGCTATAGCCCTTACCACCATCTCTTTTACTAAGCTTTGACATATCAAAGCCATGTCCCTCGGCAAGCCACTCTAAGCCACGGTCATGAACGACCATTTTGCCGACGGTTTTGCCACCATACTTTGTAAAAATAGGGTGGTTTTTAAATAGCCAGTTATACATCTCTTGCTCTTCTACGACGTAGTCTTGCAAGGAGACAACACCTCTACTTTGCAGTGTGCCTTTAGGATTTGCGATAACATCACGTGCTTTATCGGACATCTGCATATTATGCTCTTCGCAACAGGCTTGTGAAGCAAAGATACTAACACCCATGAGTAAGCCTGCTAAGGCTTTGTGTAAGTTTCTCACGTCTCCTCCTTTGAATTTTTATCCTAAAATCAAAATGATTTCATACTGATAATCTTAACACCAAAAAAGGGCAGAAAAGGGGGAAAATTAACAAATTATAAATTTTCGAAACTAATTGTAAATGCAACGTGGTTTTCATCCACATTTTTAGCAAAGATTAGGGCGTTGTTTTTGCGAGCGATAAGGCGGCTCATATATAGCCCAAGCCCGCTACCGCTCTCTTTTGTGCTAAAGTGTGGCTCAAAGATGACCTTTAAAAATGAATTTTTTATCGCTCCTGCGTTATTTTGCACGCATAAATTCTTTCTGCCATCTTTTAAAAAGGCGCTTATCTTTATCACTCTTGGCTTTGTGTAGCTTTGTTTAAATGCGTCTTTGGCGTTGTTTATGATGTTTATTAAAATTTGGATTATCTCATTAAAATTTGCAAATACCTCAAAATTTTCTCTCACGTCAAGCTGCACTTCGATCTGGTACTTTTTAAGCGTTGCGTTTAAAATTTTTATCGTTTGATTTATCACTTCAAGCACCTTAAACTCTTTTCCCAAGGTATTTGGACTAAAGAAATTTTTAAAGTCATCAACTGTTTCTGACATGAAATTTATCTGTTTGCTTGTCTCTTCTATAAACTCATAAATTTTCGCCTCATCGAGCTTTTTTCTCTCTTGATAGAGTTCTAAATTTATTAAAGCTGAGCTTATCTGAGCAAGTGGTTGCTTCCACTGGTGCGAGATATTGCCTATCATCTCGCCCATAGAGGCTAGGCGGCTTTGATGTATCATTAGCTGCTCAGTCTGCTTTTTGCTCTCCTCGCCTCGCCTATGCATCTTATAAACAAGTAGTAAAAATAGCCCAAAGATAAGCGTTATGGCGCTCATTATGACGATGACTTCTCGCAAGTGGTAGGTAAAAATGGCGCGGATTGGTATCTTAAACGAGATCATCGCGACTGTTTCGTTCACGTCTGGGATCTCTATGCCCTCCATGCCATATTTTTCTAGCATTTGTTGTGGGGCATTTGCGCTGCTATGACAGGCTAGACAGCTTGGACTTTGGTTTTTTATAGGCAGACCCACAAAGAGCTGTGAGCCATTTTCATCTTTTATTATCTTTACAAATTCTTTAAATTTATTCTCTTTAAAGCCGTGCAAGACGCCAGCTTCAAATTCATTTGGCTCGTGGGCTTTATTTAGCGGAGCGATGGCAACTAGCTTGTAGTCAAATTCAAGGTTGTATTTTTTCTTTTGGATGTTGTAAATTTCACGGCTTATATATGAAGATGACAAAAGCCTCTCGTCAAAAAAGTCCTCTTTTAAGATGCCCTGCTCCTTTAACTGCTCGATTAGCGGGCGCTGAACTCCAGCGATGTATTCTCTTACTGAATTTATGCCCTCTAAAACATAATACGCCTCTTTTTTAGCGTCTTTCATCGCAAGATCGTTGTAGAAATTTAAAACAAGTGCCGAAACTAGCAGATAGACAAAGATAAAAGCACCGACAATTAGCTGAAATTTATATCTCACAAAGGTAGCCCACACCGTATAAATTTTTGATCACATCTTTGCCTAGCTTTCTTCTAAGCTCTTTTACGATCGTCTTTATCGCCTCTTTTGTCGGCTGCTCGTAGTCCCAGATGTAGTCAAAAATTTGCTCGTAAGTGATAGTTTGGTTTTTGTTGTTTAAAAAGTACTCCAAAAGCTTGCTCTCGCTCTTGCTTAGATGAGAAATTTCGCCATTTACGTAAAGCGCTTTTTTGCCAAAATCATACTCAAGCTCGTCATTTAGCCTGATAGTTGGTGTGCGTCCAACTAGCTCAAATGCCACATCTTCAAGCGCTTTGATGAAAGATTTTTTATCGTATGGTTTTGCGAGATATCTTGTGATCTTTAGCTCAACCGCGCGCCACAGATACTCTTGCTCGACGTGGCTTGATAAGATCACGATAGGGATTTTTTGATTGATAGCTCTTACTTTTTTAGCGATCTCAAGACCATCGATATTTGGCACGCTGATATCAAGCACTAGCACGTCATATGCCCCACTCATTGCAAGCTCAAGCGCATCAAAGCCGTCTGTAACGCCTTTAACCTCTGCAAAAAAGAGCTCCAGCGAGGCGCAGATATTTCGCAAAATAGCCTCTTCATCCTCTAAGCAAAGGACCTTTTTGTTTGATAAAACATCTAAAATATCATTCTCTTGCATACGTCATCTCATCTCTTAAGCCAAAATGCCGACTTAAATAACACAAAATAAAAATTATTTCATAAATTTACATCATGATCGTAAGCTTAAAGTAAAAAATCGGCTCACTACTTAAGTGATAAATTTAAAAGAGAAAGTTAAATTTAGCCAAAGATTTGGCTAAATTTATCAGGTTCTAAATTTTGAAAGGCTAGTGTTTAGATTATCAGTCATCTTTGAAAGATGAGCGGCTGCAAGCGAAATTTCATCCATACTTTTTGAGTTTTGTTTTGAAATTTCATCGATATTTACGATGCCTTTTATAAGCTCTTCGACCTTATTTCCAGTCTCTAAATAGTCCTTCGTAGAGGTCTCATTTAAGCTAACGCTCTCGTTCATTAGCTGGTTCATGTTTTCTATTTTTTCATTGATTTGGGCTGATTTTTTGCAAAGCTCGCCAGCTTTTTTAGCGTTATCGCCGATGGTTTGACTTGAGTTTGATATCGCTTCAACGATTAAATTTATAGTCGCATTTATCTCGCTTAGGCTATTTTGCGTGCGTTCAGCCAGCTGTCTAACCTCATCAGCCACGACTGCAAAGCCACGTCCATGCTCACCTGCACGCGCTGCTTCTATGGCAGCATTTAGAGCAAGTAAATTTGTCTGATCAGCAATGTCATCGATGATGTTTAAGACATCTTTTACATTTTTAGCTTGATCAGCTAGGCTTTTCATAGAGCTAGCGAGTGAAATTTCGCTATTTGCGGCCTCATCTACATTTTTACTAAGCCCCAAAACATCGTTTGAAACTTCATTTATATATAGACAGGTTCTTTCAAGATTTTCTTTGCTCTTCTTAGCCTCTTCAAATGAGCTTTTTATCTCTTCTGACATGGTTTTTGCCATGTTTGTCGTATCTGTGACGATTAGTGAAGATTTGTTGGTTAAATTTGTGGTTTGAGCTGAGGTAGATGAGAGCTGCTCGGCGATAGATGAGTTCTCATGTGCTAGGCCTTTAACACTTTCTATAACAGATCTTAGCTCGCTTGTTAGATCATTTATCGAGCTTTTAATGTTTGAAATTTCATCTTTGCCACTAACTTCAAGCTTTTTAGTAAGATCGCCCTTGCCACTTTTTATCTCATCTGACATCTCAGTTAAATTTGCAACGATATTTTTTATAGGTCTGATGATCGCCCTACTTAAGATAAATAGCACGACAGCTATCAAAACAACCGTGATCAGGGCACAAGCGATGATAAAGGTTTTTGTATTTTGGCTATTTTGCTCGTTTAGCACGACCTTTGTCTTTTCTATCTCATCAGCCAAATCATCGACATATACGCCACTTCCTAGCATCCACTTATATGGCTCAAAATTTGCAGCATAGCCAAGCTTCTCCACTGGCTCCTCGCCCTCTTTTTTTGCCCAGCCAAATGTAACAAAACCGCCACCTTGTTTAGCCTTTTCGATGAGCTCTTTTATAAGAAATAGCCCTTTTGGATCTTTTAAGCCGATTAAATTTTTACCAACAAGCGATGGCTTTTCAGGGTGCATCAAAACAACGCCGTCGTAGTCGTAGATGAAGATATAGCCAGTCTTATCGCTAAAGAATTTTAGCTTTGAGACGACTCTAAAAATTTCTTTTTTTATCTCATCGTCGCTTAGCCCTTTTTCTTTGCCACCATTATAAATTTCACGCATCATTTGATTTATCGTCTCGACGTCATCTTTTAAATTTTCTTTTCTGGCATTTACCAGCTCGTCGTAGGACTTATGGGTGAAAAACTGAGTTAGATCGCTTGAAAATTTGCTATTTAAAAAGATGAGCAAACAGCTGACAAGCAAAACTGAGAAAACAAAAGTGAGAATTATCTTTGTAGATATTTTCATAGCACACATCCTTGCATTTTGGGATCTCCTAAAAATTTACGTGCCATTTTATACATTCAAATCTTAATTATAAATTAACTTTTGAAATTTAAGAAAAAAAGAATAAATTTGATGAGAGAATTTACTCAAAGCCCAAAATAACGAATAAGTTACAAATATTATTATCTTAAGCTTTGAGCGTAAAATTTAAGTAAAATTTAGTAGCCTTTAGTTGCCTCTGCTTCCAGGCTTAATCGCCTTGCTACCACTCTTACAAAGCGGACAGTGCTCTGGCTCATAAATTTCAAATTCAAAATTCCCCAAAGCAAAAAATGGCTTATCACTTGGCAGTTTTGCATTTGCCTTAGCTTCATTGCCCAAATTTGCAACCTTACAAAATCCGCGGTTTGCAAGTGCCGCAAAGCCAACCACCTCGCCCCCAAGGCTCTCTATCACGTGCGCTGCTTCAAGCGCTGAGCCGCCAGTTGTGATGATATCTTCACAAACTATAAATTTCTCGCCTTTTTTCACTTCAAAGCCACGCCTTAGGCTCATCACTCTATCAACACGCTCTGTAAATATAAAACGCTTTTTCGCCGCGCGAGCTAGCTCATATCCAGCTAAAATTCCACCAAGTGCAGGAGAACAAACACTATCAAATTTAATGCCAAATTTCTCTATCACGCGCGCTAGCTCATCTGCTAGCTTTGCTGCAAGAGCAGGGTCTTCAAGTACCTTTGCACTTTGCAGATAAAACTGCGAGTGGTTGCCACTACTTAGCAAAAAGTGCCCCTCTAAATACGCCCCAGCGTCCTTATAAATTTTCTCTAAATCCATCGCTTTTTCCTTTTAAAATTTGCCAAAAATCTTAACACATACCCACTTAAGCCACTCTTTTTAAAATTTAATAAGCCGTGCGCTTGTATAATTCTTGTACTCATACAAAAAGGACACTCATGCTTCTCTTTAACCCTGTTGTTTTTAGCATTTTGGTGATGACGGTGCTATGTTTGCTGCGCTTTAACATCCTGCTTTCTATCCTCATCTCTGCGCTTGTTGCTGGGGTTATGTATAAGCATGGTTTTAGTGGATTTGAAAGTGGTTTGGCAAGCGGTTTTGAGAGCTTTTTTACGGCCTTAAAAGAGACCACGCAAAGCCTCATAAGCGGCATGCAAGGCAACCTTGAGACCTCGCTTAGCTACATCTTGCTAGGTGCTCTTGCAGCTGCCATAGCAAATACAAATTTAACAGCCATTTTGATAAATGCAATGAGTAAATTTCTTAGCTCAAACAAGGTCATTTTTACGCTAACTATCGCATTTATCGCTTGTTTGTCTCAAAACTTGATCCCAGTTCATATAGCCTTCATACCTATCTTGATCCCGCCACTTCTTGCCCTTATGAACAAAATGGGCATAGATAGACGCGCGGTGGCTTGTGCTCTTACATTTGGACTTCAAGCGCCATATGTTAGCATTAGTGTCGGCTTTGGTCTGCTTTTTCACAATATCCTTAAAAAAGAGCTAGCAAACAACGGCATAAACACAACCATCTCAGACATTTCTTCAGTCATGTGGATAGGCGGTGCATCGATGTTTGTGGGGCTCATCTTAGCCATACTTTTTTATAGTAAAAAAAGGATTTATAAAACTTCTAAATTTGAAAAGGCTGAGCTTGATGAGATCGAGCGCGCAAAAAGCCTTGAAATGACTAAAAAAGAGTGGGCGGTCTTAGCTGGTGCGGTTGTCGCCTTTGTTGTGCAAATTTACACTTCGCTCTTGCCACTTGGCGCGCTACTTGGGCTTTTGGTCATGGTCGTTTTTGGTGGCATCGAATATAAAAAAGTAGATAAGATCATGGATAATGGCCTTGCTATGATGGGCTTCATCGCATTTATCATGCTTGTTGCTGCGGGATATGGCACTATTTTAAGAGAGAGTGGCGGTATAGACGAGCTTGTAAAATACGCTAGTTTGGTATCTGGCGGCAAGATAGGCGGAGCATTTTTGATGCTACTTATCGGACTTTTAGTCACGATGGGCATAGGCACTAGTTTTGGTACGATACCTATCTTAGCCTCTATCTACGTGCCACTTTGCCTTAGCCTTGGCTTTGGCGTGCCAGCTATCATCTTGCTAGTTGGTATAGCAGCAGCTCTAGGCGACGCTGGAAGCCCAGCAAGCGACAGCACACTTGGGCCGACAAGCGGTCTAAATGCTGATGGTGAGCACAACCACATATATGATACTTGCGTGCCTACATTTATATTTTTCAACATCCCACTTATCATCGGTGGCATCGTAGGAGCCATGATACTTGGATAAATGTGTTAAAATCATTAAAAAATTTAAAGGAAAATGCGATGCAAACAAATATTGATTATGCAAAATACGAGACGATGACACGTAAAGCATTGTTTAATTCTCTTGAAAAAGAAGAAAAAAAACTAAATTCATTGCAAGATACTTTAAAAAAACAATCAGAACTAATCCTTTATCTTAAAAAAAAGATAAAAAGCAAACTTGATGAGCCAAAAGATTATGAACTTTTAAAGTCTCCAAGCATAAAAAAACTCGATATAGAATTTAAAAAACTCTCAAAAGCGGAGCAAGAAGCACTAATAGCCGAAGTTAAAACTGAAATGGGCGTTTAGTGTATAAAATAGTCATTAAGCGCTCTGCTGACAAGCAACTAGATAAAATTTCAAAAGGTGATCTAAGAGCAGCTTTAAAAATACGTACCTTTCTAAAAGAGCTCGAAAAAGTAGAAAATCCTTTTGCAACAAACAACGCAGAAAAGATGCAAGGCTATGATAATCGCTGGCGTTGGAGAGTTGGCATACATTACCGCATAATAGGGCTTAAGCAAGATGAAATTTTAACTATTGAGATAATAGAAATTTCATCACGAGAAAAAGCATACTAAAAAATACGATCACACAAAAATTTTCAAATTTTTCTCTTTTTGCCGATATAAATTTTGGAACATCTTTTGCTTTAGAAAGATCATAAAAAATTTTAAAACGAGAAAAAGGATAAGCTCATGATGAGATCACTTTGGTCTGGTGTTTCAGGCCTACAAGCCCACCAGATAGCCATGGACGTAGAAGGCAACAATATCGCAAACGTCAATACCTATGGTTTTAAATACAACCGCGCAAATTTTGCTGATATACTAAGCCAAACTCCAAGAGTAGCTACCGCTCCACAAGGTCAGCTAGGCGGTCAAAACGCTATGCAAATAGGTCTAGGAACGACTATAAACTCAACTACAAGAATTTTCTCACAAGGCACACTAACAGCCACTGATAAGCAAACCGACCTTGCTCTTCAAGGAAATGGCTTCTTTGTCGTCTCTCCAGATGGCGGAACGACAAGATACTATACAAGAAACGGCGACTTCGTCCGTGATAAGGCTGGCAACTTCGTAAATAATAGCGGCTACATCGTTCAAGGCTGGACTAGAGATGATGAGACTGGCACTATCGATTCAACTGGCCCTATAAGCAACATCGTCATCAAAGAAGGTCTTACAACTCCAGCAAGAGCAACAACAGAAGTTAAAATAAAAGGCAACCTTGACTCAGGTAACAGCATCGGTCAAAGAAGCACGCCTATATACGCACTTGACTCAGTTGCAGGCGGACGTGACTACAATAATGATGGAATTTTAAATGCAAACGAAGTTCACAACGAAAACGATACAAACAACGACGAATTTTATACAAACTCAAGAAACGAGCAAATTTTAACAGAGCGTGGCGTCGATCTTGGTGTTACATTTGACGAGCTTGGAAACGGACTTGCACTAAGAGATGGACAAGGTATCTGGGTAAGCTACGCAAATGCTAAGACTGAAAAATTTAGCGTAGGTAGCGCTCTAGCACAAAACATCGGTCAGATCAACCCACCAGCTACACTTGATATAACACTAAATGGACAAAATATCAAAACTCAAGCTGGCACGATGACAAGTATCAGTGATGTTGCAGCTGCTATCAACGCTCAGTACAATAAAACTGGCGTTAGAGCTGAAATTTCAGAGGGTAACAAGCTAACGCTTATAAACAGAAACAACTCAGGCACAACTGAAGAGACAAAAAACATCCACCTAACAGTAAATGCTGGAAACACAGTTGGCGGTCTAGCTAGCAAAGACATCATCACAGCTTATCAATATGTCTATACAAGCTCACAAACAACAGCTGTTCACCCAAATAACGACAAGATCGCAAGACAGATCACTACAACAGAAGATCTTCGTGCAGCTATGCAAGAGGATGCTAGAAACCACGTTGATTATAACGGCGATGGTCAAATAAGAGCAAACTCTGACGCACTTGATGCAGCAAAACTTGCAACTGCCGCTCACAAGGTAGCTCCAGGCACAGGTGGCGCAGCTATAACAAATCCAGCTTATGCACTAGCATATAACAACGCTTATGCAGCAGCAGCTGGCACGCCTGATCAAAAACACGCAGCAGGTATCGCAGCACTTCAAGCAGCAGCTGGAGATGATACAAACGACGGCGTAAAGATCACTGTAAATAAATTAGGTCAATTTCAACTAGAAAACCCTACAAACGAAATGGCTGATCAAGCCCTTTATATGACTACAACTGGTCTTACAAAACCAGCTCAAGGCACAAACAACGCAGCAGTAAATGAAAACGTTCGCTTTACAAATATCATGAAAGCACTTGATGGCGCACTAAGCCCAGGTCAAGCTCTAAGAGCGAGCGGTAAGATGATGATGTCTAGCCACGGCTCAACGGCTGAAATTTTTGACTCACTTGGCTCAAAACACACAGTTAGTATCAGATGGGCAAAGACAGGCACTACAACAGATGGTGGTACAGAGTGGAATATGATCATTCAAGTGCCAGAGCCTGCTAAGATAAACTACACAGGTGAGGGTCCAGACAACGTCGTAACTGGTTCATTGAGATTTAACTCAAACGGCTCACTAGCTAGCTTTCACCCAGCTACGATAACATTTTCAGCTAACAACGGCTCACAAAGCGGTCAAAACGTTAGTTTAAATTTTGGCTTGGGAACAGACTTTAACGGACTAACAAGCTTTGATAAAGACTCTTCAACTGAGTCTATCTCACAAGATGGCTACACAGGTGGCACGCTAAATGACCTAAAGATCGACGAAACTGGCACTATCATCGGTGCATTTACAAACGGACAAAGCTTTGGTCTAGCTCAAGTTGCACTTGCTAGCTTTACAAACAACGAGGGTCTTCAAAGTGAGGGCGGAAACGTCTTTTCACAAACTGCAAACTCAGGCGAAGCAGTCATCGGCGCAGCAGGCACAGGCGATAAAGGAACGATCGCGGCTTCAAAACTAGAAGCTAGTAACGTCGATCTAAGCCGTGCGCTAACAGATCTTATCGTCATCCAAAGAGGCTTTCAAGCAAACTCAAAAACGATCACAACAAGCGATGAGATGTTAAACACACTTCTTCAACTAAAACAATAATCACAAAGGGGGCTCTCACTCCCTTTTAAATTTACAAATAAAATCAGGCTTCTTTTTGTAAAATGCTAAAAAATTTCACAAAAAGAGAAAATATGCAAGTAACACTTCTAAATCACACTCCACTAAATATCTGCTCTCACGCGATCCGCACATGCTGGCAAAGCTTTGAAAAAGGCGATAATGGCGGCGAAAAAGATGTCGAACTGATAGACAGGGTGGGTAATAAATTTAAACATGCTTCAACACTAGAGCACCTTTACTACAACTTCTACATCCAAGGCATCTCGCGCGCATTGCTTCAAGAGCTAGCCCGTCACCGCATAGCAAGCCTAAGCGTCAAATCAACCCGCTACACGCTAAAAGAGCTAAAAAAGGAGGAGAAATTTGAAGTAGGGCAGTTTGAGCGTGCGGCTAAATTTATAGTGCTAACAAACGACGAAATGGTCGATAACGCGAGTATAAAAGCGCTTGAAAATTTACGTGAAATTTTAGCCTCAACTACAAAGAGCCTTGATATAGTTAAATACTGCTTGCCAGAGTGCTATAAAACCGAGCTTACATGGAGTATAAATGCTAGAAGCTTGCAAAATTTCATCTCTCTAAGAAGCTCAAAGTCAGCCCTTTGGGAGATAAGAAATTTAGCAAATGCTATCTACGACGCCTTGCCAAATGAGCATAAATTTATCTTTGAGAAGTGCTTGCCAGAGGATGAGCAAAATTAAGTGCAAAGCAGCACCAAAGTATAAATTTAGATATGTAAAAAAGTGTTCTAGTATCTTTTAAAAATATCTTGGTGCCTGCCTATTTTAAAAAGCTTTAAAATTTCATCATCTCTTTGATAAATTATTACCAAATCTCCAAAAACGTGGCACTCTCTAAATTCTTTCAAACTTCCAGTAAGCTGATGATCTTTTAAATCATCAGCTAATTTTTCATCATTTTGTAGTTGAAAAACCACCTTTGAAATCGCTTTTTCATCCCATCCTTGCTTTAAAACTAACTTCAAATCCTTTTTATAAGTGCTAAAAATTTCTAAAATTCTCATCAATGATTTTCTTGTTTTATTTCATTGATCAAGTCATCATGATTTTTGTAAAATCCAACACTTTTTGCGTTTTTTAAATCAAGCAATGTCTGCTCTGTCGGTATCTCTTGCTCTTTTGAACTATTGACATACTTGATTTTATATTTAGGATCCATAGCTTGCGCCATCGCTTTAAATGCCTCAATAGCTTTTTGACTGATATTATCGCCTATTATTGTTATTGTTTGCATAGCATGCCTTTTTGTTTTTTTGGGGATTATATCATTTTTTGTTTTATTGTGTTTTTGTCTAAATTTACTTTTGTAAAACGTAGAGAAGTTCGTCTACGTGGATGTTTCTAGCTTTTAAATTTCTGCTGCCGCGGTAGGCATTATATTTTTGGCGAAGTAGATGAACTTTTCCCATTTTATTTAGATTTTTATCAAATTCATCTTGGTTGATAAAGCCCTCTGAGTTAAACGAGATAAGCACAAATTTCGCCTTTAAATTTGCTATGAGCTCGAAAAATGCCTCGCTCGCTGATGATTTTTTATTAAAAACTGACCTGTTCCAGTCCTTTGCGATGCCTGAAACTTTTGAAATTTTACTTGGCTCTTCATAGCTTGCGATGAGATTTAGCATGAAGTAGTTTGAGCCGTATGGATGCTGGTTATAAGGCGGATCAAGATAGACTAGATCAAGCCCATCAAGCTCTTTTGCCAGTAAATTTGCGTCCTTTTGATAGACCTCAAATGGCACGCTAAAATTTGAAAAAATAGGCTTAGTCAAATTTATATCAGAGGTGATCCTTGAGATGGCATTTTGCCCATGTCCTCCAAACTGACCGATGCCCTCTTTATTTTTATGAAAACCTTTAAAAATTCCACTCGTATTTGCATGCACGCTTGCATTATAAAGTAGTGGAGCTATGAAAAATTTTCTCATCTCCTCTGGCAATATCTCATCTATGAGCCTTCTTGCGGTATCAATGAATATGGCATTTTTCTTTGTGTAAAAGACCCGCTCGCCAAATGCGATATTTTCGTCATCTTGCGGGGCATAAAGCCTTGTTATAAAGCCCTCACAAAGGTTTTCTTCTATCTCTTTTTCAAGCTTTTTTTGCCAAAAATTTATCTCATCTCTTAGCTCATTTGTGGCGTTTTGCAGGTAGCATGAGTTTGTGATGAAGCTATAAAGCTCCAAGTCGTTTGCGACTAGAAATTCGCTATTTTGCTTTAAAAACCTAGCCACCACGCCGCTTCCGCTAAAGAGGTCGCAGCAGCTAAGCTTCTCTTTTTTAAGCTCGTCTTTTGCGTATTTTACGCCTCGCTCGATAAAACCTAAAAGAGAGCGTTTGTTACCAAGATAGGTTAAAATTTGCTCTTTTAGATAGGCTTGATTTTCTTGTTTAGCTGGTTTCAAATCAGTGCTTTTTTAGTCCCATAGCATCAACGTCAAGCTTGATCTCATCGTTATTTATGATGACTAGACCTTGTGCTAAAATTTTGCTTGCTATGGCGTGCGCTTCATCAAGTGAGTGCATCTTGTAAGTGCCGCATTGAAATTTATTTAGCTCTGGGATCTTATCTTGATCTTTAACCTCTAAGATATCTTTCATCGAAGCAAGCCATGCCTTTTTTACAGCTTCTTCGCTAGGTGTGCCGATCACGCTCATATAAAAGCCAGTCCTGCAACCCATCGGCGAGATGTCTATGATCTCCACGCCATTGCCATTTAGATGGTTTCTCATAAAGCCAGCAAATAGGTGCTCTAAAGTGTGAGTGCCCTTTTCTGGCAAAATTTCCTCATTTGGCTTGCAAAATCTCAAGTCAAAAACGCTGATATCATCGCCTTTTGGGGTCTTCATACTCTTTGCTAGTCTTACTCCTGGGGCTTTCATCTTCACATGATCTACACAAAAACTATCAAGTAGTGGCATATATTCTCCTTTAAATTTTTGGTAATTTTAGCGTAAAAAAGATTTAAAATTTAAAGGCCCACGTAAATTTACATGAGCCTAGTAGTATTTGAATAGTTTGGGGTATTAAAATTTATTTTTTCTAACGTCTGTTAGTATGACCTTCGCCATGCCGTCTATCTCGCTAGTTACATCGTTTGTGTTACTAACAACGCTTCTATTTTCTTTTGTGACGTTATCTATCTGAGCAACACTTCTATTTATCATATTTATGCCCTCAGCTTGCTCTTTTATAGATTCACTCATCTCGTTGATTGACTGAGCCAATACATTTGTATTTGCCTCGATCTCGCCTAGACTTTTTTGTGTGCGCTCAGCTAGCTTTCTAACCTCATCAGCCACGACCGCAAAGCCACGTCCATGCTCGCCAGCTCTTGCTGCTTCTATGGCAGCGTTAAGGGCTAGTAAATTTGTCTGATCAGCGATGTCACGGATGATGACGATGATGTTTTTGATCTCTTCACTTTGTCTTATGACGTCCCCTGTCTTTTGTGAGATAGCATTCATCGAGCTACTCATCTGCTCAACCGCAGCCGCGCTCTCTTGGATAGAGTCAGCTTGTTTGCTCGCACCATCAGTTAAATTTCTCATAGACTCAGCAAGCATAGTTGCCTTTTCTTCTAAGATTTGAGCTTGATTTAGGTTGCTATTTAGCATAGCGCTTATAGCGTCACCTGCGTTATTTATACCAACCATCATAGCTTTTAGATCAGCTTCTATGTCATCTCTTAGCTCGATCTTAGCGGTGTAGTCATTGTTTGAGTAGGCTTTTAGGATATTTATGACGCTGCCTAAATTTTGACTGATAGAGCTAAAGAAGGTATTTAGCAGATCTTTTAGCTTGATAAGAGATGGGTTGTTTGGATTCTCACTTAGTTTGACGCCTAAATTTCCTCTTATCATATTATTTGCAGCTACATTTAGCTCTTCAAGCATGGTGTTATCTTTTTTGATGCCAGCTATGACTTTGTCTATATTTTTGTTTATCTCTTGGCTCATCACGCCAAATTCATCAGTCGTGTGGATATCTAGCTTGCTTGGAGCGGTGCTGCTCTCATAAGTGATAAATTTAAAGGTATCAGAAAGCTTCTCTTGGATAACGCTGATAGGCTTAAGCGAGCGTTTTAGTAGCACGAAAACAATGGCTGAGAGTATGACTATAAAGAGTACTGCAAGCATTAGTTGAGCTTTTAAGATAGGCATAGTGTGGTTTGAAAATGTATCCGCACCTATGGCAACGGTTGCAAGCCAGCCATCATCGTTGATAGGCAAAATTTTAGCCGTTACATCTTGGTTTTTAGAGTTTTTATATGAGATCAGACCATTTTCGTCAAATTCTTTATTGGCATATTTTTCTGAGACGACCTTTGTAGCTGGCAAGATAGTACCAACCTCTGAAACTACGTCAGAAAAGAGCATAGTGCCATCTTTTCTCATCACATAAGCATATCCGCCATCGCCAGTGTTGCCTATCTCGATGATCTTGTCGCTAACTTTTTTCACATCTACATCTATACCAGCAACGCCAATAAATTTACCATTTTTAGTAACTGGAGCGGTGAAACTTACAACAAGATCGTTTGTAGAAGTGACCCTTGGCTCGGTATAAATTTCTTTATTTTTCTCTTTTGTGCTCTTATACCAGCCTCTAGTTCTTGGGTCGTAGTTATCAGCTACGGTTGTTCTTTTACCATCTGACTGAAAGAAGTGTCCATCCTCATCGCCGTAATAGACATATTTCACCGCAGAGTTTGCGACCTTTTTTTCTAATAAGACAAAGTTCATTATCTCATCGCCACTTTGAGCGCCTTCAACTGCTGATGAAATTTTCTTGACGTACTCTAAATTTTCATCAAAAAAAGTGTTTGCAACACTCTTTATATCTTTGAGGACCTGATCCTCTTTGCCACTGACAAGCTCAACGATCTTGTCCTTTGAAGTAAAATAACTAACCGCCGAGATAGCGCAAAACGAGATGATGAGTAAGATCATCAAGGCGAGTGCTATCTTATTTGTGATAGAACGAAACACCTCTGCTCCTTTAAATTTTGTTTGAAATTCATTTGCAAAACAAAATCGGAGCAAAAATATAAATGTTTATAGTGTTCTCATAAATTCAGTACTATAAATTCCCTCGATGCGTCTTTTCATATCATCATGCCAGCCATTTGTAAGAGTGGTGAGGGCGTTAAATTTCTCTAGTAAATTTAAATTTTCACCTGGCGCGTAAAAGAGCCTGTTTATCTCTAAAATGCTCATATGAACTGGATCACTTTCTACAACCTCTATCACGTCGCCCACTTTGCACGAGCCTGGCGTAAGGACGCGGTAGTACCAGCCAGTAAGGCCTGTTTCAAAGATGTGAGTAGCCATATTTTCATTGCCCCATCTTTTTGAGAGCTTAAAGCATGGCTTTCTAGGCTGCGAGACTTGAAGAACAAGCGAGCCCACCTTATGGATATCGCCCACATAGACGCAGCTCTCATCAAGCCCATCAACGCATAAATTCTCCCCCATCGCCCCATAAGCTATGTTTTTTAATCCTAAAAATTTCTCCCACTCGGCATAGTTTGCAAACGAATTTGCAAAAACAGCCTTTTCAGGGCCGCCGTGGTGCTTCGTATCAGCGACGCTATCGCCCTCAAAGCCAAGCTCATTTGCGAAAATTTCGCCATTTTGAGCTACTTTAAAAATAGCTGAGCTCCAAGGTAAATTTAACTTATCAGTTGCATTTTGCGAGCCGTAGTTTTTCACGCCTCCTATTAGTAAAGCTTTTAGTGTTGCCATATTTTTCCTATTAAATTTAGTTTATTCTTAAATTATTCGCGTGAGTTAGCGCGATCGCGATCGCATCGGTGATATCAAGCGGTTTTATCTCTTTATTTATGCCTAAAATTTTTTTCACCATAAATGCCACCTGCTCTTTATCAGCCTTTGCCTTGCCAGTGACCGTTTTTTTCACTTGAAGTGGCGTGTATTCGGCAAAGTCGCCATGAAGCTGCAAAATTTTAAGACTAAGTGCCCCGCGAAACTGAGCGAGCTTTAAGACCGTTTTTGGGTTGTAGGCAAAGAATATGTCTTCTACCGCGACCTCGTCAAATTTATGGTTTTTAAAGATGAGATCAAGCCCCTCGCAAAGCTCTGTTATTTGGTATTGAAGCGTGTTTGGCTTTATCTTTATAAGCCCAGCTTCAAGAAGTATAGTTTTAAATTTACTCTTTTCAAGTATCGCGTAACCGCAATTTTTCGTGCCTGGATCGATTCCTAAAATTTTCATCACAATCTTTTCAATACTTTTTCACGACTTTTTCACGCCGTGAAAAAGTTTGTCGGAGTTTAACAAAGGTTTTATTAAATTTAAGATAAAATCGCTAATAAAATTAATTACTTCAAAAGGGTTTAAATTTGCTAGCAGACGAGATTTTAGAGCTTTTACAGACAAAAATATCCGCTAATGAATTTGACTGCTACATCAAACAATTAAAATTTAACGAAAAGGCTTCAAACGAAGATTTTATAGTTTTTAACGCCACGAGTGAGTTGATGGCTAAATTTATAAAAACTAGATACGCAGAAAAGATAGCCTACCTTTACGAAGTAAAAACCGGCAAAAAGCCAGAAGTCGAGATAACTAGCCAAACAAAGCTAAAAAACATAAAGCAAAATCAAGTAAATGTAAAGCAGATCAAGGCGCAAAGCAGCATTTTAAACCCTGGATATACATTTGAAAATTTTGTCTGCGGCGACTCAAATCAGTTTGCATTTCTAAACGCAAAAGCAGTCGCGGACAAGCCTGGCGTGCTTTACAACCCACTTTTTATCTATGGCACAACTGGCCTTGGCAAGACGCACCTGCTTCAATCAGTTGGTAATTATTGCCTAGATCAAGGCAAGGTCGTCATCTGCGTGACGAGTGATCAGTTTATGATTGATTTTACCACGCATCTAAATAGCCACTCGATGACTAAATTTCGTGAAAAGTACCGAAACTGCGACGTTTTACTAATAGACGACGTGCAGTTTCTTGGCAAGACCGATAAAATTCAAGAGGAGTTTTTCAACACCTTTAACGAGCTCATCGCCAAAAAAGGTCAGATCGTCATGACCTCAGACCGCCCTGCAAAGATACTAAAAGGCTTTGATGAGAGGCTAAAGTCTAGGTTTGAACAAAGCATAATGGCTGATATAACGCCACCTGAGCTTGATACAAAGATAGCCATCATCATCAAAAAATGTGAATTTGACAAAATTTATCTAAACAAAGAAGTGATCGACTACATCGCTACAAACATGGGCGATAATATCCGTGAGATCGAGGGCGCTATCATAAATTTAAACGCCTATGCAAGCTTGATGAGAGTTGAGATAACGCTTGAATTTGCTAAAAACACACTAAAAGATCTCATCAAAGAGAAGCATGAAAATATAAATTTAGAGACCATTATAGAGATCGTTAGCAAAGAGCTAAATATCAAGCCAAGCGACATAAAAAGCAAGTCAAGAGTGCAAAACATCGTCGAGGCTAGACGCATCATCATCTACCTTGCAAAGATGCTCACTACAAATTCAATGCCACAAATTGCAAACTATTTTGGTATGAAAGACCATAGCGCCGTTAGTCACAATATAAAAAAGATAAACGAGCTCATGGAGAGCAACGAAATTTTCAACCTCAGAGTGACTGAGATAAAGAACAAAATTTTAACAAAAGGATAAAAACAGAATGAAATTCGTGAATAAATGTGAAGAAATGAAAAATTCTTTTCACATTTTAAATAACGATGCTGGCGTGAGAAAAGATGGTTTTCACACTTTCACGCTACCAACTAATACAACAAAAAGAAAATTAAAAATAAGAGGGAGTATTTAATGAAGGTTTTAATAAACAAAAATATGCTTGAGAGCATAGTAACAAACACTAATCCATATCTCGAAAAAAGAGATCTTAGTGCTATCACTTCTCACATCTACATTTCAGTTAAAGATGGGGTTTTAAACATAAAAGCGACTGATCACGAGATAGGACTAGCATATAAACTAAGCAACGCAAAGATCGTTGATGAGGGCTATGCAACTGCAAATGGTAAAAAGCTACTTGACATCATAAAAAGCCTAAAAGATGAAGAGGTGACGCTTGAAACTGTTAATAACTATCTTTACATCAAGCAAAAAAACTCAAAATACAAACTTCCTATGTATAAATTTGAAGACTTCCCAGAGTTTCCAACGATAGAAGGCAAGGCTAAATTTAACATAGACGCCATAATGTTAGGCAGAAGCTTAAAGAAAATTTTGCCATGCATTGATAGCAATAACCCTAAATTTGAGCTAAACGGCGCTTTACTAGATATAAAACAAAACTATATAAATATAGTAGGCACCGATACAAAAAGGCTAGCTGTATTTAAATTTGCAAATGAAGCGAGCAATGAGTTTTCACTGATCATCCCTAAAAAAGCGATAAATGAAATTCAAAAGCTATTTTTCGACAAGATAGAAATTTACTATGATGAAAACGTCCTCATCGCACAAAGCCAAAATTTTGAGTTTTTCACAAAGCTGATAAATGGCAAATTCCCTGACTATGAGCGCGTTATACCAAAAGATATTGCTATAAGATTTGAGCTAAGCAGAGATAAGATGGTTGAGGGTATCAAGACTATTTCTATGCTAAGCGATCAGATGAAGATAACTTTTTCAAAAGAGAGCATCACATTTGAGAGCATCATAGAGGACAACTCAGAAGCCAAAACGATGATAGAGTTTCAAACTGGACTTGAAGAAGATATCAGCATAAATGTAAAAAATAGAAATTTAATAGACTTCTTACAAAGCATAGAAGATGAGAAATTTGAGTTTGGATTTAAAGATAAAAATTTACCTTTCGTTGTTAGCTCAAAAGAGCTTTTAACGGTTATAAGTCCATTAAATATATAAGTTAAAAAAGGTTTATGATGGAAAATAATTACGGCGCAGAAAATATTAAAGTACTAAAAGGTCTTGAGGCGGTCAGGAAGCGCCCAGGCATGTATATAGGCGATACTAACATAAGCGGTCTTCACCATATGATCTACGAAGTCGTTGATAACTCTATCGACGAAGCGATGGCAGGATACTGCGATACGATAGATGTTGAGCTTACACGTGAGGGCTCAGCGATCATTAGTGATAATGGTCGTGGTATCCCAGTAGATATGCACCCGACTGAGAAAATTTCAGCTGCGACTGTTGTTCTAACTGTGCTTCACGCTGGTGGTAAATTTGACAAGGACACTTATAAAGTCTCTGGTGGTCTTCACGGCGTTGGTGTATCTGTCGTAAATGCCCTTTCTAAAAAGCTAATCGTAAATATCAAACGTGATGGCAAGCTTCATAGACAAGAATTTGCAAAAGGCATCCCACAAAGCGATCTTGAAGTTATAAAGACTACAAACCGCACAGGTACGCAGGTTGAGTTTTGGCCAGATGATAGTATATTTGAAGTGACTGAATTTGACGATGAAATTTTAGTAAAAAGATTTCGTGAGCTAGCCTATCTAAACCCAAAGATAACTATAAATTTCAAAGATCAAAGAAATGGCAGAAGCGAGAGCTTTCATTTTGAGGGCGGACTTGAGAGCTTTGTAACTGATATGAACAAGGCAAACGCTGTCAGCAAAGCTGTCTCATTTAGCGGCGGTGAAGATGATGTTATGGTTGATTTTGCGCTGCTTTATAATGACACTTATAGTGAAAATTTACTAAGCTTTGTAAATAATATCAAAACTCCAGATGGCGGTACGCACGAAGCTGGCTTTAGAGCGGGCCTTACAAGAGTTATCACAAACTACGTTCAAGCAAACGCTGCTGCACGTGAAAAAGATACAAAGATAACTGGCGAAGATATCCGCGAGGGACTTATCGCAGTTGTAAGCGTAAAGGTGCCAGAGCCGCAGTTTGAGGGACAAACAAAGGGCAAACTAGGCTCAAGCTACGTAAAACCTATCGTTCAAAAGATGGTTTTTGACGTGCTTACAAAGTATTTTGAAGAAAATCCTATCGAAGCAAGAGCGATAATGGATAAAGCTCTAATGGCAGCTCGTGGTAGAGAAGCTGCTAAAAAAGCTAGGGATCTAACTCGTAAAAAAGAGAGCATGAGCGTAGGCACGCTCCCTGGCAAACTAGCTGACTGCCAGAGTAAAGACCCAGTTATCAGCGAGCTATATCTAGTGGAGGGCGACTCTGCGGGCGGTTCTGCAAAGCAGGGACGTGATAGAGTTTTCCAAGCGATATTGCCGCTTAAGGGTAAAATTCTAAACGTTGAAAAGGCAAGACTGGATAAAATTTTAAAGTCTGACGAGATAAAAAATATGATAACAGCGCTAGGCTGCGGTATCGGAGATGAATTTGACGCCGAGAAGCTTAGATATCATAAGATCATCATCATGACCGATGCCGACGTCGATGGTAGCCACATCCAGACACTGCTTTTAACATTTTTCTTTAGATTTTTAAATAAAGTTGTAGAAAACGGCCACATCTACCTAGCTCAGCCGCCACTTTACCGCTATAAAAAAGGTAAGAAAGAAATTTATCTAAAAGATGAAAAAGCACTAAATGAATTTCTTATCGAAACTGGCATCGAGGGCGTTGATATAGAGGGCATTGGCAGTGCGGATTTGATTGATTTCTTAAAGATCGTTGCAGCTTATAGAAGCGTCTTAAAAGAGCTTGAAAAACGCTTTAACGTCCTTTCAGCGATCCGCTATATGATAGAAAATCCAGACATAGTTTCAAAAAGCTACAATGAAATTTTTGAAATTTTAAGAGACTTCTTAAAAGCTGAGGGTCACAACATCTTAAACCACTACGTTAGCGAAGATGAGGTTAGAATTTATGTCCAAACTGAAAGTGGCCTAGAAGAGCTTGTGGTAAATGAAAATTTATTCACAAATCCACTCTATGAAGAGGCGCTTTACATCAGCCAAAAGATAAAAGAGCGCGGCCTAGACTTGCATAGTGACGTTATAGACGTGCTTGATGAAGTAGAGAAAAATGCGAAAAAAGGTGCATATATCCAGCGCTACAAAGGTCTTGGTGAGATGAACCCTGAGCAGCTTTGGGAGACTACGATGAACCCTGAGAACAGAAGACTTTTAAAGATCGATATAAACGACGCTATAAGCGCTTCTGATACGTTTAATCTCTTCATGGGCGATGAGGTCGAGCCAAGAAGAAACTACATCCAAGACCACGCAAAAGACGTTAAACACTTGGATATTTAAAAGAAAAAGGATAAAAAATGAGCGAAGAGATGAAGTATGGCGAGAAAATTTTAAAAGAATTTGACGTAGAGAGTGACCTTGAGGTCTGGGAAAATAAGCAAACAAGGGACTATATCATAAAGATCACTCTGCCTGAGTTTTGCTGCCTTTGCCCTCGCTCTGGTTATCCTGACTTTGCGACCATATACCTTGAGTATATCCCAAATAAGCTAGTTGTCGAGCTAAAAGCGATAAAGCTTTATATAAATAGCTTTATGAACCGCAATATCAGCCACGAAGATAGTATAAATGAAATTTACTCTGTTTTAGAGAAAAAGCTTGAGCCTAAATTTATGAAGATAGTTGGGGATTTTAACCCACGTGGAAATGTCCATACAGTTATCGAGATCAGCTCTGATCTAGTGGTAAAAAAGCCAGCTGAAGAGAAAGAATATGCTCCAAGAAGTAGGGAGAGAAGCTTTAGCGACAAGCCGCGCGAGAGACGTAGCACAAGCGATCGCGCTAGCAGTAGAGGCAGCAGAGATGATAAATTTAAAAAAGATGACAAGCCAAGAAGAAGCTCAAACAAAGAGGGCTTTAGAAAGATAAGCTATGCCGATGATAAGAAGCCAAAAGTAGTCAAAAAGGATAAATAATGATAAGTGCTAAGCTTATAGAACATATCTTTAAAGCAGCATCTATATCACGTTGGAACGACTATCCAAAGATGACAAATTTAGTCGAGCTTGACAAACAGGCTCATAAATTTATCATCGCTTATTTCATAGCAAAACAAGAGCAAAATGCCGACATGAACTACATCATCGAGGCTGGGATTTTTGAGTTTTTAAGCAGGGTCGTAGTCACAGACATACGCCCTGACGTCTTTCACCACATCCAAAAGACGAAAAAAGAGCAGATAAATAGCTGGGTTTTAAGCAACCTTGAGACGCTCATCTCAGATATCGAGGGTGGCGAGTTTTTGGAGAGATTTAAAAACCACTATAAAAACGACAAAACTCACGAAAAAGAGCGCCTTATACTAAAAGCAGCGAGCTATCTTGCCACGAGGTGGGAATTTTCTATCGTCTATCAAACGAGCCAGTTTTTAAGTGACATCGACGAGCTTAAGGCGAAGGTTGAGGAGGAGATGGAGGATTATTACGAGCTAATTGGCGTTAGAAAGATCGCTATGAATCAAAAATTAGCCCGTCTTGTTGATTTAAGTGGCAGGCTAAGGTTTCAAAAGCGCTGGGCACAAACGCCTCGTATCCCTGAAACTGCGGTATTAGGACATATGTTAGTTGTTGCGATACTTAGCTACTTTTACTCGCTAAAAGCAAAAGCTTGCAAAAAACGGCTAGAAAATAACTTCTTTTGCGCACTATTCCACGACCTACCAGAGAGCCTTACAAGAGATATCATAAGCCCTGTAAAATACGGCGTAAAGGGGCTAAATGAGATCATCAGCGAGTATGAGATGAGGCTTATTGATGAGAGGATTTTGCCATTTGTGCCTGAAAAGATCAAAGATGAGTTTAGCTACATTCTTGGCATCAGAAAAGATGGCGAGAAATTTATAAAAGATGAGTTTGAAAATAGGACTTATGAGCGCAAGATCATCTGCCACGAAGGTACTATGGAGAACGTAAATGAGGATAAATTTAACCCGATTGACGGCAAAGCGCTAAAATACTGCGACAAGCTCTCAGCCTACATCGAGGCTGGGATTTCTATAAGCTACGGTGTCAAGTCAAAAGAGCTAACTGACGGCTTTAATAATATGTATAAATTTTTTAGCGAAAAACCTAAGATCGACGGAGTGGATTTTTTAGAAATTTGCGATGATTTTAATGAGCATTTTGGTTTAGAAAGACCCCCTCTCAGATGACTGCGGCACACACTTAATACAAGTGCTCTGCTGTGTTCCCACCCTGAAGCGGTGCTCATAAAAAGCATTGCACAGGTCTAAGAAGGAGCTTTGCAATCATACAAAAACTATACTTAAATTTAGTTTTATAGTTACATTTTTAAAAATTTAGCTTTAAGAGTATATAATCTCACATAAATTTCACCAAAAGTAGGGCAATGTCAGGAAAGATCAAACTTCGTTTTTTATCGGCCTTTAGAGATTTTTTTGTCTATCATCACAAGTCTTTAGAGTTTCGTGCCAAAATTTTTGCTGCAATTATCTCGGCTAAATTTGACCCAGACGAGGATGATTTTTTCATTTTAAATGACATCGTAAATGAAATTTATGAAAACGATCAGACTAGAAAAGACTTCTTAATCCAAACCGTTAGAGAGTACGTGGCAAGGGTCAAAAGAAACGATAGGATCACGCTTGACACGCTTCTTTTAAGCATAGATAAAGATATGAAAGATCACAAAAGATATGCTAAAAAGATAGACTTTTCGCACCTTCGCCGCTTGATGAGTGGCTGCGAGGAGGAAATTTTAGTCCAGCAAAGGGTCTATGAGTTTTTGATAAATGAGGTCAAACTCTACTCGCAAAGCGCTTAAATTTCATCCTAAATTTAATCAAAAATCTTTCTAAGATAGCAAATAAAATAACAATACCCCATCAGTAAAATTTACATTGATAAATGTGCATTATTTTGTGATAAAGCTGTTGCCAAGATAAAAAATTAAGAGCATAGATTAGCCTGTTTTGTAACTTCTTAGTGGCACTTGTTTGCTACCCTGTAAAGGACAAGAGATATAGGGTTTTTAAAGAGTATATCTGCTCCATTATAAAAGAGAGTATCGACATAAAGCTAGGCAAAAAACGCCTACTTTGGCACGGAGCGAAGTAAATTTAAGCTGCTTTTTGCACGGCGGCTGAGTGGGTTATGATGTCGTGTAAATTTAGCTTGTCTTTTCTAAAAAAGCAAAGGCAAAGTCCGATGATGCTAAAGCCAGCAAATGCAAAGCAAATTTGGCGCAAGATCGCGTGAAAAAGGCTTAGCTTTTTACCGGTTTGTAAATTTATGAGATAAATTTCTTGCGCTTTGTAGCCTGGAGTCTGTGCCTTTATGCTAAAAAATAGACACATTATAAATGAGATGAGGCTATTTGCGCCAAAGATCGCAAGCTGGTTTTGCAAAAACGCCTCTTTGCCGTCAAGCAAAAGATAGGTCGTGGCGTAAAATATTGGCATACCGATGATAAAAAGATCGATGATAGAGGCCTTTACTCTAGCCCAGATCGGTGCGATTTTTGCCTTTTGCTTTGCCAAGTTATTTTCCTGTGTTTATGTAGATACGGCTAAATTTCTCCCAATCATATAGGTAGATAAGGCAGTCGATCACCTCGCAGCTCTCATCGTAAAGATCGCCGTCCTCGTCGTTGTCTTGCATGATAGGTAGCATGCCTGATCCTCGCGAGACCTCACACCAATACTCATAAAAATCAAGCTTTTTGATATCGCTCTCTAGCACGCCAAACATGCCTAAAAACTGATAGACACTAAGGTCAAAAAAGCTCTTATTTTTGGTTTTTTGCAGGCGTTTTACACTATTTGTGTGCATCAAACTAGCTCAACGCCCTTGCCGTTTATCACTTCGCCGATCATGTAGCCATCGCTATTTGCTAGCACAGCATCTACGTTTTCTTTAGGCACAACAAGGATCATGCCAACGCCCATGTTAAATGTCCTCATCATCTCGCTTTCTTCTACTTTTTGCGCGAGGATTTTAAAAATTTCAGGCGTTTTTACAGCGCTTTTTTGCACCTTTGCACCAAGTCCAGCAGGAAAGACGCGAGGCAAGTTTTCAACTATGCCACCACCCGTTATATGCGCCATTGCTGTGATCTTATCTTTTAATTTTAAAAAATCGCTCACGTAAATTCTAGTTGGTTCAAGAAGCACGTCGATGAGCGCTCTATCGCCCACTTTTTCGTCAAATTTAAGTCCAAGCTCGCTTACTACTTTTCTTGCAAGAGAGAAGCCATTTGAGTGCAGGCCGCTGCTAGGAAGTGCGACTAAAACGTCACCAGATTTTACAAATTTGCTCCTATCGATCTCGTCAGCCTCAGCTATACCCACGGCAAATCCGGCAAGGTCAAAGTCGCCCTTTTCATACATCGACGGCATCTCGGCTGTCTCACCGCCTATCAGCGCGCACTGTGCCTTTTTGCAGCCATTTGCGATGCTTTTCACCACCTCTTTGGCACTCTCTATCTCAAGCTTTGCAGTCGCGTAGTAGTCGAGGAAAAAGAGTGGTGTGGCGAAGTTGCAGATGAGGTCATTTACGCACATAGCGACTAGATCCTCGCCAACGCCGTCAAATTTCTTAGCGTCGATAGCAAGACGTAGCTTCGTGCCAACGCCGTCTGTGGCGCCTAAAATAGCTGGATTTTTATATCCGCTTGGCAGTCTGACCGCACCTGAAAATGACCCGATGCCGCCTATGACGTTTGGTGTTTGCGTAGATTTTACGAAAGGCTTGATCGCCTCAACAAAGCTATTTCCAGCATCTATATCGACTCCGGCATCTTTATAACTTATCATTTTCGCCCTTTTGGTTATTTTTTAAAACTTTAGCCAAAAGTTGCTAAAATTGTTATCAATTTTCAAAAATGGAGCGACTTTGCAGAAATTTCCAAACGCCTACGTCATCACAGGCTCGATCGCCAGCGGCAAAAGCACGGTTGTAAATTTACTAAAAGAGCGAGGATTTAGCGTGATCGATGCAGACCTTATCGCTCACGAGCAGCTTGAATTTTGCAAAGGCGAGATAGTAGAAGCTTTTGGCGAGCAAATTTTAGATGAGGCTCGCAAGATAGATCGCAAAAAACTGGGCGCCATCGTCTTTCGTGAGCCAAAAAAGCTTAAAAATTTAGAGCAAATTTTGCATCCAAAGATAAAGGCTGAAATTTTATCAAAGGCCTCGCAGCTTGAGCGCTTGGAACGGGTTTATTTTGTCGATATCCCTTTGTTTTTTGAAAAAAAAGAGCGTTACGCTGAGTTTAAAAATGTAGCTGTGATCTACGCGCCAAAAGAGCTTTTACTAAGCCGTCTAATGAGCCGAAACGCTCTAAGCTTAGAGGATGCAAAGGCTAGAGTAGAGCTTCAGATGGACATCGAACAAAAGAAAAAAATGGCAAAATTTGTTATCGATAATAGCAATGACAGGGAGAATTTAGAGCTGGAGCTAGAGAAATTTTTAAAGCAGATCGGCGCTATTTCTTGATAAATTTACTAGCAAATTTATATGTTTGCATGGCCTCTTTACTACCCAAATCCCAGCTATCAAGCTCGGCTTTTACTAAATTTGGAAATTTCTTACTTATATCTTTTAAGGCATTGCCAACTGATTTTCTAAGATACTCGCTCGCACTATTTTTTAGACTAGAAAGCCGCCTAATGGCCTCATCTGGGTTATCTTTAAAATAGGGCCTACTAGTCCATATCCTAAGGCCCTCTGTTACGGCTCTTTTTGCATTTGTGTTGCCATTTTCTAGCCACTCATCGATGGTTAAAAGTGCTTGCTCGTAGCCAACTTTTTTACAAAACTCATCAAACGCCTTTGCTAAAATTTCTTGAACTCGCCAGTTTTCATCCTTTGAAACCTGATCTCTCATAAACGTCAAAATTTCTTCACGATCCGATAGGTATCCAAAGAGAAAGACGGCGTACATCCTGACTTGATAGAGCTTTGAGCTGTATGCTAGACGCGCCAGCTCTTTGCAGTGCTCAGCTCCATTTGTTTTATAGTCAGCCAAAGCCCTAGTTTCTTGCTCTTTAAAGCCATTTTCTATCAAAGAAAACTCTTTTTCTAAATTTAAGATGTAGCTCTTCAAGGTGGCTCCTTTAAAATTACTAATAACTCTTATCTAAATTTTAGTAAAATCACGCAAAAAATAAAAGGACAGCTCATGCAAGTCTCAAAGTACAACGCTAGTGGCAATGATTTTGTCATATTTCACACATTTTTAAGCAAAGATAGAAGCGAGCTTGCAAGGCAAATTTGTAGCCGGACAAACGGCGTGGGAGCTGACGGGCTCATCGTGCTTTTGCCTTACGAAAAGGGCGTGAAATGGGAATTTTACAACAGCGACGGAAGCTACGCTGCTATGTGTGGCAACGGCTCGCGTGCGGCTGCTAGATATGCCTATCTAAACGGCCTTGTAAGTTCGAGCGAATTTGCCTTGCTAACTGGCAGCGGCGAGGTGATGGCAAGCGTGAAAGATGAGTGCGTCGAGGTCGTGCTAACAAGTCCAAAAATCTTAAGCGAACCGCTAAATGAAAATGGCAAAACTTGGTACTTTTACGATACTGGCGTGCCGCATCTTGTAAATTTCACGCAAAATTTAGATGAATTTGACGTCAAAGAGTGCAGGGCGCTTCGTCAAAAATACAATGCAAATGTAAATTTAGCCAAATTTGATGGCGGTGTTTTAAAGGTGAGAACCTACGAAAGGGGCGTGGAGGACGAGACGCTAGCTTGTGGCACTGGCATGGCAGCTTGCTTTTACGGCGCTACTTTAAATTTAAACGCACCGCAATGCCTAAAAGTCTATCCAAAAAGCGGCGAGGAGCTTGGTCTTAGGCTGGAAAAAGGTAAAATTTTATTTAGTGGAGCGGTGAAACACTGCTTTGATACGAGTATTGAAATTTAGCTTTTAGAGTGAGTTTTACGCTTGCTTTGGGTTAATCAGAACAAGTAAAATTTCAAATTTATATCGCTAAATTTACGCCCAACAGCTAGCTAAATTTATATTGGTATTGATTAAAATTTAAATACAAACCATTTAAGAGTTTAGCTACTTAAATATTTCGAGAATAAATTTATATGAAATTTAGTGGGGTGTAAAAATCTCTGCCGAAATTTTATTTAGTGGAGCTTTTAAACACTGCTTTGATACGAGTATTGAAATTTAGTTATTTTGGTTGCTGGTAGTTAAATTTGGCTAGTAGTTTGTAAAAGTCGCGGGCTAAATTTCATATCAAATTTTGTGTAAAACAAAGAGTTTTTAGAGTTTTTGTTATTAAATTTTAAAGTGTATAAAAAAGAAGATCTCCGCCAAAGCGGAGAAAAGGTTTATTTCAAAGCATCTTTTGCTTGTTTTGCAAGTGCCGCAAATGCCTTCGCGTCATTCATAGCTAGATCAGCTAAAATTTTTCTATCAAGCTCTATCTTAGCTTTGTTTAAGCCGTTGATAAATCTTGAATAACTAATGTCGTTTAGTCTGCAAGCTGCGTTGATACGAACAATCCATAAACGTCTGAAATCACGTTTTTTCTGGCGTCTGTCGCGGTATGCGTAAACTAAACTTCTCTCTAGTTGCTCTTTAGCTTTTCTAAAGTGTTTATGTCTAGCACTGAAAAAGCCACGTGCTAGCTTTAAAACTTTCTTATGGCGTCTTCTTCTAACTACGCCTGTTTTTACTCTTGCCATATTTATCCTTTTACAAATTGGCGCTCACGAAGTGAGTCTTGCCCCTAAATTTGGGGGAGTTTGAATGACTTTTTTGTCAAAAACTTAAATCTACAGCTGCTTATACGCCGAGCATTTTGCGAACGGCTGGGACATTTGTGCTATCCACGTATTGTGGGCCACGCAAATCTCTCATACGCTTACTAGGTTTTTTTGTTAAGATATGGCTTCTAAAAGCAGAGCCTCTTTTTATCTTATTTTTACCTACTTTAAAGCGCTTAGCAGCACCGCGAACGGTTTTCATCTTTGGCATGCTAATCCTTTTTGAAATTTTATACGCAAGTGCGTAAGATTTGGATTATAGCGAAAAATCCTTTAGAAAATTTAAATTTCACTTAGAGAAAATTTGCGATAAATTTACATTTAACTTAAAAAAGTTTTAAAATTTAGAACTAAATTATTAAATTTGAAATATAATCACATATAAGAAATTTATTTTACTAAGGAGTAAAAATGAAAGGGAAAATTCTTGCATCAATCGTCGCTATGAGTGCGATTTTAGGCACAAGTAGCTTGGCATGCACTACCATTTTAGTAGGAGATAAAGCTTCAAACGACGGCTCTATGTTAGTGGCTAGGAGCGCAGATAGCAAGGCTATAAAGGCGCAAGTCTTTTTGATACATCCAGCTACGAAAAACCAAACTGGCATGCACAGCTCAAAGGCCCATGACGGCGCAAATGACTTTACATATCCGCTTCCAAAAGATGGCATGAGATACACAACTATCGCAAACTCACACACAAAACTTCACGGAGCAGTCGGCTACAACGAGGCTGGCGTTGGACTAAGTGGCACTGAGACCATCTACGCAAAAGATGAGCTTTTAAAAGTTGATCCATACAACGAAGAGACCGGTATCACAGAAGATGACATCCCTGACGTGCTTTTGCCGCGTATGAAGAGTGCAAAAGAGGGCGTTAAGCTTCTTGGCGAGATAGTAGAGACAAAAGGCGCTGGAGAGGGCTTTGGCGTGGTATTTATCGATGCAAACGAGCTTTGGTACTTTGAAACTGGCACAGGCCACAAATGGATCGCTTCGAAGATCCCACAAGATGAGTACTTCGTCACTGCAAACCAAGGCAGACTTCACGCTTATAAAGAGAATGATCCAAATTTCATGGGCGCAAAAGATGTCATCAAATTTGCGATCGACAACAAGACTTACGACCCTGCAAAAGATGGCGAATTTAACTTCACAAAGGCCTATACAAGGGACGATGAGAGAGATGTGACTTACAACTACCCACGTGTTTGCTGGGTTCAAAGCATGTTTAACCCAAGCTTAAAACAAGACTTCGCTGATGGTCAGAAATTTCCAGTATTTTTAAAACCAGAGAAAAAACTAAGTGTAGAAGATCTAAAAGCTGCGATGAGAGCCCACTACGACGGCACGCCGTTTGATAACTACGCTAGCAAAGATGAAGATAAGAAAAACATCTACCGTGCTATAAGCGTCTTTAGAACGTATGAGTCTCACGTCATGCAGGTGCGCCCATGGCTACCAAAAGAGATCGGTCGTGTGACCTACGTCGCTCTTGGTATGGCTGATCTTAGCGTTTATTTGCCGTATTACGAGGGGCTTGATGGCTTTATAAAAGGCTACTCTGATGGCTCATACGACGCTGATGACACTTCGATATACTGGGTTTATAGAAAGCTTCAAACCCTTGTGATGACTGACTATGAGAAGTATTCGCCAGTGGTAAAAGAGGCATACGCTAAATTTGAAAAAGAGTTGGCGGTAAAACAGGCTAAATTTGAAGATGAGTACGTAAAACTTTATAAAAAAGATAAGAAAAAAGCGGACAAACTTTTGAATGAATTTAGCCAAAAGACTATGCAAGAGGCAAAAGATCTAACTAAAGATCTTACAAATAAGGTCTTTACGATGCTTACAGCTGATATGGATGCTAAACTAAAATCCCTAAATAAAGGCAAAAAAGACTAAAAACTCTGGGCGCGAAATTTAGTAGCGCCCAAACTTTAAACAAAAATTTGGCAAAGAGCGTTTATAATGCGACAAAAATTCACTACAAAGGAAAAACGCTGATGCCTTGTCCCATGCGTAAAGCTCATTAATCTCGGCAAAAAACATATCAGCGATTTTCAAAAAACACGCAAATTTTTAAATGATTTTACATTTTTTCACATTGAGATAAATCCCTTTTTGCTAGCAGGTCCGCTGCATTGTAACTGCATTTTTAATAGCAAAGCTAAGCAGTGCCTGAAATTTGGCAAGGACCTTTTTAGTAGGGTTTTTTATAAATTTTACTTTAGTTTAAGAAGAAGTGGGTGTCATCCACCGCGTTTTGGGTGATTAAATTTATTGTTTGAGCTGTGATAGTGAAAATTTGGCTTTTGGTGGCAGAAGGGGTTTCTACTTACGGTCTGCTTGCAGTTGCGAGCTTGCGACGCAAAACGTCGCCCCTTCCGCCCCCAAACCCCCCCCTCGGTCGCTTATAGACATCTCCGCGCCCACGCGGCCGTTCTAGGGGGCGTATGCCGGGGTCTGCTTG
>NZ_PIQW01000012.1:0-79572 GCF_003048445.1 Campylobacter concisus
CCAAACATCTACTCACCGCACTCTACAAGAGAGCACTGTGAAGTAGCTTCTGCACTTTTTATAGAAAAAGTCGTTCGCGGTATCGTTAAAAAATATAACTCATGAAAAGTAAAATTTGCTAGAAATTTCTAGCAAATTTTATATCTCAAAGCATCTAAAGCAAATTTGCCCGCAAGTGCGAGCAAATTTGGCTTATTTTCCAAACTCATAAACTATCTTGCCACTTTTTATCGTGGTGGTCGCTGCGCCTTTTAGCTTTTTGCCAAAGAGTGGAGAATTTACCGATTTTGAGCGGTTTATCTTTTCATCATAAATATACTCAATCTCAGGATCTATCACCGCGATGTCAGCTAGCATGCCCTCAGCAAGCCTGCCCTTATCTTTTAAATTTAGCATCTTAGCTGCATTTGTAGATGTTAGCTCCACCATGCGCTCTAAGCTTATAACGCCCTCATTTATGAGCTTAAGAGTGAGTGGCACAAGGGTTTGAAGTCCGATGATGCCAAATGGCGCCTTGTCAAATTCCACTATCTTTTCGTCCGTGTGGTGTGGGGCATGGTCGGTGGCGATAACGTCTATTAGTCCGCTTTTTAGTGCCTCTCTCACCGCTTTTACGTCGTTTATCTCACGAAGTGGCGGCGACATTTTGAAATTTGTATCGTAGGCATTTTTCAAAATTTCATCGTCGCTAAAGCTAAAGTGGTGAGGTGTGGCTTCGCAAGTGATGTTTATGCCCTCTTTTTTGCCCATTTCGATGATCTTTAGCG
Organism: Campylobacter concisus; assembly: GCF_003048445.1. Taxonomy (GTDB): domain Bacteria; phylum Campylobacterota; class Campylobacteria; order Campylobacterales; family Campylobacteraceae; genus Campylobacter_A; species Campylobacter_A concisus_BF. Next base: position 768 of record NZ_PIQW01000012.1, read on the forward strand.
AGTACTCTGAGCTTACGTGAGCGATGTGAATGTGCGCTTTGGTGAGCTTTGCGAGCAACATATCACGGCTCACTGCGATCTCCTCTTTCTCTCTCGCCATGCCGCGAAGTCCAAGTATGGCCGAGACCTTACCCTCGTGCATGACGCCCTGTCTGCAAAGCGAGCAGTCCTCTGAGTGGCTTATACAAAAGCTACCAAACATGCTTGAGTACTCAAGTGCCGCTCTCATCACGCTTGAGCTAGTCACTGGTAGGCCGTCATCGCTAAATGCAACTGCGCCAGCCTCTATAAGATCGCCCATTTCGACGATCTCGTTGCCACCAAGCCCTTTGCTGATAGCAGCGATCGGCAAAAGATCGATTAGCCCGCAGTTTTTAGCCTTTTCTATCATCGCTCTTGTGATTGAGGCGTTGTCATTTACTGGGTTTGTGTTAGCCATGCAAAGGCAGGTGGTCACTCCTCCAGCCACGGCGGCCTGCGAGCCTGAGATGATGTCATCTTTATACTCTTGACCAGGATCGCGAAAATGCACGTGCATGTCGATAAGTCCTGGCATGACGAGCTTATTTGTAGCGTCTATGACCTTATCAGCCTCAAATTTCTCACCTCCGATTTTGGCTATTTTGCCGTTTTCTATTAGGATATTTGCCTTAAATTTCTCGTCGCTATTTACGATAGTGCCGTTAATTATTGCTATTTTCATCGTTAGCCCCTATTTTTTGCAAGCGTATTTAGTATCGCCATTCTTATAGCAACGCCGTTTTCAACTTGATTTAGTATGACTGAGTGCGTGCCATCAGCCACGTCTGAGTTTAGCTCCACGCCCCTATTTATCGGTCCTGGGTGCAGCACGATCGCATCAGGCTTTGCTAGCTTTATCCTATTTTTATTTAGTCCAAAGAATTTCGAGTACTCTCTCGAGCTTGGAAATGCCACGTCCGCACCGCCACGCTCTAGCTGGATGCGAAGCATGATGATGACGTCGCTGCCCTCGCAAGCCTCCTCCATATTTTTGCAAATTTGAGACTCAAAGACCTCAGCGTCTTTTGGCATCATCATTCTTGGCGCAAAGAGCTTTAAATTTATGCCAAATTTCTTCATCGCCCAGATGTCAGACCTTGCCACGCGGCTTCTAGCGATGTCACCGATGATCGCCACGTTTAAATTTTTATCCAAAATTTTACCATGCTCTCTTAGTGTGAAAAGATCAAGCAGAGCTTGGCTTGGGTGCTCATTTGTGCCGTCCCCTGCATTTACGACGCTAGCCTCTGTTCTATCAGCTGCAAATTTTGCCGCACCAGAGCTTGGGTGACGAAGCACGATGATATCAGTTCTCATAGCAGCCATGTTATTCATCGTGTCATTTAGGCTCTCGCCTTTTGTCACGCTAGAGCTTGATGAGCTAAAATTTATTGTATCAGCTCCAAGCCTCTTTGCTGCGATCTCAAAGGATGTTCTAGTTCTTGTCGAGTTTTCATAAAATGCGTTGATCGTGGTCTTTCCACGAAGGTAGTCATTTTTTTTCACTTGGCTTAAATTTAGCTCCTTAAACTCTTTTGCCGCCTCTAGAAAATATAAAATTTCTTCCTTGCTAAGCTCTCTAGTTCCTATCAAATCTTTATGTTTGTAGCCCATTTTAAGCCCTTTTTGATCTATTTTGTTACAAAGTCGCAAGCTGGTTTATAGCCGTTATCGCAAGCTTTTTTAAACAAAGCTTTTGCCTTCTCTTCGCTTTTTGCTTCATTATCATCTTTGTCTTTTATGAGGCCATAAGCTGTCATTTCGCCTAGTTTTTCGCAGGCCATGCCCTCATTTTCGTCGCACATTTTTGTAAAAATTTTCTCAGCCTGAGCTTTATCTTTTGCCACGCCATCGCCGTTAAATAGCATGATCGCATTCATAGTGCAAGCTTTTTTTTCACCCTCGCCGCATGCTTTATTAAAAGCAAGATAGGCCTCGTTAAAATTTTTCTTTGCATAAAGCTCATTTGCCTTGTCTAAATTTTCATTTGCCATAGCATTTAACGCAAAAAGTGCCGCCGCTAAAACTAAAATTTTCTTCATATTTTCTCCTTATTTAAATAACTTTGAATGGTGTTTTTTCATATATTCAACTATCTCTATGACCTCGTCGCTACCGCTAGCATCAGAGTTTTCTAGCGCATCGTCGATGCACTCGACATAGAGATTTGCCGCCTCTTCAAGCTTATCTTTTTTCACGCCAGCATAGTAAAACATCGCTTCAAGCACCATGCTAAGCTCGTAGCTAAGCTCCTCTACGCTTACCTCTTCTTCTTTCATATCTCCTCCTGTGTTTTTTTAGTTATTAGATCAACTATCTGGGCTTTAATCGGCTCATAGCTAAAGCCATCTTTGAAATTTGCAAATAGCCCGCCGCTTGCATTGACGTGTCCGCCGCCGCCAACTAGGTGTTTTGCCATGACACTAACGTCTAGCTTGCCATTTGCGCGAAAGCTTAGCGTTTTTTTATTTGTCACGTCAATAAAGAAGTCAAATTCAGGATTTGCCACCAAAAAGTCGTTGCCGATAACAGAAACATTGCCGACATTGTAGGTTAAAATTCCTTTATGATCTTTATAGCTTATGCTAAATTTCTCTTTATTTTCACTAAGTTTTTTTACGACGTAGTTTGAGATTAGATTGCTTAGCGTATCGTCTTTATCCTCTTTGAAAAATGACTTTTTAATAGCATGTACCTGCATATCAAGGCCTATGTAGTCGTTTTTCTCGTTAAAAAATTTGCTCGCTTCTTTTAAGATATGATCCATATAGAGGTTGTTTTCAGCTTCAAACATCACCTTATTTATCTCTTTAGCGTTTGCCACAAGCCCCAAACAAACCTTGCCCATCTCGAAATTTTTATCATCTTTTAGCCAGATATCCACGGCATTTACGACGTCACTAAAAATTTCAAGCTCCTTGTTTTGACCAAAGATGCCCGCAAAAAAGTCGTAAGTGATCTTTGTAGCGCACCTTGAGCTATCTAAAAAATACCATGAGTAAGCGCTCGCGCACTCGGTACCACTTTGGTGATGATCTAGCAAAAATAGCTTGATATTTTTACCCTCTATCATCTCCTCAAAGCTCTCACACTGAGCTGGGGTTAAATTTAGATCGGTGATTAAGATGACGTTTTTACCATCATTTGAGGCATCTATCTCATCTAAAATTTGATAAAATTTATCATCTATCTCTCTGCCGTAGTTTGAGTTTAGAAATTTCACATCTTTGAAGTAAAAATTTGTTATGTATTGCGCTCCGTATCCGTCAAGATCGGTGTGTGAGAGGTGATAAATTTTCATCTTTTTCCTTTATAAATTTTCTATTTCTATGACGCCAACCGTTTCAAATGGCGTATTTGCCGAGATCTCAGCAAAGCTTAGCACCACTATGTCGATGGCAAAATTTGCGCAGATATTTGCTATAAATTTACGCAAGCTTGGCTCCACGCAAAGCACCATTTCTCCATGCTGGCTCATAGGTCGTTTCTCTTTTTCACGCCTTAGCGCCTGCACGATCGATGATGTCTGCGCTACGTTTATCATTAGGTGATATGCGCCGTCTTTATACTGCACCGCATCCATCAGCTTTTGCTGTGCAGCTGTGTCTAGGATATAAAAATTTAGCTGCCCCTTTTCATCTACATAAAGCGAAGTAATGACACGCGAAAGCGCTGCACGCACATGCTCGATGATCATATCTAAATTTTTACTAACCTCGGCGATGTCACTGATGGCTTCAAGTATGCTAAGTAGGTCTTTGATCGGGATATTGTCTTTAAGCAGCGTTTTTAAGACTTTTTGGATCAAATTTATAGGTGCGATCCTTAGCGTATCCTCGACCACGACTGGGTAGTCGATCTTTAGTTTGTCTAGTAAATTTTGCGTCTCTTGGCGAGTTAGAAGCTCGGCTGCGTTTTGCTTGATAAGCTCGCTCATGTGCGTTGAGATGACGCTTGCAGGATCAACTATCGTGTAGCCGCTAAGTATGGCGTCCTCTTTGACACTAGCATCGATCCAAAGAGCGTCTAGCCCAAAAGCTGGCTCTTTTGTCGGAATCCCCTCGATATCTTCGCTAACTAGACCACTATCCATCGCTAGAAATTTATCCGCGTAAATTTCGCCCTGACCGATCACGATGCCTTTTAGCTTAAAGCGGTACTCGTTTGGCGGTAGCTGGAGGTTGTCGCGGATCCTTATCTTTGGCATCAAAAAGCCAAGACTTGAAGCGATGTTTCGCCTCATAGCGCGAATTCTCTCTATTAGATCCACATCAGCTAGCTTTAGCAGGCCATATCCCAGATCAAGCTCTAAAATTTCAAGCTTTAAGATGTCATTTATCTTTGTCTCTTCTTCTCTTGCGATCTCTTCGTCGCTCTTCTTTGGTGCCTTAGCAGCCCCACCACTCGCAGCTGCCGCCCCTGCCCCACTTGGCGCAGCGCCGCCAGCCTTTTTAGAAGCAGTTTTCTCTTTTGGTGCAAGGTTTAAATTTAGCCCACCATCTTTGGTCTGCTTAATGATGTAGCCAAGCCCTAAAAATAGCAGTGCTATAAAGCCAAGAGATAGGGTTGGAAGTCCTGGCACAAGAGCAAACATAAATAGTATGAAGCCCACTATCAGTAAGGTTTTATAGTCGCCTAATAGCTGATTTAGCGTGCCCTCTGCAAAGTCCTCGTCGTCTTTGCTAGCCCTTGTGATGATGATAGCAGTCGCTGTTGAAGTGATAAGTCCTGGGATCTGGCTAACTAGGCCATCGCCGATAGTTAGGATCGTGTAATACTGAGCAGATGTCGCCATATCAAGGCCGTGCTGAAACGAGCCGATAGCAAAGCCGCCGATGATGTTAATTATAGTGATGATGATGCCAGCGACGGCGTCACCTTTTATAAATTTAGACGAACCATCCATCGCGCCATAAAAATTTGCCTCGCCGATGATAGCTTGACGTCTTTCGCGCGCCGTTTTTTCGTCTATTAAACCTGCGTTTAGATCCGCATCTATCGCCATTTGCTTACCTGGCATCGCATCAAGTGTAAAACGCGCTTGCACCTCACTCACGCGAGTTGAACCCTTTGTTACGACCATGAAATTTATGAGCACCAAGATACAAAAGACGATGGTACCGATGACAAAGTTGCCACCAACGACGAAATTTCCAAAGCTTGAGATGATCTCGCTGACCGCTTCTGGGCCGTTGTGACCTTCGCTTAATATCATACGCGTAGTTGCTATGTTTAGCGAAAGACGAAAAAGCGTGATGATGAGAATGAGTGTTGGAAACGTGCTAAGATCAGTCGGCTTTGGTACGTAAATAGATATCAAAATAATAAGCACTGAAATCGAGATCGAAAGTGCTAAGAAAAAGTCAAGCACCGCGCTTGGAAGCGGCACGATGATGATAGCAAGGATGGCAACGATGATGCCAACGATGCTAAGACTTTTAAATTTGACAATTGGCGCAAGAAACGGTGCGACAAGAGTCAAGATATTATTTTTTTGCTTTGCCAACTTTACTTCTTAACGATGTCACTTAGTTTTATCGCGTCAAGCATCTCGTCGATCTTGCCTTGAAGGCCACTAAACATCGACCAAATTTGACAGCTTGAGGCTTTATTTGATGGGCAACCAAGCGCTGAAGACGAGCACTCAAAGACGCTTAGTTCGCGCTTTTCGGCGCATTCGATTATCTTTTTTATGCTTAAATTTTCAGGTTCGCCGTTTAGTGCAAAACCGCCATTTGCTCCTTTAAATGACTTTAAAACTCCATCTTTTGCTAAATTTTGTAAAATTTTTGCCAGAAAACTTTTTGAAATTTTAAGCTCATTTGAGATCGTATCAACATCGACTGGCGATGATTTTTGAGATATTAAAATAAGCGAAAGTAGAGCGTATTCGCTTGCCTTTGTAAAAAGCATTTATCTTCCTTAACTCTTTAAATAACCCTAATTTTATTAAATTTTTACTGCATTTTTCATTAATTTTTAAAAAGCGTAATTTTATCTAACTTTATGTTTTAAATGCTATAATCGCTCTTCCAAAATTCACCAATCAGGAGGTCATCATGGCTTTGGATTCGGCTAAAAAAGCTCAAATAGTTGCGAAATTCGCTAGAAAAGAGGGAGATACAGGCTCTCCAGAAGTTCAAATAGCTCTTTTAACAGCTAGAATAACTGAACTTACAGAACACCTTAAAATTTTCAAAAAAGACTTTTCATCACGTTTAGGTCTTTTGAAACTAGTTGGTCAAAGAAAAAGACTTTTAAAGTATCTTAAAAACAAAGACTACACTACATATTCAAAACTAATCTCTGAGCTTGGCTTAAGAGATAAATAATCCCACGGAGAGCGATCTGCTCTCCCTTTAAATTTCACTTTTTTCTTTCAAAATTTCTCTTTATTATTGTTTAAACATCTTGCCTCAAACTAAATTTAAATTTAATTTTTCATCTTTCAGCTTCTGTGTCAAATTTACACAATTTATTTCTTATTTGATAAATTTTAGAAATTTCTGCAAATTTAGCATATTTTTTAAATTCCTATATATTCGGCTTTTTAATTTTTATATAAAATATAACTTAAAATTAAAATTTATTTTTTAAATAAAGAATTTTTCATAAAAGATTAAGTTTCGCGCTAGTAATATTACTCAAAATAAATATGCAAAAAATGCATAATTAGAAGGAGAAAGTAATGAAAGAAGGCAAAGTCATCTGTCCTTATTGCGGGACAGGCTGTCAAGTAACCTTGCACGTGGAAAATAACGTCGTTCGTGCCGCTACTGGCGTCGAAGACAATCCAGTCAATCAAGGAAATTTATGTTTAAAGGGCTTTTATGGCTGGGATTACGTTGCAAGTCCAGACAGACTTACAAAGCCGCTTATTAGAAAGAAAAACGGAGTCTTTTCAAAGGATGGTGAATTTGAAGAGGCCAGCTGGGACGAGGCGCTTGACCTTGTCGTAGAAAAGATGAAAGAGGCAAAAGAGAAATACGGCCCTGACTCACTAGCAGGAAACTTCTCAGCACGCTGTACGCTTGAAGACAACTACGTCGCTCAAAAGCTAATGCGCGCTGTAATTGGCACAAACAACGTCGATCACTGCGCCAGAATTTGACACGCTCCGACAGTAGCAGGACTTGCTAAAACAATCGGAAACGGAGCTGCCACAAATAGCTTTACAGAGATTGGCACCTATAGTAACTGTATATTAATGATAGGTTCAAACCCAGAAAATGGCCACCCAATAGCAGCTATGCACATCCAAAGAGCGCTAAACCGCGGTGCAAAACTGATCGTTATCGACCCTATCAAGACTGAGTTTGCAAGTAGAGCCGACATCCACTTGCAGCTAGAGCCTGAGCACAACATCCCAGTTATCAACGCACTTCTTTACACTATCATCGAAGAAGGCCTTGTAAATGAGGAATTTGTAAGAGATCACACAATAGGCATCGAGTACGTCAAAGAAGCTGTAAAAGACTATGCTCCAGAGGTTGTAGCAAAATACACAAGGCTAAATCCAGAGGACATAAGAGCAGCTGCTAGAATGTATGCCACTACAAAACCAGCCGTCATCACTCACGGCATGGGCGTAACTCACTTCAACCACGGCGTTGGCGGAGTTTGTGATGTATCAAATTTATTCTTGATCACTGGTAATATCTGCGAGCTTGGCACAGGCGACTTGCCGCTTAGAGGTCAAGAGAACGTTCAAGGCTGCTGCGACATGGGCGTTTTACCAAATATCTTCCCAAATCTTGGCTCAGTCACCGACCCAGAGCAAAGAGCTTGGTTTGAGAAAATGTGGCACCTTGAGCCTGGATTTTTAAACTCAAAGATAGGCATCCACAAGACTGAAGTACCTGATGCGATACTTGATGGCAGAGTGCATTTCTTCTGGACTATCGGCGAAAACCCGGTCATCTCTGAGCCAAATACAAACCACTTCTTAAAAGGCATCGCAAATGTCGATTTCTACGTGGTTCAAGACCTATTTTTAACTGAGACTTCACTAAAAGCTGACGTCGTTCTCCCTGGCGTTGCAAGTAGTGAAAAAGAGGGTCTTTACACAAACGCAGAGCGCCGTGTCCAGCACAACGAAGCTGTCATCACACCTCCAGGAGATGCTAGACAAGACTGGTGGATCGTTTGCGAGATCGCACGTCGTTTGGGCGCAACTGAGGGCTTTAACTTCAACTCACCAGAAGAAATTTGGGAAGAAGTTAGAAAATGCGACCCTAGACGCTACGGCGGCATGAGCTATTATAGACTTAAAAAATATCACGGACTTCACTGGCCATGCCCAACTGAAGATGATATGGGTGGTCAAAGCCTCTATCTTGATAAAAAATTCTTTACACCTGATGGCAAAGGTCGCTTTGTGCCTTGCTTATTTGTGGATAAGGCTGATGAGATCGAGAGCGCAAAACTTGAGTTTGCTAAGAAGATGAATATGTCGCCTGAGTATCCTATCATGGCTGGTTCAGTCGATGAGAAGACTGACGCTGAGTATCCGATACAGCTTTTAACTACAAGAAAAGTTTATCAATACACAGTTGGCACCATGACAAGACGCTCACGTGCCATCGAGGAGGGCGGAGATAGCATCGGACCTATCGCTGAGATGAGCCCAGCACTTGCAGAAAGATACGGACTAAAACAAGGCGACTTTATCAAAGCTTGGAGTAGATACGGCTACATCGTCGTAAAAACTGAAGTGACTGACATCGTGCCTGATGGCATCATCCAGATGACTTTCCACTACTGGGAGAGCTCTTGCAACGAGTTAACAAGTAGCGGTTGGGACTACATCAGCAAGACTCCGACATTTAAAGCAGCTATCCAGATCAAAAAGATCGATGAAGAGGAATTTTTACGAGTTCGCGAGCTAAAACGCGAGAAATTCCAAACTTCTAAGATCATCTACGATGACTTCCACCACCACGGAAACGCAGCGATAAATGAGTAAATTTAGCGGGAGCTATCCCGCTAAATTTCTTTATTATTAAATTTCATTATCCAAAAATGCTGACATTGCGAAGCAAAATCTAAATTTTAAATTCAATGTTTATGATTAAATTTTATATTTAAATACAAAAGCAGATATTTTTAAATTTTACTTAAACGCCAAAAAGCTCATAAAATTTCCCCATTTAAATGTGCTCTCGACACGCTTAAAGCCAGCATTTAGGGCTAAGTTTCTATTTTCTTCTTCGGTGTATGGCACCAGCACATTTTCAAGCGCCTCTCTTTTTTGGGCGATCTCGTAGCGTGAGTAGCCTTGCGCTTGCTTGTAGTTCTCGTAAATTTCTATGACGCTTTTAGTAAGCTTTTTATCTTCAAAGATGATCTTTTCGCTAAACAAAAATACGCCATTTTCATTTAGTCCGTTATAAATTTTTTGCACCAGATCAGCTCTTTTTGGCGGTCTGATAAACTGCAAAGTATAGTTTGCCAAAACAGCGTCAAAGCCCTCTAGCTCGCACTCTAAAATGTCATCCAAGATAAACTCTATATCAGCCCCATAAGCCTTTGCCTTGTTTTTTGCATTTGCAAGCATCGCCTCAGAGTTATCCACACCGCTTAACACGAGGTCGTTTCTAAGGTTATTTAGCAAAAGCAGGCTATTTGCCGTAGAGCAGCCAAGGTCGCACACTTTTGCTGATTTTGGCAAAATTTTAGCAAGTAGCTTTGCATTTAAATTTGAGCTCACGTCATAAAATGGCACCGAGCGCGAGATCATATCATCAAAAACGCTCGCCACAAAGTCATCAAATTCAAACTGCTTGCTTATAGGCTCTTTAAAAATTTCATCTCTCATATACCAGCTCCATATCCGTCAAAGTATCTCATCGTCTCTCCAAAAAAGAGATCGCACACGCCCACGCACTGCCTAGCCTCGTTTATATCGCGTTTTATCTGCTCTTTTAGCTCGCTTAGATTATTAAATTTTTTATTATCGCGCAAACGTTTTATGAAGCAAACAGCAACGTGCTTTGTCACTTTTGGCGCGACCTCGTCTAAGATGTGCGTCTCGACGCTAAAATTTCCATCCGTGCTAAGCCTGTTGCCTATAAAAGTGACCGAGCCATAGGTGTATGAGCCCATCCTCGTTCTTGTCGCATAGACGCCTTCGCGCGGCAAAAGATAGCTTTTTATATCTAAATTTAGCGTAGCAACCAGCTCTTTTGCGCCGATGCCCTGCCCTTTTATCACGTTGCCCTCAATCGAGTACTCCCTGCCTATTAGCCTGTTTGCCTCATCGATGTTGCCTTGGCGTATCAGCTCTCTGATGGAGGAGCTATGCACGCCCATGCCGTCATAGCAAACCTCATCAACGACGACCACTTCTCCATCAAAAATCCTCTTCAGATCGTGCTTGTCCCACGCTCTGTTTCTGCCAAATCTAAAATCAAACCCAACAACGATCTTTTTTAAATTTTTAAAATCCCTCTTTAAAAGTGCGATAAATTCCTCGCCGCTAAGCCCTTTTATACTCTCAAAATCATACAAGAAGCAAGGATAGTTTGAGTACTCGGCTCGCTTTAGCTTTGGCGTGATGTTTGCCTTGTTTTTATCAATGACAACAAGTCCGCCAAACTCGCCAAGCTGTTTTAAAAGCTGCTTGTGCCCCCTGTGCACGCCGTCAAAGTGCCCGATCGCAACGGCAGTGATGTTATCTTTTGTTAAAAGCGTAGAAAAATTCGGCATTTCCTTCCTTTCCCTTGACCTCGCACTCTTTGCAAGCTATCAGTTCAAATTTCAAGCTACTTGCTAGCACTTCAAAGCGCTTCATCGCTAAATTTACAGCCTTAGTGTCGGTGACAACGCCTTTTTTGTTGCGTTTTACGCCAACGCCCACTTCAAACTGCGGTTTAAAAAGCGTGATGATGAGCGAATTCTCGCTTGCTAGCTCGCAAATAGCTGGCAAAATTTCAGCCAAAGAGATAAAGCTCACGTCGCAGGTTATGAGGTTAAATTCATTTTTGTGCGTTTTAGCAAACACCCTGACATCAGTTTTTTCATAAATTTTCACCCGCTCATCGCCTCTTAGGCTAGCATCTAGCTGATCAGTGCCCACATCGACGCCAGTCACGCCCTTTACGCCACGCTCAAGCAAAATTTGCATAAAGCCGCCAGTTGAGCTGCCTATATCAAGTGCGTTTTTGCCAGCTAGGTCAAATTTCATAGCCTCTAAAAAGCTTTTTAGCTTCAAAGCGCCTCGTCCAACGTAAATTTCATCAAGTAGCGAAATTTTAGCCTCACTAACCTCGCTTGAAACCTTGGTGCAAATCTGCCCATCTGCAAGCACCTTGCCAGATTTTATAAGCTCGCTCGCCTTGTTTCTACTTGTATTTAAAACGCTTGCGACGTAGTTATCAAACCTCAAGTTTTAGCCTCTCATATTCGCTCTCATCGATCACCAGCACGCCTAGCTCATTTGCTTTGTCAAGCTTGCTGCCAGCCTCCTCACCAGCTAGGACGAAGTCTGTTTTTTTAGAAACTGAGCCAGAAACCTTTGCGCCAAAGCTCTCAAGCTCGGCCTTTATCTCATCTCTTGGGCGACTTAGCGTGCCAGTTATAACGACCGTTTTGCCACTTAGCGCGTTTGAGATGCTCTGCACTTGCGTTACGCTTGGTTGCACGATCTGGCTAAGAGCTAAAATTTCGTCCCTATTTACCTCGGCAAAGTCGGTTAAACTATTTGCCATCTCCGCGCCAAAGCCCTCAAGCGAGACAAGCTCCTCAAAGCTAGCATCAAGCCAGCCTAGTCCAAAACTGCTTGCTAGCTTTTTAGCCGCCACCTCGCCGATGTGCTCGCAGCCAAGACCCGTGATAAAGCGCGATAGCTCCGCACCTTTGCTAGCCTCTATCGCATTTAAAAGGTTATTTACCTTTTTCTCTTTAAAGCCCTCAAGCGCCATGAGATCATCAAATTTAAGGCTGTAGATATCTTTTATGCAAGCAATCAGCCCCTTGTCAAATAGCAAATTTACGATCGCATCGCCAAGGCCGTCTATATTTAGGCATTTTTTCGATGCGTAGTGAATTATTGAGCCCACCACTCTTGCCCTGCAGCTTAAATTTTGACACTTTACAAAGACCCCTTCATCAAGCAGGTGCGAGCCACAAACTGGGCAAAATTTAGGCCTATCAATCGCTTGCTCGCTGCCATCTCGCCTATCTTTAAAAACCTTTGTGATCTTTGGTATCACATCGCCTGAGCGGATGATGCCGATGTAGTCGTTTTTCATAACGCCAAGGCGCTCGATCTCATCAAAGTTATGAAGGGTGGCGGATTTTACATTAGCACCATCTATATTTACCTCATCAAGCACGCCAACAGGCGTTACTACGCCGCTTCTGCCAACTTGAAGTGCTACATCTCTTAGCCTAGTCACCTTTTCAATGGCTGGGAATTTAAACGCCACCATAAATTTTGGAAATTTGACTGTGTAGCCCAGCTCTTCACAGCGTGCAAGGTCATTTACTCGTATCACCATGCCATCCATCATCACGCTCTTTGCCTCACGGCTGGCTAGTAGCTCATTATACGCAGCCTCAAGCTCATCTTTTTTTAAAATTTTGAAAAATTCATCCCTCTCAAAACCAAGATCTCGCACAAATTTCATCACCTCGCTGTGATCTTTTAGTCCAAGGCTCTGTTCGCCCACGCCCCAAGGTATGAAAAGTAGCTTTCTTTTTGCAGTGACTGCACTATCAAGCTGTCTGAGACTTCCTGCAGCTGCATTTCTAGGGTTTGAAAGTGGCGCCTCGCCCTCTTTTGCGCGCTCTATATTTAGTAGCTCAAAGTCATCTTTTCTTATGACGACTTCGCCTCTGATTTCAATAAGCCCTTTGTAGCTAATGCTCTTTAAAACAGAATTTATCGTCCTTGCATTTTGCGTCACATCTTCGCCTATAACGCCGTCGCCTCTGGTTATCGCCCTAACTAAAACGCCATTTTCATATAGTAAATTTAGGCTCGCTCCGTCAAATTTTGGCTCAGCAACAAAGGTCAAATTCTCTTTATCGCCACGCTTTAGCCACGCATCAAGTTCGCCAAGGCTAAAGATATCCTCCATGCTCCACATGCGCTTTATGTGGCTTGCCTTGCTAAAGCCCTCTTTTACGCCACCACCCACTCGCTTAGTCGGCGAAAATAGTGAAATTTCACTGGGATTTGCCTGCTCGAAGGCTAAAACCGCGTGATATAGTGCATCATACTCCTCGTCGCTTGCAAGTGGCTCGTCCTCGTCGTAGTAGGCCTTTGCCCACGCATTTAGCGTATCTATCGCTCGTTCGTACTCTTGTTTTGTCATTTTTGCTCCAAATTTACACCGCATTTTATCTTAAACATACTTTATAAATGATCCAAATTTAGCTCTCTTGCGTCGCATAAATGGACATTTTTATAGACCTTTGCTATCTCGTCCCTCGCTCTCATCAGCGCAAAGCCAAGCAAATTTTGCCCTCGCCACCTCATAGGATTTTGCGCATTTTCATCGCTTGCGCCCAAGCCTATACCCCAAATTTTATCAACCGGGCTTGCCTCGACTAAAATTTTACTCCCAGTTTGGAGTAAAAATTCACGTAAATGGGCATTTTGGCTAAATTTTAGATAGCTCGCATTTAGCACGACGCCAAATTTGACCTCGTCCCAGACCTTAGCGTCAAAGCCGCACACCTGCCTGCCAAGCGCCTTCATCTGCGCTGGATCTTTGGCGGATAAAATTTGCTCCAAAGCCTCTTTATCGCCAAAACACTGAGCCTTTTTAGCCATCATATATTGCTCAGCGCAAATGTATTTAGTTTCATCTTCACAAAAACTAGAGCTATACCACTGACTAAGGCAGCTTGCGCTTAAATTTGCACTTTTTTGATGACCCCAAAATAGTAAAAATTTATCCGCCTTGCCAGCGTTGTAGCGCTTTTTAAGCCACTTTAGATCATATCTAGGCTCACGCTCCCAAAGGTCGGTAACAAAATCATCCTTGATAAAAAGCGTGCTCTTATCCTTGCCTAGCCTCTCGTCCCAGTATCCACGCCACGTCGCAGGCTCAGCAAAGAGCTGTTCGTATTCGCGCTGCTCGTCTTGACTTAGCGTTTTTAGCCACTCTTTAAATTTAAACTTATAATCCTCGCCGCAGCCCATCCTCCAGCCGATAGAAAATGGAGCAATCTGGGGAAATTTGATCCAAGGTGGCGGCAATAAATTTTTCATCTAGCCTCTTTTTAGCCAAGCGCCCTACCAAAGCGTGGCTTGGCTCATCGCCTCGTGCATATTAAAAAGCTGCTTGTGCTCGGCCACATCGTGTGTGCGAATGATCTGCGCGCCGTTTTCGAAGGCTTTTAAATGCAGATAAAGCGAGCCTGGCAAGCGGTCCTTAACCTCGCTTTTATAGTAGTGATTTATGACTGATTTGCGACTAGCACCGACTAGCAGCGGACAGCCAAATTTCAAAAAATGCTCCAAATGCTTAATAAGCAGTAAATTTTGCTCAGCCGTCTTGCCAAAGCCGATACCCACATCAAGCACTATCTTTTTAGCGCCAAGCTCCCTAGCTAGGACAATCTTTTGCTCAAAAAAGTCTGAAATTTCACCGATTAAGTCGTTGTATTTTGGCGCAATCTGCATGGTAGCTGGGTCTCCTTGCATATGCATCATGCAAAACTGGGCATCGTATCTTGCAGCAAGCGAGGCTAAATTTGCATTTGCCGTGATATCATTTATCATCTTAAAGCCGTGATTTAGCGCAAATTCTAAGCAATAAGGATCAAAGCTATCAAGGCTAAATTTTGCCTTTTCATGTAAATTTAGCCTATAAATTTCTTCAATGATATCTTTTATGCGCCCAAACTCCTCCTCGCGTCCGCAATACTCGCTCCCTGGCCTTGAGCTAACGCCGCCAAGGTCGATGTAGTCAGCACCTGCTTCTATCATCGCTTCTATTTTAGCTATGCCATTTTGCGTATTTATGCGGCTTTGCTCGTTAAAACTATCCGAATTTATATTTGCAACGCCCATTATAAGAGGCTTTGCCGGCTTTGTAAATTTAGTCTCTAAAAAGGTGGCGAGCTTTTTAAGCCCAAAGTCTTGTAGCTTCTCTTTTTTAGCTAGCTGTTTAAGCTGCGCGTTTGTCGCCATTAGCAAGGCTTTGTTTAGGCTCTGCTTACCCAAGATCGTATCACTATGTGTCACCAGCTCGGCACCGACACTTAGGGCGTCTTGCTTTAGGATATTTGCCGCTGGGGTCTTTATCTCGTCAATGAAGATAAAATTTATCTCGCTCTTTTCGCGCATGAGCTTCGCGCCAGCCGGACTTGGCGAGACGGCCTTGCAAATTTGATCAAAGTCGCTTTTGTTATTTATCTTATAAAATTTCAACGTCGTCCTTTCTCAAAGATAGTAAGCAAGAGTGGCGTCAAAACGGCGTGAGACTTGGCGTTTAGATCGGCAAGCTTTATGAGTGAGAAAAAATATTCCATCTCCTCGCCGCTAAATTTATACCCGCTATCAACCGCCTTTGTCACGATGGCTCCGACAAGCTCTTTTAGCTCGTTTTTGCCAAATTTTTGCGCCTGCTCCTCTGCTATTTTTTGATCGATAAAGCTTGTTAGCTCTTTTAGGCTGAGCGATTTTAAATTTAGCTCCACACTCATTTTTGGCTTTTTGGTAAGCTTATTTTCTATGAGCATCCTCGATCTTATCGTTGGTAGAAGTAAATTTTTACTCTGCGTTACTATTATAAATTTGATATTTCTTGGGGGCTCTTCGATGATCTTTAAAAGTGCGTTTTGAGCCTCGGTGCGAAAAGATTTTGCTTCGATGACTAAAATTTTCTCATCTTTTTCGGCGATGTAGGCTTCTGCGATGACCTCTTTTGCATTTTCTAGTAAAAAATCATCGCTTATAAAAAATCTTAGATTATTTATGCCAAACTCGACTTCAAGCTTGGCTTTTAAATTTTCAAAATCGCTTGTTATGACGATTTTATTAAGCATTTAGAGCATCACCTTTGCAAAGAGCACGGCGTCTATGCTCTTGTCGAAAAGTTTATATAAATTTAGAAGTTTGATGTCTAAGTTTTCATCGCTCGAGCTTAGCGTGAAGCTGTTTTGCGCCTGCTCGTCAAAGAGCCACATATAGCTGTTTTCATCAGTCTTAGCTAAATTTGCGCGCTTGTCTATGCTCTTACCGATGTAAAAAAAGATGTAGCCATTTGGAAAGGCAAGACTTAGCATATCTTTTAAAAGCTGCTTTTGCTCGTTTGTCTCGATGCTATCAAAGGCTGGATAGAGCGATCTTAGACTAAAAAATGGCAAAAACGGACGCTCGCTTTTTGTGCGGTTGATATTTCTTAAAAGATAGTTTTCAAACCACTCTCGCTCATCGTCGCAGATGACTATAAAAGCCTTGCTATCAAGTAAAAATTTAAGCCTAGATGCGAGCAAAGGCGTCCATTCGACGCGCTTTTCCTCCATCCAGCTCATATATCTTTCGCTTCTTATAGTCTCAAGCGTCCATTGGATAAAATCTTGCATTATTTATCTAACTTATACGCATCGTGAAGTACGCGAACCGCGAGCTCGCCATATTTTTGATCGACGATCATTGAAATTTTTATCTCACTTGTTGAGATCATCTGGATGTTTATCCCCTCTTTTGCAAGTGTCTCAAATGCTAGACATGCTACGCCGCTGTGGCTCTTCATACCTACGCCGATGACTGAGACTTTCACGATCGCATCGTCATACTCGACATGTTTTGCAGCTGAGAGCTTTTGCATAGTCTCTTTTGCTAGGTCAAGCTCGTTTTGTGGCACTGTAAAGCCTAAATTTGTCGTGCCGTCGTGTCCTACGTTTTGGATGATCATATCTACATTTATATTTTGATGAGCTAGAGCTGTGAAAATTTCAGCTGCGATGCCAGGCTTATCGACTACGCCTCTTAAAGTTACTCTTGCTTGATTTTTATCTAGTGCTATACCGCTTACTAAAACCGCTTCCATATTATCTTCCTTTGCTATTAATGTACCTTCGTTGTGGTTAAAACTGCTTCTTGTGATTAGTTTGACATTTAGTTTTTTTGCTAGCTCGACTGAGCGATTTTGCAGTACCTTTGCACCAGCAGAGGCAAGCTCCAGCATCTCATCGTAGCTTATTTGCTCTAGTTTTTTTGCCTTTTTCTCTATCCTTGGATCGGTCGTATAAACGCCATCAACGTCGGTAAAAATTTCACACAGATCAGCTTCAAGCGCCCCTGCTAATGCAACCGCACTAAGGTCGCTTCCGCCCCTACCAAGAGTGGTGATATCGCCTTTGTCGTCTATGCCTTGAAAGCCTGCTACGACTACGATCCTGCCAGCTTTTAGCTCAGCTTTTAGCCTAGTGGTGTCTATCTTTTCTATCCTAGCTTTTGTGTGAATTTCATCTGTTATTATCCCAGCCATTGCGCCAGTTAGTCCTACGCACGCATAGCCTTTTGCATTAAGTGCAATCGTCAAAAGTGCGGTGGTTACTTGCTCTCCAGAGCTTAAAAGCATATCAGTAGCAACGCCGTCTGGGTGCTTTGAGAAATACTCACTATATTCAACCAATTGATTTGTAACTCCACTCATCGCAGAAACTACCACAACCACGTCAGCGCCGCTGTTTTTAGTCTCGATGACCCTATTTGCCACAGCTTCGATGCGCTCAAGCGTGCCTACGCTAGTTCCGCCAAATTTTTGAACGATTAACATCAAAAATATCCTTTCTCTTTAAAATAACTCAAAACTTTGTCATAAATAGGCTTTTTGAAGTGATTTATCCCCTCTAAAGCCTTGTTAATATCTACAAATTTATACTCGCTAAACTCTGGATGCTCGGTCTTTAAATTTATGCTCGCACCATTTTTAAGCCTAACTAAAAAGTACTTTTGCGTCTGCCCATCATATGGATAAAATCTCTTTGACGCATTTGCTGGAAAGTCGTAGCTAAGCCAGTCAGGATACTCTTCCAAGAAGTCAAATTTATCAGTTCCGATCTCCTCTTTGAGCTCCCTTTTTAGCGCTTGTTTTGGACTTTCGCCTTCATCTATGCCACCTTGAGGAAACTGCCAGATATCGTCCATATCAACCCTTTTTGCGACTAAAATTTCGCATTTAAAAGGGTAAGAGCTAGACAAAATGACAGCTGCTACATTTGGTCTATATTTTTTTTGCATGTTTTTTCCAAAAAATTTATTTGAGATGATAACGAAAAAGAGTTAAGAGATAGATAAATAAGAGTTAGTTTTTACGCCGTTTGTAATAAATCACACCTCCGCTAAAAAACAGCAAAACCACACCGCACGATGCTAGGCAAAATATAAATTTACCAAGCTCACCAAAGATATATCCAGCGTGCAGATCAAGCATAAATTTATAAATTTCAAATGACTTTGGCATGGCATTTTTTGAAATTTGCTCGCTTTTAGTATCTACTAAAAGCCTAACGCCATCTCTCTCATTAGCTCCCTTTGGCAGGTAAAAGAGCATAAATTTGACGCCGCCGCTATTTGCTATAAAATTTAAAGCATCAAACTCGTCTCCAAATTTAGAGATGAAAATTTCATAAGCTTTTTTAAGGTTTGCCACCTTTTGCTCATCGCTTAAGCTAAAGCCATTTTTGTTTGTAAAATTTGGCTTTTTAAAGACCCTCTCTTCGCCATAAATTTGATTTATAACCTTAGCAAAGCTCTCATAAGAAAAGTAAAGCCCACTAATGCAAATCACGCTTAAAACAGCGCCAAGATAGATACCTAAAAAGCCGTGTAGCGAATACAAAAACGCAAATTTCTTTGCTTTTAAATTTAGCTTAAAAGCCTTCCCTACCCTGCTTCTAAACCTCCAAAAATATATCACCGCCCCGCTTATCAAGATAAAAAGCAGCACAAGCGTAGAGAGTGCGACCAGCTCGCTTGCAAATTTACTCAAATTTTCATTTTTAAAAAGAGAAAGGGCTAAGTTTTTATGCAGATTTAAAACCAGCCCTATAAATTTCTCCGCGCTGTTAATGCCAGAAATTTCTCCAGTGTAAGGATCAACAAAAAACGACTCAAACTCGCCATTTTCATTAGTTCCGCTTATGACGTAAGCTTTGTTTGCCTCTGCTCTTATCTTTAGGTAGCTAAGATTAAAATTTGGCTCGCTTTTGCTAAAAATTTTTAAAATTTCATCTATCTCTAAAGGCTTTTTGCCAGCCACAACCTCATCTTTGCTAAAGATATCAATTATCTCATCGTGATACGAGATGATCGCCCCACTAATGCTAAGCACAAGAAGCGGCAAGGCAAAGATGAAAGCCAAGATAAGATGAAATTTTTTCAAAATTTTTATCATTTTAAAACTTTAGATTAAAACCAAGTTCGATCTTTTGTCCGTCAGCTATCAAGATGTCGTATCTGCCTGATCTTGTCGTAAAGTACTCATTAAAGAGGTTATAAACGCTTAGATTTAGACTGAAATTTTTAGTTACGTTGTAGTTTATGCCAAGATCAGCGATCACGTAAGGTCTGATGTCATCAGCATAGCTAAATGAGTTTTTAGTCCTACCATAATAATTTATCTGAGACCAGAAATTTAGCCATCTGTTTAGCTCGTAGTTCGCTCCAAATTTAAATGTATGAAGCGGGTAGTTGTTTAAACTTTTGCCGATCTCGGCTCCATCTTTTTGCTTTGATCTTGTATAAACATAGCTTTGATTTAGCCTAAGAGCGTTTGTAACCTGCCACTCATTTGTTAGTTCAACTCCGTAAATTTCAGCCTTGCCGACATTTACACTCTCCCAAATCCCACGGCGATAAATTTTGCCTTTATGCGTGCAAGGGTTGCCAGATCTTGGAGTGCAGATGAGCTTGGTGCCTAGCATATCTTTAAAGCTTGTGTAAAAGCCAGTTAGTGACGCTTCAAAGCCTTCATTGTCATTATAAACGCCGCCAAATTCATAGCTCACGCTTGTCTCTGGCTTAAGGTCACTTCTGCCAAGCTGTGCTCCAAGCCCTCCAGCAAACGGCATAGCAAGATCTTGCGTGCGTTGCTTGATGTCAGGTGTCGCGTATCCTGTGCTAACTCCGCCTTTTAGGGCAAAAAAGTCATTTAAGTTATAGATACCATAAACTCTTGGCGAAACGTGCGAGCCATAGTTCTCATCGTAGTTGTAACGAACTCCAGCGCTTAAGATGAAGTCTTTTGTAAGGTGATAGTCATCCTCTCCGTAAAGCGAAACGTCATATCTTTTTACATTTGCAGCATCTGCGGTGGTTGCCTTTTCATCAAGCTTCTCTTTTTTAGCATTCAGCCCTAAAGTAAAGGCGTTATTATCGGTAAAATATGAGCCTTTTGTGTCAAAATTTAGTGTTTTTAGCGTTAAATTTTGTTGTGCGATCTCTTTTATCTTGCCGTAAGAGAGGTAGCTTTGAAGCAAGATATCATCAAGCCTTGCTTCGTGGCTTAAATTTATCATATCACCTTTTATGCGCTCAAGATCGACTGAGCTATTATTTGTGCCAGAGGCTAAAGTTTTACCCTTGCTTCTTTTATACTTCACATCGCTTCTTGCAAGCTCAAGCGTGATGTCGTTGTTTTCATTTGGTCTAAAAAAGAGCTTCGTGCCAAAATTTCTATCTTTTTGCTCTCTGTTTGCATATGAGATTTTATCCTCTGACTTGTTTAAATTTTTGCCATAAACTGAGATGCTTAAAATATCGTCTATTAGCCCAGAGTGCAAATAGAGGCTGTTGTAAAACTCGCCGCTTATATTTTTATTTCTAGCAAATTTATAGCTTGAGCCAAGATTTGCATGAAAGTCGTTGCTAAACTCATCTGTTATGATGTTTATCACGCCACCCAGTGCGTCACTGCCATAAAGCGAGCTCATAGGGCCGCGTATCACTTCGATGCGGCTTATCGCACTTGCTGGCGGGATGAAGCTATATGAGCCTCCAACGCTTCTTAGCCCCTTATAAGCGTTATCTCCTGGCACTGGTATGCCATTTACTAAGATCTTAGTATATCTTTGCGAAAGACCCCTTATGGAGATGCCTCGTCTATTTGCTGCACCAAGTGTGGCTCCAAAAAGACTTGGCACGTCTTTTACCATACTCTCAACGTCCTTGTGATTTCTCTTTTCTAGCGCATCTTGAGTGATGACGCTAAGCGTTGCAGGGGCGTCTTTTATATTTTGCTCAAAGCCAGTTGCACTCACTACTTTAACCTCTGGCAAGAGCTTATCTTCATTTGCAAAAAGCGGTAAATTTATAAAAACTGCCGCACAAATAGAAATTTTTAATAGACTTTTCACAAAAAACTCCTTATTAAAATTTAAATCACATTTTACTAAAATTAAATAATCGTTATCAATATCAGATATAACGCTAGAGGGATTAAATTTAACGCTCAAGGGATAAAATGATAAATTTAGATAAAAGATATGGCATAAGTAAAATCTCACAAAACAACAAGCGGATAAATGTAGAATTTTTCAAACAAAATAATGGCATCAGCTACCTAAAAAGCGAGATTTTATGCAACGAAACCATCAAAAGAGAGAGCGATGGAGATAAAAAATATCTTTTTTTGATGTTTAACGAAGCAAAAGATAATCTTTGCTTCAAGCTTGATAAAAAAGAGTATCTTTTAAGCAGGGATGAGTTTTGCATAGGGCTAGTAAATGATAGCTTAAAAGGCGTTTTTGAATATCAAAATAAATTTTATAAAACCAAAACCTTGCTTTTTGAAGAAAACTACGCAAATAAGCTTGAAATTTTTAGCGAGCTTAGGCTTGAAGAGAAATTTGATCTTATAAAATACAAAAAAGATAAGGCTCAAATTTGCGTTTTAAACGAGCTTGAGACGACAAATTTATATGATGGTATGATGAGAGAGATCTTTATAGAGTCAAAAATTTTAGAGCTTATCTATAAGAGCAAAGCTTTAAAAGATGAGAAAATTTGCTTTAGTAGCGACGAAGAAAAAGTGCTTTTAAAGGCTAAGAAAATTTTGCTTACTCGCATGCAAAATCCCCAAAGTATCAAGGAGTTAGCGCACCTTTGCGGCACTAATGACTTTTGGCTTAAGAAAAATTTTAAACTCTTTTTCAAAGATACGATCTATCAGCTTTTAGCAAAAGAGCGGCTAAAAATTGCATTTGCCCTTTTGAAGCAAAATGATATCAGCATAAAAGAGGCTGCCAGCATCGTTGGCTACACAAATGCAGCGCACTTTGCAAAAATTTTTAAAGGCACTTTTGGCTTTTTACCAAGCGAGCTAATAAGGCAAAAAAGCTACTTTTAAACTGCGCTAAATGCCAAATTTCTTATAATCGCCAAAATTTAAAAAAGAGAGAAATTTGCAAGTTTATATCCACGTGCCATTTTGCGAGAGCAAGTGTCCATACTGCGCCTTTGGCTCAAGCGATGACGAATTTAAGAAGGTTAGCGCATATTTTAAAGCGCTTTGCCTTGATCTAAATTTCCAGCTAAAAAGCCAAAATGTAAAAGAAATTTCTACTATTTTTTTTGGTGGCGGCACACCAAGCGCGGTAAATGCCAAATTTTATGATGAAATTTTTAGCATTTTGGCTCCACTTTGCACGCCTAAAACCGAGATCACACTTGAAGCAAATCCAAATTCTGCAAATTTAGCCTGGCTAAAGCATGTAAAAAATTTAGGTGCAAACCGCATAAGCTTTGGCGCTCAAAGCTTTTTTGAAGATAAGCTTAAATTTCTAGGACGCATCCACAGCAGGGAGCAAATTTTTAAAGCAGTTGAAAATGCCCATGCAGCTGGCTTTAAGAGCATAAATTTAGACCTCATCTATGACACTAAATTTGATACCAAAAAGCGCCTTTTGGCTGAGGTTGAAAATCTAAAAAGCCTTGCTATCACACATCTAAGCGCCTACTCGCTCACACTTGAAGAAAACACCCCATTTGCTGGCAAAAAAAGCTATAAAAAGGATAGCGACACTTTGGCTAAATTTATGATAGAGCAGATCCAGAGGGCTGGCTTTAGGCAGTATGAAATTTCAAATTTTGGAGAAATTTGCAAGCACAATCTTGGCTACTGGCATGGCAAAAACTACCTTGGCGTGGGGGCTTTTAGCGTGGGTTTTGTGGATGACACCAGATACTACGCCAAAAACAGCATAGATGCCTACATCGCGCAGCCAACGCATAGAGAAAGAGAAATTTTAAGCCTAAGCGAGCTAGCAAGAGAGCATATATTTTTAGGGCTTAGAAGCGTCGTAGGCGTAGAGGCTGGACGCTTAAATGAAGCTCAGAAAAAAAGAGCAAATTTGCTTGTAGAAAATGAAAAACTGCTCTTTAAAAATGGCAAATTTTACAACCCAAATTTCTTGTTAAGCGACGAGATCGCACTCTTTATCGAGGGCTAAATTTATAAAAATTTGAGCAAAGTCAAGATAAAATACAAAGCTTAAATAAAATTTAACAGAGGCAAAAATGTTTGGAATGAGTTTTTCTGAGATCTTGGTCATCGCCGTGATCGCTGTGCTAGTTTTGGGCCCTGACAAGCTGCCAAGCGCTATGGTGCAGATCGCCAAATTTCTAAAGATGTTTAAAAAAGGCATAAACGACGCAAAATCAACTTTTGATCAAGAGATGAAGATAGCCGAGCTCAAAGAAGACGCTCAAAAATATAAAGAGAGCATAACCCAAAGCGCTCAAAACGTGCGTAAAAAACTCACTTTTGAAGAGCTTGACGAGATCAAGAAAAGCACAAACGACGTCACTGAGAGCATTCAAAACGTCGTAAGCGACACCAAAAAAACGGTAGAAAATATACAAAATCCAACAAATTTAGTTAAAGATGCGATCTTAAACGATAAAAAAGAGGCGTGATGTTTGAAGAGCTAAGACCCCATTTGATCGAACTTAGAAAGAGGCTTTTTATAAGCATAGTAAGCGTTTTTGTCTGTTTTGGCATCTGTTTTACATTTTGGAATCCACTGCTTGCATGGATGAGCGAGCCGCTAAAGCAGGTCTTGCCAGCTGGCTCAAACATCATCTTTACACAGATCCAAGAGCCATTTTTCACTGCGATGAAGGTCGCCTTTTTTGCTGGTTTGGTGCTTGCTTTGCCTATCATTTTTTGGCAGTTTTGGCTATTTGTCGCACCTGGACTTTATGACAATGAAAAAAAATATGTGATCCCATTTGTCCTCTCTGCTTCATTTATGTTTGCGTGCGGGGCGGCGTTTTGCTACTACGTGGTCATTCCGCTTGGCTTTACATTTTTGGTAAATTTTGGCGGTCAGCTCTTTACGGCACTGCCGAGCATAGGCGAGTACGTGGGCTTTTTCACGAAACTACTGATCGGCTTTGGAATTTCATTTGAGCTGCCAGTCATTACATTTTTCTTAGCAAAGATCGGCCTTGTCGATGACAAGATGCTAAAAGACTACTTCAGATACGCAGTAGTCGTCATCTTCATCTTCGCAGCCATCGTCACACCGCCAGATGTTATAAGTCAAATTTTAATGGCACTGCCACTCATCGGACTTTATGGAATTTCTATCATCGTAGCCAAAAGAGCTGGCAAAAGCGATGAAGACGAAGATGAGAAAA
This sequence comes from Campylobacter concisus, assembly GCF_003048445.1. GTDB lineage: Bacteria > Campylobacterota > Campylobacteria > Campylobacterales > Campylobacteraceae > Campylobacter_A > Campylobacter_A concisus_BF. Next base: position 25,396 of record NZ_PIQW01000012.1, read on the forward strand.
AAGAGGACGTCAAAGAGCAAATTGACGCCGATAGCGACGATGAGTGATATAAACGACATCTCAAGCTACGACTACTTTTTGCCTAACGAGCTCATCGCAAAAGAGCCAGTTTTACCCAAAGAAGAGGCGAGACTGCTCGTTTATCTTAAAAAAACAAAAGAGATAAAGCACTATAAATTTAAAGATCTAGCCAGCCTCATCCCAGAGGACGCGGCAGTCATTTTTAACAATACAAAGGTAGTTAAAGCGCGCATTTTAGGAAATAAACAAAGTGGCGGAGCCTGCGAAGTGATGCTAAATCAGCCAGTTGGCGATAATAAATTTAGCGTCTATATAAGAGGCAAAGTAAGTGTTGGTAGCGTTTTAAATTTCGCTGATAGCACAAAGGTAAATGTGCTTGAGCTAAATGATGATGGCTCAAGGGTGGTAAATTTCACCAAAGATGGCGTCATTTTAGATACGGCGCGACTTTTTAGCGAGCTTGAAAAGATCGGTCATGTCCCACTCCCTCCATATATAAAAAGGGCTGATACAAAAGACGATGAGAGCTGGTATCAAAGTATATTTGCTAAAAATAGTGGCGCAGTCGCAGCTCCGACAGCCAGTCTGCACTTTAGCGAGCAGATGCTAGAGAGAATAAAGGCAAAGCACGAGGTCGCCTACATCACGCTTCACGTGGGCGCTGGGACATTTAAAGGCGTGGAGTGCCAAAACATAAATGACCACAAAATGCACTCTGAGTTTTATGAGCTAAGCGAAAAAGCCCAAGAGATCACAAACTCAAATAAGCCCATACTTGGCGTTGGCACGACGGTTACTAGATGCGTTGAAGAGTTTGCTAGAAGCAAGCAGCCAAGCGGCTTTTGCAAGCTATTTTTAAACCTAAATAATAGACCGATCAGGCAAAACTACCTTTTAACAAATTTTCACCTGCCAAAATCAACGTTGATCATGCTAGTTACTAGCTTCATAGGGCTTGAAGAGACGATGAGGATTTACGAAACGGCAGTTAGCGAAAAGTATAGATTTTACTCTTATGGCGATGGGATGCTTGTGATATGAAAAACGTCGATTTTGTAGCACAAATGGAGCTTTTTTTAGAGGCACTTTTTAAGGACGCAACAGCTAGAAACAACGCCATCGTCTTTAACTACAACCCGAACTACCCACGCTATCTAAGCTTTGAAGCACACAAGCTAATAGGCGCGATCAAAAATTTAAGCAAATTTTACCTAAATGACGTAAGCAGCTCAAAACTACTGATCTCCTTTACTCTAGTAAGCTACAGCCTAAGTTTAGTGCATTTTGACATACATATAAAATGCACTTCATGCCCGCAAAAGCCAAATGAGAGACTAGTAAAAGAAGCTGGCGAGCTACTAAAAGAGCTAAATGCCAAGATGAGCAAAGCAGAGGACGGCTTTAATATAAGCATAAGCGTGCCGCTGCCAAAAAGCGGGACATTTAAAAGACAAAGCGTCGAGATAGCAAGCCTCTTAGGCAAAAATGCTATAATAGCTTGCGATGATGAAAATTTATTTTTAACGCTCAGTCATGAGCTAAGCTTTACAGGGCTGAAGCTTAGCAAACAAAAGAGCTTTGAGAGTTTAAATTTACACATAAAAGATGCCATTTTTAAGCCAGACATCATCTTCGTGCAAAAGGAGTATCTAAGCGACAAAGCAAGGCTTAATGAGATGCTGACTTATCAAAAGCTTAAGAATTTTTACATCGTCATCATCAGCAAGGATGAAGCCAAAAGCATCAAAAACGAGAAGATGACTACGCTTAGACAGCCATTTACTAGCGATAGCTTGCACGAGACTTTAGGGGTGGTGGCTAGAAATTTATAAAATTTTTAGGTATCTCTTCAATATGATAGTGGCTGAGACGCTATCAAGCCTGCCATCTCGCTTTGTGTTTGTATAAATTTCACTTGCCTCGCTGCTGCTAAAGGCTTCATCTTGATAGACGATATTAGCCTGCACATCAAGAAGCGATACGAAGTGCTCTATGCGCCTTCTCATCTCATCCTCGCTACTGCCACCGATTGGCACGCCCACTACTAGCGTATTTGGAGCGTATTCATTTACTTTTTGGCTTACGTCTCTTGCGGCTTGATTTCTATTTTTTCTAAGAACTGGCTCAAGGGGCGTCACGACCTCACCAAAGCCAAAAGCAAGCCCTATGCGCTTTAGTCCAACATCGATCGCCATAAATTTCTCTCTCATAGCGCGCTTTTTACTCTTAAATTTGAAATTTCAACTAGCCCGTCAAGCTCGTACTCATAGATGATCTCGCCAAATTTAGCCAATGCTTCATCAAGGCTAACGCCATTTTTGCAAAATTTCAAGATCTCATCATCAGCTTTTTCTTGCTCTTTTACCTCGCCAAAAAGTGAGGCAAATTTAACGTAATCATCGATAAGTTCGGCCTTTTTGCTAGCCAGCAAGGCATTTGTCCCACTACTCTCATTTATGCGCTGCGGCAGGACAAAGAGAGGGATTTTAAGCTCATTTGCAAGCCTCGCACTTTGCATCGAGCCACTTCTTAGATCAGCTTGTGCGACAACCAGAGCTTGTGCAAGCCCCACAACTATGCGGTTTCTCTCTAAAAATCTATACGCAATCGGCGGCTCGCCCTCGTCATACTCACTTAGAGCCAAGCCTTTTTCATAAATTTCTCTTATCGCTGCTTTGTTTTGTGCTGGATAGATGATGTCAAGTCCATTTGCAAAAACGCCGATAGTTCGTGGCATAGCAGCCTTGTGCGCCGTGATATCCACACCGATAGCCCCACCACTCACCACGCAGACATTTGCATTTTTTAGCGCTGCACAAAGCGCTGTGACACACTCTTTTGTATAGACACTTGCCTTTCTTGAGCCAACGACTGCTACTTTTGGCATGCTAAGAAGCGAAGTGTCGCCTATGAAATTTAGCTCTTTTGGGGGATTTTTTAGCCTATTTAGCACCTCAGGGATGATTTCAAGCTTCATAAAATATCTTTTAGATAAACAACTTCTACATCTTTTAAGATGTTGTTTTTGCTAGCTTTTATCACTGCGATCGTATTTTTCTTTGGATGTCCGATGGCGATCGCGTAGCCTCTTTTTTTGGCTAAATTTACAGCAGCTACAAGCTCACGTCTGACAGCTGCGGCAGATGGATCATCATCTAAAAATATATCTCTTGAAATGTAAGGCTGATTATACTTTTTAGCGGCCCTTGCCACCGCAGTTTGTGCGATAGTTTTGCTATCAACGAAGATAAAACCCTGCTCTATCAGCGCTCTATAAGCCTTGTCCATCGCGTCATAATCACTCGTGAAACGCGATCCTGTGTGGTTGTTTGTATATTTTGCGCGCGGGAAGTCTCTTCGTATCTTTTTTATCTTCTCAAGCATGCTCTCAAAGCTCTCATTTACTGTGAGAGTGCCTATCTCTGGGCTATCAAAGTGCTTTGCCTGCATCGGCAGATGTATCATATAAAACTCAAACGTTCTAGCGATATTTGGCGTATCTGGGTGGGTTTTTGTCGCTGGGAAAATGGACGGCGTTATCTTTAGACCGATTGACTTTACCATGCTAGCGTGCTCAAATGTCGCCACATCATCGATTATTAGCACCAGCTTAGCACGCCCTTTTACGCTGCTATTTGGAGTAAATGGCACAACTGCAAAGTCATCTTTTTTCGCACTCTCTTTTTGCGGTTTTTCGCTGTAAATTTGCTTTTTATCTTTTTTACTAGGCTCAATCCCGCTTTTTTTAGTAGGTTCTGGTTTTAAAATTTCACTATGCTTTAAATTTTCTTTTATGCTTAAATTTGCTTCAGCGCTTTTGTTTTGCTCTATCTTTGTCTCTGTTTTTGCCTCATTTTTGCCTGCGTAAAATGGCTCGATAACCTGCTCGACCTTTTGCCCAGGCTTTTCTTCACTCTTTGCTTCAGAGCTTGCATCTACGCTACTTTGCATATTTTTATATAAATTTGCAAGTAGATTTTTCGTATCGTTTTGCTCTTTTTTTGGCTCTTCTTTTTTAGTTTCTTCTTTTACTTCAGGTTTTATCTCAGGAGTTATCTTTTTTTGCTCTTTTGGCTCAGTTTTTGGCTTTAGAGCAAGCTCACTTTTATGTTTAGGGTCGGTAAAAATTTTACTTAAATTTTCATCTTCATCAAATTTTAGAGGGTATTTTCTCTTCTCGTACTCTTGTTTTTTATCTTTGCTAGCAACTTTTTGCTCAGCTTTTTTTGAAATTTGCTTCTCGCTCTTTGGCTCATTTACTTTACTTATCTGCTCAACATCTTTGTTTTTGATGCTAAGAGCTGCGATGAGTGCCACTATCAAAATAGCAGCGATAACACCGATACCAAGGAAAATTTTATTATGAGAGCGACCTGCACTCTTTTTTGCAGGACGCTTCTTTGTAGTCTTTTTTTCGCTCAAGGCTTAGTTTTTGCTTTGATCTATAAGTTTGCCGTTAGTTATCCAAGGCATCATTGCGCGAAGTTTTTTACCAGTTTTATTTAGCAAGCTTCTCTCGGCTATACCGCGTTCAGCGTTCATTCTAACATATCCTGCTTTTCTCTCTAGGATGAAGTCTTTTGCAAATTTACCATTTTGAATTTCTTTTAAAACTTCTTTCATAGCTTTTCTGCTCTCTTCGCCAACTACTCTTACGCCGCTTACGTAGTCGCCGTATTCAGCTGTGTTTGAGATAGAGTAGCGCATATCAGCCATGCCACCTTGATACATTAGATCAACGATTAGTTTTAGCTCGTGTAAGCACTCAAAATACGCCATCTCAGGCTCATATCCAGCCTCTACAAGTGTATCAAAGCCAGCATTTACAAGCGCGCAAAGACCACCGCAAAGCACAGCTTGCTCACCAAATAAATCTGTTTCAGTTTCATCTTTAAATGTTGTCTCAATGATGCCAGTTCTACCGCCACCTATGCCGCAAGCATAGCTTAGAGCGATCTCTTTAGCCTTTCCACTTGCATTTTGCTCAACAGCGATAAGATCAGGTATGCCGCCACCTTTTACAAATTCACTTCTAACTGTGTGTCCTGGAGCTTTTGGAGCGATCATGATGACATCTATGTTTGCTGGAGCTTTGATCTGTCCAAAATGCACGTTAAATCCATGTCCAAATGCGATAGCAGCATGATCTTTCAAATTTGGCTCGATCTCATTTTTATAAATTTCAGCTTGAAGCTCGTCTGGTGTTAGGATCATAACTACATCAGCGCCTTTTGTAGCTTCACTTACAGTTTTTACTTCAAAGCCCTTTGCCTCAGCTTTTGCCCAGCTTTTACCGCCTTTTGCAAGACCGATTACGACACTTACACCATTATCTCTTAAATTTTCAGCGTGTGCGTGACCTTGTGAGCCAAAGCCGATGATTGCTACTTTTCTACTCTGAATAAGGCTTAAATCGCAGTCTTTATCATAATAAACATTTATAGCCATTGTTTCTCCTATTATTAAGATTTGGCGAAATTATACATTTTAGCAACAAAAACGTTGCTGAAAAAGAGCAAAAAAGTATCTTTAAGTTTTATGCTGCAGCTTTTTGCTATAATGTGAAAAAATTTTTAACCAAAAGAGTCACTTTACATGAATGAATCAATCTTTAAAAAAATCAAAGCGCTTCCGCCACTAGACGACACTGTCATACAGATCCAGCGCCTACATGCTGACGAAAATAGCTCGATAAATGACCTCACAAAAGTGGTCGAGAAAGACCCTATGCTAACAGCAAATATCTTGCGTTCAGCAAACTCACCACTTTACGGTTTTTCTCAAGAGATCACAACTATCGCAAGAGCCATTTCACTTTTTGGCATGGCTACTATCCGCGGTTTTGCGCTATCAAGTGCTATTAAAAAGACCTTTTCTATAAATTTAGAGCCATACGACATTACCGCACAAGATTTTTTAAATATCTCAATCATGCAAAATGCTTTGATGTATCACTGGTACTCAAAGATAAAACCTAAAAATCTAGAAATTCTCTCTCCTGCTTCATTTATGCTTGAAGTTGGCAAGATCGTTTTAGCACATGAGCTCACAGAAAACAACCAAGTTGCTGAGTTTAAAACAAAGTTAAAACAAATCTCATCTACCTATGATCTTGCGCTTTTAGAGTCAGAAATTTTGGACATCACAAACGAAGAGGTCACAGCTAAAATTTTTGAGCAGTGGAATTTAGAGATCGAGCTTGGAAATTCTATCCTCTACTCAAACACTCCAGAAGAGGCACCTGATCATATAAAAGAGTACGCAAGAGCGCTAAAAGTAGTAAAAACAGCGGTTAATATCTTTAACCAGCTTGATGACGTGAGCGTAAATAACGCAACGCTTCTTATAAACGAATATGGCTTTGAGAGAGATACATTTTTAATGGCTGTTAGCAAAGTCAAAGACAATTTGTGAAAGAATTTTTAACATCACTTCTCGTTGGCATCAAAGAAAAAGAGATATCAAACGAAGATAAAGAGGTCTTACGTAATCTCCTAAACCTTGGTGCCGTAAGCTTACATAAAGATAAATTTTACCTAAACAACGGCTATGTCTGCGGCAAGCTAGACATCAGCCAAAACGCAACTGGCTTTATCATGCCATTTGACAAGCGCTTCAAGCAAGATATCATCGTCGAAAATAAAAATTTAAACAACTCTCACCTTGGCGATATTGTGCTAGCAAAGCTTTTGCCGCTTAAGAAAAAACGCCAAAGCGCTAAGATAGTGATGAGCCTAAAGCTTGCAAATGAGACAAGCGTGGTCTATACAAAACGCTTTGGGACGGCCATTTTAGGGGTAAATTTAAAAACAGGGCTAAGCACAACCCTAAAGGCAACTCAAAAAAGCCTAAAGATGCTCCCGCTTGGGACGCTACTAAAGATAAACAACCTAAACAACGAAATAGTCGAGGTTTTAGGAAATTTAGAAGATCCGTTAAGCGATGAGAAAATTTCGCTTGCTATTTATAATAAAAATGATAAATTTAGCGAAGCATGCGAGCTTGAGGCAAAGGCATTTGGCGATGAAGTCGATGCCAGCATGTATCCAAACAGGGTTGATCTAAGAAATTTAGAGTTTTGCACGATCGATCCAGTCGATGCCAAAGACTTTGACGATGCCATATATTTTGATGAGAAAAAGCGCGAAATTTACGTAGCAATCGCCGATGTAAGCGAGTATGTGACCGCGTATAGCGCCATTGATAGCGAGGCTAAAAAAAGAGGCTTTTCTATCTACTTTCCGCACATCTCAGTGCCGATGTTACCGCGCGCGCTTAGTGAAAATATCTGCTCGCTAAAGCCAGATGTGCCGCGCCTTGCATTTTGTTTTAAAATTTCACTCGATGCAAACAACGAGGTAAAAAAAGAAGAGCTTTTTGAAGCGATCATCCTTTCAAAAAGGCGCTTTAACTACGACGAGATCGATGAAATTTTAGAAGGCAAAAGAGAGTGTGAAATTTCATGGATCAAGCCACTTTTTAAACTCACCACAAAACTTCGCAAAAAAAGGCTTTTGCACGCGTTTGACTTCAGGACAAAAGAGCTTAGAATGAGCCTTGATGAAGAGGGTCAAATTTCGCAAACTAGGTTTGAAAGCGACTCTGATTCACATAGACTTGTTGAGGACTGCATGCTTTTAGCAAATAAGGCTGCTGCAAAGCTCATCACAAAGGGCGTTTTTAGAAACCACGCTTCGCCTGATTTTAAAAAGATAGATACCTTGCTTGAGGACCTGCAGCTTTTGGGGCTTGACTTTACCTACGAGAGCGACCTTGCAAATTTAATAAGAAAGATCCAAGCAAAGGCCGATGAACTAGGCAACCGCGAAGAGATAGATAAGCTCATCATCAAGTCTCAAAAAAAGGCTGAATACTCAAGCGAAAATTTGGGCCACTTTGGGCTTGGATTTGATAGATATACGCACTTTACAAGCCCTATTAGACGCTATTCTGACCTTATTTTACACAGACTTTTAAAGGCTAAAATTTCAAAAGATGATAAGCTTTACAACTTCTTACTTTTAAACATCCAAAGCACCTGTGCAACCTTAAGCGAGCTTGAAAGAGAGGCCGACAAGGTGGCCTACGACTTTATGGATAGGAAATTTGCACGCTGGGCAGCTGCAAATATCGGCAAAGAGGTGCGTTGCTACGTGAGCGAAAACCAAAATGTCTTGGTTGGCAAGCTTGATGATTACTTTGTTGGAGCTAGGATTTTCATCACTGGATACAGTGCAAATTTACTTCAAAAGCTTGTCGTAAAGATCACAGAGGCCGACATCGCAAGTGCTAAAATTTTTGCAAAAGTGGTAAGAAAGATCGATGTATAGAAAAGATTTGGAGCTAAATTTAGCAAATGCAAATTTAAGCAACTACTTCTTGCTTTTTGGGGCGGACGAGTTTCAGATCGAGCTTTTTGGCAAGGAAATCTTGAGCTTTTATACAAGCGAAGATGCAAATTTATTAAGCCTTTATTTTGACGAGTATAACTACGCGCAAGCAAGCTCTCACCTAAGCGAGCAGTCGCTTTTTGGCGGCAAAAATATCCTCTATGTAAAAAGCGACAAAAAGATCCCAGCAAAAGAGCTAAAAGAGCTCATCTCGCTTTGCTCAAAGAGCCATGACAACTACTTTTTGTTTGAGCTTTATGAGGCCGATATGAAGCTAGTTTTTGATACGCAAAAGGCTTTTGGGGAAAATTTTGCTAGATTTTTCAAGCCCTCAAACCCAGATGAAGCGATAAATTTACTAGCCAAAAGCTCGGCTAAAATAGGCTTAAACATAACCAAAAACGCACTTTATGAGCTTTATTTTACACATAATGAAAATTTATACCTTGCAGCAAGCGAGCTGACAAAACTAAAGAGCCTAAACACCCACATCGAACAAGACGATGTAAAAAGGCTGGTTTTTGGACTTGGCGGGATAAATTTTGATGACTTTTTCAATAAATTTATGGCTCTAAAAGATATAAAAAACGACTTTTTTACCTACCTAGAAGATCCAAATTTTAATGAAATTTTACTTCTAAACTCACTTTATAAAGCGTTTTTTAGGCTGTTTAAAATTTACTCTTACATCAAGATAAATGGCCGCTTAAATTTAGACGAAGCGATCGGCTATCAGCCGCCTGTAAATGTGGCAAATTTACTAAAAGCAAATAGCTTAAAGCTAAGTTTAAATGCCTATTTGGAGATATTTAAAACGCTAAATTTAGCCGAGCTAGAGCTAAAAACAAATACAAAAATGGATAAAGAAATTTTCATTTTATCGACCATTTTAAATCTGCAGCACTTCATATCAACAGCAAATATTAAGTAAATTTAAGCTAAAATCCACCCTTGCTTAATGCAAAATCCTTGCTCACAAAGTGAGCTAAATATCCATAAGGAGAAAAAATGAAACATTACGAGCTTTTATTTATTCTTAAGCCGACATTGACGGAAGAGGAAGTTAAAGCTAAGGTTGATTTCGTAAAAGAAGTCATAACAAAAAACGGCGGCGAGATCGCTACTGTCGTTGAGATGGGCACTAGAAAACTAGCTTATACCATCAAAAAATATGAGCGTGGAACATATTTTGTTATCTACTACAAAGCTCCACCAGCACTTCTTGCAGAGCTTACAAGAAATGTAAGGATCACAGAAGATATCATAAGATTTTTAAGCGTTAAATATGAAAACAAACGCGAAATCGCAGCTTGGGAAAGACTTTGCAAAGGTATCAAGCAAACTATAAAAAAAGAACCTCGCGAGCCAAGAGCACCACGCGAGCCAAGAGCTGAAAAAGTAGACGAGCAAACATTTACAGAAGAATAATCAAGGATAAAAAATGTTCAATAAAGTAGTATTAGTTGGAAATTTAACCAGAGATATAGAGCTTAGATATACTACTAGCGGCGTTGCCATAGGAAATTCTAGTATAGCTGTGACACGCAAAATCACCTCAAATGGGGAAAGAAGAGATGAGACTTGCTTTATTGATATATCATTTTTTGGCAAGAGTGCAGAGATAGCAAACCAATATCTCAACAAGGGATCAAAGCTGCTTATCGAAGGAAGACTCAAATTTGATCAGTGGACCGACAATAACGGACAAAATCGCTCAAAACACTCTATCGCCGTTGAAAGCATGGAGATGCTTGGCTCAAATAACCAAACGCAACAAGGCGGATACTCTATGAATAGCCAAAATAGCGGTGGCTACGGACAACAAGGCGGATATCAAAATAACCAATATAACCGCCAACAAGAGGCTAGACCACAAGCTGCGCCGCAAAGAAAGCAAGAGAGTTATTCAGAAGTTCCTGATATAGACGTTGATGCTGATAGTTTCAACAATGAAGAAATACCGTTTTAATTTTAAAGGATAAAAAATGGCAGAAAAAAGAAAATATTCACGCAAATATTGCAAATTTACAGAAGCAAAGATTGATTTTATAGACTACAAAGACACTTCACTTTTGAAGTATTGCTTGTCAGAGAGATTTAAAATCATGCCAAGACGCCTAACTGGCACATCAAAAAGATACCAAGAGATGGTAGAAAAAGCGATCAAGAGAGCTCGCCACGCAGCTATCATACCTTATATAGTTGATCGCAAAGACGTAGCTACAAACCCTTTTGAAGGTCTATAATCCATAATTTTTAGCCCTTTCTTGGGCTAAAATTTCAAAAACTATTTTTAATCACTTCATTACAAATTTAAATATTTATTTTAATTAATATCAAAATTAAGAATACATGTCACCCATAAGGTAGCTAATCATTAATTATATTTTTTATCTTTCAAGAACTATTTCACGTTTTGCGAGCAAACAAATACACACAGACATATTTAGTAATTTTTTAGAGATAGAATTTATTGTTTTTTATCTTTATCAGCCTGGACTTTATCTAGCTTTATATATCCCATTTCAACTAGTTTGTTATAAATTTGAGAGATTTTTGGTCCAGCAGCGCTACCGCCGTGACCGCCGTGTTCGACAACCATCGTGATGACGTATTGTGGATCCTCAAAAGGAGCATAGGTCGTCATCCACGCGTGAGATCTTTGCAGATACGCCATATCTTCTTCTTTTATACGTTTCTTTTCAGTTTGCGAGATGCCGACGACTTGAGCTGTTCCAGTCTTTGCCGCAACCTTTACGAGGCTTCCCACAAAGTGCCTATTTGCCGTACCTCTTGGGTGGTTTGCCACCTCATACATCGCATGTCTAATGGCAGGTAGCTGCGACTTTTCAAACGGCGTAAAAGCATCATCTGTTGGCGTAAAATCAACATCCTTACCATCTATGCTCTTTAAAAAATGCGGCGTCACATTTAGCCCAGTTGCAAGGCCTGCTGTGTATTTAGCTACCTGCATAGGCGTTACTAGAAAATTTCCCTGTCCGATAGAGGTGATGAGCGTCTCGCCTTGAAACCACGCCTTGCCATACTTCCTCATCTTCCACTCCCTGCTTGGCAAGGTCCCCACAAATTCATTTGGCAAATCAACCTCTGTTTTTCTACCAAAGCCCATGCGCTCAAGTATCGGTACAATGGCATCTATACCGATCTTTTGACTACCCTTGTAAAAATAGTCATCACAGCTCTCTCTAATGGCTGTGTTCATATTGACCGTACCGTGACCATGCGAGTTCCAGCAGCGAAATTTACGCCCTCCAAGCTCATACGATCCACTGCAAAAAAAGCTATCATATTTGCTCATGCCATTGTCTAAAAAGGCAAGTGCCATACCCATTTTTACGACAGATCCTGGCGGATAGAGGCCGTTTATCAGCTTATTTGTAAATGGGTGATCGACGTTTTTTACAAGCTCCTCCCACTCAGCCTGAGAAATTCCAAGCACAAAAGGATTTAGATCATACTCAGGAAAGCTTCCTGCTGCGATGATGGCGCCATCTTTTAAGCTCATAACTATAACGCTTCCTGCATCCTTACCAAAGACGTCAGCGACGAATTGCTGAAGCTCAAGATCGACGGCGAGCTTTATGTTTTGACTTTGTGGCGCTTGATAGCTCACCTGCTCGATCTCCTCATTTAGTGCATTTACCTTGATCTTTTTAAAGCCCTGAATTCCTTGCAAGATCGGGTTATAAAAGCGCTCTACTCCGCTTCTGCCAATATAGTTTGTAAGCTTTGTCAAGTGGTCATTTTCCATATCTTTTTGGTTTGCCCTGCCAACGTAGCCGATGATGTGAGAAGCTAGGTCATTGTATGGATAGTGGCGTTTTGATGCGGGTCTTATCTCTAAATTTTCACGCAGAGAAAGGGGTGCAAAAAATGGCAAAAATTTATCATAATCAACAAATTCGACCACGTTTATGAAGTCTTGGTTATAAGCTGAGTCGTTTTTGATATATTCATTTTTAAGCTTGGTGACGTTTAGATCGCCAAATAGCGAGCCGATATAGGCTAGCTCATCGTCTAAAATTTTCACCTTTTTGTTTGCGCTAAGGTGCGGCTTTACATAGATAGAAAAGCCAAGACGATTGACCGCCATAGGCTTGTCGTGCGCATCAAAGATGATGCCTCTAACTGGCGGGATGTAGATAGTTTTTATCGCATTTTGCTCGGCGATCTCGTTGTAGTAGGTGTTTGAATTGACACTTAGGTGGTAAATCCGCCCCAAAAGCATGATCCAAAAAAGAGCGATCACGCCAAAAACGATACGCATCCTCATAGCACTTTGTCCCTAAAAAGCACGATAGCAAGCACACTTTCAAGCGCTATAAAAAATAGATACTCTGCACTAAAAGTCAAATTTGGCTCATTTAAGACGTATGCAAAAAGATTATTTACAAGAAAAGTTAGCACATAGCCAGAGGCGACAAAGATGATGAGCAGGCAGTTTCGCCACTTCATCGTCGTATAGAGCCAGTCTAGCACGAAGTTGTAAAATAGCAAAAACGCAATGATCGTTGAGAAGAGATAAAAGCCATGAATTTGCTCGGAAAAGACCAAGAAAATGAGCGAAAAATACCATGAGGGCTTAAACTCATCATACTGCTTTTGCTTTCTTGAATACTCTAAAATCATATATGTAAAAAAAATGCCAATAAGTGGCGGCAAGAAGCCAAACTGCGTAGTTGCGATCTCGTAAGAGAGCAAAAAAATGACCCACCAAAAGCCTTTAAAAATTTTAATGTCTAAGCTGCTTATGGTTTGCATTTTACCTACCAAGAGCGTGGTTTATGATAGCTTCCCGTGCCTTGTCGATGCCGCTTTTGCTGAGTGTCGAGACCAAAATGCCGCTTGGGTCAAATTTCATTATCGCACTCTTTTGGCTTTGATTTAGCTTGTCGCTTTTTGTGTATAAATTTAAGATTTTCTGATCAGCTCTTAAAAAGCTTTTTAGGTAAGAATCCACATTTACGTCGATGTCTAGGTCAAAATGTCTAGCATCGATTAGATGTATAAAAAGTCTGATGTCGCTTCTAAATTTCAAAAACTCATCTAAATTTTTACGCCACTCATCGTGTTTTGACTTTGCCACTTTTGCGTAGCCAAAGCCTGGTAAATCGACCAAGATGAGCTTAAATTTCTCTTTTTCGCCCTCTTCTTTTTCCTCACAAAACTCAGCCTCAAAGAAATTTATAAGCTGCGTTTTGCCAGGAGTTGATGAGCTTTTGGCTAAATTTTTTTGATTTACAAGTGCATTTATGAGGCTGCTTTTGCCCACATTTGACCTACCCAAAAAGACCACCTCGCTTGTCACAAAGCTTGGAGCCTCTTTTATGCTTGGGCTTGAAGTGATAAATTTAGCGCTCAAGGCTCTTATCACTTGGTTTTATCCTCTATTTGAAAGATAAATTTAACCGGCTTTTTCTCGTCGCTATTTACGCTATATGTGCCATCTTTTTGATTGACCACGATCTTATCACCATAGACATTTTTATCAGTCTCTACCTCGTGCAAGTAGCCATTGCCAGTTACTGTATATGTCTGCTTTGCTGGCTCGTATGTAAGCGTATCACCCTTGCCGTCATAGTGCTTATCTTTCATAAAAATTTTAGCCCTAGCGTTACCTGTGGCTACATATTTTACTGGCTGGCGCTTTTTATCAAAATGCACAACGACTTTGTTTGCCTTTAGCTCGTCGTATGAGCCTTTTTTGATATTTACGTTGCCTACAAATTCGCTGATTTGTTTGTTTTCATCTGCAAAAAAATCATTTGATGTGATCTCAACCTGCTCTGCTTTTAAAAATGTAAAGCCTAAAATCATCGCTAAAATCGCTGTTTCTCTTCTACCCATGCCCTTAACCCTTTTATCTGCGTTTGTTTTTTACCAAGATCATAGCTTCCGCTATCGCCTAGTGCTTTGTCGCCATTTCTAGTGATGGTGAAATTTGCTTCTGATCTTACTATTTTTGTCTTTGTGTTATATATAACTTCATCGCTTTTAAATTTCAAACTATCATTGTTCTCATAGTTTGCATTTTTTTGAAAGATTATCTCATCATTTTGCGAGATAGCCTTGTCTGAGCTTAGAAAATGTCTTAAATTTCCCCTTAAAATTCTCGCTTTAAAGTCTAAAAATTCATCCCTGTCACTATATCTGTTTAGCTCGTCACTCTCATAAACTCCGCTTATCTTAGTTGAGTTTATCTCGTAATCAACCACATCATTTACCTGCATATTTGATATCTTTGTATCAACCTTTAGCACGTTTGCTAGGTATGGGTCTTGTGCAGCTAAAAATATCATCACAGCACTAAAAATAGCCACGACGAAGTAGAAAATTTTTACAACCAACGCTTAGACCACTCGTCATATAAATTTTCTGATTTTATGATCATCTCGATCATCTCTCTAACAGCGCCATTGCCGCCTTTGTGCTTTAGCTTTGTCTTTACGTCAAGCTCTTTAATGGCATCTTTTGGCTTAAAGCTCCAAGCAACTGCGTCTAAAATTTTATAGTCATTATAGTCATCGCCGATAGCTGCTGCGTTTTTGAAGCTAAGCCCTTCAAATTTTAATATCTCGCTTGCTACTTCAAATTTATCGCCAATGCCTTGATAGACGTGATTTATCTTTAGATCCTCAGCCCTTCGCTCAACGATAGCTGACTTTCTGCCAGTGATGATAGCTACCTTTTTGCCAAGCTTTAGCCAGCTCTCTATCGCGTATCCATCTTTTACATCAAAAAATTTAAGCTCTTCGCCGTTTGCATTGTAGATAATTTTGCCATCAGTGAGGCACCCATCAACGTCTAAAAATATAATCTCTATCATAAAACGCCCTTAGTGCTTGGAGTGCCGATCCTTGCGTTTTTAGCAAGCGCTCTGCGGAGTGCTACGGCAAATGATTTAAACGTTGCTTCGATGATGTGATGAGTGTTTTTGCCACGAATTTGATTTAGATGAAGAGTTATGGCTGAATTTATGGCAACTGCTCTAAAAAACTCCTCCACAAGCTCAGTGTCAAACTCACCAACTTTGGCATTTTCATTAAAATTTTCATATACAAGGTAGGCTCTGTTGCTAAGATCTAGCGCGCAAAAAACAGCCGCCTCATCCATAACAACGCTCGCCTCGCCAAACCTCTCAACACCACTTAATGGATATAAAGCCTCTTTTAAAAGCTGCCCCAAAACTATGCCTACATCCTCGACGCTGTGGTGAAAATCCACATGCGTATCGCCCTTGCATAAAATTTCAAGATCGAGCAAAGAGTGCTTGGTAAAAGCTTCAAGCATGTGGTCGAAAAAGCCAATGCCTGTGCTTATCTTTGCAACCCCAGAGCCGTAAATTTTAAGCTTCATTGAAATTTGCGTCTCTTTTGTATTTCTAGTTAGTTCTAAAATTTCCTCTCTCACGTCCTAACCTCTTACTATAAATGCACCTTGGAATTTACCGCTCCTTGCGTAATCCCTAGCCTCGTCCTCGCTTCTAAAGCCATTTAAAAATACCCTATAAATAGTTGAGCCATCTATCGTAAATGTCTTAACGACTGATCTATAGCCATCTATGCTTTTATGCTCTCTTTGGTATCTATTTGCGCCTTCAAGGTTTTTAAACGAGCCAATTTGTACCATAAAATCTCCACCCACAACGCGCTGCTCTGATGAGATCACGATGCCGCCAACTGGGGCCGTTGGAGAGACTGGATTTGGCACTTTTATGCCAGTGCTTGTTGGTTTTGTTGGTTGCGTGCTAGCAGTTGTAACAGCGTTAATGTCTTCATTAAAGCCGATAACCTCCATACTAACTGGAGCTGTACCAGTGCCGATGACATCAAGCTTCATCGCAGCTGCTTTTGAAAGGTCAAGCACCCTGTCAGCCACAAAAGGTCCTCTGTCATTTACACGCACGATGACGCTTTTTTGATTTCTTAAATTTGTTACTTTAAGTATTGTATTCATCGGCAAAGTTTTATGCGCCGCAGTCATATTGTACATATTATAAACTTCGCCATTTGAGGTCGTTTTGCCGTGAAAATTTGGACCATACCAGCTTGCCGTTCCGCTAGCTTTATCGCCGACACTTACGACGGTTGGATAGTATGTTTTGCCATTTATGGTGTATGGTCTCATTGTTGCTTTTTGAACTGAGGCAGAGTTGTTGCCTCTTACATTAGTTGGGCCACTTGGAGTAAATGGAGCCCCACTCCAAGAACAGCCAGTGATTAGAAGTGTAAAACTTAGTCCTAAGTAGAAATTTAGGCTCTTACGGTATGACAATATTTGCTCCGACATTTAAATTTGAACTAGCCAAAGAATTTGCATCTTTTATATCTTTTTCACTTACATTAAATTTCTTTGATAAAGATGCGATTGTATCGCCTGTTTGAACTACGTAGTTGTGAGATTTATTTTGAGTAGAAAAAGGGATTATTAGTTTTTGATTATAGCTTACTGCATTTGTGCTAAGCTCGTTGTAGTCCTTGATCGCTCTGTGGCTAACGCCTGTTTTTCTAGAGATAGAAAGCAAGGTCTCGCCTTTTTTTACAGTGTATGCGTAGAAGTTATTTTTGCCATTAAATGGTTTGAAATTATCTGAGAAAAGCTGTTTTTTATTTTCAGGGATATAAACGTAATAATCTTTTAAAGTTGGAGGAGTAAATACAAATTTTAAATGCGGGTTGTTGCTTTTCATCTTTTTTGTGCTAAGACCGATGCTATCGCCTATCTGAGCTAAATTTGTACCGCCTGGCACTTTTACTTTAGTAAGTCTTAATCCACCATTTATGTTTAGCAAAGATGACTCTTTAGATATCAAAAAGTCCGCATCTTTTGCTATATATGCTGCTCTTAAAATTTTAATGATGAAATTTCTAGTCTCAGCTGGGAGGTATTTTTTCTCAGCATCAAGAAGTGTTACAAGATCGTCTGTACCAGCTTTTTGTATAGCTTTTTTTAATGCACCATCGCCGCAGTTATATGCCATTGCCGCCAAGTACCACTTGCCAAATTGATTTTTAAGTGATCTTAGATAGTTTGTAGCTGCGACAGTTGATTCAACCGGATCTTTTCTCTCATCGGTGTATTGCCCTACTTTCAGACCGTGAATTCTTGCTGTTTGCTCCATAAACTGCCACATACCAGTAGCTTTAGAATTTGAAACAGTGTGATTTGAAAAGCCTGACTCTATCATCGCTAGATAAAAAAACGACTCAGGGACGCCCGATTTTTTGATCTGCTCTTTTATCATTGGTATATACATATAGCCATTTTTCAAGGCATCTGTAAATGTTCTTACCTGTGAGTTTTGTATGCCTTGTCTCATCTTTGCATAGTGAGAAGTTTTCATAAAGCTAGCATCGATGTCTAGCTCTTTTAAAATTTTAACCTGAGTGTCGTAAGAGCTCTTCTCAGGGGCGTTTGCTAGTAGCAAGGTACTACATGCAAATAATAAAAATATCTTAAGCATTGCTTTCATTTCTATCCTTTTTCGTGTCAAAGCTTAATGATGCTAGCATCTTAAGCAAGCACAATGCCCAAAATTTAGGCAAAGCACTTAAATAACCTTTTGGCATTATCTGAAGTCGTTTTACAAACTACTTCAAATTCAAGGTTTAAAATTTCAGCTATCTTTTTAGCAACAAATGTCGTAAACGCCGGCTCATTTCTCTTACCACGATTTGGTTCTGGTGTGAGATAAGGGGCGTCAGTCTCTATCAATACCCTATCAAAAGGAATTTTTGGCAGAATTTCAACTAAATTCTTAGCGTTTTTAAATGTCAAAACGCCACCTATGCCAAAGTAAAAATTCCCAAATTTACAAAGCTCCAAAAGAAGTGGCGAAGCATTATAACAATGCAAAACCGCTCCAGCTTCAAGCTTTAGCGCATACTCTTTTAATATGTTAAAAGAGTCCTCATTAGCCTCTCTGATGTGGAGGATAACGGGTTTTTTTAACTCAACTGCCAAATCAAGTTGAGCTAGAAAAACACGTTTTTGATCGGCTTTTTCTCTTATCTTTTCACCTTCATCTTTTGGCAAGCGGTAGTAGTCAAGCCCACATTCACCGATAGCCACGCACTTTTTGTCTTTGGCAAATTCTCTCAAAGTCTCTATATTAAAATTCTCTTTATCATAGGGATGAACTCCAACGGCAAAGAAAATATCACTTTTTTCGTGCGCTATTTTAGCCGCTTTTGGTAAATCATTAATATCAGCTCCAGGGATAATAAAGCCTTTTAGCCCTAAATTTCTGGCTTCAGATAAAATTTGCTCTAGGTCAAAATCATAAACTTTACTATCCAAATGACAATGCGTATCTATAATCATAAAGCTATTTCTACCCTATTTCTGCCATTTTCTTTTGCGACATAAAGCGCTGAGTCGCAAGCTTCAAGCATATCATCTATCTCGCAGTGACCTTTTCCAAAAGATATGCCGATAGAGACGGTCACTCTTACGATCTTATCTTTTATAATTACCTCATTTTCAGCCACTTTTGCTCTTAAATTTACAAAAAATTTAATCGCCTCTTCTTTTGCTATCTTTTTAAGAACGACACAAAACTCCTCGCCGCCAAACCTAGCGACCACATCGCTTCCTTTTGTGTTATCAGTTAGTATTTTTGCGAGTGATTTTAGTATCTTATCGCCACCATCATGCCCGTATGTATCGTTTATCTTTTTAAAGTGATCTATATCAAGCATAGCAAACGCATAAGGTTCATCAAGCTCTTCAGCTGTTTGAACGTACTCTTCTATATCTTGGTAGAAATATCTTCTATTATAAGCGCCAGTTAAAAAGTCGCGGTTAGCAAAATTTGCTATCTTATTTATATTCTCCATCGCCTCGATAGTGTTATTTATACGACAAATAAGCTCTTCTTTAGAAAATGGCTTTGCTATAAAGTCACTAGCTCCATTTTTTAAAAATATCGCAGCATCTGTTTTTTCGCTAGGCGAGGTCATCACGATCACGCCAAGGTGGTTTTTATCTTTCTCTTTTCTCACCTCTTTTAAGACTTCTAAACCATCTTTGACAGGCATTCTATAGTCAGTTATGATTAAATTTATATCAGGATTATCAGCAAAATAGCTCATCGCCTCTTCGCCGTGGGCTGCTGCTAGGACCTTAAACTGAAGGCTAGTTAAGATCTTTTTTATCATATTTCTAAAAGGCAGCGAGTCCTCAACGACTAGGACTTTGTATTGTCTATTTTTACTTAGTCTATTTATCATTTGAAAGATGTAGTTGATATCATCCATGTTGCCCTTATAGACGTAATCAACTATATCTTTGTTTATAAAAAATTCTTTCGTCTTATCATCAATGCTGCCAGTTAAAACGATAGCACAGAGCCCTTGTGCAAGGACGTAATCAACGATCTCACCATTTGGTGCGTCGGGCAAATTTAGATCCAAGATAGTCATAAAATAATCTTTGCCGTGCTCGCTAATAAGCATCTTGGCTTCGGCAAAATCATACGCAACGTCGATCGCCATATCCTCAATGCTCTTTTCCATCTGTATGACGATTAGCTTAGCAAGTGCCTTATTATCATCAACTACTAGAATTCTTTCCATATTATTCCTGTGTTTTTTTATTAAACTAGCTCGGATTTTAACAAATAAACCTAATCACAAAGCTTAAATTTAAAACTTAAATTTCAAGCTATTTTAAAAGTCCTTTTGCAAAATTTATCGCCTCTTCGCTGATATGCTCGCCACTTATCATACGTGCAAGCTCATTTACACGCTCCTCTTTGTCAAGCTCTCTTACGACTGAGCTCTCACCGTGACGCTCTACTAAGAAGTGCGAATTTGCCTTTGAGCTAAGCTGTGGCTGGTGAGAAATGGCAAAAATTTGATAGAAATTTGCAAGCTTGAGCAAGACATTTGCGATGCTCATCGCCTCTTTTCCGCTTAAATTTGCATCTATTTCGTCTAAAATGATGACATCACCGCCCGTTTTTGTTATCTCGCTAGAGGCAGCTATGAAGGCCAGCCTTAAGCGGTTTAGCTCGCCTGAGCTTAAATTTTTAAGCGAGGTCTCATTTAAATTTAGACAAATTTCATCAGCGCCTAAAATATCAAGCTTTTTGCCCTCGATCCTTAGCGTGATATCTGGCATATAAAGCTCTTTTAGGTATAAATTTATCATCGCCTCAAGCTCTTTTAAATTTACGCACCTTGCTTTGCTTAAAGTGCTGGCTAGCTCATTTGCCTTTTTGCTTAAAATTTCAAATTTCTTCTCAAGCTCGCTCTTTTCAAAGCTTAAATTTTCATATCTAGCAAGCTCTTTTTCTTTTTTATCAAGCGCTTCTAACGCCTCTTCTTCGCTGCCATAGCGCCTGATGATAGCATTAAGAGCTTCTATCCTATCAAGCACGCTCTCCACGTCGATATCGTCAAGCTCCTCCATATTTAGGCTATCTCTTGCCACCCTTAGCTCATTCATCGCATCTTCAAAAAAGCCACTATCAAGGTCACTGATACTTAACGCCTCATTTACGCTGTGCTCTAGCTCAAATATCCGCTCAGCTCTAGCCCACGCCTCATTTATCTTATCCTTTTTACTAAGCCTCTTTTTAGTCTCCATAAGCTCTTCAAACTCGCCTTTTTTAGGCCCGACACTTCTTATCTTCTCGATCTCAAAGCTAGCAAGCTCCTTTAGCTCCTCGACCTTTTTCTCTTCCTCTTTTATAGTGGCTAACTCTCGTGAAATTTTAGAAAATTCCAAAAACGCCTCTTCAAATTCTTGTTTTATCTCTTTAAATTTCTCATTTTTTGAAATTTCAAGCCTGTCAAGCAAATTTAGAAATTTCTCATTTTCAAATTCATTTGCCTCTTTTGCCGAGAGATATTTGATGTGCTCGCGCGCCACTTGGGCTAAATTTCTCTTTGAGATGGCTTGTTGGTTTATAAAATACCTCGTGCTCTTATCTTTTAAAAGCTTGAAAATATTGACCTCTTCGTTTTCTATGCCAAACTCATCAAGCTCAAATTTATGCTCCACGTCAGCTTCTATTAGCCTTGCCTCGCTATCTTTTAGCCCAAAAACAGCCATTATAGCGCCCATTAGCACCGACTTGCCAGCGCCGCTAACGCCCGTAAATACGCTAAGACCCTCTTTGAAATTTAGCTCGACATTTTTAAAATTTAGATAATCCTTAATCAAAATTCGATCAATCATTATAACCCCAGTGAAGTTTCTCTTTTAAAATTTGAAAATAATCCCTGCCGATGTGGCGTATCAACCTCGCTTTTTTGTCGCTCAGGCTCATACTGACGGCTGAAATTTTACTCATATCAAAGCGGTCTTGGCCGTCTATTACTAAAATGGCGTCGCTTTTTGTTCTAAATTTAACCGTGTGATTTTTGGTAAGCACGACTGGACGCTGCGTGAGCGAGTGCGAACAGATGGGAGTTAGCGCAAAGACCTCGCTTAGCGGATATATAATCGGGCCATTTGCACTCATGTTATAAGCCGTTGTACCTGCTGGAGTTGCCACTATGACGCCGTCTCCGTAATATGAGTTAAAATACTTTTCATTTAGAAGTGCCTCGATATGTGTCATCGAGCCGCCATTTTTACTAACGATGACCGCGTCGTTAAATGCTATCTTTTTCTCAGTTTTGCCATCATTTTTATGAAGCGTAACATTAAGCATAAAAGGCGTTTCTACCTCAAATTTATCATCAAAAAAGTCTTTAAAAAACTTCTCACTCTCATTTATCGTGATATCTGTCAAAAAGCCTAGCCTGCCAGCATGTATGCCAAGTATTAGTGGCGAGATGTGAGCTAGTTTTCTGCAAGTTGAAATGATCGTGCCGTCACCGCCAAGCGTGATAAGAAATTCGCACTCTTTGGCTAGCTTTACAAGCTCAAAGCCACTTTTTTCTACCTGCTTTGCACAGTTTTTTTCAAGCAAAATTTCTGCGTTATACTTTTTTAAAATTTTTTCTAGCTTTGCTAAATCCTGCTTAAATAATGGATAATCTTTCGCGACAAGTCCCACTTTTTTGGCGCTTGTGGTATTAAATTTTTGTTCATTTTTCATAGAAATGATTGTAACATATTTTATTTTAACAAAGCTTTTCAAAAGAAAAAAGCGATTATAATTGCCTAAAAAACATTGCAAAGGAGCATTTTATGCGAAGTCATTATTGCACCGATCTTAGCAAAGCTGATATCGGCAAAGAAGTAATACTTTGTGGCTGGGCAAACACATATAGAGACCACGGTGGCGTCGTTTTCATCGATTTAAGAGACGTTAGCGGGCTTATACAATTAGTTTGTGACCCTGCTGACAGCAAAGAAGCACACGACGTGGCTGCAAAAGTAAGAGATGAATATGTCTTAAAAGCAAAAGGTAAAGTAAGAGCTAGGGGCGAAGGGCTAACCAATCCAAAGCTAAAAACTGGCGAGATAGAGGTGATAGTAAGCGAGCTCATCATCGAAAATCCAAGCGAGCCACTACCATTTATGATAGGTGATGAGAGTGTAAATGAGGACATCAGGCTAAAATACCGCTTTTTAGATCTTAGAAGCGAGCGTTTGCAAAATATCTTTAAAATGCGTTCTCGCGCAGCGATCGCAGCTAGAAACAGCCTAGATAAAATGGGCTTTATCGAGTTTGAAACTCCAGTTTTAACACGCGCAACTCCAGAAGGTGCGAGAGACTACCTAGTGCCAAGCCGCGTGTATCCAGGCCAATTTTACGCGCTCCCGCAAAGCCCACAGCTATTTAAACAACTTTTGATGTGTTCTGGCTTTGATAAGTATTTTCAGATAGCAAAATGCTTCCGCGACGAGGACTTAAGGGCTGATCGCCAACCAGAATTTACTCAAATAGATATCGAAATGAGCTTTGTCGAGCAAGAAGATATCATAAATATGGCTGAGACGATGTTAAAAGATATCTTTAAAGCCTGCGGACACGACATCAAAACGCCATTTAGACGTATGAGCTACAAAGAGGCGACTGAGACTTACGGCTCGGATAAGCCTGATCTTAGATATGATCTAAAAATGATCGATGTGATCGATATTTTTGAGCGCTCAAGCAATGAAATTTTTAGCTCTATCGCAAAAGATAAGAAGAAAAACCGCATAAAAGCACTAAAAGTGCCAAATGGCGACAATATCTTTAGTAAGCGCGAGATGAATAGATTTGAAGAATTTGTACGTAAATTTGGCGCACAAGGTCTTGGCTACTTCCAGATGAAAGAAGATGGTTTAAAAGGTCCGCTTTGCAAATTTTTCGAGCAAAGCGATCTTGACGAGATCGTCTCAAGATGTGAGCTAAAAGTTGGCGATGTCGTATTCTTTGGTGCTGGCAAGAAAAAGATCGTGCTTGATTATATGGGACGATTTAGAATTTTCCTAGCTGAGCAAATGGGTATCATCGATCAAGATAGACTTGAGTTTTTATGGGTGCTTGACTTCCCGATGTTTGAGCAAAATGACGATGGCAGCTACTCTGCGATGCACCATCCATTTACAATGCCAAAAAATATAGACGAGCCTGATCTTGAAGATATCCTCTCTATCGCTCACGACGTCGTGCTAAACGGCTTTGAGCTTGGCGGCGGAAGTATAAGAATTCACAAAAACGACATCCAACAAAAAGTCTTTAAGCTTCTTGGCATAGATGAAGCCGAGCAGCGTGAGAAATTTGGCTTCTTGCTTGATGCCTTGACATTTGGTGCGCCTCCACACGGTGGTATCGCGATCGGCTTTGACAGACTAAATATGCTTGTAAATAAAGCAAGCTCGATCCGTGACGTCATAGCCTTCCCTAAAACACAGCGCGCTCAGTGCCCACTCACAAAGGCACCAAGCTACGCTAGTAACGAACAACTTAGGGAGCTAGGACTAAGGATAAGAGAAAAAGAGCAAAAGAATTAAGATTTTTGCAATAAATTTAGACTTTTAGATGTCTAAATTTGAGTTATTTTAAAAATTTAAATTTTTGAGATGAATTTGGATGTTGTGCAGAAAATTTCATCCCAAAGCTAGACATATAGTCTGCTGCAGGGTGAAATTTTCAAACTCATTCAAAGGCGCTCAAAAAATATAAAAAAGGGAAAAAATGAAGAATTTATTTTTAATCATCGGCGCTCCAGGCAGCGGCAAAACAACAGACGCATCGATCATCGCACAGCATGATGAGAAATTTGCACACTTTTCAACTGGCGATCTTTTAAGAGCTGAAGTCGCAAGTGGTAGCGAGCTTGGCAAACTGATAGACGGCTTTATCTCAAAAGGAAATTTAGTCCCACTTGACGTTGTTGTAAATGCGATCGTATCAGCTATCAAAAGCTCAAATAAATCAAATATCATAATCGACGGCTACCCAAGAAGCGTTGAGCAAATGACTGAGCTTGACAAAGTCTTAAGCGAGCAAGATGAAATTTCTCTAAAAGGCGTCATCGAAGTGGATGTTAGTGAAGATGTGGCAAGAGCTAGAGTGCTTGGCCGTGCAAGAGGCGCTGATGATAACAACGAAGTCTTTAACAACCGCATGAAAGTATATCTTGATCCGATCAAGCCTATCCGCAAGTTTTACAGCGAAAAAGAGCTACTTCACGTAGTAAATGGCGAACGCGGCATCGACGAGATCGTAGCTGACATCAAAAATTTACTAGCTAAACTTATATAACTCACAGACCTTGCATCAAAAGGTGCAAGGCTCTTTTTATAAAACTTACCTTTCATTAACATCAAAAATGTAATATCCTTTGAAAATTTCACAACCAATTTTAAAAGGATAAAAATGAAAAAAATCATCATCGCTTCACTAGCTGCTAGCATCGCAATGGCTGGAGGTTTCGCATCAAAACACTCAAGCGAGACGATAAGCGTAAAAGAGGCTTTTAAGCTTAATGATAACGCAAAAGTCATACTTTAGGGCAAGATAAAGTCACACATCAAATCAGACAAATATGAATTTGTTGATAAAAATGGCGACATTATCGTTATTGAGATAGGCGACAAAAAGTGGGGTAATGTAACAGCCAACGAGGATACACCTTTAAGGATAAGAGGCGAAGTGGATAAAGAGCTTACAAAAACAGAAATCGATGTCGATAGCGTAGAGGTTATAAAGTAAGTTAAGTCATTTTTTTGCATCTAAGTTTTATCCGTGTTTAATAGAAAAAGAATTAAAATCACATCATAAATTTGCTTAGACAAGGAGGCTTAAATGGCAAAAACAGCATATTTATCTTTACTGATCGGAGGACTTGCTGTGCTATGTTTTAGCGGTTGTGCTAGAGCTGGGCTAAATACACCTTTACACAACACGAGTGGTGTAAAATACGATAATGCGTATGCTTTGTGTAAAAATGGTCAAAATGATAAAACAATAGAAGCCAAGATAAATGAGTTGCTTGAAAAAAATATGAAAAAAGGCAACGATCTTGAAATTTATTGTGAGGTTACAGAGTATGTGGAAGGCAATCGTGCTTTGAGATACTTTGTAGGTTTTGGAGCAGGTCGTGGCAAAAGTATGACATTAGTAAAACTAGTAGACACAAATACAAAACAACAAGTAGCCGACTTTAAAGTTGAAGGAGGTTTGACAATGGGTGCATTTGGTGGAGATTCACAAGGCATGCTTAATGAAACTGGTGAAACCATCTTTAAGCAAGTAAAAGATAATTTTCTTAAATAAAAATTTTTAACATAAAGGACAAATATATGGATGTTTCAAAGATTAAATTTGGCTCAAACCCAGACAAAATCAATGCCGTAATCGAAATACCTTATGGCTCAAATATCAAATATGAGATCGACAAAGATAGCGGTGCGGTCGTAGTTGATCGTGTGCTTTACTCAGCGATGTTCTACCCAGCAAACTACGGCTTTGTGCCAAACACACTTGCAGCTGACGGCGATCCAGCTGATATTTTGGTGCTAAACGAGTATCCACTCCAAGCTGGTAGCGTCATCCCTTGCCGCTTGATAGGCGTTTTGGTGATGGAGGATGAAGCAGGTATGGATGAGAAGCTTTTGGCTGTGCCAGTTACAAAGATCGATCCAAGATATGAGGCGATAAAAAGCTACGAAGATTTGCCAACTGCGACACTAAATAAGATCAAAAATTTCTTTGAAACTTATAAAATTCTTGAGCCAAACAAATGGGTTAAAGTGAAAGAATTTAAAGACGCAAACGCTGCAAAAGAGATTTTAGACGCTGCGATAAAAAATTATAAATAATTTAAAGCCCTATTTTAGGGCTTTTTCTTTTTAAATTTTGTTCGTTTTATACGCCATATTAAAAAGGCTATTTTTATATTTAGATAAGCTTTTTCTTGTATAATACGATTTTCTTTCAACTGTGGGTTCATAGCTCAGTTGGTTAGAGCATCCGGCTCATAACCGGATGGTCCCAGGTTCGAGTCCTGGTGAACCCACCACCTACTTTATCAACATTAAAAAATTAAAAATTTTTCATCATTTTTCCTTAGATTTTAAAATATTTTTAAAATACAAAAAATGTTTAATAGCCCAAAATTTAAGCCAAAATTTCTAAGCTCTTTCTAAAATTTCCTTTCGTTTTTGCCAATCAGGCATATAAAGCGTTAGATAGTCATAAAATTTCTTTGAGTGATCAGGATAGAGAAGATGCACTAGCTCGTGGAATACAACATACTCGATGCACGCTCTTGGCTTTTTGATAAGCTCTATGTTTAAATTTATATATGATTTATATGGATTGCAACTCCCCCACCTCGTCTTCATCTGCCTTATTTTTACGCTTTTTATATCTTGTTTTACTATCTTGTTAAACCCTTGCAAGATATTAAAAAAACAGAGCATCGCCTTTTCATGATACCACTCATAAATCAAATTTTCTTTTCGCTTTATGTCGCTTTTATCTTTTACAAATAGCTCCAGGTAGCCCCTTTGAAGCTTTACGCGCTCCTCTTTAGACTGCACCACTTTTAGCCTATAACTTCGCCCAAGATACTTAAAATCCTCGCCGCTTACGTATTCTTTTTGGCTCGTCTTAAACGAGGCAAAAAACGTGCGCTTTTGTGCTATCCACTTGGCTCTTTTTTGCATGATAAATTTTATATGCTCATCGCTTGCCGTTTTTGGCGCGGTTAGGATAGCTTCGCCATTTGGTCTAACTTTTAAAGTGATATTTTTTACGTCTTTTCGGACGATTTTTACGTCACTTTGCATAAAAGCTTATCCCTATGCCTCGGATAGTTTGGTAAATTTTCTCTTTCTCATCGATAGAAACGTCGTATTCGTCCTCTATCTCCCAAAGTGCATCCTCCATCTGGCTTGTTATCTCGTTTTCCACGTCCATATTTTTGTGCCATTCTGGTTTCTTTGAGGCTTTTTCATAAATTTCATAAAATTTCATACTCAAATTTTTAGCGACCGTCTCTATATCCGCAAGCCCCACGTTGCCTAAAATATCAAGCAAGTTATCATAAATGGCAAACAAAATTTCCTTGCCGTTAAATTCTTTTGGATATCTATCTTCGTTTGGCTTTAAAGCACCAGTTATTAGGTCTTTTAGCAGTTTTGCTTTGGCAAGTTTTTCCTCTTCGCTTAGCCTTTTTGCTTTATACTCGTCGATGATATCTTGTATCTGCTGCGCTATTGATTTATAAAACGTCGGATTTGAGTCCATTTTCTCTTTTACCACCGCGCTTACGGCACTGATGATCGTATCAGCCTTTGCGTTTTTACCCTCGACCCTTTGCACCTCATCGTCAAATTCCGTCTCAAAGATATTTACGAGCTTCGTAAGCTCATTGACCCCTTGTGCATTTACGTAAGTATCAAGCAACTTTTGCATCTGTGCTTCGTATTTGCCAAAGTCGCAAGCCTCATGATATCTTAGTTGCACCGCCTTTCTTAGCTCGTTATAAAATTTAACCCTTTGTTTATAGGCTTTTATCTCCTCTTCGCCTAATATGTCATAAATTTTCTCGCTAGAAAGCGCTAGTTTAAACGTCCTAGCAAACTGCGATAGCCACTCTTTAAAGTCGTCTCGTTTTTGCGCGTCTTCTAAAACCGCCACGTAGCTTTCCAGATCATCTTTAAATTTCACGCCTCTAAAAAGATCGTCTAAATGGGTATAGTAGGTCTTTGCCTTTATGATCTCACTTCTTACGTCTATCACGGCTCCAGTTATATCTTCTGGGTCAAAACCGCTTAGCGACGCATAGCTAGTAAGCGCCTGATCAAGCTCACCTAAAAGCCCCCTATAATCAATAATATAGCCATAATCTTTTCCGTCATGAAGCCTATTTACTCTAGCTATGGCTTGGAGTAGATTATGCTCTTTTAGCTGTTTATCTATATAAAGTGTGCTTGCTCTTGGCGCGTCAAAGCCAGTTAAAAGCTTATCCACAACAATAAGCAAGTCTATCTCGTCGCCATAAATAAATTCATCCTTCACATGCTTTAGATACTCTTCCTCGCTACCATAACCCTTTATAGTCTCTTGCCACGCCTTTGCGACATACTCTTTATGCCCGCCCTCAAGCTCCTCGTGCTCGTTGCTGGATATTACATAAGCACTTTTTATCTCTCCAAATTCCTCAAATATCTCATGATATTTTATAGCGTCATATTTTCTTTGCGTTGCCAGCATCGCCTTAAAGCCACTTTTTTTCAAAGTATTTTTGATGTGCTCATTTATATCCACAGCTATTAGCTCCAGCCTTTGCTCGCTTGATGCCACACGCTCAAACCTCGCCCACTTTTGCTGCAAGTCCCTTTTTGCCTCATCGCCAAGCTCTCTTGATATGAGGTCAAATTTCCTAGTTAGCCCCTCAGGGTCTAGCACCTCTTGACCCACATATCGCCCTTCATAAAGTAGCGGCAACACAGCTCCGTCTTTTACCGCGTCATCTATCGTATATCTATGAATTTCTCCACCAAATTTCGCAAAGCTATTTTTCTCACGT
Organism: Campylobacter concisus; assembly: GCF_003048445.1. Lineage (GTDB taxonomy): Bacteria > Campylobacterota > Campylobacteria > Campylobacterales > Campylobacteraceae > Campylobacter_A > Campylobacter_A concisus_BF. The sequence goes on from NZ_PIQW01000012.1 coordinate 54,761, forward strand.
TTTAAAATAGGAGTGCCCGTAAATCCTATATAACAAGCAAGAGGCAACGCCTTTTTCATAGCCTTATGCAGATCGCCGCCTTGCGTGCGGTGGCTCTCATCCACTAGCACGAATATATCGCCGTCTCTTATCACTACCTTTTGGTTTTTCACCTTTTCAAATTTATGCACGAGCGTAGTTATCACGCTAACGCCGCTTTGTAGCTTCTCTATCAGATCGCTTCCGCTACTTGCTCGCCCTGCTTTCACGTCCGTATTTTCAAAAGTCTCGTGTATCTGCCCATCTAGATCTATTCTGTCAGTTACGACGATGATCTTTGAGTTTATGTAAATTTGCTTTAAAAGCTTTGTTAGCATCACCATCGTGAGCGACTTGCCGCTTCCTTGCGTGTGCCAGACGAGTCCGCCCGCTCTTGCTCCGTCTTTTTTCGCCGATACCCTCTTTAGCGTCTCTTCGATAGCGAAAAACTGCTGATAGCGGCAAACCTTTTTCATTTTCTTATCAAACACTATATAGTGCCTAACTAGCCTTAGTAGCCTATCTTTAGATAGTAGCGCAAAGAGCGTCATATCAAGCGCACTTACCTCTCTACCATTTATCACGCTTTTTAAGCTCTCTTTTGCTTTTGCTTCGTCTTGTTCTTTCCACACGCTATAAAATTTAAACGGCGTGCCAGTTGTGCCATATCTTGCCCCACTTCCGTTTGCCGCGATAGTTAGCTGGATGTATTTAAAAAGGTGCGCTATCTCATCTTTGCCCTGCTCTTTTTCAAGCTGCTTTATGCCGTTTTCAAAGCTCACGCTTGATTTTTTAAGCTCGATCACGACTATTGGTATGCCGTTTATAAAAAGCACGAGATCGGGTCTTCTGTGTTTTTGCGCATCGCTCTGGCTTACTCTACTTACTTCAAATTCTTCAGTCACGTAAAAGTCGTTGTTTTGTAAATTTTCAAAGTCTATAAATTTAAAAGAGAAGCTTCTTCTCGTCCCATCTTCTAAATTTTCTTCTAAACTGGTGCCAAGCAAGAGTAAATTTGTGATCCTTTCGTTTGCGACCATTAGCCCTTCGTTTAAAGATACCTCAGCTAGCTCATCGACCGCTTTTAAAACGCTACTTTGGCTAAATTTATACCTCTTGCCCTTATACTCATAGCTATTTATCTCGCCAAGCTTTTGGGTCAAAATTTCCCTAAACAAAACCTCGCTAGTTTTACCGCCACGAAGCTTTAAATTTTCCTCCCTGCTTATAAATTTATAGCCCAAGCTTTGAAGTAAATTTATGCTGTTTTGCTGGATCTTATTTTCTGAAGTATCTGGGGTCATTTGGTATCCTTATTTGACTAACTTCTCTTTAAAGATTTTTTTACAATGTCATTATTATCGTATTTATTAGTATTACTAATATCATTCAATAAAAACCTCAATGTCTCTTTAGTCTCTTCATCTATCTCATCTTTTTTAAAGCGTATAACAGAGAAAAAATCATCATCTAACTTATCAAAATTTTTCTCCAGTAAATCCGCAGTGTGCTCATTTTTATTTTGATTTAGTTTCGCTATTTTAGCTGTTCCAATATAATTTCCATTATTCCATATATAAAACGAGGTTTGATATCTGTGGTCATCCCATGAATATTTTTTTAAATATATTTTATTTGTTTTGTTAGTGTCTTCTAATTTAAATCCTTCCGTTTTAAGAACACTTAAATAATATTGTTTATCTCTTACTTGATTATTGGATTTTTGTATGTTTATTTCTGCAGTATTTTGCTTATTATATATTTGCAATTTTCCATTTGTTAAATTTAAACTAATTCTATCTATCGTAGATTTTATAATAGCATCTATCTCCGATCCGTCAGTATAGTCAGCTTTAGCAATATAATTAACTCTATTTTGCTCCAAAAGCGTTTTGGCAGTCTCTTTATTTTCATCATAAACAGCAACTGAAGTTCCACCATTGGTTTTTAGCAACTTCATAGCTGGAACATCAGTTTCTCCATCACCTATATATATCATGTTCTCAAATAAAATACGTCTTTCATTCTCTGGTATATATTTATTAATTAGTTTATTGTCCCAAGCGTTAAGAATTCCTTTGCTTATCCTGTATAAATATTGAGTTTTTGTCGTATAGTTAATTGCCAAAGCTGGCCAAGTCGGTTTGCCGTATTCATCATACATAAATGATGACGCATAAATATTTTTAAATTTATTCGCTATAGTCGTTCCATCGATCATTTCTTTGGTACCTGATGATACTATATAATGCTCAATCGATATCCCCTTTTGTGCAGCATAATCATTAATCCTTTCAAAAAACTCTTCCACACCGTTAAAGTATTTAACAGTTTTACCGTGTTTGCTAAGCTCCTCTCTTGTAATTTTTGCACCAGCACCATCTGCTTTTTTCACAATCAAATACATATATGACAATATCTCATCCATATTGTTTTCTTCAGATAGTTCCTTTACGTTGTTCCAAAAATCTTCTTTTTTTATACATAGTGTTGTTGGTATAAAAGAATTTTCTTGTATATTGCCTCTTGCTAGTGTTCCGTCAAAATCATATGCGATTGCCATTATTACATTGCTTTTTTCGCATAACATGTTCTCGTTTCTCCTTTTAGTAGTTTTTGCATTAAGTCTTGTTTTTGTTTTTTCAAATTTTCTAGCTTTAAATTTAGTAAATTTATTTTATTTTGTTGAGTTGCATATTTCAATGTGATATCGTTATTCATCTTCCGTTCCCCTCCTTGGCTCAACTCCAAATCTTTCTCTATATGTTCTAAAAATGAACATTGCCATTGTTCCAGCCAAATTTACTGCCAGCTCACTATGTCTCTCTAATGGTTTCATATTTTTACTAGCCCTACCATGTGCGTCTCCAAGTTTGTTTCTTAGCTCACTAAGTCCAGTGACAATACCACTCATGCCACCTAAAATTTGTTTAAGAACATCTTCTTGATATTGTTCTGGTGAAAGATTTAAAATCTTAGCTACTTTTTTATACAAATCATGCATATTTACATTTTTATTATTGTATTCAATTCCCTGTTTAGTAAGCATGTATTTAAACAAATCCTCCAAAAGCGTTCTAGAAAGTGTTATAGCACCCTCAGGATCATTTTTTTTACGTTCCAACGCCTTTTTCCATCTCTCTTGTATATATTTTATATCAAATACGACTTCATCTTGCAAAACGGATTTTTCTGCAAATTCTAACTCATCCAATAATTTTCCAAATTCATTCCACAAAAACTCTCGTCTTGGCTGATAACCTTCTGTTTTTTTAATAAAAGCCCAAAATTGATCTATGGTTCTGCAAGTAAGAATACATTTAGGAAGCTTATCTTTTAAATTTTGTCTTTGAAGTATTCTTGCTCTGACATATTCATAGTCGTCAAAACTGCCACCAGTTGCACGAGATATTAATCCATTTTGGAGATACTGTACTATTTCAAAATCATTCAAATCATCTATAGTTTTTGTTTCATACATACCTTGCTCTCACCTTTCCGCTTAATAGTTTTTGCATCAAGCCTTGTTTTTGTCTTTTCAAATTTTCTAGCTTTAAATTTAATAAATTTATCTCATCATCGCAAGCCGTTAAAACCTCTGCAATTTTTTGTTGCTCTTTTAAATTTGGAAGCTTTATTTTTAAATTTTCTATTGTCCTTTTGCTAAGCCCAAGTTGTGCCGTACCGCTAACTTCCCTTCTAATTTTTTTATTAATCAAATCGGAATTAATTAAATATGCTAAAAAATTGCTATTTTCTGTTGTTTTTATCCTAAAAATATGATCGCTTAAAACATAAGTATTATCTTTATCTATCACAGCAACCTTGCCTATAATTTTACCGCCACCAATATCATCTTTTGGCATAACCAAATCACCAAAATCTAAAAAATCTTGACTTAAATTTGTTGTTTTTGTCAAATTTAATAAACCATCTTGTGTAATACTACCCATATCTACAATATAAAATTTTCCGTCACCAATAAATCTACTCTTTGAAGTTCCAGCAGAAATATCGCAAATTTCACCAAGCTTTGTTTCTTTCCACTCATCTTTGAACTGGGGAAAACAGATCTTGGCTGTGAGTAAATTTTGCATAAGAGCTTTTTTAAACTGCTTTTTGCTTTCTATCAAATTTATAGTTAAATTTATAGCCTCATCCCAAGTAGATAAAATTTCCGCTATCTTTTTTTGCTCGTCTAGTGGCGGAAGTTTGATTTTTAAATTTAATAAATTTGATTTTGAAATCCCCAAAACAGAAATGCCTGTGGCTTTTTTCTTTAGCTCTTTTGCAACCCAAGGCTCGTAAAGAATATATCCTTTATAACCATCTGTGAAATAATCGCCTTTATCTCTAAGCAAAAAAGTATGTAGCCCAGCAACCGCCTTGTGTTCTAAATTTTTAATTTCCACGCTTTTTGCGATATCTATATAATCTTCCGAAGCATCGGCAATGACCAAATCTCCATTTTTGATAAATTCTGGCTTGTCCCCCAACTTGCTTTGATGTATTTTTGGCAAAGAGGCAACACGAAAATCTAAGTAAAATTTATATTTTTTATGTATTTCCCCATAATGGATATATGAAATTTCATCATAATCATTTAGACTTTCACGTGAATTTGTATAAGTTTTTAAAAAATCAAAAACATCCCCAAGCCTTACGACCTTCCATCCGCTTGGTAAATTCTTAAATTCGCTCATAGCCCAAGCTCCGCAAGATACTCGCTCATCTTGCTTTGAACGCTTTTTAGTTCGGCTTCTAGGCGTGAAATCTCTTTTTTAGTCGCCTCGATATCCACAAGCTCTTCTTCTTCAAATGTATCGACGTAGCGAGGGATGTTTAGGTTGTAGTCGTTCTCTTTTATCTCGCTAAGGCTTGCTAGGTGGGAGTATTTTTCTATCTCACTTCTGTTTTTGTAGGTAGTGACTATCTTTTTTATATTTTGCTCGGTTAGCGAGTTTTGGTTTTTGCCTTTTTCAAATTCTTTGCTAGCGTCGATAAACAACACATCTTCGTTTGCGCGGTTTTTCTTAAAAACGAGTATGCAAGCAGGGATGCTCGTGCCGTAAAATAAATTTGCCGGTAGCCCGATGACTGCGTCTAGTAAATTTTCTTCGATTAGCTTTTGGCGGATCTTGCCCTCATTTGCCCCGCGAAATAGCACTCCATGCGGAAGCACGACACCAATTTTGCCGCTGTTGTTTAGACTTTTTATCATGTGCACGACAAATGCGTAGTCGCCCTTGCTCTTTGGCGGCAAAGCGTAGCTAGCAAATCTCATAAAAGGATCGTTCACGGCAAAGTCAGCGCCCCATTTATCTAGGCTAAATGGGGGATTTGCCACGACTATGTCAAATGTCTTTATAAGATTGTCTTGTAGATGAAGCGGGTTTCTGATCGTGTCGCCCCACTCGATCACGGCGTCATTTATCTCGTGCAAAAACATATTCATCTTGCAAAGTGCGTGAGTTTGGCCGTTTTTCTCCTGTCCATAAAGGCGGAAATTTTTGCTGCCAACCTCTTTTGAAGCCTTGATAAGAAGCGAACCAGAGCCGCAAGTAGGATCGTAGATCATATCGCCCTCTTTTGGCTCAACCAGCTTTGCAAGAAGCGTCGAAACCTCGCTTGGCGTATAAAACTCTCCGCCTTTTTTGCCCGCGTCGCTTGCAAAATGAGCTATAAGATACTCGTATGCGTCGCCTATTATGTCGTTGCCTTCAAGCATAGAGGGGCGAAGATCTAGCCTAGTGTCACTAAAGTCCTCAAGTAAATTTTTCAAGATAGCGTTTCTCTCTTTTGTGTCACCAAGCTTGTTTTTGTTATTAAAGTCTATGCTTCTAAAGATGCCTTCAAGCTTATCTCTGTTGTCCTCTTCGATCTTTTCTAGCGTTTTGTTCATTATCTCGCCTAAATTTACGGCCTCTTTGTGCGCCAAAAGATACTCAAAAGTGCAGCTCTCATCAAGCTTAAATTTCTCTTTCTTTAGCTTTGCTTCGATCCTCTCGCTCTTCTCGCCATACTCGGCTTTAAGCAATTCAAGCTTTTCTTTGTAAAAATCAGATAGATACTTGACGAAAAGCATAGTTAAAACATAGTCTTTATAGTCGCTTCCGTCCATCGTGCCGCGAAATGTGTCGCAAGCTTTCCAAACTACGTTATTTATGGTATCTTGAGTGGTCTTTTGCATTTTAATTCTCCTCTTTTTTTATCAAATTTTCAAATATGCTTTTGTGGTATTTTTGCTTTTGGGCTGCTAAATTTTGTAAAATTTCGCTCTCCTCGCGAGCTAAATTTAGGTATTTTACTATCTTGTTTTGAGTTTGCAAATTTACAAGCGGTATTTTTAGATTATTTATACTTGCAACTCCTATCATCGCTATGGTGGTGCCTGAAACATCTGGTGCAAGGGCTCTTTTAACGGCGCTGCTGTTTAGATAATGCGCCACAAAATGCGGATCAAATTTAGCGTTTTTAACTCTTATGCAAACCATCAAAGATGTGTAGATAAGATCGTCATAGTCCTTGTCTATATAAACGGCGAAATTTGGCTCTCTAAGCCGCAACAAAATATCGCCACGGCTCACTTTATACTCATCGCTTATTTTTTCGCTTGATATGAACTCATCGGCAAATGTGTCATCAAAAAGCGCATTTTCATTAAAGGACTTTAGCGAGACTACTTTATAGCGAAATTTCTCATCTACGTTTTTGTCCGCCTTTTTGCGGATTAAAACTAGACCAGTTTTTATCTCAGATATGTCGCTTATTTTTATCATTTCAAGATGCCCCTTTCTGTATTATTTTAAAAATAATACTAATGCTTTTATGACCGAAGTATATCAAAAAAGATAAAAACTGACAATACATTTTTATATTATTTCAAAAATAATACATCAAATCGACGACTAAATTCTTAATTATTTTTTAAACGATAAATTTACTTTAGCAAATTTACCTCTGCGTTTTTTAAATTTATCTCGATTTTTAAGCTAGCATTTGGCTATAATCACTCAAATTTAGATTGCGGTCGCAATTTACATTTGCATAAATTTACCTTCAACTACCATTTTTGCAAATTACAAAAGTCAAATTTCACAAGTTTCGCGTGCCGAAAATATCAAATTTACATTTCTAAATCCCAAAAGGAGATTTCGTGGAATTAAAACAAACCGGTATATCACGCCGTGGCTTTTTAAAAGGTGCTTTAGCCACAGCGGCTATTGCCACGCCGCAAACGATGCTGGCTGGCTTTACGCCATTTAAATCTGACTCGCTTCAGGTTTGGTCGTGCGGAGGCTTGTCTGAAGCATTTAATGAGCTAAACGCCATTTACGAGTCAAGAACAGGGCACAACATCCAATACACAGGCGCCTTTGCTGGCGCTCTTGGCAAGTCGCTTTTAGCACTTCAAAGCACGACCGAGCTCTTTGGAGCAAGGGTTTTAGAGCTTTCTAAAAAACTTCGCAAAGCTGGTCTTAGCCTTCATTTTAGACCGCTATGCTTTACTGACTACGTCCTAGTCGTGCCAAAAGGCAACCCTGCTGGCATTCGCGACTTAAAAGACCTTGCTGAGCCAGGTGTTAGAGTGATGCTGCCTCTTAGATCATCGCCCCCTGGCAGTGGCCCAGTCAAAGGGATCTTAAAAAACTCAAACCTAACTGATGCGGTGATGAAAAACATGGTCGCAAACGGATCATGCGTCATAAATATGATGTGCGAGCTAGTTGATGGCAAGGGCGATGCTTCGATCATCGAAAAGCGCCTGACAACGCACGATAGGTTTAAAGATAAGATCGAGTATATGCCCATCGATGAAAAGCTCATCCCGCCTGGACCGCTCACTTTTACGCTAAATATAATGAAATATGTAAAAGATGAAAGGCTCGCAAATGACTTTGCAGACTTTGTTTGCGGCACTGAGGGGCAAGAAATTTTTGAAAAACATGGCTTTACCTCCATTTATTCAGCGCGTGGGCTAGAGCTTATTGAAAGGTTTGGTGTAAAAGATGTGTAGTAGCTGTAATAGCGCATGCTCTAATAGTAGTGCATGCGGCAATGTAAATTTAAAAAAGAAAAGCAAAAACTCTCCAACAACAAAGATAAGACGCCTAGTGCAGCTCATCTTTATAGCAGGCATCGGACAATGGGCGTATTACGGCATTTTTAGATGCCCTTTTGTAGTGCCTTTTGTAAATTGCCAAAACTGCCCTATCATCACCTGTTGGGGGCGGATCACGTCGCTGTTTTTTGGATTTTGGCTATTTATCCCAGCGCTTGTCATCCTCTTTGGTAGGGCATTTTGTGGCTGGGTCTGTCCAGCTGGCTTTGTCAATCAAATGCTTGGTAAATTTGCCTTTTCCAAGCTAAAAATTCGCAGCAAAAAGCTGATAATCGCTCAAATAGGCATGCTAATTGCCATAGCAATCAGCCTTTGGGTCTATTTCGTCTGGGGCAATCCTCGCATGATGATACCTATAAGAACGAGCGATGAGTACCTAACCGCCGTTACTTTGTCACTTCGCTTTGGCGAGTGGGAGTGGGTCACTCGCACAGCAGTCATCATCTCAGTCATGCTAGCCTCGCTAATCATAGCTAACCTTTGGTGCCGTTTCGTCTGCCCATCAGGTGGCGTGCTTGAAATTTTGCGTAAATTTTCGATATTTCGCGTCTATAAAACAAGCGCCTGTGACGACTGCGACGCATGCTTGCGCAAGTGCGAAATGGGGACAAGACCTGATGAGATAAACTGCACAAACTGCGGAGACTGCCTCAATGTCTGCCATGCAAATGCCATTAAATTTGGAAGGAAAAAGAGCTAATGATCTTTCGCACCAAAGCTGATCTAGATAACCACCCATGCTTTAACAAAAAGGCCTCCGCCAGCTACGGACGCGTGCATCTGCCAGTAGCACCTCACTGCAACATCCAGTGCAACTTCTGCAACCGCATATATGACTGCGCTAATGAAAATCGCCCTGGCGTAACGGCAAAGGTGCAAACACCAGATGAATCGGTGAAATTTTTAGAAAAGCTCTTTAAATTTAGACAAGATATATCTGTTATCGGCATCGCTGGACCAGGTGATCCGATGTGCGATGCTGACAAGACGCTAGCGACCTTTGAAAAGTGTAAGTCCCACTTCCCAAACGCCCTGCTTTGCCTCTCGACTAATGGCCTAGCGCTGCCTGAGCACGTTGATGAGATCGTGCGTATTGGCGTGAGCCACGTGACAGTAACTGTTAATGCCGTGACGCCAGATGTTGGCTCGAAAGTCTATTCGTGGGTGAGATATGAAGATAAAAACTACTACGGCGAAGAGGCTGCTAGGATACTGCTAGCGCGCCAGGACGAGGGCATCCGCAAGCTAAAAGAGGCTGGCATGCTAGTAAAGATAAATACCGTCGTCATCCCTGGGGTCAATATGGACCACATCCAAAGCATCTCGGCAAAGGCAAAGCAGTGGGGAGCTGACATAATGAACTGCATGGCGATGATACCGGTGCATGGCACCCCTTTTGAAAATTTAAAGTCCCCTTCAAGTGATGAAATTCACTACATCCGCAGATCGATAGGTGGCGATATAAACCAGATGACGCACTGCAATAGGTGCCGCGCTGATGCATGCGGGAAGCTTAGCGAAAGATAACGATAAAAGGCACTAAATTTAGTGCCTTTTTGCATTTTGGTTTTTGAATTTTTGTTTTTTGTTTTTTGTTTTTTGCTCGCGTGACTTTTGGTTTCTTGTGTGCTCGTAGATCGTGCGCCTTTGGCTCGCGGCTCTTGGCTAAATTTTGTAAAGCTTGCTAGATATCAAAGTTATAAAAGGCATAGAAAAGAGTGGTTAAATCGTAGCCAGAGTGAGTTTTACTCAAAGACAAGGTGGCGAAATTTTCTTTACATTACTTTACATCTTTTTGCAAGCCCTTTTAAAAGCCGTTAAATAGGCTTTTAAATCACACGTCTTAATATTTTAGCTCAACCGTTACTATCTTCATCCATCTCACAGCCTTGATAGTTTTGTGTTTATAAATAAACGCCATTTTGTGTGAAATTTAAATTCGCTCTTATATTTGTTTTACTCTTGCATAAATTTTGTCTTAGCAAACTACCTAAATTTATGCTTGCTTTAAATTTACAAGCTCAAATTCTGCCCAAAATTCGCTTCCAGCTCCTGCTTCGCTTTTTACGCCAAGCTTTGCGCCGTGAATTTTAGCTATATTTGCAGCGATGGCCAGCCCTAGTCCACTGCCTCTGTTTTGGCTTTTGTTTCTTGAGCTTTCAACTTGGTAAAATTTATTCCAGATTAGCTCGATATCTTTTTTAGAGATGCCTAAGCCATCGTCTTTTACAGACAAAAGCGCGTGTGTTTTTGTGAGACTTAAATTTAGCTCGATCTTAGCTTCTGCAAATTTTAGCGCATTGCTTAAAAAGTTATCCACCAGCCTTGATATCATCAGCTCGTTGCCAAGTATTTGGACATTTGGCGCTACAACGCAGCTAAATTTTAGCCCCTTTGCACTTGCTAGCTTCTCATAGTCGCTGGCTAAATTTTGCAAGATAAAGCTTAAATTTATATCTTTTAGCTCCAAATTTCTGCCAGCCTCCAACCTCGAAAGCTCTAAAATTTGATCTATCAGCGAGGTTATCTTTCTTGACTGCCTAGAGATGACCTCTAGCGACTCCTTGGCCTCGCCCAAATTTTGCGCATAGCTCGCAGCGTAGTCGCTCTCAGCCATGATGACAGATAGCGGTGTTCGCAGCTCGTGCGAGACGTCTGAGGTGAGCTGTTTTTCGCTTTGATAGACCTTTTCAAGGGAGTCGAGCATCTGGTTAAAAACGCTTGCGAGCGCGTGCAGCTCGTCTTTGCCAGCAGGCAGGTCTATGCGCTTTGAAAAGTCCCTGCTGCTGCCTATCTCAAGGGCAGTTTTTGACATCGTAGCAACTGGTTTCATTGCATTTTTTATCGTTTTATAGCCGCCGTAAAGCACAAAGAGAAATAAAACCGGCACAAAAACGCCAAGAGCTAGTAAAAATAGCCCCTCTTTTTTAAAAAATTTCTCCGCATTTATCACGCCTCTGACCCAGACCTCTTTGCCTTTAGCTGCGATATCGTAGTAGTAAAAGCGGTTTTCGCCCTCTTCATAAAGCCGCACCGCACCGCTGTTCATCTTAAGTGAAATTTGAAAGTGTTTTGGCGCTAGACCGCCAACTACATCGCCTTTCGCGTTATATTTTATAAAAAATATCCCATCATCGTATGGCTCAAACTCATCCATATCATTGGCGATTTTGGTGACTGATTTGGCTAGCTTTTTTTGGCTCACGTCCTCAAAAACCTCATCCGCCACGACCGCCGAGATAGCAATTAAAGCCGCCACGATAACGATGATAAAAAACGAGTACCAAAGCGTTACGCGCGCCGTTATTGGGATGTTTGCAAGGGCTTGTTTAATCCTTAACAACATAGCCAAGCCCTCTTTTAGTCTGGATCACCTCGCACTCACCAAGCTTTTTTCTTATGTTTTTTATAAGCACATCGATGACGTTTGAGCCGCCTGTGTAGTCAAAGTCCCAGACGTGCTCTTTGATCTGGTCGCGAGTTAAAATTCTGCCCTTGTTTAGCATCAAAAACTCTAAAATTTCATACTCTTTGCCGGTGAGCTCTACCCGCTCGCCGCTAAATTCGACTGACTTTTTAGAAAGGTCGATCTTTAGCTCGCCTGCGTAAATTTCATTCGCCACGTTGCCGCTGTTTCGGCGAATGAGCGTACGCACCCTAGCTAGCAGCTCCTTAAAGTCAAATGGCTTGACCAAGTAGTCATCCGCACCCGCGTCAAGCCCCTTTACAACGTCATCCACATCGTCCTTTGCTGTTAGTATCAGCACAGGCGTGGCAAGCTTTGCGGCGCGCGATCTTTGCAAAAATGTAAGTCCGTCCATCACTGGCATCATCAGATCAAGTACGATGAGATCGTAGTGCGCGACGGCGGTAAAGTCCATCGCCTCCTCGCCGTTAAACGCGCTATCTACGCTATATCCGTTTTTCTTTAGGTGCCTTGTGATGACGCTATTTAGGTCCATTTCGTCCTCAACGACTAAAATTTTCATCCCTGCCTTACCTGCCTCACTTGGTTTTGCCAGCTATTTTATCAAATTTGGCTTTTTATTTTTAGATTTAAAATTTCGCCATTTGCTGCGCCTATCTTAAAATCATACAAAAAGCCATTAAATTTAGCCCTTGCGTCATAAAAATACTCCGCTCCAAGTGTGCCAAAACTTTGTTTTTTAGCTAGATAGATCGGCGAAAATTCCACATCCTCTGGCTTTGTTTTTAAGCGCTCTAAAATGAGCTCTTTAACTCTTTCTGGCAAGATGCAAGCCACTCTTTCAAATTTGGCCTGCTCTTCATTTATCTTAGATAGCTCAGCCCTTTGCGCCCCGTCTTTTAGGCAGTTTGAAACGTTTGATAGCCACACTCCAGCCTTGCCAGCGTAGATGAGCGCATCCGCTACGCCTTGAAGCGAGAGTTCAAGCGCTTTTTTAAAGAAATTCTGAGCTTCGCATTTCGGAGCTGCTTGGCTTAAAATTTCTGCGCTACTGCTTTCTTCACTAGGATTTTTGTCCAAATTTTCAGGCATTTGCTCGCTCTTGCCTAAATTTTCGTAACTATTTTTATTAGTAACAGCCTCGGCATTTTTGCTTAAATTTTCTCTCGCGCTTTGGCTAAAATTTTCGCTCAAATTTTTCTCTAAACCCTGCTCACCAACGTTATCGTTTAAATTTTGATCTAAATTTTCACTCATCTTTTTCACCTTTATAAAAATTTAACGCTCAAAAAGGGCGTTAGATCACTTTGTGTAATTATCGATTATTTCGCCAGTTTGAGCGTTTATGATCACTTTTTTCTCGCTCCTGTCGCGTTTAAGCTCTACTTTGTATATCCAAACACCATTTTTATTATCAAGCTCTGCCTCATCAAGGCTCCAGCCAGCCTCGAGCGCTTGAGCTTTAGCCACAGCCTCGTCGATGCTAAGAGCAAATTTTGAAAAATCTACTGCTTCGATTGGCAAGATATGTTTTTTATTTTTATTCTCTACTTTAACGATCTTACCGCTGTTAGCATCGATCTTGATCTCTTGTTTGACACCATCTTTAAATGACTCTATCTTGTAAAAAGTCACGCCCTTCTTGACGTTCATCTCGATGTCTTTAACGCTTGAGCCTGGAAAGTTTTTCTCAGCTATATTTAAAGCATCCTTTGATGTGATGGCTGCTTGCAAACTTGTTGCTCCTAAAATTGCTGCTAAAACTGCTGCACCTAATACCTTTTTCATTTTTGATCCTTTTGTTTTTGATTTCCAACTTTCGTTTGGATGAGCGCATTATAAAAACCTAAAATGAAGCTAGGATGAATGAAGAAAATTATTTTAACTTCGCCAAAGATTAATATCTAATAGCATTTTGACTACAAATCAGAACGATATAATTTAAAACAACAAATAAAGCTGAGGGGAAATAAAGGGAAAAATACAAAAAATAAGAAAAATTAAAGTTCTTGAAACATCGTTAAAATCGGGGTTTTAAAAGGATTTTTTAAGAAGAATGGCTCCGGATGCTGGGTTCGAACCAGCGACCAAGTGATTAACAGTCACCTACTCTACCGCTGAGCTAATCCGGAACACTTAAAAGAAGTCGTATTATAGTTAGCAATCATTTAAAAATAGCTTAAATAACTAAAGAATAGAGAATTTATATTAAAAATAATTTAGGGGCAAAGCGCCCCCTAGTTTTAATATAGACCAAAAGTTCCGTCTGTTCTTTTGTAGATGACGCGCATTTTGGCATCGACATCGTTAAATACGTAAAATTGTTTATCGCTTGATTTTAGTTTATCGAGTGCTTCTTCTACCTCAAGAGGTTTGTAAATTTCAAGCTCCATAGGCACGATCTCCTCGACACCTTCGATCTTTTCTTCGCCTATTCTAGAGCGAAATTCTTTATCATCAGCCTTGCCTTTTACTGTAAATTTCTTATCGTGCTCTCTTCTTAAAACTTTTGAAGCCTTTTCAATAGCAAGATCGATCGCCGCATAGAGATCTTTATCTTTTTGGCGGACGACTATCGTGTCTTTATGTGCCATATTTAGAGAAAATTCTGCATTAAAGCCCTTTTTACCTTGCTTTTCGTCTGCTCCTACTACGCATCTTGCTGAAATGATGTCAAGGTTGTACTTGCCAAGGGTGTCAAAAGCGTCTTGGATGTAGTTTTTGATGGGCTCTGTTAGCTCAAATTGTTTTCCTACAATGCTTATGTTCATCGCAATCTCCTTTATAGAAAGTAAGATGATTATAACACGACGAAACTAAAAGCAAATTAAAGTAAAATCTTTATAAAATTTTAAAGTTTCTGAAGAGTTCGTTTGTGAAAATTTATAGGATTTGAGGATTTTCCTGGTTTTGAGCTGACAAAGACATCAAGCATTATCGTGCCTTGATTTGTTCCTTTTACTATTACAGCATCTTTGTTTTTGCAAGCATTGCCCATATCGCCAAAGTATTTTACATATACTTTAAAAGTAAAGAGATCGCCAAATTCACCACTTATTGGATTATCTTCACTTGCATTTTCGCTTTGGTTCCCTAGGCAAGTGGTGCTAAAATCATTGCTTATGATAGCTAGCATGGCGTATTCTGTCGCTGCACGGGCTACCAGCTCACTTTGTTCTCTTAGATAAATTTCACTATTTTGCTTAACTGAAGTACTAGCGATCGAAAGAGCCAGCATACAAATAGAGCTTGCGATCACCACAAAAAATATCGCCGCAATGAGCGTAAATCCTCGCCTCATCAATAAACCGCCTTTGACTTGCAGATGGTTATATCTGAGTTTTTTGCCCTCACGCAAAGTTTTAGCACGATGACGCCATTTTTTTCAGTAAAGACAAACCTCGTAACGTTTTTGGCGAGGGTTGCTTTTTCGCCGTTTGGTTTATATTTTTCTCCCATCCATGGACGATAGTCGTAGTATAAATTTAGATCAAAGACGCCGTTTGCCGCATCTTTTGGATCAGCGCTTTGCTCTGGCACTATGGCATTTGCTGTGTAGGCTAGATGATACTGCTCTGAAATTTGCTTGCCACCAAAACCCGAAATTTCTAGCGTGTTGCCATCAGTGCTTTTTACGCCAACTTTTGCTATGTCTAACTTTGTAATATCACCCTTGTATCCAAAAGAATCTTGCACATTGTAATAAACATCAGAAAATATCGCTACAACGCCGCCATCTTTTTTTGTGAAATCAACACAAGTGGCATCTCTTGTCTCATCTCTGCAAGTTAGATCTTTTATAGTCTCGACCACTCCAGTAGTGAAATTACTTCCAGGACTTATCAGACCAGTTGCTGGTGAGCTCTTAGCAAGATCCGCATAGCCACTATATCTGCCTGCCTTTCCGCCCTGTTCTATGACATTGTCATTAGCATCAAAAGATATAACGTCATTAAAAATTTCATACGCATATGGGATAAATTCTAAAATTTCATACTTAGCATCTAAATTTACCCCACTATCATTTAGCGCCAAAAAAGCTCCATCAGTTTTTCTAGCGATCACGCTTGGCTTTATGCGGTGCTCTAGCCTCTTTGAAATTTGCTCCAGTGCGATCTCCGTTTGCGTCTCGAGCTCATTTACTGTCCTTGTTTGAAAGTAGTTTGAGTAGATGTTCATTATGGCGTTAAAGCTCATCATAGCGATGATACCAAGCACGACGATGACGACTACAAGCTCAAGAAGCGTAAAGGCTTTTTTCATTTCCACGCTTTCGTATTTAGCGAGCCGCCCTCACCTAGGTTAAAAGCATAAGCTCTTAGCACCGATGTCGTCTCTTGTTTTGTGTCATTTTTGTATGAAGTAGCAGTTACAATTATCTCTTTTACGTCACTGCTTTTTATTTTTAATGGTAATTTTGGCTTAAACCAGCCATTGCTCTCATTCACAATTACATTATAGTCTGAGCCAACTATATAGTCTCTATTTTGATTTGTTGTGTTTAAATTTTTATCCAATATTCTGCCATAGTAATCCACAGATCTCACTGCCGTATCACCTGCTAGATCTGGTGAATTTTCGTAGGCAAAAACTCTATGCCCATCGCCTGTTATTTTATTTATCTTATAAAATTCGTTTCTTTGATCACCTGGCTTTAAGATGATAGGAAAAAAGTAGGCCGTCTCAGCGCTACTGCCGCCAATGTTTGTCGAAACCTTGATGACCTTGTCGCTAAAAGGAGCTTTCAAGATAAGTCCCATGTAGGTCTTAGCATTCATCAAGCTCTCTTGTGTAACTGCCTTTTGATTTAGCTCAGATGTGGTCTTTAGTACAAGCGGTATCGACGTGCTGATGATCGCCACAACGACTATCGAGAGGATAAGCTCTATAAGAGAAAAGCCCCTTTTTACCAAGAAATTCTCCTATTTGTCTTATCGCTTAGATCGTTAAAGTTGTTTTCGCCGCCTATGACATTTCCTACGTCACCTTTGCCAGAGCCACTTTTTAGGGTCTTGCCAGCCCAGTCGCCATTTGGCACGAGAAATCTCACTGTAAAATCATTTGTCGCTGCATCTTTATCAAATTCATTATATATGAGCCAGTTTTTTGTATGCATCTTGGCTATATCTGTGACCGCTCTTGGGTTGCTTACAAATATATAGCTTATGCCATCAACCGGCGATGTTCGCTTGGTTGTATCCTCGACCGTTCTTGAGTTTTCGTTTGTATAAGTGTAGTTGTTTACTTCGCCATAAGCTGAGCTATGAAGAGGATTTACATACCATGAGTGCGTACCCGCAAACTCCTCCCAGCGAGCGCTTGATCCAGGCTTTTGCAACATAAATTTACTCTCGTCGCAGCCATTGCAATACACTCCGTAGTAAATTTTTGCCTTAAAGCCAGTATTTGGCCCCTCATAGTAAGGTGCGTATGTCCTAGCGTAGTAAAATTTCGCCGATGTTTTTGTGGTTGGCTTTTTGTAGTTGCCATTATTTTTTGTTTTATTTGTATCGACCAAACTCTCAAACGTGAAAGTATCACTTGTTACCTCGAAAGGATTTTTTGCTACATTTTTTTCGCGTTTGAAATTAAATTTTAAATTTACATCAGCGTAGCCACCTTTAAACGCTTCTTTTTTAACTTCAAAGAGCCCTTCGTGTAAAGAAGCTGGATGTACTTTTTCAACTTTACTAGCATCAAGATTGCCAAAAAACAAAATTTCACTATTTAGCTTGGCTAGTCCATCTGTATCATTTTTTAGTAAAGTGCCATTGTTGTCAGTATAGCCATCTATCATTTCTCCTACTTTTATCTTAAAGCGTGTATTGTTTGAGTAACAACCGTCTTTATATAAAAGTGCAGGATTATCATCAAAAAGTCGAGCTTTTACTTTAAAACTCAAGATAGGAGTAAAGCTTGCACTGCTTTCATTTGCGATGTAACTAATGCCTCTTGGCAAAATTTTAAACTCGCTTACTTCAAGATCATTTGGCTCAAAACCAAATTTTTTCTCACCAAATTCTATATCGCAACCGACCTTGCCATCGGTATTTTCATTATTATCACTCTTATCAAGTATGCAGTCACTATCTTGTGGTGGAGTTTTTTTATCTATACTTGTATAGCTTTTATCCACCACATAAAATTTAGCATTTCCGATATCAGAGAAAGAAAATCCCTCTTTATTTGTTTTTAAGTTAGTTATAACACCTACTGCTTTTGCTGGATTGTCAAAGGCTATCTTTAGTTTATTGTCTTCACTTAGTCTCTTTTTTGTATCTTCGGTGATTATGCATCCTGCCTTATCCACAGGCAATATTGATACATTGTTTTCTGTATAACGATTTACACCTGTTACAGAGCTACCTGCGATTAAGGTATTTGTATATCCATTTGCAAGAGTTGTCTTGTCCATATTATAAGCAGCTAAAGTTATGTCCTTATAGTCTTTACCTCCCACAAGTACGCTACTACCATTATATACACCACCACTGCCTGACTTATCATAGAGCTGAAACATAGCTGGTCTTACAGCAAATGCGTCAAAGACTTCACACTTTACCACATCTTGATTTTTTGGCTTGCTATGGTACTTTAGCTTGACATGAAGTTTTCTATAAGGTCTTGGAACGGTTACTTTTACTTCTTCAGTGTCTTTACTTGCAAAATGAAGTGTTACAGGATGCCCTAATACAGAATTTTCACTACTACAGTTCTCTACAAGTTTAAGATCTACATCAGTAGGTGAGTCAGGCGCTTTTGCCTTTCCGTCTATCTCACTATAGTTTGTGATGTATATACTAAAAGGTTTTTTCGCTATTTTTGTAAAAAGCCTGTTTTTATAATCTCCATTTGAATTATCATCTTTTTTGCTTCGTGGATAGAAGTCATTTTCTTCTTCCTCTACGATCTTTAGGTTAGGCGATGTTGGAGTACATTCACTTATCCTATCATCAAACTTCAAGCCTGCATCACTATTTTGAAATTTAGCCTCATATCTTGTTTTTTTGTACTCTTTTTCTATCTCACCTATATACTGAACTCTTGCATAGTTTTGACGACCATGCGTTAGCTCTCCACCTACTGCATGACTTGCGTTTTTTCCTATTTTATATTCTAAAGTATGGCTATCAATTCTGTTTAGATTTTCATTAGTATCACTAGTAAGCGTAGTCCAGTTTTCTGAATTTTGGCTCGTATCAGATATTATCACCTTACTAGTTCTTAAACTAGTAGAAGTGTCCTTGTAGCTCATAAATTCAGGTTTTAAATTTACTCTTAAGATAGAGCCATAAGCATCCTCACTACCTCCATTTTCAACTGTTACAGTAGTCCTTACCAAGGAGCCTTTTTTTACGATAGTTGCTTCGCCAGAACTATCTTTTAACTTTACAGGTATCCAGCTAGCGCCTTTATCTCTACTGACCTCAAGCTTTTCTGTGTAGCACACTTTAGGATTATAGAGCAAGGTAGAAAATGCAACCATACCTATGTTTTGTCTATCGCCATGAAAGTTATTGTCCTGATCACGCTCGCCAGTAACTTGAAACTGCACTTCTACTTCTGTTTGCCTAGGTTTCATTTTGTCAGAAATATCAAACAAATCAAGGTCCATCTGTCCATTATAAATTTTTCTATCATTCACAGGTTTATTAAACCTAGCAATAGAAGAGTTAAACTGATTACCTTTTGGATTTTGTAAATTTAACGGTGACCAGACACTTTCAAAAACACCACCATGCTTTACTGCTATATCATCACCGCTTACTTCTTTTCTACCTCCAAAACTAAAAAGAGCCAAAGTAGATTTTTTATCTCCACTTGGTGGTGTATAAAAACCATCAAATTTCAATTCTGCCGTACTAACTCCAACTCCGCCAGGATAGATATTTGCCATACCATCATAGATATTTACAGCTTTTGGCTCTACACCATTTCTTTCACCTTCTTCTTCAAGGTCATAGACGATAGCTAAGCTCCAGCCGCCAAACTGAGAAGGTATGTAAGATTTTTGCCACTCACCATCAGCATACAAAACTGAACCATATGATGTATTTAGATCTCTTTTTTCATTACTTATTTTAATACTATATTCTTTTTTATAGTTTTTAAAAACTGTTGAAACGATACCACCTACAGCAAATGTCCTACTTGCATCATCCTTACCAAAGCTAGCTTTTACTAAGTTAGTCACATCAGCACTTGCTTGATAGATAAAGTATGAGGCACCGCTTCTAAAGCCAACTGTTGAGTGCTTAGCGTTACCAAGACGATCTGTATAAAGCGGCTTGGTAAATTGATTAGAGTTAGTTGGAGTGCTGCAACCACCTCTATTTTCTGGATGATTTGGATCATAACAATACAAATAGAAAGTATCTTTTGGCACAGTAGTCTCAAAGTAAGGAGTAAAAGAGCCTTCCCACTTTATATCTTCAGGTTTTGCAGTCACAATGTTTATATTTCCATCAGGTGTTTTAAATTTAACCTTTGAGTATCCAAACATATTTTTATATATAACATCTAGCATGCCATGGTTAATATTCCACTCGTTATATACTGCCCCACCCCAGTAGAGTCTAGCATACTTAATATTTTCACCAACTGTGCTATTTTTTTCATAGTTGCTTTTACCATCAAAAGTAAAGGTGGCTCGAGATGAGTTTTTAAACAAATCTCTATCGATACTAGGTTCTTCATTAACATATTTTTTTTCTATTACTTGAGATGTTTGTGATAATTTATCTGAACCGCCTACATTTTTATGAGGTACAAAGTCATAACCATCAACTTTTGGTATAATGACACTTGCTCCAATAATATCAACATCACCAATAACTCTTCTAAAATGTTTTCTTAACGTAGTATTCTTATCATTATTATCATCCCTACTACCAACTAAATATGCTGGTATGCTTTCAGATGCAGTTGGATTATTAGTAAAAATTACATCAGTACTTCCACTAGAAACACAGTGCTTAATGCCATCATAATCAATTTTACAAGTATTTCCGGCACAGCTAACTTCTTCAGCATGAGTACACGCCCTAACAGTAGTTGGCATGTTAAATTCACCAGTATCACCAAAAATATAAATGAAAGATAAAAGAATAAAAAAAAGAATTTTCAAATTACAATCTCCTTAATGTAATTAGAGCTAAGAGCTCTAAACATCCTTGTTTGTTATTTTTGTATGAAATTTTCTATCATTTCAGCTTGTCCGTATTGTGGATATTTTGTAACGTCAAGCACTACTTGAGATAAAGTCATATTGTCCATATTGCAAACGATAGGAGCTACGAAATTCACGGTTGATTTCTCAAGCGGAAGCGCAACTACGATGATGTTGTAAATTCTAAGTTGTGAGCTCTCTTTAATGTCCATAAGCTCTTCATAGTAGCTTGGGATGTCAAATTCATAACTTCTTAACGCGAAAGGATTTATCATTGTAAAAGATGTTTCGTCATCTTTGCTCGCTAGCTTAACAAAAAATTTATCGAGCTCAATAAGTTCCATCGTCTTGATATGCTCGAAGCCTAAAATAGGGCTTTTAACACTAAAAATCATACTAACTCCTGTTTTGTAAAATTGCCTTATTTTAGCATAGTTTTAAAAAATTTATACAAAAATAATGCCAAAAAATGTAAAATAAGAGAATTTAAAATTTTTAAGGAAAAGCATGAAAAAATTTTCTAAATTTCTAGCAGTCGTAGCTCTTTTAGGGCTTTTTAGTGGTTGTGCTGAAAAATACACCGAACTTTACAATCTAACTCCAGATGAGTGGTACGCTCAGGTCATCGCTGACATCAAAGATGGCGATCTGGAGTCAGCTGATAAACACTACGTTTCAATGGCTAGCGAGCACGTAGCAAGCCCACTTTTGGAGCAAATTTTACTCATCCTTGCCCAAGCTCATGCAAATGACGAAGAGTATCTCATGGCAAATCACTATCTTGATGAGTACATCAAAAGATACGGCGACAACGGCCCAAAAACAGAATTTGCTCAGTATCTAAAAATAAAGGCAAATTTTGACTCATTTACCCAGCCAAACCGCAACCAAAAGCTAATGGAGGATAGCGTAACTGAGATCGAGAAATTTCTTTATATGTATCCAAATACCGAGTATAAGCCGCTTATCGAGACTATGCTTATCAAATTTAAACTTGCTCTTTACTTCTTAGACATGCAAATAGCAGATCTTTACAAGAGAACTGGCCGTGATGTTTCGGCTAAAATTTACGAGCAAAAGCTAGAAGAGTCGCCGTTTAAAAACTCAGACCTTATCAAACCTGACGTGGCATGGTATAGAAAACTGTTTGAATAGGAGAAATTTTGCAAATAAACGAAAACAAAAGCTTCCCAACTGAGATCCCTATCATCGTTGAGGACGAGCTATTTTTATATCCATTTATGATAACACCACTTTTTTTAAGCGACGAAGAAAATTTAAAAGCCCTTGAGCTAGCCATACAAGAGGAGACGCCGATCCTTGTCGTGCCTACAAAGCCACAGCAAGACGGCGCTAGAGACTTTGACGGCATATATGACGCAGGCGTGATCGGCACGATAATGCGCCGTGTGCCACTACCTGATGGACGCGTAAAAGTGCTATTTCAGGGCATCGATAAAGGTAAAATTTTAAAACAATCAGGCATAAATCCACTCCGTGGTATCGTCGATATGCTCCACGTCAAGCGCCCATCACAGGTCAAAACTGACGCTCTCATCGTGGTTTTAAGAGAAAAAGTAAGAGAGCTTTCGCAGTTTAGCCACTTTTTCCCACCTGATCTTTTAAAAACGATCGAAGAGAGCGCTGAGGCGATCAGAGTTTGCGACCTAGTTTCAAGCGCACTTCGCCTAAAAAAACAGATCGCTTATAGCTTTTTTGTCGAGGAAAATTTAGAGCAGCGCCTACTAAAGCTCATCGACTACGTCATCGAAGAGATCGAGGCAAACAAGCTTCAAAAAGAGATCAAAAATAAAGTCCATTCAAAGATCGACAAGACAAATAAAGAGTACTTTTTAAAAGAGCAGCTAAAGCAAATTCAAGCTGAGCTTGGAGCGGACACGAGCCGAGAAGAAGAGCTTGAAGAGTATAATAAAAAGCTTGATGCGAAGAAGAAATTTATGGCTGAGGATGCCTATAAAGAGATCAAAAAACAAATAGATAAGCTCTCTCGCATGCACCCAGACTCAGCAGATGCAAACACCTTGCAAAGCTACCTTGACTGGGTACTTGAAATTCCATTTGAAAATGTAGCTAAGAAAAAGTCATCTATCACCGAAGTGAGCAAGCACCTAAATGCCGATCACTACAGCTTAGAAAAGCCAAAAGAGCGCATAGAGGAGTATTTTGCATTGCGTGAGCTTTTGGAGCTTAGAGGAGTTGGCGAGAAGGTAAATAATGGCGCCATTTTATGCTTTGCAGGCCCTCCAGGCGTGGGCAAAACAAGCCTTGCAAACTCAATCGCAAAGGCGCTAAAGCGTGAGCTAGTTAGGATCGCACTTGGCGGACTTGAGGACGTAAACGAGCTAAGAGGTCACCGCCGCACCTACATAGGCGCTATGCCAGGCCGCATCGTGCAAGGGCTCATAGAAGCCAAGCAGATGAACCCAGTGGTTGTACTAGATGAGATCGACAAGGTTGGCAGAAGCTACAGAGGCGATCCGACCGCTGTTTTACTTGAAATTTTAGACCCAGAGCAAAATAATAAATTTAGAGACTACTATCTAAATTTCAACATTGATCTTAGCAAGATCATCTTCATCGCCACAGCAAATGACGTGAGCATGATACCAGCCGCACTTCGCGACAGGATGGAGTTTATCGAGCTTAGCTCATACACTCCACAAGAGAAATTTGAGATCGCTAAAAAATATCTCTTGCCACAAGAGCTTAAAAAGCACGGCCTAAAACCAAGCGATGTAAGCATCAGCAAAGAGGCACTTGAGCTAATCATCAGCGACTACACAAGAGAGAGTGGCGTGCGAAATTTACGCCGCAGGATCGCTGACATACTAAGAAAAGTGGCTAAAAATATCCTCACCAAAAAGAATGAGGGCAAGATCAGCGTCACGGCTAAAAATTTAAAAGAGTTTTTAGAGAAAAAGGTCTATGAGATCGAGCCAGCGGATAAAAAAGATCAGATCGGCTTGGTAAATGGCTTAGCCTGGACAAGTGTCGGAGGCGACGTGCTAAGGATCGAGGCTATCAGGATCCAAGGCAAAGGCAATATGCAGATCACCGGTCAGCTAGGTGACGTAATGAAAGAGAGCGCTCAGATCGCATTTAGCGTGGTAAAAGTGCTGATCGATAACAAAAAACTAAAAGTGCCAATGGCTATCGTGCCAAAACTAGATGACGACAAGCACAAGCTCGAAGCCAGCGATGTTTATAGACGCTACGACCTTCACTTGCACGTACCAGAGGGTGCAGTGCCAAAAGACGGCCCAAGCGCTGGCATCACGATGGCAACTGCGATCGCATCGATACTGACTGACACAAAGGTCAAACACGACATCGCAATGACTGGCGAGATCACGCTAACGGGTAGAGTGCTACCGATCGGAGGACTAAAAGAGAAGCTGATCGCCGCTCACAAAGCTGGCATCAAAACAGCTCTGATACCTCGTAAAAACTATGACCGCGACCTTGTCGATATACCAAATGAAGTAAAAGGCGACATGAAGATCATCGCCGTAGACACGATCGATGATGTGCTAAAAAACGCTCTTGTAGCTAAAAAATAATCCCTACTCTAGTCCCATTTTGTCTCACTTGGGACTAGAGGAATTTATAAATTTTGACGATCCTAAAATCCAAAAAACGCCACATGGCACATAGAAGTTAATTAATAGTTTAAACAATATAACACATGCAACACACTAAAAAACAAATTTTAAAATTTATTAGCGAGCGTATCTAAAATTTATCAGAGATTTTAAACCGCATGCAGTGCTTCAGCACCATTGCATGCACCTTGAACGTCGTAGGGGTTGGAGGATTTGTTAAGGGGGAAGGGAGCTCTTTTGCTTCGCAGGCTCGCAACTGCAAGCAGACCGTAATTCAAGCCTCTTCCCCCTTAACAATAAAATTTATAATTTGTTTTGTAGCCTTGTTTAAACAAATTTGATTTTGTTAAACCTCTAAAGAAAGAAGTTTAAAACCTCTTCTTCCTAACCTCTTCAACTATGGCTTTAGCCATCTCATCTACTTCTGATGTTACTTCGTTTGCTTGGTTTGCA
>NZ_PIQW01000013.1:0-75863 GCF_003048445.1 Campylobacter concisus
ATAGACTGGCTCAATCGATCACTTGTTTAGATTTCAAAGATTGACTAATAGTTTTAACAATTGTAAGTTAAAAGAACAACGATAAGAAAAAGGCTTTATTAACGTTGAAGTTAAAGGTGGTTTCTCGTTTCGTGAGCTGGAATTATATATGAGGGATGCTTAAATGCAGATTAAAAAATAGCAGCTTTTTGAAAAAAATCAAAAGCTCAAAATTTAATCAAATTTAACTATTTTCTTTTATAGATGCAAAGCCACTTTCTTTTTCTATAGTAATGATTGTTTGATTGCCGCGTTTATCAGTTATTGTTATACTGCAATCTTTTTTAAGAAGTCTATCATAAGGACGCTTTGCTCCACCAGAAGTAGTACTTGCTACTCTCATAGGTCGGCCCATTTCATCAAAAATTATAGTTTGCATTCCACTACAACCATCTTTAAAATCAACTAATGTTATACCAAATCTTTTTCCTAAATTTAATTCCTTATTTATTTTTTTACAAGCATCTGTTGATATTCCACTCCAACCACCGCTAAGGAGCTTTCCACTTTTATAGATATCGTTTGCTACTTCTCTTTCTGAATTTACATTTCCATTTAAACTTTTATCAAAAAAGACACTATACTTCCAAGTCTTAACTCCTGGTTTATCTATAGAGCATTCCTTTAGACTAGTTTCATTAAATGTTATTCCCCATCTTAACTTAAACCATGGCTTAGACTGATTGCTAATAAAATTTTCATATTTATCATCCTGCATAGCGAGATGTTGAGTGTATCTTATATGAGTTAGGATCTGATTTGCAGCTTCTCTTGAGGCATTTCTGTTTAGTTTTGGGATCATAATGGCAGCTAAAATTCCAACAACAACAATAACAAAAATAAGCTCTATCATCGTAAAAGCTCTTTTTTTCATAGCTTATCGTTCCTTGATATTGAAATTTGCAACTACTTTTCCCATTTTTTCTATACTAAATTTTGACTTCTCATCTAAATCGGCACTTGCTAATAAATTTTTAGAGTAGCTTTTTGTTTTTATCCCATAAAATTTAAGCCTAAGCGCAAGCCTTGTATCTTCAGTCGTTATGTCCTGCACTCCAGCCTCTTTTAGCTTATCTGCCAGCTCTTTTGCTACATCAAATTTATAAGTGAGATGTTTTGTAGGATCGCTTAAAAAGAGATAAAAAATTTGATTAAAGATGATCGCTGACCAGTTAAATATCAAAAAAAGCATCACTAAGCTAGTGCAAATTTTATGACCTTTTCTAAATTTTGGCAGTCTCACACGATATGAGTTGAAAAAAACTCTAACCATAAGTGGCGTTGCTATCACGCAAAATGGCAAGAACTGCTCAAGCTCTAGCCTTTGGCGCACAGAGACTATCATACAAAAGCAAAATGAGCAAATGGCGATAAACCACAAAAGATCCTTCTTCTCCTTAACCCAAATTCTATAAATCGTATATACAAAAAAGATAAAGACAAATGGCGAAAATACAGCGGCAAATATGCCAAAAGTATCGATAAAGTGCCCGCTTGGTCTGCCATTTGTTTCAAAACCAAAAAAGTAAAGCGTCAGCAAAAATAAAATGGCACTTAGCCAAGCAAGTGGCGGCTTTCTTTTATAAAGTGCAAATATAAAAAATCCTGCATAAAATATCAAAAAATCACCATCTATGAAAAAGGCTAGGCAAAAAAAGAGGCTAAATAAAATTTTCTTTTTAATATGAAAAAGATATATACATAAAAGCGCCAGAGTTATGCAAATTCCAGCGTTATTTATGATAAGGGCTGAAGCTAGCGTGCCAGGAAGCAGCACAAAAAGTAGAACCGCTATGATCCTGTCAAACTCGAGCTTAATGTAAAACTTGCTCACCTTATACATCAAAACCACGCTTGCGATGTGAAAAAAGATCATCACGCCCCGCACAGCAAGATCATTTTGACCAAAAAAATGGGTGCTTAGTTTTAAGATGTAGCTTAAAAGGCTGCGCTTTTGAAAGAAAATTTCAGCCTCGTTGTAGCTTATACTAAGAGAATTTGCCGCATAAAGTAGAAAAACAAAATCAATCAAACATATCAAAAATACGCTAAAAGCGATGTGTCTGCTAGCAAATTCTCTAACTCTTTCTAACAAATTTAGCCCTTAAATATGTATATCCCAGAAAAACTCAACCCAGTCATGAGCCTCTTTTACCTTAAATTCAGGCAAAAGCAGAGCCTTCTCTTTATAAAATACAGTTGCTATCTTTATATCTAAATTTGGATAGCGTTTAAGCAGCTCTCTTTTTATCTCGACCATGCTCTCGCCGCTATCGATGATATCATCAACAAGCAAAATTTTAGTGTATTTGCTAAGATCTGGCACATTAAAAATTTGTATCGTATCAAGCTTGTTTGTATCCTCGTAGTGGATAGAATTTAAAGTAAATAAATTTCTATTTTCAAGCGCAACGGCTAGTGAGTGTCCAAGCGTTAGGCCACCTCTTGCCACAGCTAGTATCACCTCTGGATCAAACTCATCTTTTATCTGTTTTGCCATCTTTTTGGCATCAACGGCAAATTCATCGTAGCTATAAAATATCATCTTTAATCCTTATCAATGCACTAAAAATACGATAAAACTAATAAACGCTAGCACGACTACACCTAAATTTATATCGCTAAATTCTCTCTTTATGAGCTTAACTATGACGTATGACATAAAGCCAAATGCAAGGCCGTTTGTGATCGAGTAAGTAAGTGGGATGAGCACAACTATGAAAAATGTCGCAACGGCGATGGCTGGATCTTTAAAATTTATACTAGCAAGCTCGGCAAACATAAGCACGCCGACCATTACGAGGATCGGATAGATGGCATTGCCAGGGATAGCTTTAAAAAGTGGCAACATAAATAATGTAAGTATGAATAAAAGTCCGCAAAATACAGCTGTTAGACCGGTCCTGCCGCCCTCTTCTACGCCGCTTGCGCTCTCTACAAACGATGTGGTCGTACTTACACCTACAAGCGAGCCAGCTGCAGTAGCAACAGCATCAGCTTCAAGAGTTTTTTCAAGTTTTACGACGCCATCTTTTTTGTTTTCGTCAAATATCCCAGCCCTTGTGCCAACACCAGCTAGCGTGCCTATCGAGTCAAAAAGATCAGTCACAAAAAATGTGATAATAACCGGTAGCAAGGCTAGGCTAAAGGCACCTTTTATGTCAAGCTCTAAAAATATCGGCGAGATAGAGGCTGGAGTTGAGAAAATTTCTGTTGGATGAGGAGCGATGCCAAGCACCCAAGCTATCACTGAAGTGACAAGCACAGCTAGGATAAACGCACCCTTTATCTTCCATGCCCAAAAGCAAATAACCAAAAATAGCCCCAAAACGCCAAGAAGCACGTTTGGATCTCTGAAATTTCCTATACCAACCAAAACCGCGTCGTTATTTACTATAAAGCCCATTTGCTGAAACGCGACAAAGCTGATAAATGTGCCTATGCCAGCGCTTATCGCTCTTCTTAGATCAAGTGGGATGGATCTTATTATCCACATTCTAAAATTCGTAAAAGACAAGACAACAAATATCACTCCGCTTAGAAAAACAACGCCAAGAGCCGTTTGCCAAGGCACTTTCATACCTATGCAAAGACCAAATGTAAAATAAGCATTAAGCCCCATGCCAACGCTCATCGCAACTGGTGTGTTCGCCCAAAGACCATTTAATATCGTAGAAAATATGGTAATTAGCGCAGTTGCAGTGATGAGTGCCTCATAAGGCATGCCTGTTTTGCTCATAATGATCGCATTTACCGGTACGATATACATCATCGCCAAAAATGTCGTAAGTCCCGCTCCAAATTCCTGCTTCACACTCGTTTTGTTTTGTGCTAAGTCAAAAAATTTCACCCCAAGCTCCTTTAGTAAATTTTAAGTTCGTTATATAAGCTATCACGCTCAACCGGCGTAAAACCAGATGTTTTTATAAGATCGCAAAATGTCTTTAGTGTGACGCCATTTGCGCTGTTTGCGCCGGCTGCACTTTGGATACTCTCTTTTTCTATCGTGCCATCAAGATCATCAGCGCCAAATTCCTGAGCGATCATCGCTAAATTTAAGGTCGATGTGGCCCAGTATGCCTTTATATGTGGGACGTTATCAAGCACTAGCCTCGAAATCGCCATAGTCTTTAAAATTTCAGCCGATCCTAAAAATTTCACATCTTTTAAGTAGTTATTTTCTCTTTGATAAACTAGCGGGATAAATGCATTAAATCCGCCAGTTTCGTCCTGCAAGTCCCTTATCCTTAGCATGTGATCGATCCTATTTTCACGGCTTTCTATGTGGCCAAAAAGCATTGTTGCATTGCTTTGCTTGCCCTTGTCGTGCCACATTTTGTGGATCTTTAGCCAGTTCTCGCTACTAACTTTGCCTTTGCAAATTTTAGCCCTGACCTCTTCGTCAAAAATTTCAGCCCCACCCCCTGGCATGCTATCGACGCCGTATTCAAGCATCTTTTCTATCACCTCATCGTAGCTTAAGCCGTAATGCCTTGATAAAAAATCAACCTCAGCCGCAGTCATCGCCTTTACGTGAAGCTCTGGATGAGCTGCCTTTATCTTTTTAAAAATTTCTAAATACCACTGCCAACCGCTAGTTGCGTTGTGGGCGGAGACGATGTGTATCTCTTTTACGCCGTGACTCACGCTCTCATCAACGATCTTTAAAATTTCTTCGTGGCTCATTAGGTATGGATTTGGATTTTTTCTGTGGGCTGAAAATGCGCAAAATTTACAGATGTCAGCACAGATATTTGTTGGATTGATATGGCGATTTACGTTAAAAAAGACCTTGTTGCCGTGCAGTTTTCTGCGCTTTTTGTCGGCAAATTTAGCCAAGGTAAAAAGATCAAGCTCATAAAGCGAAAAAGCCTCTTGCTTGCTTAATCTCTCGCCACTTTCTAGTTTTTGTAATAGATTCATTATTTATATCGTCCTAAAGCTGAACTTAAGGCTTTATTATAAGCAAATAAAGCTTTGTTTTTGCAAAAATTATGTAACATTTGCCAAGATATTTTTAACAATGGAAACACTAAATGCTAGCTGATAAAAGTGCCAAAAATAGCGATAACTATTCAAAGATCAAAGAGAAATTTCTTGATTTTAAGGCAAATTTGCCAAAACATTTTCAAAAAAATCAAGGCAGAAATTTCACAAATTTCTTAGCCAAAGAGTATGATGATTTTATAAAATCTTATTTAAATGAAACTATGCGAGAATTTTTTGATGAGTTTGTGCCACAAAATGACAGCTTTGCTTTTAGCGTTCTAGCCACTGGCAAATACGCTCAAACGCTACTTAGCGCAAATAGCGAGCTTGAAATTTTGCTAGTTTATAAAAATTTAAAGGGCTATAATATAAAAAATTTCTTAAAAGAATTTTCTGAAATTTTAGATGGCTCTGGCATGAAATTTGTGATAAAAATTGCCGAAGTGGATGAAATTTTTATAAATTTCAAAGATGACCTTAAATTTAAAAGCGAAACCTCGCAACTTCGCTACATCTGCGGCTCAAAAAGCCTCTACCGCTTAGTAAAAAGCGAGATCATAAAGATAAAAGAATTTGATAAAAAAGCCTTTTTAAACTACCATTTAAAGGCATTTTTGCCATTTTCTAGCATAAGCTACTTGGTACAAGAGCCAAATTTAAAAAGTGGCTTTGGCGGGATCGATGAAATTTACCGCTTAAACTGCATACTAAACTGCCTAGATAGCGATGTTTCGGTTAGATCGCAAGCCCTTAAAGTGATGAATGAAAAAGAGATAGCAAGTTTTAATCTAAATGTGGATTTTTTACTAAGCTTGCTAAGTGCTTTAAATTTAACTCAAAACACCGACACTTTCAGCGCTTCAAGCGTTGAGATCACGACAAATTTTATGCAGACAAAGTCCAAAAAACTCCAAGACAACGAAAGCGTCATCAGTCAAAAGATGCTAAGCTCGATGAATAACGTAGCCATTTATTCAAGATTTATCGCGGCTTCGCTTTGCAGGCCATTTTTCAAAAGCGAGCTAAGCTTCGTTCAAAGAAAATTTGCTAGGCTAAAAAATGGATTTTACGAGATAAATGGCGTCATCTATGTGCCACTTCACAAAAAGCCAGCCCTTATCGAGGATCTCATAAATGAGCTTTTGGAGCTAAAAGATGTGGATTATAAATTTGATATAAGCGCGATCTTTTATATCAAGCGAGCCATCATCACAAAAGATGGCTTAGAGCGCGCTATAAGCGAGTTTAAGAAGATATTTTTAAGAGAAAATTCCTACGCTATCTTAAAATCCTTACTTGATGCGCAGATGATACAAATTTTGATAAAACCGATGGAGCACATCTCCCAGCTAGCAGAATATGACGGCTATCACGAATTTACGGTTGATGAGCATAGCATTTTAAGCGTCAAATTTCTTGAAAATATAAAAGATAAATTTATAAAAAATCTCTACGCTGAGCTTTGCTTGGAGGGCAAAACGATGCTAAAGATCGTAACACTTATGCATGACGTTGGCAAAGGACTTGGCGGCAAAGATCATGCAAACATCGGCGCAAACATCTTTAGAGCCTATGCTAACAAGCTAAATTTAAGTCAAAAGGCTATCAACATCGGCGTCATCTTAATAAAATACCACACCCTAATGAGCAACGTCTCAAACAGAGAGGACATCTACTCGCAGCGCGTCATCTTCGCCTTCATATCAAAGCTAGGTGACAAGCAGGTCTTAAAGCTACTTTACATCCTTAGCTACTGCGTGATAAACGCCACAAACGAGAGGCTTTACAACGCCTACACAGCAAAGCTTTTAAGAGAGCTTTATGAAATTTCTCTTAGCGCATTTAGCGATGAAAATTTACTTGATGAAGCGACAAGGCGAGTAAAAAAAGAGCAGTCTATAAAACGAAATAGCGAGTTTTTGGCGCTTGAGCCAAAGCTGCAAGAGAAAATTTTTAAGATCACATCAAATTTGGTCTTTACAAAATATAGCGCGAGTGAGATCATAAATTTAAGCAAAGTAGCTGACAGCCTAAACGAAACAGAAATTTTCATAAACAATAGTAAAAATTTAAGCATTCAAATTTATACAAACAAGAGCCTAAATTTAAGCGCCCTACTCTATGAATTTGCTAAATTTGACCTTGCATATATGGAGATATTTGAGCTTTTTGAGAAGAAATTTTATATCAGGCTTGACTTTAACCAAAATGTAAAAAATCATGAGCTTGAAAATACTAAAATTTTAGCCCTAAAATCCCTAAATAGCGAAGTTTTAAGAGAACCTTTGAAACCAAATATTAACAAAGATGAGATAAACTTCGAGCTAAATCACTCAAAAGATTACGCCAAACTTAGCATCAACGCAAAAGATCAGCGCGGGCTAATGGCTTATGTGATGAGTGTTTTTGACAGGCTTCATTTTCAAGTCACGAGTGCTAGAATTCAGACGGTTAAAAATAGAACGAGAAATCTCTTTTTGATCGAGAAAAACGAGCGACTTGAGAGTAAAGGCGAAGATATATTAAATTTATTAATAAGCGAGTAAAACATGTGTGGAATCGTAGGATACATCGGAGATAGAGAGAAAAAAGAGGTCATTTTAAGCGGGCTAAAAGAGCTTGAGTATCGCGGATACGACAGCGCTGGCATGGCTGTGATGAGTGATGGCAAGATCGACTTTTTCAAAGCGGTCGGCAAGCTTGAAAATTTAGCCCTAAAGACAAAGGACTTCACATCAACTGGCTTTGGCGTGGCGATAGGTCACACACGCTGGGCAACTCACGGCAAACCAACTGAGATCAATGCTCACCCACACCTTGGCGAGCACTCATTTGTCGTTCATAACGGCATCATCGAAAACTACAAAGAGCTTAAAGATGAGCTTGAGGCAAAGGGTGTGAAATTTGTCAGCCAAACCGACACCGAAGTGATCGTGCACCTTTTTGAAGAAATTTTAAAAGAGAAAAAAGACCCTTTTAAGGCTTATGAGGCGACTATCGCAAAGCTAAGAGGCGCTTATGCGACGCTACTTATCACCAAAACTGCACCTGATAAGATATTTTTCGCAAAAGATGCCGCTCCTATGGCGATAGGCAAAAGCGACAAAAAAGAGCTATATTTTGCCTCATCAGATGCCCCACTTATTGGCAACGCAGCCGAAGTGGCCTACTTAGATGATAACAACTACGGCTACGTGAGCTTAGACGAGATCGCTGTTTTTAAACACGGCAAAAAAGCTAGCATAACATTTAACGCACTCCCAAAAGATAAGAGCTATGCCCAAAAAGAGGGTTATACATTTTTTATGGAGAAAGAAATTTACGAGCAAGGCGCTGTTGTGTCTGAAACTATCATGGGCAGGGTCAAAAACCACAAAGTCACCCTTGAAAATTTAGACGATGAATACCTAAAAGGCATCGATGATGTCGTACTTTGTGCGTGCGGTACGAGCTACCATGCAGCACTTGTTGCAAGCTATCTTTTTGAAAGGCTTGCCAAAGTTAGAACAAAGGTCGAAGTGGCAAGCGAATTTAGATATAGAAAGCCTTATCTAAACAAAAACTCGCTCTTCATAGTCATCTCGCAAAGTGGCGAGACAGCTGACACTCTTGAGGCACTTAGGATAGCAAAAGAGGCTGGGCTAAAGACACTTGCGATTTGCAACGTCGATAACTCATCTATCGTTAGACTAGCTGATAATACGCTTCTAACTCGCGCTGGCATCGAAAAAGGTGTGGCTAGTACAAAGGCCTTTGCTACGCAGATCATCGTGCTTTGGATGCTTGTGCTTCAAATGGCATCTGCAAAGGGATCTATCAGCAAAAAAGAGCTTGATCACGAGATCAAAACGCTTCTTCACATCCCACAAATTTTAAATATAGATAACTCTTTGCAAGAGAAGCTTCACCGCCTAAGCAAGCACTATTTGCACGGTCATGGCTTCTTCTTTATCGGTAGAGACATCTTCTATCCGCTAGCACTTGAAGGTGCGTTAAAACTTAAAGAAATTTCATATCTTCACGCCGAGGGCTATCCATCAGGCGAGATGAAGCACGGACCTATCGCGCTTGCAGATGAGAAGCTATTTACGATCGCTTTAATGCCTCAAAACTTACTATATGAAAAGACAAAAAGTAACGTCGAAGAGCTTGCTGCAAGAGATGCTTACATCCTAGCGATAAGCCCACTTGAGTTTGAACTAAGCGATGACTACGTAAAAACAAGCGTTCAA
This sequence comes from Campylobacter concisus, assembly GCF_003048445.1. Lineage (GTDB taxonomy): Bacteria > Campylobacterota > Campylobacteria > Campylobacterales > Campylobacteraceae > Campylobacter_A > Campylobacter_A concisus_BF. The sequence goes on from NZ_PIQW01000013.1 coordinate 9,261, forward strand.
GATCACTATATGAGCGAATTTTTCGAGATGATGCTAGTGCTTCAGCTGCTTGCACTTGAAATTTCCGTTAGACTTGGCAACAACGTCGATATGCCAAGAAACCTCGCAAAAAGCGTAACTGTCGAATAATTTATGTGGCTGGCATCTTGCTGGCCGCTTAAATTTTACTTTTATATTTTTCTTTTAAAATTTAAGTTTTCACAAAATATTATTTTCTTATAATATTTGCACTTCTAATTACATTAAAAAGGATCTTCATGAAAAAGAGATTTTTAGCATCTAAGGTCTTTAGCAGCGTTGCCGCTCTTTGTTTATTTGCTGGATGCGCTAGCAGCAATAGCGGTGTAACTGGTGCCGCAGCAGGAGATACAGCCAAAAATGCCAACACGAAAATCGAGCGTTGCAGCCAAACGCTAGGAACATTATCTTTTTACGAAGATCAAAGTAGCTCATGGTACTCATATCTAACTAGAGATTATCAGCTTGGCTCAACCGTGCCGGTGCTAAGGATCTTAGCTCAGCAAACTGGCTGCTTCGTCATCGTCGAGCGTGGCAGAAGTATGGATAATATGATGCAAGAGCGCGCACTTGAAGCTAGTGGCGAGCTAAGAAAAGGCTCTAAATTTCACAAAGGTCAAGTCGTAGCGGCTGATTACACCATGCAGCCAGAGATCACATTTAGCAAAGAGGATACTGGCGGTATCAGCGGACTTGTAGGCGCTGTCTTTGGCAACGTTGCTGGCAAGGTAAGCGGAGGCTTTTCAAAGAGCGAAACACAGACATCTTTGCTTCTCATAGACAACCGCTCAGGCGTACAGATCGCTGGCGCAGTCGGCAGTGATAGCAACTTTGACTTCTTTGGCATGGGCTCAAATTCATTTTCACGTGTGAGCGCTGGACTTGGTGGCTACACAAAGACACCAGAGGGCAGGATGATCGTAAATGCCTTTATGGACGCGATGAACCAACTTATAGTCGCGCTAAAAGATTATAAAGTCCAAAATGTAAAAGGTGGTCTTGGCAAAGGCGGAAATATAAAAATAGGAGACTAAGATGAAATTTATAGCCATTTTGTTTTGTACATTTACGATGTTGCTAGCTGTAAACTATACTAAAAAGATAGAGATCGGGCTTTGCAAACTTATAAACGAAAGAGAAATGGCTAAATTTTATGGTGATACGAGAAACTACGACGCCCTTAGTAAAAAGATAGACGGATATAAATTTCGTTTTGGATTGAAAGATTTTGATGAGGATAGTTGCCGCATGAGTGGCTACTATCCTGTTGATCCAAACTATGCACCATATCCACCTAACTACCGCCCATACTATCAAAATGAGTACGAAAGATTTGATAGATTTCAACGTGGTTACCGCGGAGGCTACTACGATGGTGACGACTATGATGATGGTTTTGAGCGTGGATATAGACGTGGCTACAATGACGCTAGAAGAGAGTATAGAAGACCTTATAGATAGGCACAAAAGCCATGATTTTAAAGAAATTTGATGCAAAACCTGTGGATATGGCAACATCCTAACTATCCAAATTTTTCTTTCGATAAAAGTGCAATAGACCCTTGCGAATAAACTAGAGCAAAATCACGAAATTTTAAAAGAGATAATAAGCAATATTAGCGGAAACGATCTTTTAAAGGCGCAAATTAGTGCGCTTGAAGATGAAATAATAAGTTCATCTCTCATAGAGGGCGAAAGACTAAAAAGATCAAGCATTCACTCGTCGGTAAAAAAGAGACTAGATGAAAATTTTGACTGGCTAGCCGACACTCATGCGACTAGATATAGTGATAATCAAGTCTTGCTAATACTTGAAGCAAATTTAAACAAAACCCCTATGAACTTCGAGCGGCTACATGGCTGACACAATGCCTTGTTTGAATATAGCCATAGCAAAATTTACAAGATAAAAAGAGCTAAATTTAGAGATGATGAGATGAGCGTCGTCTCAGGCTCACAAGAGAATGTGCAAATCCATTATGAAGCCTTGCCAGCAGAGCGCGTAGAGTATGAAATTTTTTAAATTTTATCAACAAAAATCACGAAAACACCTATGTAAAAAGTGTTTTGGCGCACCTTTGGTTTGTGATCATCTATCCTTATGAGGGCGGCAACGGACGCATGGCAAGGGCTTTTGCGCACTACTGCTTGGCTAGTGAGAGCATTGAGCCATTTTCTATCTCCAGCGTTATTTATGCAAATAAAAAAGATTATTATGAAATTTTAGAGCAGACGACGAAGCTTGAAAATAATTTAAACTTTGACTTCACAGCGTGGATAAAGTGGCATTTAGAAGCGGTAAATAGCGCCATAAAACAAGCCATAAGCTCATAAAAAGATAAAATTTCTATCAAAATTTAAGAGCCAAAGCCCTTAAATTTTATCTTTACTTAGGATTTTTGCGAGCTGCTCTTTGATCTCGTCATCAAATTCGCTAACGCTTATCACGCTCCTACTTTCGCACATCTTAGCGTCATTTACCTCGCAGTAGCCACTTAGCGCGTTTTTATATCCACCTCTTATGCAAGCCTCTCTATCCTCTAAAAATCCAGCTCCGCCAAGGATGAGCACGCCAAGGTCAAAGCCGATCTTAAATTTCGCACTCGCTGAGCTTTTTATCCAGCTTAAAAATATCTCGTCGTACCTTAGACCAAGTGCACCAACGCCGTCTGGCACGACCAAGATATCCACGCCGTAAAGGCTCTCAGCGTAAATTTCAGGATGAAGCCTGACGCCAAATTCATCGACTATTTCAGGCTTTAGAGCGTAGGTTTTGATGTTAAAACCTTCAAATTTATGCAAAAAATCATAAATTTTGGCAAAGCTTAACAAATTTATCTTGTCAAACATCAAAATGCCAACTTTCATGTTAGCTCCTTTTAATGAAGTGCCTCATTTAGCTTGATCGCCCTTTTGCTCGCACTTGCAGTGATCTGGCCTGTTTGGCTATTTTGTCTAAAATGAAGTCCGTTTAGCCCACCAAGCTCTAGTGCCTTGTAAATTTCAGCTTCAAATTTAAACTCTGGATTTAGCTTAGCTAGCTTTTCGCGCTCGCTTGCCAAGATATAGACCTTTGTGCCTTCAAGCACCGCTATGCCAGCATCCACGATGCAGTTATCGCCAAGTGGCACGCCAGTAACTGAGTTTGCGCCAAGCAAGCAGTGTTTGCCGATGCTTACAGGGTTGCCGTTCGTGCCGCTTAGCACGCCAAGTATGCTAGCTCCGCCGCCTACGTCGCTGCCCTCACCCACGACGACAGAGCTGCTGACCCTACCTTCAACCATCACGCCGCCAGTCGTGCCTGCATTAAAGTTGATATAAGCAGCGCCCGGCATGACGACCGTGCCAGGATGCACAGCTGCGCCCATGCGGACTTTGGCAGCGTCTAAAATTCTCGTGTTATCAGCTGGGATGATGTGGCTTAAAAATCTTGGGAATTTATCCACGCTCACGATCGCTGGATACTCGCCAAACATCTTTAGAGAAATTTCGTTTTCTCTTAGCCACTCAAGCTCGATCGGGATATTTTGACTAGTCCATGCGACATTTGGTAACACTCCAAAGGCTCCATCAAGCACGATCGTCCTAGGTGCGACCTTGCCAAGTGAGATCAAGTAGAGCTTGAGATAGACGGCCTCCACGCTAAGTGGCTTTGCATCGTCAAATAAAAATACAAGCTTAAATTTATTCTCATTTAGCTCAAGGTCGTCCTCAAATGCCATCTTCACAGCGTGTAAATTCTCCACGTTTTTATGCGATTTTATATCTTTTTCAAAGACGCTAAAAAGCTTGCTAGCCTTTTTTGCAACCTTTGGCGTGAGATCAGTCACGAACTCGTGAGCGCTAAAATCAACCTCAACATCGCACTTTTGCAAAGCATATATAAAGGCAGATGCGCTTAAAAAGCTCTCTTTATAATTTACAACGGCGTAACTTGCTTGCAAAATTTTGTCGCTATTTTTTTGTCCGCGATCGACTCTTGCGATGCCAAAAGCAACTGGATCTTTGTAGCCATCTTTTTTTCTAAATTCTTCAAAAAATTCCTTAAATTCGTTTGCGTCTTTGAACTCTTTAGACATCTATTCTCCTTTAAATTTTTTCTTAGTCTAGCCAAAAATGGCTAAAAATTTTATGATTTTAAAGGATTTGAGCTTTGATAAATTTATAAATTATAATAATGATTAACCTTATCATAAAGAAAATAGAAATAAAATGCCTCAAATTTTACAAGGAGACAAAATGTCAAATTTAGCTACCAAACCAAAATTTACTCTAGCTGCACTGATCGGTTTAATCGCTGGCGTAGTTTCAGCTTTTGTCAAATGGGGTGCAGAAGTGCCGCTTCCACCAAGAAGCCCTATGGATATGTTTAACGCAGCTTGCGGACCAGAAAGTGCCATCAGAGCGGCTGATGCGATCGACTGCTCTAGAAATTTTCTAAATCCACCTTATGTGTTCTTAAGAGATTATGTTGGTATCGCCGATCCAAACGCCGCTATCTACGAGTTTGCAGGGCATGCATTTAACTACGTGATGCTAACGCACATCATATTTTCAATAGTCTTTGCCGTTGGCTACTGCGTCGTGGCTGAGAAATTTCCAAAGATCACGATGTGGCAAGGAGTGATGGCTGGTATCTTAGCAACTATCGCAGTTCATGGCATCTCACTGCCGCTTCTTGGCCTCACTCCGCCACTTTGGACACTTCCTTGGTATGAGTATGTCTCTGAGTTTGTAGGTCACATGGTCTGGTTTTGGTCGATAGAGATCATCCGCCACGACCTAAGAGCTAGGATCACAAAAGAAAAAGATCCAAGCGACTGCTACAACGCATAGCTTATAAATTTGCTGTTTTGGGCGCAAAACCTAAGACAGCAAAATTTAATCATTTAAAAACTCTAGCGTCTCTTGATCGCAGCCAATACCTAAAAACAAAATTTCATCATTTTTTACAAGGCTTGAAAATCTTAACTAGCTTTTAATGCGTAAAATTAAAAATTTAAGCGTTTAGCACTCACTGCTAAGCTCTAAATTTTCTAAACAAAGTGGCTTTTCACCCTCAAAGATCACCCCTATACCATAAGGCTCACAGATATCAAGCTCACCCTCGGCAAATCTCATCAACCACTGCTTATCACCCGCATAAAAGGTGCATTGTGGCGAGCTAAATGGCAGCTCACAAACTGGCACGTCAAGCAAGCTAAGCTCATCCTTGCTTAAAAAGCACCCTCGCCTAAGCTCATCTTTTAAAAAGACAAGCGCCTCTTTTATATGCTGGTCGATATCGCTGGCGATGCGATCTGCTAGCAAAGCAGTCTCATCATCCACGTCTGCTCTATCTGTGCTAACAAGGCAAAATGGCACCTGTCCAAAATTTTCACTTTTTAGCCCAGTCTCCGCATACCAGATGAAACCATCATCTACCGCGACTTTTTCAAGCTCGCCAAATTTCAAAGTCATTTTTCATTCTCATTTTTTGTGATTTTGCTACTCTTCTAAAAGAGCGAAATTTAAGTAAATCTGTCGTAATTTAAAATAGAGATAGCTTGTAAATTTGCTCTTTTAACATAAAGCAAAAGCTAAATTTACAAGCAAATTTTCAGTTTTTCTCGCTACTTAAAAGCAAAATTTCTCATCAGTGCCATTTTGCTTGCGCATAGCTTTAAAGTTAGCAAGATTGTCTTTGTCTAAAAAGTAATCTTTCTCTTTTTTATTGCGGGCTTCTAGCTTTTCTATGCCTTTTGCAAGGGCTGCTTTTCTATCTTCGTGAGGCGAGCTAAATTCTGGCGAAAACATCGCTTCATAGGCATTTTTCTTAGTCCATTCAAGCGCTTTATCAGCGATCTCTTGTTGCTTTTTGATATCGCAAAATGCATAAGGATTGACCACGTCGCCAACAAGCTTCATAAACGCCCCTATCGCAGCCACCACGTCAGTAAATTTCTCGCCCTCCATGTCTATAACGCCTCTTAGCAAGATCGCACGGTTTTTTGCCGCATAAAACCAAAATACCGCATCATCGCGAAGTCCAAGATCGTATGCGCGAGCTGAGAGAACAAAAAGAGTTATCGGAGAGACCATTTGTGGAGCGTCTTGCACGATCTTTTCTGCTTTTTTAAAGTCCTCTTCTTTGCCACTTTTTAAAAGCTCATCTATCTTGTCATAGACCTTGACATACTCCACCTTGCCAGCATTTGCTGAGTAGTAAGGTGTGACGTAGATGTCGATACTTCTTACTTTGCCATCGTTTGCAAAGCCACATACCGCTCCAAAAAGTAGCGCCGTAAGCAGTGATAAAATTTTCATTTTAGCTCCTTGTTAAATTTTTCTTTTTTTACTATCAAATTTATTAAAAAACTCGTATTTTTACATATCCTTATGAATTTAATACGCCTTTATTAGTCGTAAATTTTTTAAATTTATACCGCCTAAAAATACTCCTCTTTCAGGCTCAGCCCACTCTACGACTATATTGTCTAGATCATCATTTGGCTCGCAATACATTTTTGAGCAATCATACTTTGCTACAAACTTATCACCAATGTTAAAATCCATCTGCGTAGAATTACTTGGTATGTGCAAAGTATATATTATTCGGTATTTTTCGCCCTCTTTTGTCTTTGCTGATGTCATCTTAATAAGAATGTCTTCATCATTATTAAAATTTGATCTATAGATACCATCTTTACCAAGACCTGCTGCTTCAAATTTCATCTCTTTGCTATAAAATGGATATAGTGCCGAGCAACCAGATAAAAGCAAAATCATAAAAAATAGTCCAACTGCTTTCATTTTATAACCATCCTTTTAGAAACTTTTAGTTTTTAAAACTATGAATTGGTGCTGGAATTTGTCCGCCACGAGCGATGAAGTCAGCACTTGAGGCTTTATTTATCTTCATAACAGGCGCTCTTCCTAAAAGGCCGCCAAACTCGATCATATCGCCCTCACGACCCAAAGGTATGATACGAACGGCCGTTGTTTTTTGATTTATAACGCCGATGGCCGCTTCATCAGCGATCATCGCAGCTATACTTTGGCTTGGCGTATCTGCAGGTATGGCGATCATATCAAGCCCCACCGAACATATCGCCGTCATCGCTTCAAGCTTTTCTAAATTTAACGATCCCGCGCGCACCGCAGCTATCATGCCCTCATCTTCTGAGACTGGGATAAACGCACCACTTAAGCCGCCCACTTGATTGCACGCCATGACGCCACCTTTTTTGACCGCGTCATTTAGCAGAGCAAGTGCCGCAGTCGTGCCGTGCGTACCAACAGCCTCAAGCCCCATTTCCTCAAGCACTCTAGCCACTGAGTCGCCAACAGCTGGCGTTGGGGCAAGAGAGAGATCAACGATACCAAATTTCACCCCAAGGCGCTCGCTCGCCATTTGACCGACTAACTGACCGATACGAGTGATCTTAAACGCCGTCTTTTTCACAGTCTCAGCCACCACGTCAAAGCTCTCGCCACGCACCTTTTCAAGGGCTCTTTTGACGACGCCTGGGCCTGAAACGCCGACATTTATCACTACATCAGCCTCGCCCACTCCGTGAAATGCACCCGCCATGAAAGGGTTGTCCTCGACTGCGTTTGCAAAAACCACGAGCTTCGCACAGCCCATCTCTGATGCCGCCGCCGTCTCTTTTATGATGCGCCCCATGTCACGCACCGCGCTCATGTTTATGCCACTTTTTGTTGAGCCGACATTGACACTTGAGCACACTTTTGCGGTTTGTGCTAGTGCTTGCGGGATAGAATTTATCAAAATTTCATCGCCCTTTTGATAGCCCTTTTGCACTAGAGCCGAAAAACCACCTATAAAATCAATACCAACTTCAATAGCCGCCCTATCAAGCGTCTTTGCGATCATCACGTAGTCTTTTGCGCCCGTTGCGGCGCCGATTATCGAGATAGGCGTCACGCTCACTCTTTTATTGACGATTGGTATGCCTAGCTCGGCAGAAATTTCATTGCCCACTCTAACTAGGTCTTTGGCTTTAGTGGTGATTTTTGCGTAAATTTTATCGCAGGCTTTATTAATGTCAGGGTCGATGCAATCAAGCAAACTAATGCCCATCGTGATCGTTCTGATGTCAAAATTTTGCTCCTCGATCATCGAGATAGTTTCGGTTACATTTTTGATATCCATCTTTTGTCCTTAAATTTTGTGCATCGCATCAAAAATGGCTGAGCTTTGGATATTTATCTTTACTTTTAGACTCTCTCCAAGCTTATCTAGCTCCGCTCTTAAGGCTGTAAAGTCTTTATTTTCATCGCTTGAAACCACCGCCATCATCGTGAAAAAGTCACTCAAAATAGTCTGGCTTATATCATCTATGTTTAGCCCTAGCTCGCTAAGCTTTGCTGAGACGCCAGCAACGATGCCAACTCTATCTTTTCCGACTACGGTTACGATCGCTTTCATCTTTTCTCCTGTTAAATTTTAAATTTATTATATAAAGTGCATTTTGGCTCCAAAATTTAAACCCTGCATCAAGCAAAGCTAAATTTTGGTAGCCAAATTTAAACTGGCAAATTTTAAAATTTGCTCTAAATTTTATCTTTTGTAATTTTACTTCGAGCAAGCACTCTTGCCGTCATTTACTGGCTGGATCGCTGAGTTATCAGCCCCGCCGCCGTTATTTATATTTTCTATTATCTCCCAAAGTCTTGCAGCTGCACTCTCATAGCGTTTTGCAGTGACTGAGTTTGGCTCATAGAAGCTAACTGGCTTACCGCTATCGCCTCCCACTCTAACAGCTGGCTCGATAGGAATTTCAGCCAAAATTTGAGTATTGTAAGCTTTTGCTACCTCTTCAGTCGTGCCTTTGCCAAAGATGTCATACTCTTTGCCATTATCTGGGCAGATAAAACCGCTCATATTTTCGATGACGCCAGCGATTGGGATGTGAAGCTTCTCAAACATATCAAGAGCACGCTTACTATCATCAAGTGCTACTACTTGAGGCGTTGTGACGCAGACACCTGCTGTTACTGGCACGCTTTGAGCTAGAGTTAGCTGCGCATCGCCTGTTCCTGGAGGCATGTCGAGAAACAAGACATCAAGCTCGCTCCAAAGCACGTCTCTTAGCAGCTGCTCGATCGCTTTCATTATCATCGAGCCACGCCAGATAAGGCTCATGCCCTCCTCCATCAAAACGCCCATACTCATCATCTCAACACCATGGCTAAGTATCGGCTTTAGCTTGTTGCCAACGACTTGTGGCTGAGTATTTACTTCGCCAAGCATCCTTGGGATATTTGGTCCGTAGATGTCAGCGTCTAAAATTCCCACTTTTTTGCCTAGTTTTGCCATTGAGATGGCTAAATTTAGCGTTGTGGTTGATTTACCAACGCCACCTTTGCCAGAGCTTACCATTACGAAATTTTTAACTTGTGGCGCGATATTTTTGCCACTTTGAGTGTTACTTTTTTCCTCAGGTATCTTTGGCTGGATCAAATTTAGCACGTACTCGTTTGAGCCCATGACACGTTTGATGTCCGTTTTTAGCTCATTTGCCACCTCTGGGCTTGAGCTAACGATCTCTACTTCGATTAAAATTTTCTCGCCGATTTCTACATTTTTTACAAAACCAAAGCTAACTATATCCTTCTCAAATCCCGGATATATGACACCTTTTAGTCTATTTAAGACCTCTTCTTTATTTAACATTTTTCTCCTTTTTCTAGATCTTTTGAAATTTTATATGCACAAAATTTTGGTCCGCACATCGAACAAAAATGAGCGCTCTTAAACGCATCTTCTGGCAAGCTCTCATCGTGAAGCTCTCTAGCCTTTTTTGGATCAAAGCTAAGCTCAAACTGCTTGTTCCAGTCAAATGCATATCTCGCGTCACTCATCGCATGGTCTTTTTCGATGGCTCCAACTTTGCCAAGTGCGACGTCTGCGGCATGAGCTGCTATCTTGTGAGCTACAATCCCCTCTCTTACGTCATTTTCATTTGGCAAGCCAAGGTGCTCTTTTTGTGTCACATAGCAAAGCATGCTAGCACCGTGATATGCTGCCATCGTACCACCAATAGCCGACGTGATATGATCATACCCCGCGCCGATATCGCTAACAAGCGGTCCAAGCACGTAAAATGGGGCGTCATGGCAGAGCTCTTGTTCGATTTTCATATTATACTCAATTTGACTTAATGGCACATGACCAGGGCCCTCTATCATCACCTGCACATCTTTTTGCCATGCACGAAGTGTAAGCTCTCCAAGCACCTTTAGCTCGCTAAGCTGCGCCTCGTCTGTTGCGTCGTAAAGGCAACCTGGGCGAAGTCCGTCGCCAAGCGAGAGTGAGACGTCGTATCTAGCGCAAATTTCTAAAATTTGATCAAAAATTTCATAAAATGGATTTTGCCTATTTAGCTTTGACATGTAGCTAGCGCTTAAACTGCCACCACGGCTAACTATGCCCATTTTACGCTTTTTCACAAGGGGCAAAAACTCACGCAAAAAGCCAGCGTGTATCGTAAAGTAACTAACCCCTTGCCTTGCTTGCTTCTCTAGCACGCTTAAAATTAGCTCATTTGTGATATTTGTAACCTCTTTTGCCTCTTTTAAAATTTCATACATCGGCACTGTGCCAACTGGCACGCTTGAATGCTCTATGATAGCGCTTCTAATGGCATCCAAATCGCCGTCCGTGCTTAGATCCATAACCGTATCAGCGCCAAATTCTAAGCAAATTTCAAGCTTTCTAAGCTCCGCGCAAATGTCGCTACTTAGGCTTGAGTTGCCGATATTTGCATTAACCTTTGTCTTTAGCTTTCTGCCTATGCCCATAGGCTTTAAATTTGTGTGATTTACGTTTGCTGGGATGATGATGCTACCTTTTGCCACCTCATCCATGAGCAAATTTTCGCCTATCCCCTCGACCTTTGCTACATAGCTCATCTGCTTTGTGAGCTCACCTCGCCTAGCATAGTACATCTGTGTCTTTGTCATGACTAGCCTTTTTTTAAAATTTAAAGGCTCATTTTAGTCCTTTTTTGTTTTGATCTAACTAAATGCTAGTCTTAAATTTATTTCTATAAAAAGAAATATTTAGCTTTTAGGTGTATAATTCCGTAACAATCTTCAAAGGAGCTACCTTGCTTGATATCTCACTTATAATGCTAGGAGCAGGAAATTCCAGTCGTTTTGAGCTACCTGTAAAGAAGCAATGGCTTCGCATCGGCAGCGACCCACTTTGGCTATTTGCCACTAAAAATTTGAGTAACTTTTACACATTTAAAGAGATCATCGTCGTTAGTAAAGAGTGCAAATATATGTCTAAATTTGCTCCAAATTATAAATTTGTTGATGGCGGCGAGACAAGGCAAGATAGCCTAAAAAACGCACTTGAGCTAGTAAGTAGCGAATTTGTCCTAGTTAGCGACATCGCGCGCCCTTGTATATCAAGCGAGCTCTTTCACAAGATCATCGAGGCGGCCGCTCAGGCTGACTGCGTGGTGCCTGCGCTAAAGATCGCAGATACTGCCTATCTTGGCGAAAATGCAATAGACAGAGAGAAGGTAAAACTTATCCAAACACCGCAGCTCTCGCGCACAGCACTTCTTAAAAAGGCTCTTAGTAGCGGCGAAATTTACACAGATGATAGCTCGGCTATGAGGGCCATTGGCGCAAGTGTTTGGCACATTTTGGGCGATGAGATGGCTAGAAAGATCACTTTTAAAGAAGATCTTGCCAAAATTTCAGCCCTAAAAGCACCAGAAAATGAGGTTTTTATTGGTAACGGCTTTGACGTGCATGAGTTTGAAAAGGGCCGTCCGCTTGTGCTTTGTGGCGAAAAGATCGACTATGAGTTTGGGCTAAAGGCTCACAGTGACGGCGACGTGGCACTTCATGCTCTGACTGATGCCATTTTAGGGGCTGCTGGGCTTGGCGATATAGGCGAGCTCTTTCCTGATACGGACGCTAAATTTAAAGATATTAGCTCCATTTATCTGCTGCAAGAAGCCTACAAAAGGGTGCAAAGCGTGGGATTTGTGCTAACAAACGCTGATATCACGATAATGGCGCAAAAGCCAAAACTTTCAAAACTAAAATCAAAAATGGAGGCAAACATCGCTCAGGCTCTAAATTTAAGCCAGAGCCGCATAAACGTAAAGGCGACGACGACTGAGGGGCTTGGCTTTGTGGGCAGATGCGAGGGGATCGCTGTCATGGCAAGCGCTAGCCTTAAATTTTACAACTGGACACAAATATGAAAATTTTAATAGTAGAAAACGAAATTTACCTAGCTGGCTCGATGGCTAGCAAACTAGCTGACTTTGGCTATGACTGCGAGATCGCAAAGAGCGTCAAAGAGGCTTTGAAATTTGAAAATTTTGACGTAGTGTTACTTTCTACCACACTCCCTGGTCAGGACTTCTACCCAGTCATAGAGAAATTTAAAAGCTCTATCATCATCTTACTCATCGCCTACATCAACAGCGACACCGTGCTAAAGCCGATACAAGCGGGTGCGGTGGATTACATCCAAAAGCCATTTATGATAGAAGAGCTTGTTAGAAAGATAAGACATTTTGAAGAGTTTAGAGGCTTTAAAAACGAGATCAAAAACTACGAAAACTATATAAATTTCGCCCTAAAAGACTACGAGATACCTTGTTTTGAAGCCAAAAAGATCAAATTTCCACTTCTTTTAAAATCAAGCAAAAATGGCTACAGCGATAAATTTATCTTTAACTACGTAAAGGCTGGGAATTTGCCATTTTTGTTTTTAGGCAAAGCCTGTTTTAGCGAGCTTGAAAAAGCACTTGCTCAAAGTGGCGACGAGCTAATATACATCACAAATCTTGAAGAGCTAAAAGAAGATGAAAAAGAGAAAATTTTAGAGCTTTGCAAAAAGAAAAAAGTGGCCATACAAACTAGCGATTTTGCGCAAAGTGCGCCATTTGAGGAGCTTGAACTCTCCATCCGAGATAAAAACTTTGATATCGGTGAGATCGTCACGATCGATGAATATATAAAATATATCATAGTTAATTATCAAGATAAATTCCCCGACACCGAGCTAAGCAAAAAGCTTGGAATTTCTAGAAAATCACTTTGGGAAAAGAGAAAGAAATATGACGTCAGCAAGAAAAAATAGTGAAATTTCTATAAACACCGAAGTTTATGGCGCCTTAGAGCTTATCAAAAACAAAATTCTCTCAAATTTTAGCGCCCTGATGGACGACGAGCAGATCAAAGAGGTGGCAAAAAAGGGCTACTTTAACGGCGAGCCGATGCCCTACTCTTTTGGCTTTGCTCCATTTGGCGAGGTCAATCAAAATATCGCTAGCAAGCTGCATGCTGGGCAAAGAGTAAATTTAAATATGGACGGCAAGATCGTTGGGCACATCGACGTGGCAAAGGTCTTTAAATTTGACGAGAGCATGCGAGCTAAAAATATATTTTTAGCAAATGAATCAAACAGCGAAATGTCACTAAATTTAGGCAAATACGGCATAAGCGGCGAGTTTGAGCTATATGATGAAAGCCTCCAAATAAGCAAAGATACGCTAAATGAGCTGATAAAAGAGAGTGGCGCCAAGAAAATAACAGCTGTCTTTTTAACAGCTGACCCATTTAACCGCGCGCATGAACGCCTAGTTAGGATGACTATCGATAAGGCCGATCTTGTGGTCGTTTTTCTCATCAGAACGCGCGAAGAGAGGCACATAGACTATGAGATCAGAAAGCAAGTGCTTGACTTTTTTAACCAAAACTATCTGCCGACAAAAAAGGTCTTTGTCTTTGCGCTGAAAAACACAACCCTTTTTAGCTCGCACGCCAACCCAACGCTTGAGTGCATCGCAGCTTCAAGACTTGGCGCAAACAAGCTAGTCATCGGACAAAATCACTCTGGCATTGGCATGTTTTTTGACCACAACGAAGTTCATACGATACTTGATATCTACAAAAACGATCTAAATTTAGATGTGATCGTCCTGCCAGAGCTAGTTTATTGCAACAAGTGCAAGACGCTAGTTAGCACCAAAAGCTGCCCGCACGGACAGCACCACCAGATCAAATACCACCCAGATGTGATCAAAGAGCTGCTTTTTAACGGCATCATGCCACCAGCTATACTAGTAAGGCCTGAAATTTCAGCGCTCATTTTAAGCAAGCTCTATGTAAATCGCTTCAAAGATATACAAAAGCTCTGCGACGATCTCTTTGTAAATTCTGGACTGCTTGAAAACAAGACCGACCGCGACTTTTACGAGGAGCTCATGAAGCTCTACCAGACATCATCACTCACTTAAGGAAATTTATGCAAAAGCTATTTTTGACATTTTTTGGATTTGGACTTTTACCAAAGGCGCCTGGCACTTGGGGCTCGGTGGCTGGAGCTGTGGCAGCTTATTTTGTGTTATATTTTTTCTCAGCGACCACGCTTTTGCTAGCTAGTATTTTGCTGTTTTTGGTGAGCATTAGTGTTATTGATGATTTTGAAAAAAAGGCAAATTCGCACGACGAGAGCTTTATCGTGATCGACGAGGTTGCTGGCGTTTGGCTTGCTATCGCCATTAGCGGAGCGACGATCTCTCAGCTAGTGCTCTCTCTCGTGCTTTTTAGGGCGCTTGATATCAAAAAACCATCGATCATTGGCCGGATCGACCGCAACGTAAAGGGCGGACTTGGCGTTATGGGCGATGATATGGTCGCTGGATTTTTCGCTGGTATTATTAGCGCGATGATATATGGTGTGGCTATGAAATTTGGCGTAGTTTTGCCGTAAGCTGAGCTAGCTATCTTGCTGGCTCTTTTTAGATTTAGCCTTCTCTGCTCTTTTTCCATTTTAGAAATTCATCCCACTCTTCTTTTGAGACTAGAACTTTGTCGCTAAAATTTTTCTCATCCCTGCCTGCAAATTTATCTTTGTCGTAAATTTTTCTAAAGACGATCATATTATAAAGTGAAAATTTTAGCTCTTCAAAAAGGCTTAAATTTTTGACATTTTCAGGGGTTATCTCATTGCCATTTTTGTCACGTCCTTTGCCACCTAAAAATAGCAAATAAACAAGCGGAGTCATGAAGTTAAATCTTAAAAGTAACGCCCAAAAGCAGTTTAAAAAGCCGTGATTGTATTTAATGCAAACGTAAAAACCAAAAACGGCGTAAATGGCTATTATAAAAAGCATAGTGTAAAAAATATAAGCTAATCCATCATCGTTTGAAACGTCAAAATTCTCGCATATTGCACAAAAGATAGCTACAAAGGTGGGAAATATCACGAGCGGGAAAACTAGATGCAGTCCGACTAGATCAAATTTACTCAGATAGACTTTTATATTTCGCCTGCCAGCAAAGATCATCAATAAAATAGCTAGCACTATCGGCGCAAAGACTAAACTAGCATAGAGATCACTTATATCCAAGTTGCGCTCCTATTTTTGCTTTGTAAATTTGAGTTTTGCTAAAAACGCTTTGCACTCTTAAATTTAAATAAAACAGAGCTAAATTTACCTGCGATTTTTGCGGTTTTCTATGCCTATCCTCTCGCTATCTTCGATCTCTGCAACATAGCTTGGATTTTTCTTTTTAGCCTCTTTGTCTAAAAAGCTAATAAGCTTTGCATCGGCATTTTGATGAGAGCAGATGAGGATTATAAAATTTATGTAGTTGCTAGCTTCTTTTGGAGCGACCTGATTTTTTTTCGCTGGTATTATAAATTTCTCTCCAAAAATTTGTATAAGCTCGAAAAGCTCGTTTTTGCTTAGAGTTTTATCGCTAGCAAGCTCTTCAAGCTTTTCGATCGTGATCTCTTCTTCACCCTCAGCTTCTAGCTCTCTTGCCAAGACTTGATGATCTTTGTTCTTTAGCAAAATATAGATTAGCGCGCAAATGGCCACTATAAGCAAAAAGACAAAAAAGACTATCAAGCCTTTAAGAAGCATCTATAGCCTTGTGCAAAGAGAGCGTTTCGTAAATGCAAGAACGCTCATCGCTATCATAATGGCGATGCTTATCCAGACGAAATCAGGCACTGGAAGCGGATCTCCAGCTGCGTATGAGTGCATGCCAGCTAGATAGAAATTTACCCCAAAATAGGTCATTATGATCGACCAATAGGCAAAAAATGATGCAACAGCAAATGCGTATTGATTATTAAGCTTTGGTATAAATCTCATGTGAAGCACCGCCGCATAGACAAGGATCGAAACTAGCGCCCAAGTCTCCTTGCTATCCCAGCCCCAGTATCTACCCCAGCTCTCATTTGCCCAGACGCCACCTAAAAAGTTTCCAAGCGTGAGTAAACTAAGACCAAGTATCATCGCCATCTCATTTATACGTGTCGCTTCAGTGATATTGCGTGCAATCTCTGCATTTGGCTTTTTCTTGTTTTGCAAGATGATAAGCAGCAAAGTAAATCCACCAAGCAACGCACAAAGGCCTAAAAATCCATAACTTGCAGTTATGATAGAGACGTGGATAGTTAGCCAGTAGCTCTGAAGTACAGGCACAAGTGTCGTGATCTGCGGATCCATCCAGCTAAGGTGTGCAACAAATAGCGTAACACCAGCCAATATAGATGTAAGCGCAAGTGCGATCGGACTACGTTTTGCAAAGATGATGCCAGATAGACCAAGCGCCCAAGCGATATAGACCATCGACTCGTAGGCGTTACTCCAAGGGGCATGCTCAGCGATATACCAGCGAAGACCAAGTCCAGCTGTGTGCGCAAGAAAAGCTAGTAAATTTATAATATACACAGCTTTAACTATGCCATTTATCTGCACTTTTGGCGCTAACATCTTAACAAAAACAAATAGTAAAAGCGCAAGTCCAGCCAAAAGATATATCGGCGTCAAGCGGTCAAATACTTGAAATTTATTAAATAAAATTTCTATGTCTATTTTTTTCTCACTTGGCATGACGGCAGAGCCGTATTTGTGCTGATAGGCTGAAATTTTCTCAAGCGCCGCATCCGCCTTACTCCAGTCATTATCCTTTGAGGCTGCATCAACAGCTGAAAAATACTCTCTCATCATGCCAACTACTAGCTCAGCCTCTTTTGGCGAGAAGTACATCATTGCACTAGCTGGCGAATACCAAGAATTTGACGGGTCATCTTGTTTTGGGAAAATTTTGAAAATTTCACCGATAAATATCATATAAAATACATTTAGTCTCTCGTCGATCTTTATCACATCTTTGTCAAAAGTATTGCGTGAGCCTGGGTGTTTGCGGTTTGCTATCTCAGCAAATTTTGTTAGTTTATACTCGCTTCCACCATCTTTTGTCGCTTTAAAAAATTCATCAAAGCTTGCGTATCTTGCATTCTCATCGACGCCTAGCTCTTTTTTTAGCTCCTTGCTTTGACCAAGTGCGATGATTTTCTCATTTCGCCAAAAATCAGGCGTTACCATTATAGAAAGCATCGCTTGGTTTGAATTTAGGCTACCTATGCTCTCACCTCTATGAATTTTGTTTAAAACCTCTTTGCTAAGCGTATCAAATGGCTTCATCCTGCCATCTGGACTTTGCACGATGAGTCTAGCAAGCTTGTCTGCATGCTCTTTGCTGATATGCGGCAAGAAATCCTCCGCCTTTAGCGAGCTAAAATTTAAGCCTAAAAGTAAGACAGCTATGAGCGCAGCCACTTTTTTACCGCCTTTTGTTGATTCATTATCTATTAGTTTGGCTAGCTTTCTAAAGCGGCTGTTAGGATTTATGACATTTAGCAAGAAGCCAAGACCTAGCAAAAAGTAGCCGATATATGTCGGGATCTTACCTGGGTCTTTATTGACAGAGAGGATCGTGCCTTTCTCGTCGGTGTCGTATGAACTTTGGAAAAATCTATATCCATCGTAATCAAGCACGTGGTTCATATAAATTCTATAGTCAAACCCAGGATCATTCGTACCATCTTTTACTACAACCTCACTTGAGTAGCTCATAGGCGAATTTGAGCCAGGATATCTTTTTAGCTCAAAGTCTTTTAGATAGAGGCTAAATGGGAGTTTTATCTGCTGAGCTCCCCATGAGGCGTTAAATTTCTGTCCAGCCACGGCAATACGTGAAGGCTCCATTAGGTTGTAAAATACATGCATCTCTTTACTCTCACCTTTATAGTTTAGCTCAGCTATCAACGCATTAAACTCGCTATCCTTTGAGCTAACTAGCTTTCTTGTAGCGTGCGCTGAGACTAGCCTTGGAGCGAAATTTATATTTGAGATAGTATATAAGCTACCTGTGCCAAATTCATTCACACTGCCAGCTTTTAGCTCAGTTTTAGAGCTATCCGCCATAGTAAATTTTGAAAGATCGGCATTTGAAGTAACTGTGAAATTTCCATCATTTAGTCTAAAAAGAACGTATTTTTTATTTTCATCTGGCTTGGCATTAAAGATAAAGCTGATATCTCCAACCCTTGCCTCTTCTTCTTCAAGTAAAAATATCTCTTCACTCTCGCTCTCGTTTGAGACTACAAACTCAACGACAGGCTTTCCGCTATCATCATTTACAAATTTATAACTTGCATTTGGCACAAATTCTTTAAATTTTAAACTGGCCTCACCGTCTGCTGTTTTTAGCTTTAGATCAAAGCCCTTCTTTACATCAGCAAGTCCTAAAGGCATAGCCGAGCTGATTTCTTCGCCTTTGTCGTTAAGCGCTGTTAAATTTATATATGAAACCTTCGTGCTAACAACGTTTGAAGCAGTGTCTTCACGTATATGCATATCAGCTTCAAAGCCAAGGTATCTTGTGATGCCAGCACCTATTAAGATGACGATAAAACCTATGTGAAAGATAAGTGATGGGAGTTTTTTAGGATCGATTAGGTTGTATCTAAAGATGTTAAAGGCTAAATTTATACCAAGAATTAGTTGGATAAGCGCGAACCAGCCAGCCCCATAAACATAGTACCAAGCTGCTTCAGTGCTGGTTTTGCTCTCTATTATTGTGGCGGCTCCACTAGCTATGGCAAAGATTATCATCAAAACGATAGCTGAGCCCATACTTAAAAATAATGTTTTTGGATTTAACATCTGCTTCCTTTTATTTATATTGTGGCAAAGCTACCGAAGTGAAATTTATCTTAAATAACTGCCTTGCTTTGTTTCGGTTGAAACTGGTTTATTTTCGTTTGTATCTTGATCTGCAAGTGCGTCTTTACCTTTTAGATAAGCTAGTATTGCACCTAGATCATTGTTTGAGACGATCTTAGCCTGGTTTTGCATTACGTTTTTACCGCTACCACCAAAGCTTGAGTCACTTCTATAAGAGATGATGCTGTCTTCTATATCTTTAGCATCCATGTTTTTAAGTGGTGTAGAGCCAAATGGTCTTTTGTCTGCGCTTTCGCCATGGCAGCTAGCGCATTGTTTTTCATAAAGCTCTTTTCCTAAAGAGACACTATATCTACCTTTTCTATCAATGCCAAATTTTAAAATTCTATTGTCTTTATAGCGTCTTGGATCTTCATCGACATAGACATTTACTTTTTCATTTCTGTCATTAGCCTGCTTTTTTGCCATTTCGGCAAGCTCTTTACCAAACTCGCCACGAGCTTCTATATAATAAACCTGAGAAGCTGCAAAGGCATTTGCCACCAAAAAACACGCCAAAAAAGAAATTTTGATATTTTTCATGAGTTTCCTTGAAATTTTGCTCTAAATTTAAAAATCCCGGATCAGATTGCTCCGACCTGGGATTATATCATAAGTTGATTAACGAGCTATGAATTAGAATGAGTATTTAGCTTCAAATCTAAATTTGTCAGCTTTGTTTTTATCTCCGTCATGCTCTTTTTCTGTTTTAAAGGCATAGAATGAGCTAAATTTCAACTTTTTGTTGTATTGATAAGCAAATCTTGGAACAAATTCCTCAACTTTGGTCTTCTCATCTGTTTTGTAACTACCTTTGATATAGTCTAAACCAGCTGTAAATTTATCAAATGTATATGCACTTGTTGCATAGAAGTAACTACCCTTACCTTCTGCACGTGTCCAGTCAAATACATCTTCGCCAGCGTCGATTAAGCCACCTTGATCTTCAAATGTAAATGCTGAATATTTACCATCTTGATAGTTTTGAGTTTTGTAGCCAATATAGCCAGCAGCTAAATCAAGACCAAATAGTGAAGTTGAAAGTTCGCCAGCATAGAAGTTACCATCATCGTAACCAAGAGCATTTTTTGCACTTGTATCAGCTTGGCTATGTGCATAATTAATTCTTGCACCTAAAGATATATCGTTAGTTATAGCAAAATTTCCTGAAACATCAGCTGCAAGAACATCAGCTAGGTTAGTTAATGTGCCATACCATAGTTGGAAGTTGATAGGATCGTATGAACCAGCAATACCAGCTGCATATAAGTTACCAACGTCATAAGTACTCAAATAACCAGTAGCTTTATATAGATCTCCACCACTTTCAACATCATCACCCTCAAGAGCATCAAAAGCTAATGCTGTTAGAGTAAGACCTTCGATGTCTTTATTTTCCACTCTTACGCCTGTACCAACTGCATCATCAGTAAAGTATGAACCGATGACTTGCTTACCAGCTGTTATAGTAGTACCGCCGATCTTATAGCCAAGATAGAATTGGTGAACACCAAATCCTTTAGTTGTATTTGTTTTATCTGTACCAGCGCCAGCGTTATCACCTGATCCATCAGTAGCATTGTATCTTAAGCCAATAACACCAAAGAAGTTATCATCGATAGCAGCTTTAAAATTTGTGATCATTTTAAAGTTATGACCAGCTTTATTTCTATCTTGTGAAGGTGTTGCTGAAGCATCAGCACTCTTATCTCTAGTATTTGTATATCTATATCTTGCAAATCCTGAAAGATCTACGTTTTTTATAGCTTCTTCAAGTGGAGTTGCACTTGCAACGCTTGAAAATGCACCTAAAGCAACCAATGTAGCTAAACTAATTTTTGTTAGTTTCATTTTTTCTCCTTTTAAGGTTTTGTGATGACGATTATAATCAATAAATTTTAATATGAAGCTTAAAAAATCATAAAATTTTGTACTTTTGTTACCGATCGTTTACCGATTTTGACCAAAAAGAGGTATATTTTGATAATTTATCTTTCACAAATGAGACTTTTAAAATGGGGATAAAAAGAAAAAGGGGCTGTTGCTCTGCCCCTTAAAAGGAGTTCTAGTTTTGATTGCTGATGAAATTATATATGCTGGCAGTAAATCAACGGTAATCTAAAAAGAAATTTTCTCCTCTTTTGGTACTTCGATATTCGTTTTTATATTTTTTCTTTTTACAACTACTTCATTTTGTGGTTTTCTTATGCCATTATATGCACCTCTGGAGCCACCCTCTTTTATAAGAAGCATGTCTATAAGCTTATCTGCATAAAAAGTAGCATAGACAAGATCACCCTTATCATAATAATATCTGTTTGCACAAAAATTTGCTTTGTTTAGTTTGTGATTTTTCACATCGCTGGCTACTATCTCGTAGCAGTATTTCGAATCTTTATAGCTGACATCTTTTATGAAGCCTTTGATGGAGCTTTTTGCAGGTATAGTTTTAGTGGCTTGCCTTGGTTGCTTACGGACTGGTGGGTTGTCATCAAAAAATGAACATCCCAAAAACATAGTAGCAACTGTTAGAGGAAGTAAAATTTTAGCTTTCATCTTTTCTCCTTGATATAAAGAGCAAAGTATAGCTTTTAAGATTAAATAAAATTTGCGAGTTTTTAAAATTTGAGTTTTGTGCTTACATTAATATATAAATTTCTTGGGAGAGATCCCAAGAAATTTAGGCTGATACGTTTAAGACGTTACCACCAAGCTCGGCGATCTTTTTATCAAGTGTTTCAAGGGTCTTTTCGATAGTCTTTTGTGAAATTTCAGGAAGCTCTCCGCCCCAAATTTTCTTTGCATCCTCAAAGCCCTTTGCCACGCCATCTCTACCAGCTTTTAGCTTCTCTAAATCATCACCTGCGCCATTTAGCACAAAACCAGCTATCCTATCAGCTGTATTTGCGATGCCAAAAAAGCCATTTTCACTAACTAGCTCGCTCGCCTCATCGCTACTTAGCTCTCCTAGAGCTTTGCCGTTGTAGCCTATGCCTGCTAGATCAAGTCCAGCTAAAATGTCTGATAAATTTTCGGGCACACTAAAGCTTAGACCACCTTGAGCTAGTAAATTTGAACTAGCATTTTGAGTAATATCTTTTTGATACTGCAAAAAGTAGCTATTTGATATCTCTTTTGCACTTAAATTTGAAACCTCAGGCTGCTTTTTAGAAACCTCTTTTTCATCTTTGTGAAGTGAAATTTCTGATTTTACATTTTCTTTTACGCTTGAAGTGCTGTATGAGCTTACGATTTGACTGATTTGCATATTTGGCTCCTATAAGTTTATAAAAACTATATCACCAAAAGGTGGAATTTATTTAGAGTAAAGCGGGAGAGCTCCCGCTGTGATTATTTACCAAGTGTTGCGTTTAGCATCCAGATGGCTTTTTCAAATTTAGCTATTTGATCTTGTGCGTACATCTGAGTTGTTGTGTCGCCTTCTGCAAGCTCATCAAGCTTTTTAAACTCGCCCAAAAGGTGCTTGTAATCAGCCAAAACAATATCCAAAACTTCAGTCGGAGTGTAGCTCTCTTTTGGCTCGTGTTTGATGTGAGCGACTTTTGCTAGCTCTTCGGCCTTAACAATAGGTCTGCCACCAAGCATAAGAGCTCTCTCAGCTGCATCATCAAAAATCTCACTCATATCCTCATAAGCTTTTTCGGTATACTCGTGGACGCTAAAAAATTGAATACCTTTTACGTTCCAGTGAAGATCATGAAATTTGATATAAAGTGCGTTTGCATCAGCCTGAATTGTGTTTAACTGTAAAATAATTTTTGACATTTTGTCTCCTTCTTTATTGTTTAAATGTGATGAAATTATATTGACTTAGAGTTAATCACTGGTTAATCAAATAATAAAATTTATTATTTAGTATAAATTTTGACTACAAAATAAATTTATCTTGTAGTCAAATGTAGAATTTAGAAATTTGTCTATTTTTTATAAGGTGTAGTTTTGTAGCCTTGTTCGATCAAACTACTCATGCCACCATCTAAATTTATAATCTTAAGATCTGTGCTATCTATCGCTGCAGCTGCTGCTGTGCTTCTTCTGCCACTTCTACAAACAAGAGCGATAGGCTTTTTGATATCAACCGCTTTTGAAAGCTCATCTAAAAATGCACTCTTATTGCTTGGATCAAAAGTGATGGTCTTCGCACCAGATATGATGCCAGTCTCTTGCCATTCAGATGGAGTTCTAATATCAACAATCTGATCATATTTTTTAATCTCATCTGGACTTATATTAACAGTTTTAACATCAGCTGACAACATGCAACAAACGGCTCCTAAAAGTAAAATTTTTTTCATCTACTCTCCTTAAATAAATTTTTGAAATGTTAGCATAGATTATTAAATATATAAAATTTTTGTTGATAAATTTTATTGTTAATGAGATCATACAAATAATTCATTAAAAAAATAAATTTATTTATATGCCAAACACAACTACTTATAAAAATAAGAATTCTAAATATAAATGATTTAAAGCACTCTATAAAAAATTGTTATTGCATGGTATTAAAAGCAGGAGTGGTGTCCCCAGCGAGGTTCGAACTCACGACCTCAGAATTAGGAATTCTGCGCTCTATCCAGCTGAGCTATGAGGACAAATTTGCAAGTTAGTTTAAATTTTTACTCAAGTAGTTAAATTTTAAAGGGCAGATCGCTCTGCCCTATTTTGGCTAATTAGCCATTTCTCTTTTTAATAATCTCTTCACTTACGTTTTTAGGAACTTCTTCGTAGTGATCAAATTCCATAGAGTAAGTCGCACGACCTTGAGTCATTGAGCGAAGATCTGTTGAGTAGCCAAACATTTGAGCAAGTGGACAATAAGCTGCAATGATTTTTATACCATTTCTATCATCCATTGAATTTACTTGGCCACGGCGCTTATTAAGGTCACCGATAACATCACCCATATACTCTTCTGGAGTCTCAACTTCAACTTTCATCATAGGCTCAAGGATAACCGCACCTGCTTTTCTAGCGCCCTCTTTAAAGCCCATAGAAGCAGCAAGTTTAAATGCCATTTCAGATGAGTCAACTTCGTGGTAGCTACCATCAAAAAGTGTAACTTTAACATCTTCAACTGGATATCCTGCAAGAACACCACTTTGAAGCGCTTCTTTACAACCTTTTTCAACAGCTGGGATGTACTCTTTTGGAACAACACCACCTTTGATGTCGTTAACAAATTCAAATCCACTAGCAGCTGGAAGTGGCTCGATGCGTAAGAATACGTGACCGTATTGACCACGACCACCTGATTGTTTAGCATACTTATACTCTTGCTCAACTGCCTTACGGATAGTCTCGCGGTATGCAACTTGTGGCTGACCAACTTCAGCATCAACTTTAAATTCACGAAGCATACGATCGACAATGATCTCTAGGTGAAGCTCGCCCATACCACTAATGATAGTTTGTCCGCTCTCTTCATCAGTGCTAACTCTAAAGCTTGGATCTTCTTGAGCTAGTTTTTGAAGAGCGATCGCCATTTTTTCTTGATCTGCTTTTGTTTTTGGCTCAACCGCAACACTGATAACTGGCTCTGGGAAGTCCATTCTCTCAAGGATAACTTTATCTTTTTCACTTGCAAGAGTATCGCCAGTTAAGGTATTTTTTAGACCAACAACAGCGCCGATCTCACCAGCGAAAAGTTCTGTAATCTCTTCACGTTTATTTGAGTGCATTTTTAGTAAGCGGCCGATTCTCTCTTTGCAGTCTTGAACTGTGTTGTAAGCATAGCTACCACTTTCAAGGCTTCCTCTATAAACACGGATAAATGTTAGCTGTCCAACAAATGGGTCAGTCATAATTTTAAACGCAAGAGCGGCAAATTCACCATCATCTGTACTTTCAACAGTCACTTCAGTGCCATCTTCGTAAACACCATTTATCGCTGCGATCTCATCTGGAGCTGGTAAATAATCAACTACTGCGTCAAGTAGAGGTTGTATACCTTTGTTCTTAAACGCAGTTCCGCAAAGCATAGGTGTGATAGTCATTCTTAAGCAGCCTGCTTTTATACCTTTTTTAATCTCTTCTTCAGTTAGTTCTTCGCCTGCAAAGAATTTCTCCATCAAACTATCGTCTGTCTCAGAAACAGCTTCGATTAGTTTTGCACGGTATTCTTCAGCCTTGTCTTTAACTTCAGCTGGAATTTCTTCTTCAACATAGTCTGTTGGCTTTTTCTCGTCATTCCAAACGTATGCTTTCATTCTTACAAGATCAACCACACCTTTGAAGTTATCTTCAGCACCGATAGGAATTTGGATAGGTACTGGATTTGCTTTTAGTCTTTCTCTAATCTGCTCTTCAACTCTAAAGAAATTTGCACCAATTCTGTCCATTTTATTAACAAAAACAATTCTTGGTACATGATATTTATTTGCTTGTCTCCAAACAGTTTCAGACTGTG
Source organism: Campylobacter concisus (assembly GCF_003048445.1). Classification (GTDB taxonomy): domain Bacteria; phylum Campylobacterota; class Campylobacteria; order Campylobacterales; family Campylobacteraceae; genus Campylobacter_A; species Campylobacter_A concisus_BF. Next base: position 34,779 of record NZ_PIQW01000013.1, read on the forward strand.
GCTGAACACCACCAACAGAACAAAATACCGCAACAGCACCGTCAAGAACACGCATAGAACGCTCAACTTCAATAGTAAAGTCAACGTGTCCCGGAGTGTCGATTAGGTTTACTTGGTAGCCCTTCCAAAATGCTGTAGTTGCAGCTGATGTAATAGTAATACCACGCTCTTTTTCTTGCTCCATCCAGTCCATAGTAGCAGCGCCATCATGAACCTCACCTATCTTATGGCTCATACCAGTGAAAAACAAAATTCTCTCACTAGTAGTTGTCTTTCCAGCATCAATGTGAGCCGCAATACCGATATTTCTTACCTTATGTAAAGGCGTTTTTCTCTCTGCCATACTAATTCTTTCTTACCAGCGGTAGTGAGCAAATGCTTTATTAGCCTCTGCCATCTTGTAAGTATCTTCCTTCTTCTTGAAAGATGCACCTTTTGAATTTGCCGCATCTAAAAGCTCATTTGCTAGTTTATCAACCATTGTTCTTTCGCTTCTTTTTCTAGCAAAAGTTATAAGCCAGCGGATAGCAAGAGCTTGTTGGCGAGCTGGGCGAACCTCAACTGGTACTTGATAAGTAGCGCCACCAACACGGCGTGATTTAACTTCTAAAATAGGTTTTACATTTTCGATAGCGTCGTTAAAAACGTCGATGCCTTTAACCTCAGCATTTTTCTTTTCGATAGCTTTAATAGCACCATACATTATCTCTGTAGCGACGCTTTTTTTGCCATCATACATAAGAGAATTAATAAATTTAGTGATTATTTTATTTCCGTAAATCGGATCAGGTAAGACTTCCCTTACAGGAGCTTTTCTTCTTCTCATTTTGATCTTTCCTTCAAATTTTTATGAAATTTTACTCAAACGTTTGCAAATTTAAGCAACGTCTGCGAACCTAATTTTTTACTTTTTTGGAGCAGCAGCGCCAGCTTTAGGGCGTTTTGCACCATATTTAGAACGAGAAACTGTTCTTTTTGCAACACCAGCAGTATCAAGTGCACCACGAACGATGTGATATTTAACACCTGGTAAGTCTTTAACCCTACCGCCGCGAACTAAAACGATACTGTGTTCTTGTAGGTTGTGACCTTCACCGCCGATATAGCTGATGACTTCAAAACCGCTTGTAAGCCTAACTTTGGCAACTTTCCTCAAAGCTGAGTTTGGTTTTTTAGGAGTTGTAGTATAAACCCTAGTGCAAACTCCTCTTCTTTGAGGGCACTCTTTTAACGCTGGAGATTTTGACTTAACAGTCACTTTCTTGCGTTCATTTCTGACCAATTGATTTATGGTTGGCACAATAATTCCTTTCAACTAAATTTATTAAAAAGACCTAATTTTATTTAAAAAAAGCTTAAATAACGGTTAATAAGTTAGACTTATTCATACGTTCCTTTTTTTATAAAACCACTGCCATCTTTTAAAATTTTACCCTTTGCAACGACAAATTTAATATCAAGCTCGTCACTAACTAGCAAGATATCCGCATCAAAGCCCTCTTTTATCTCACCTTTTTTATTTTGCAAGGCCACACTTCTTGCCACGTTTGTCGTAAAATATGGCAACGCTTCCTCGATACTAAAGCCATCTTTTACAAAATTTATAAACTCTTCATATAAGCTCTTAACGCTAGCGATGCCTATTTTTAGTAAATTTCCATCGCCATCATAGCTAGAGTAGCTGCCAAAGCCGTCTGAGCTAATTGTTATCTTATTTGTCGGTAAATTCTCTTTTTTGACGCACTTTACAGCCTCAAGTGGCGTAAGCCCTGGCATGCAGGTAAAGTCGATATAGCCGCCATCTTTTATAAATTTAAAGCTTTGTTTAAAAAGCTCCTCGTTTCTATTTACGTGTGTTGGCTGAAGTAGCGTGATTGGCATGTCGTACTCATTTAGCACTTCATAGATCAAATTTAAGCCCTTTTTGCCGTCGCCCATGTGAAGTGTGGTGTGGCCTGACTTTGAGCTGATCATACCAGCCACCCTGCCAGCAGAGACTATGTGAGCGAGCTCATCTTTGCTCACGCTTGATGAGCGGTGGTCGCTTATGGCTAGCTTGGTGCCGATTATGGGATCAACAAAGACAATATCTTTTTCGATCTCGCCAGTTATCGTTGGCGTTTTAGAGCTGTATGCGCCAGTGTGAGCATAGCATGTGATGCCCTCGTCGTTTAGCGCGTGTGCTTTTGCGACTAAATTTTCAACGCTTCTTGTCGTGCTGTCAGTTCCAAGTAGTCCTACGACTGTCGTTATGCCAGCTTCTATTAAATTTGATAGCATGATCTCAGGTACTCTAGTCTTAAAGCCGCCCTCGCCGCCGCCTCCAGTGATATGCACGTGCTTATCGATAAGGCCTGGTATAGCCGTGAAATTTGAAGCGTCGATCACCTTTACATTTGGCAAATTTGGCTCTAAATTTTCAGCTATGCAGACGATCTTGCCATTACATATAAATATATCTTTTTTGCCAAGAAATTTTGGCGAGTAAATTTTGGCGTTTTTTATAAGTATCATTTGGCATCCTTGTTTATCTTAGCTATGCCGATGCCAGTGAGTGCTAAAATAATAGCAAAAACAACGCCCATGTAGTTTAGTATCGCCCATGGCAAATACTCTACCGTTGGCACACCAAGTGTAGCTGTCATATATGCGCCTGCTGCTGACCAAGGGATGAGTGGGACGATCACGGTGCCAGAGTCTTCAAGTGTTCTTGAGAGGTTTTTGGCTGCTAAATTTTTCTCTTTATAGAAGTCTTTAAACATCTCGCCAGGGATGAGGATAGAAAGATATGAGCTACCTGTGACAAATGCGACAGTTAGGCATGAGCCGATAGTCGAGATGATGACGCCTGCTGTTGATTTAACCCTTGCCATGATGGTGTGAAGTACCTTCGTAAGCATGCCAGTTTTTGAGATTATACCAGCAAAGCCCATAGCGCAGATGACTAGGATAGTGGTTGAATTTACCGAGCTCACGCCGCCTCTATTTAGAAGCTTAGTGATATCTTTTGAAAACTCCATATTAATGCCGCTCATAGTGACGTTAAAGCCAGTCATCACTGAGATAAAGCCATTTTTAAAGCTAAAATCTTGAACGATAACGCCAAGAAGCACTGAAAATAGCGAAGCTATGATCATGACAGGTATCGTTGGCCACTTTAGCACCGAACCAGCCAAGACAAAAAGCACAGGCAAAAGTAAGATGATATTCCAGTGAAAAATTTTATCAAGCTGACCTTGAAGTGCTAAAACCGACTCTGAAACATTTGCGCCACTACTTGCAGCCTCGCTACCAAAGAATAGATAAGCCGCTATCGCAACGATAGTTGCTGGGATGGTTGTATAAAACATATGTCTGATGTGCTCATAAAGCTCTGAGCCAGCTGCTATCGGAGCTAAGTTTGTTGTGTCTGAAAGCGGAGAGAGCTTATCGCCAAAGTATGCTCCTGCGACTACCGCGCCAGCAGTCGCTGCTAAATTTACATCAAGACCTTGAGCTATGCCCATGATGGCGACGCCAACTGTGCCAGCAGAACCCCAAGATGTGCCAGTTACGGTTGAGATGATAGCTGCGATGACAAAAGCTGTTAGGACTAGATACTGCGGACTTATAAGATCCACGCCGTAGTAGATGATCATAGGGATGGTGCCTGAAAATACCCACGAGCCAATAAGCAGACCGACCGCCCAAAGTATCATAAGAGCAGGCAATGAGCTAGAAATTTTCTCTATCACTCCTTCTTGAAGCTCGCTCCAGCTATACCCTAGCCTCCAAGCGATGCCGCCAGCCACTAGGGCTGCTATCAAAATGATCGGCTCAACCTTTAGCTTCATATAACCAACGCCAAGCGCAAGACCTACGATCATAACCAAGATAGGCGTAAGGGCTAGCAGAAACGAAGGCTCTTTTTTTATAGAGTTCATCAGGTGTCCTTTAAATTTGAGATATTTTTGAATTTAAAGGCTATAAACTTAAATTGTTATAAAAAAATAAAATAAATTTAAATTTTAAATAAAATGTGTGAAAATTTAGCACATTTAATATGTGCTAAATTTAGATTAGTCTTGCTTGATAGCGTATTTGCCACTACCAGTCGAGATGATGCAAAGTGACATAGCGATATAAAGATATATAAGCTCTGCTTTAAAGCCATTTACATTAGTTAGCTCAAGTAAATTTGATAAGCCAAAATACGAATACAAAATGACAAGACTTGAGCCAAAAACTAGGAGCGCGCCAAGCCTTGAGTAAAAGCCAACAGCGATCATTATAGGGGCTAAAACCTCGCTAAGATAGGCAAAATACGCCAGAAAACTAGGTAGTCCAGAATCAACTAAAATGCTCTTTACGCCACCAACTCCGTGTAAAATTTTGCCAAAGCCATGCATAAAAAGGCAAATTCCAAGACCTAAGCGTAGAAATAAAAGTCCAAGATCGACATTTTTCATAATATCTCCGTTACATATTTTTAGTTAAGGATTTTATTTAATATTGATTAACGGCTTGTAAATTTTGAAATTTTGTAAATTTAAGTGGGTAAATTTATAGAAGGATTAAGCCCCAAAAGCGGGGCTTAATATATTAGTTTTCTTTGATCTTTATCTTTTTATCCTTATAAAAACCAGTACCAACTGGGATCATACGTCCAAGGATGACATTCTCTTTTAGATCTTCAAGATAGTCAAATTTAGCAGCGATTGAGGCTTCTGTTAAGACCTTAGTTGTCTCTTGGAATGACGCAGCAGAGATCACACTATCACTTCCGATAGCCGCTCTTGTAACACCAAGAAGGATCGGCTCTGCGATAGCTGGCTCGCCACCCATCTTCATGATGCGCTCGTTCTCTTCTTTAAATTTGTTTCTTGAAACCATGTCGCCAACGATGAAATTTGTATTTCCACTATCGACGATTTTGACTTGGCGAAGCATTTGAGAGACGATGATCTCGATGTGTTTATCAGCGATCGCAACACCTTGGCGACGATAAACTTGCTGAATTTCACTAATCAAATAGTAGTGAAGCGCCTTTTCGCCAAGAATTCTTAAGATATCGTGGCTTGAGATAAGTCCGTCTGTTAGTTTCTCGCCAGCATGGACAAATTCGCCGTCTCTTACTTGGATCTGGCGACTCTTCTCGATCAAATACTCAGCTGTCGTGCCATCTTCTGCTTGGATGATGATGCGCTCTTTTGAGCGAAGTGGCTTGTCAAATCTAACAACGCCGTCGATCTCTGCAACGATAGCTGTATTTTTAGGACGCCTTGCTTCAAATAGCTCACTAACTCTTGGAAGACCGCCGGTGATATCTTTTGACTTAGCAACAGCTTTTGGAGTCTTAGCCAAAATATCAGCCTGAGCCACTTCATCGCCACTTGACACAAAGATCGCAGTTTTTGGATCAAGCGGATACTTGATCAAATGTCCGCTCTTTGTAGTGATAATGATCGCTGGTTTTACGCCACTTGGCAAATATTCGTTGATGACAAGACGTCTTTGACCAGTTGCCTCGTCAGCTTGCTCGGTCGCGCTATATCCTGGCTCGACATCCTCAAAGCTAACCACACCAGCTTCTTCTGCGATAGTTGGAGTTGAGTATGGATCCCACTCAGCGATTATTAGCTTGTCATCTTTTTCAGGTAGTGAGACCACTGTCGCTCTTTCTACCGCATCATTGTCTGATACTTGGATGATAGAATTTCTTGGGATGTAGTGGCGAACTGCCTCACGTCCGTCTTTGTCAGAAACGACAACAAAGAAGCCTTTTTCAGTTACTTTGTGACCTTTTTTGATATCTTTTAGTCTATCAAGAAAATCACCTTTTAGTATGAAAAATTTAACCACACCATTTGCATCTGCTGTGATCTTTCTAGTTACTGGATCGCCGTCTGAAATTTTAAGCTCACTAGCATAAGGGATACGATTTGGAATGTTCCAACCCTCTTTGATGATCTCGACGATACTCTCGTTCTCTTTTACCTTATCGCCATTTGCATAAGGGATATACATCTTGCCTTCAATCTTGCCGCTAACGCCAGCTAGTTCGTTTGGCTTAGCAAGGTCGTTTCTTCTGATTGTATATTTAACCTCTTCTTTTTTGCCTTTGATCACGATATTTACGTCTTCGTGAGCATATTCGATCTCGATTTTACCATCGATTGTTGATTTTATCTTTGGCTCAACAAGTAGTACAGCTGCACTTCTTCTGTTTGCAACGATCTTCTTGCCGTTGTTCTCGTATGTGCTAAGGTTGTAATACCTAATAAAGCCCTCTTTTTGAGCGATGACTTGGCGGTCTTGCTGCTCAGTAGAAGCCGTACCACCAATGTGGAATGTTCTTAGCGTTAGCTGAGTACCTGGCTCACCGATTGATTGAGCTGAGATGATACCGACAGCCTCGCCTGGTTTTACAAGTTTGCCCTCACCCAAATTTAATCCATAACATTTTGCGCAAACGCCTTTTGGTGCCTTGCACGTGATAGGAGTTCTAATGCTTACTGATTTTATGCCAGCTTCTGTTATCGCCTTAGCTTTCTCCTCATCAAGCAATGTGCCTTCGCTAAATAAAATTTCATTTGTTATAGGATCGATCACATCATCTGCTAAAACACGGCCTAATACTCTCTCTTCAAGGCTTTCGATTAGCTCACCACTCTCTGTGATATCTGTGATCTCAACACCCTCGTGCGTACCGCAGTCGTGCATAGTGACTTTAACGTTTTGAGCAACGTCGATTAGCTTTCTTGTTAGGTAACCAGCGTTGGCAGTTTTTAGCGCGGTATCAGCAAGACCTTTTCTAGCTCCGTGGGTTGAGTTGAAGTACTCCATTATGTTTAGACCTTCACGGAAGTTTGAAATGATCGGTGTTTCGATGATCGAGCCGTCCGGTTTTGCCATAAGACCACGCATACCAGCTAGCTGGCGAATTTGCGCTGCACTACCTCTCGCACCTGAGTCAGCCATCATATAAATTGAGTTAAATCCGCCCTTATCGCTTTGGATAAGCTTCATCATCTCGCTTGCAACGCTGTTATTTGTATCTGTCCAGATATCGATGATCTTGTTGTATCTCTCACTATCTGTTAAAAGACCAGCGCCATATTGCTTTTGAATTTCACGAACTTTTTTCTTAGCTTCATCGATATATTTTTGCTTGCTATCTGGCACGATGATATCTGCGATAGAGATAGAAATTCCCGCTTTTGTAGCATATCTAAAACCTAAATTTTTAAGCTTATCAAGGAAGTCGGCCGTTACTTCAAGGCCGCCATTTCTATAAACATAATCAACCAAATTTGCAATGTCTTTTTTCTTCATGATCTTATTCCACATATTATCAGGAACAAAATCAGGTAGTATCGCTCTCAAGATCAAGCGACCAGCTGTTGTGAAGATGATCTTATTATCAACCATTGTCTTAATTTTTGCGTGAAGGCCAAGTGTATTAGCCTCTTCAGCGATCATTACTTCATCGACGCTTGAGAAAATTTTATTTGCACCTTTTTCATCGTTTCTCTCCAAGCTTAAATAATAAATTCCCAAAACCATATCTTGTGAAGGGACTGTGATAGCCTTACCGCTTGCAGGAAGCAAGATGTTCATTGAGCTAAGCATCAAAATTTTACATTCAGCGATAGCTTCCTGCGATAGTGGCACGTGAACAGCCATTTGGTCACCGTCAAAGTCAGCGTTGAACGCCGCACAAACTAGTGGGTGAAGCTGGATCGCCTTGCCCTCAACAAGAACTGGGTGAAACGCTTGGATAGAGAGCTTGTGAAGTGTCGGAGCACGGTTTAGCATGACTGGATAGTCTTTAACGACCTCTTCTAGGCACTCCCAAACCTCATTTGTCTTATCTTCTATCATCTTTTTAGCTTGCTTAACGGTTGTCGCATAGCCTTTTTCTTCAAGGCGAGCAAGCAAATGTGGCTTAAATAGCTCTAAAGCCATCTTCTTTGGAAGACCGCACTGATCCATCTTTAGCTTTGGACCAACGACGATAACAGAACGTCCAGAGAAATCAACACGCTTACCTAACAAATTCTGGCGGAAACGACCTTGCTTACCTTTGATGATCTCACTTAATGATTTTAGTGGGCGTTTATTTGCACCTTTTACCGCATTTGCTCTACGGCCATTGTCAAATAGTGCATCAACAGCCTCTTGAAGCATTCTCTTTTCGTTTCTGATAATAATTTCAGGTGCGTCAAGCTCAAGTAGGCGTTTTAGACGGCTATTTCTATTTATTACACGGCGATATAGATCATTTACGTCTGAAACAGCAAATTTACCACCATCAAGATTAACAAGAGGTCTAAGATCAGGCGGAAGAACTGGTAAATTTGTTATCATCATCCACTCTGGGCGGTTGCCCGAATTTAAAAAGCTCTCGATAACCTTTAGACGTTTTACGATAGTTTTTTTCTTGGCCTCAGAATTTGTAGCCTCCATCTCTTCTTGTAGCTGATTTAAAATTTGAGTTAGGTCAAGCTCAGCTAGCATATCATAGATGACCTCGCCACCCATTCTAGCACTAAAGCCAGTCTCTTCATATCTTGAAGCTAGACTTTGATATTGCTCTTCGTTTAAAACGTCATATTTTTCAACTTTTTTAGAATTTTCATTGTCATAGTAAGCCTCACCAGCATTATCAACAATATATGCCTCATAGTAAAGTACGCGTTCAAGGTCTTTCATCTTAATACCAAGAAGCGCACCTATACGGCTTGGCAAGAAATTTACATACCAGATGTGAGCCACTGGAGTTACAAGCTCGATGTGACCCATGCGAGAGCGACGAACCTTAGATGTTGTTACTTCAACGCCGCACTTTTCGCACTTGATGCCTTTGTAGCGCATCTTTTTATATTTACCACAAAGACACTCGTAGTCGCGGATCGGTCCGAAAATTTTGGCACAAAACAAGCCATCACGCTCAGGTTTTAGCGTGCGGTAGTTGATAGTTTCTGGTTTTTTAACCTCGCCATAGCTCCAAGATTTTATCTTCTCAGGACTTGCTAAACGAAGTTGAAAAGCTTCAAAATCACGAGGTCTATGCTCTTCTTTTATCTCAACTGGTTTTAAATTAGTTAGTTTCATTTGTCTCATCCTCATCATATACTTCCACATCAAGAGCTAGTGATTTTAGCTCGTTTGTTAGAACAAAGAACGTCTCAGGGATACCAGTCTCAGGAACGTTTTCACCTCTTGTTAAAGCTTTGTAAGCAGAAAGTCTTCCCTCGACATCGTCTGATTTTACAGTTAGCATCTCTCTTAGTGTATGAGCAGCACCATAAGCCTCAAGTGCCCAAACCTCCATCTCACCAAACCTTTGACCACCAAATAGCGCCTTACCGCCGACTGGTTGTTGTGTAACAAGGCTGTATGGTCCAGTACTTCTTGCGTGAACTTTTTCATCAACCAAGTGGTGAAGTTTTAGCATATACATACAACCAACATTAACGCGTTCTCTTATCTTTGAGCCCGTGCGTCCGTCATATAGCTCAGTTTTGCCGTCGCTATCTATCTTTGCCATCTCAAATAATTTTGCAAATTCGTCAGCCTTAACGCCTTCAAAAATTGGAGTTGCAAATCTTACGCCATTGCTCCAATCTTTTGCATACTCAAGAAGCTTCTCATCGCTCATCTTACCAAGAGCTTTTTTAGCGTCCATTAGCTTAGCAACGCTTGCGATCTCTATCATCTTAGCTCTTAGCTCTTTTATCCACTCGCCCTTTTTGGTCTCAAAAATTTCATTGATCTGCTCGCCTAAGCGGTAACCAACGAGACCAAGGTGGCTCTCTAAAATTTGACCGATGTTCATACGGCTTGGAACGCCTAGTGGGTTTAGCACAATATCTACGATCTGTCCGCTTGGAAGATAAGGCATATCGACTTCTCTAACTATATTTGAAACGATACCTTTGTTACCGTGACGTCCAGCCATCTTATCGCCAACTTTTAGTTTGCGTTTTGTAGCTATGTAAACTTTTACAAGTTTTACAACACCACTAGGCAAAATGTCATCTTTTTCTAAAATTTCTATCTTAGCGTCGTGCTCTTCTTTAAGCTTTTTCTTCTCATTTTGGAAGTAATTTTTTAGTTCATCATATTTCTTCTGGATATCTTTTGAAAAGCTCTTTACAATAGCATTTAGGGTAAATCTGTTGATATTCTCAAAGTCAGCCTTATTGATCTTTGAGCCTTTTTTATACTCTTTTTTATTTACCTCTTGATCGCTCGCTAGTGGATTTTTGGAAAGAAGCGCTGTAACTTTTAGCATCTCTTCGCGATCTAGCATAAGCAATCTATCGTGATGCTCTTTTTCTAAAAGCGTCTTTTCTTCTTCGTAGGCTTTGTTTGTTCTGCTATCTTTTTCATAACCTTTTTTGGTGAAAATTTTAACATCAACAACCACACCTTCCATTGAAGCCGAAGCATAGAGCGATTTATTTACTACGTGTCCAGCTTTTTCACCAAAGATCGCACGCAAAAGTCTTTCTTCTGGAGTTGGCTTAACTTCGCCTTTTGGTGATACTTTACCAACAAGGATCATGCCAGGCTTGATCTCTGTACCGATTTTAACGATACCGCTTTCGTCAAGGTGCATAAGCTCCTCTTCTTTGACGTTTGGTATATCTTTTGTTATCTCTTCAACACCGTCTTTTAGCTCACGAGCCTCGATCTCTTTTTCATAGATATGAACGCTTGTAAAGGCATCTTCACGTATCATTTTTTCACTAATAACGATCGCATCCTCGTAGTTGTAGCCATTCCAAGGCATAAACGCGATTAGTGCGTTTTTACCGATAGCTAGCTCGCCTTTTTCCATGCTTGGACCATCAGCTATGATTTGATTGGCAACGATCTCATCGCCTTTTTTAACGATAGGGTGTTGTGAAAATGTCGTATTTTGGTTTGTTCTTAAATTTTTCTCTAAAGAGTAGTGATCTATATATGGACCAGCTTCATCTTCACCAAGGATAAAGATATTTTTATTATCAACCTTTTCAACCACGCCGCCTCGTTTTGCTTTTACGCTCTCCCAAGCATCTCTTGCGATAACACTCTCCATACCTGTTCCAACGATAGGAGCAGTTGAACGAAGTAGTGGCACCGCTTGACGCTGCATGTTTGATCCCATAAGCGCACGGTTAGCGTCATCGTGCTCAAGGAATGGGATAAGCGAAGCTGCAACACCAGCTATCATACCAGAGCAAAGGTCGATCAAGGTAACATCTTCTCTACGAGCAAGCATCATCTCGCCCTCTTTTCTAACCTCGATCAAGTCCTCAACGATATGCCCATTTTCATCAAGCTTAGTTGATGCTGGAGCGATAACATTGCCCTCTTCTTGAGTCGCTGTTAGATAGACTATCTCATCAGTCACTTTGCCATCGACGACCTTTTTATAAGGCGCCTCAACAAAGCCAAGGTCATTTACTTTTGCATAAGTTGAAAGAGTGTTGATAAGACCGATATTTTGACCTTCTGGAGTCTCAACTGGACAAATTCTGCCGTAGTGAGTTGGGTGAACGTCACGCACCTCAAATCCAGCACGCTCTTTTACCAAGCCGCCCTCACCAAGCGCAGATAGACGGCGCTTATGTGTAACCTCGCTAAGTGGGTTTGTCTGATCCATAAACTGACTTAACTGACCGCCTGTGAAAAATTCCATGATTGTTGCCGTGATCATTTTTGGATTGATAAGATCATAAGGCATGATCTCATCAGTGTTATTGCTTAGGCTTGTAAATTTATCACGGATAGCCTTTTGCATCTTAACAAAACCAAGGTGAAGCTCACTAGCAAGTAGCTCGCCGATCGATCTTATACGGCGGTTGCCAAGGTGGTCGCGGTCGTCAATGTGGCCTTGTCCGTTTTTAACTTTTATAAGATATTTTGCAGTTTTGATGATATCTTCACTAGTTAGCAATGTAACGTACTCTGGCACATCAAGTGAGAGCTTGTGGTTCATCTTCATACGACCAACTTTTGTTAGGTCATATCTTTCAGGGTTAAACAATATATCATTTACAAAGCTTTTTGCAGCCTCTTTAACTACCGGCTCGCCAGGTCTCATGACCTTGTAAATTCTAATCGCAGCAAGGTCATTTTCATCATCTACACCCTCAGTTTGTTTTAAAACCTTAAGCATATCGTTGTCGGCGATAAATGAATTTATTATAGCGTCGTCAACACCAGCTGCAGAGTTGTTTATAATATCGATGCTTTCATGCTCAGCTAAAATTTTTGCAAGTTTATTCTCATCAAGAGCAGATAGTGTGTCATATAAAATTTCGCCGCTTTCTGTGTTTATCACAGGGTTTGCCAAATATCTACCAATAAGTGCTTCGATAGGATACTCGACAAATTTAACGCCATCTTCGATTAATTTATCAGCTTTTTTCTTTGTTAGGCGCTTCCCAGCTTGGTGAAGAACCTCTCCATCTTCATTTTTTATATCATACTCAACTCTTCCTAGATAATCCTCTGGATTGAAAAGAGTTAAAAATTTATTATTTTTAATAACCAAATTTTGTATCGGATAAAATAGCTTAATAATGTCTTGTTTTTTATATCCTAATGCCCTAAACAAGATAGTTACAGGCACTTTTCTGCGCTTATTTATCCTAACATATAAAATATCTTTTGTATCATATTCAAAGTGCAACCAAGAGCCGCGATCTGGGATTATTTGAGCTGTATAGATAAGTTTATTTGCAACAGTCGCACTCTCTTCTTGTTTAAAGATAACGCCAGGGCTTCTATGAAGTTGATTTACAACAACACGCTCAACACCATTTATAATAAATGAAATTCTATCTGTCATCAATGGAATTTCACGTATAAAAATTTCTTGCTCTTTTATATCTTTAACGCCGACTTTATCACCAGTCTTATCATCTTTTTCATGGACGATAAGGCGTATTTTCATCTTTAAATTTACAGAGTATGTAAGACCTCTTTCTATACACTCTCTGATTGTATATTTTGGTTTTCCAATTTCTGAGCTAACATATTCTAAAGTCAAACGATTTTGCGGATCATGTATAGGGAAAATCGACTTAAAAACTTTTTCGATACCGCTTTCTGTCTGATTGTTATTTAGATTTAAAAAATTATCAAAGCTCTTTTTTTGTAGTTGTAGTAGGTTCGGAACGTCTATCTCTTTAACGACATTAGAGAAGTCAACTCTAAGACGATTTCCTGAGTATAAGCTATTTAACATTGCATCTACCTCGTGGTAATTTTGAAAGAAAAGTATAGCCTTTTACAAGGCATCTAAAATTTAAAAAAGAGAGAGCCTCTGCCCTCTCTTGAAATATTAAGCCTAAATAATAAAAAATTATTTAAGTTCAACCTTAGCACCAGCCTCTTCAAGCTCTTTTTTAGCTGCTTCAGCTTCGTCTTTACTAACGCCTTCTTTAAGAACAGATGGAGTTCCTTCAACTGCGTCTTTAGCCTCTTTAAGACCAAGACCTGTAAGTGCTCTAACAACCTTAATAACGTTGATTTTCTTATCACCAGAATCAACAAGAACGATGTTAAATTCTGTTTTTTCTTCAGCAGCAGCTGCACCACCAGCAGCAACTGCACCACCAGCTACCATTACAGGAGCTGCGCTAACACCAAATTTCTCTTCAAACTCTTTTACAAGTTCGCTAAGTTCAAGTACAGAAAGATTAGATATAAACTCTAATACGTCTTCTTTTGTAATTGCCATTTTTAATCCTTATTATTATTTAATTTAATTAAGCTGATTGTTCTTTTTTCTCTTTAAGCGCATTCAAACCAATTGTGAAATTTTGAATTGGCGCATTCCAAACTTGCAAAAGCATCGCAATAAGCTCATCACGGCTAGGCATTTTAGATAGAGCTTTAACTTTATCAACACTTGCAACTTCGCCATCAATATAAGCTGTTTTAATTTTGAAAAGATCAGAATTTGACTCTTCAAATTTTGCGGCTACTTTAGTTACTGCTAATTGATCTTCACTCCAAAGATAGATATTTGTATCTTTGAGTTCCATTCCGACTTTATCAGAATTTTTAAGAGCAATATTTGCAAGAGTATTTTTAATAACTTGAACTTTTACATTTTGTTCTTTTGCAGAATTTCTTAAAACTTCAAGTTTTTTAACTGAAAGACCACGATAGTCACAAACTACAATAGCTTCAGCAGTTTTAAATTCACTCTCTAATTTTGCAACAACTTCAGTTTTTTCGTTACGTGTCACTTTTTCTCCTTTCCGACCGGTAATTTCAAGCAGAGCGGGTCGAATCAATTAAGCCCAATGGCCTCGGCTATCTCCAATCTAAGATATAAATTTGTCTAAATTTTTATTTTAAGTCCATAACTTCTTGAGTATCAAGAGTTACAGAAGGGCTCATTGTTAAAGACAATGAAGCATTTTTTACATATCTACCTTTTGCAGTCGCAGGTTTATGTTTATTAATAGCTTTAATAAATGTTGAAATATTTTCATTTAATTGCTCTTTAGTAAAATTGACCTTACCAAGACCTGCATGTATATTTCCTTGCTTATCAACACGGAAATTTACTTGTCCACTTTTTGCATTATTAACAGCTTGTGCAACATCCATTGTAACTGTTCCAGTTTTTGGATTTGGCATTAAACCTTTCGGTCCTAAAATTCTACCAACTTTACCTACAAGACCCATTAAATTTGGAGTAGCTATAAGAACATCAAAGTTCATTATACCCTTCTGGATATCCTCAACTAGATCATCGGCACCAACTATGTCAGCACCAGCAGCTTTTGCCTCATCAGCTTTAGCATCTTTTGCTATAACAGCAACTCTTACAACTTTGCCTGTACCAGCTGGTAAAACAACTGAACCACGAACCATTTGATCTGCATGTCTTGGATCAACGTTTAATTTTAACGCAATCTCAACTGTCTCATTAAATTTAGCAGAAGCTAGAGTTTTAACTGTATCGATAGCCTCGCTAAGATTATAAATTTTGTCTTGCTCTACTTTTTTGAGCAATTCTTGAAATCTCTTACTAGTTTTTCCCATAAATTTCTCCGCATATAAATTGCTTCCGTCTTTTGAAAATCAACCTGACGGTAAAGGTTTTAGTCTACTACTTCGACACCCATTGAACGAGCTGAACCAGCGATAATCTTAGCTGCTTGCTCTTTATCATTTGTATTTAAATCAACAAGTTTTTTCTCAACAATTTCTAAAACTTGAGCTTTTGTTAATTTGCCTACTTTATTTTTTAAAGGATTATCTGTTCCTTTTGTTATACCCGCAGCCTTTTTAATAAGGTCTGTAGCAGGTGGTTGCTTTGTGATAAATGTAAAACTTTTATCAGCATAAACTGTTATAACAACCGGGATATTAAATCCAACCATATCTTTTGTTTTTTCATTAAAGGCTTTACAAAATTCCATAATATTAACGCCTTTTTGTCCTAATGCTGGACCAACTGGCGGGCTAGGATTTGCTTTTGTTGCGGCAATTTGTAATTTTATTTCACCTATAACTTTTTTAGCCATTTCTTGCTCCTTAAATTATCTTCTCAACTTGTGAATACAAAATATCAACAGGGGTACTTCTACCAAAAATAGAAACATTGAGTCTAAGCTTACCATGTATCATATCGTATTCTTCAACGATACCTGTAAAGTTAGCAAAAGGACCTTCTGTTATGCGAACGCTTTCACCATCCTCAAAAAATATTTTAGGTTTTGGTGCCGCTCTTTTTTGAACTTTCTCCAAGATAGTATTTATATCTTTTTCAGTCAATGGTGTAGGCTTTTTAGCCTCACCGATAAAACGTCCAACCTTTGGCAAAGACTGAATCTTATGCCAAAGAGCTGTATCAAGATCTAAACATGCAAAAGCATATCCAGGATAAAGAGTTCTTTCATTAATTTTTTGCTTACCGTTTTTTATCTCTATTACGTCTTCTGTTGGAACTATAACTTCTTTTAGTTGATCTTCAATACCGTGATCTCTAACTAAATTTTCAATTCCTCTTTTTACTGCCATTTCGCTACCAGCGTAAGTTTGTATAGCATACCATTTATGTGACATTATTTTTCCCTTACCCTATATAACTTTAGAAAGAACAAAGGACATAATAACATCAACAAGAGCTAAAAAAAGTGAAACAACAGCGACCACGATAAAAACTGCAATAAAAGCATTTCTAATTTGTTCTTTAGTAGGAAAGATAACTTTCATTATTTCCAATTTAGATAGCTTTATATAATTTATAAATTTTTCCATAATCTTAACCTTAATTGTGGCAGGGCAAGAGGGATTCGAACCCCCAACCATTGGATTTGGAATCCAGCGCTCTACCGTTGGAGCTATTGCCCTAATAGCTACTTATTCTTAATTAGCTTTTTAACTTAACTTCTTTATGAACAGTATGTTTTTTTAATCTTGGGCAATATTTTTTGAGCTCAACCTTATCTGTAGTGGTTTTGCTGTTTTTTGTAGTAGTGTAATTGATATCACCACACTCAGAGCATTTTAAACCGATTTTAATTCTCATATATATTCCTTATAGAAAGCCAAAGGGTTTCCCCTTTGGCATAATTTTATAAATTAACCAAGTATTTTTGAAACAACACCTGAACCAACAGTTCTACCACCTTCACGGATAGCAAAACGGGTACCTTCTTCAAGTGCAACTGGAGCGATAAGCTCAACAGAAATTCTTACGTTATCACCTGGCATAACCATCTCTGTACCTTCTGGCAATGTAATAGAACCAGTAACGTCAGTTGTTCTTACATAGAATTGTGGTCTATAGTTATTAAAGAAAGGAGTGTGGCGACCGCCCTCTTCTTTAGTTAGAATATAAACCTCACCCTCAAATTTTGTGTGAGGAGTAATTGATTTAGGTTTGCAAAGAACCATACCACGTTCAACGTCTTCTTTTTTAGTACCACGAAGAAGAACACCAACGTTATCGCCAGCTTCACCTTGATCCATCTCTTTTCTAAACATCTCAACACCAGTAACTGTTGTTGTTTGTGTAGGTTTGATACCAACGATTTCTATTGTGTCACCAACTTTAACAACACCTTTCTCAATTCTACCTGTTACAACTGTACCACGACCTGAAATTGAGAAAACATCTTCGATTGGCATAAGAAGATCTTTGTCCGTAGCACGAACTGGAGTTGGGATATAGCTATCAACCGCATCCATTAGTTCCATAATTTTTGCTGACCATTCGCCATCTTGTCCAGCTTTTGCCTCTTCAAGAGCTTTAAGTGCTGAACCAGAAACTATTGGAGTATCATCCCCTGGGAAGTTGTACTCGTTAAGTAGTTCGCGAATTTCCATTTCAACTAGTTCAAGTAACTCAGCGTCATCAACCATATCTGCTTTGTTCATGAAAACAACGATATAAGGGACACCAACTTGGCGAGATAGCAAGATGTGCTCTCTTGTTTGTGGCATTGGGCCGTCTGCTGCAGAAACAACTAGAATAGCACCGTCCATTTGAGCAGCACCTGTAATCATGTTTTTTACATAGTCGGCGTGGCCTGGGCAGTCAACGTGAGCATAGTGACGTTTTTCTGTCTCATACTCAATGTGTGAAGTAGCAATTGTAATACCACGCTCTTTCTCTTCTGGAGCATTATCAATATTATCATAATCTTTTAGCTCAGCAAGACCTTTGCGTGAAAGAACAGCAGATATTGCAGCTGTTAAAGTAGTTTTACCATGGTCAACGTGACCGATAGTGCCTATGTTTACGTGTGGCTTGTTGCGTGAAAATTTTTCTTTAGCCATCTTTTCCTCCGTTATGATATGTGTCTTTATCTAATTCAAATTCGTATAGTAATATAAAATCATATAAACCAGTGGAGCTCATAGCGGGACTTGAACCCGCGACCTCTTCCTTACCAAGGAAGTGCTCTACCTCTGAGCCATATGAGCGAAAAACGCTTGGCTGAGATGATTTTAATCAACATACAAACAACTAAAAATTCATGAAAATAAAGATGGAATAACTGTGTTTAGTAAAATCTAGATACAGCTCCCAGTTTACTTTCCCAAATTTTGGAGCGGGAAACGGGGCTCGAACCCGCGACCCTCAGCTTGGAAGGCTGATGCTCTAGCCAACTGAGCTACTCCCGCATAACAATGGTGGTGAGACGTGGATTCGAACCACGGAAGACATAGTCAGCAGATTTACAGTCTGCCCTCGTTGGCCGCTTGAGTATCTCACCTTAAACATTAATAAGTTATTTTGGTATTTTCTGGTCAAACACTGTTACAAAATGGAGCTGGTGAACGGACTTGAACCGCCGACCCACTGCTTACAAGGCAGTAGCTCTACCAACTGAGCTACACCAGCACCTGTTTTGTGAAGTGGCAATTATAGCCCAAAATAAAATAAAAGTCAAGGAGATTTTGAAAAATATTTTATCTAATTTTTTTGCAATAAAAAATCTATAAATTTTATAAAAAATTTCAAAAATAGCCCACTAATCTGAGCCACTTTTACCAAAAAACAAAGATAAATTTTACATATATAAAATTTCATTTTTTATAATTTTATTTTTTTTAAAAGCTAAAATTTCTATAATTACGAAAAAATACAAAGGATTTAATATGCAATTTTTACCTTGGGCGGTAATTTTACTGCTAATTTATGTGATCTACTTCTTAATGATCCGCTATGAAAAAAAGATAGCGACACTAAGCAAAATGATCGAGCAAAATAGTGATGGTATCAAAGAAAATAGAGACCTTATAGGTCAAAACAGATCACTAATCGAGAAAAATAAACACAACATTGAGAAAAATACTAAAGATATTACAACAAATGTTGAAAAAATAGACATCGACTTGGAAGATTAATTCTTCCAAAATTTCTCTTCTTTTTCCTTTTTTATCAAATTTTCATAAGTTTGCATTCTTATATTTACAGGCTCTAAATTTATACCATCTTTTTTTATCTTAAAATATTTCCCGTCCATCAAGCAATACTCTGGCACTAAGTCATAGCGCTTCGAAAGCGGCAAAACTCTAAAGCTTAGATTGTCCAGTATCAAAGGCTCTTTGTTTAAATTTTCCCAAACAGCTAGCACCATATGATATTTTTTTGTATTTTTTTCCTGAACTACTAGAAGGCATTTTTGATTATCCACGCCAAGATCTTTTAGGCTATCGCGCTTTGATATCGCGTACTCTTCGCAGTCTCCGCCACCTCGCCTTAAAAACTCACCCCTAGTGCTCCATACATCGACATTTGTATTGTAAAAATCATCATATCTTGGCATCAAAGAATTTAAGTATGAATTTATGAGTTCTAACTTTCTTATAAAGCTTTCGTTTTCTATTTTTTTCATAAAATTTGCATAGTGATTTAGGATATTTTTACAAATTTGATTTTTACATTGAGATATATTTTTTGGAGAAATTTCAAAATTATTTGCAAAAAGAGAAGAAACAAAAAAGAAAAGAAGCAAAATTTTACGCATGCAGCTGCTTCATCAAAAGCACAAGACCTATTCTATCTTTCACATTTAGCTTGCTGTAAATCGACGTAGTGTGCGCCTTTACCGTCCTTAAAGTAATGCCTGTTTGCTCTGAAATTTCATTGTTTGTTAGACCTTGGTAGATTAAGTTTGCGATCTCTTTTTCACGTGAGCTAAGCTCACTTAGATCAGACTTTTTCTCCAAAGTTTCACTTTCATTATTTATATATGAGCCAGTTAGTTCTCCGATCATCGCTTGGATAAATTCTGGATAAAGCCAAACTTTGCCATTTAAAATCGTCTCAAAGGCATCTTCAAAGTGTGTCTTTCTCATGTGTGAGTTTGCATATCCTTTGACACCAAGAGCCAGCAGATGTTTACCTTCACTAAATTTTGGTTCGTTTGCAAGGATTAGACATTTTATATTTGGAAAACTTTCATGAATGGTTTTAATATTTTCATCAAGGCTATCTTTAAAAGCATTTGTATCGATACCGACGATATCAACCTCATCGCTTAAATTTGCAAAAAAATCCTTTTTATTGTGAGTAAATTTCACATTATCATCTGAAAAATACCCTCGCCAAAGATTATTAAGCGAACCATTTTGAGTAAAAAAAACCACATTCATAATTATATTTCCTTATATCACATATAGGTTTGCTCGTAAATTTTTGACTCATTTACGAAAACGATCAAGTAGCGCTCCTTGCCACTATTTGCCTCAAATTTATAACTAAAAGTGGATAAGAATTTCTCAACCACTTCATTTCTCTCTTTTAAAAAGATACTCATCTCAAAACAACCATTTGATATAGCGTATCTATATGGCACGCTAAGAGATAGTAAATTTAGATCAAAGTCCAAGCTATCGCTGCTTTCATCGTAGCCGCTAATTGATATCTTGATGCTGCTTACTAGCTCATCTTCTATCTTTAGTCCAGCTAAGCTGATATGCTCTTCTCTTTTTAAATTTATCATCTCATCAAAGCTTTTTTCACAGTCTTTAAAGAGAAATTTGACGATCTCTCTTCCGATTAAATCGCATATTTTGCCATCATTTACAATGACAAATTCATCAGCCAGCTTTGCTCTTGAAATTTGATATTCGATAAAATTTCGCTCAAAGCTAGCTGACTTTTGCATTATCGCTCCGTTAAAGCATTCTGTTTTGCTTTTAAGATAGGTTTTAGCAGATAGTCAAGTATCGTCTTTTTACCAGTGATGATATCAGCTGAAACTATCATACCAACCTTGATCCTAAGCGGTTTCTCTTCGCTACCAAGATAGTTTTTCTCAGTTTCTATCCTGACTAGATAGTAGCTCTCGCCTGTTTTTTCATTTGTCTCAGTATCGGCACTGATCTGCGTTACTTTGCCTTTTAAACCGCCATAAATACTAAAATCATACGCCGTAAATTTAACCATCGTATCAAGTCCAGGTCTTAAGAATGCAACGTCAGCTGGCTTAACCTTTACCTCAGCGATGAGCTTATCTTCTAGTGGGACGATCTCAGCGATATTTTCACCAGGCTTGATAACGCCTGAGACTGTATGCACCATCATCTTACTAACGATACCATTTACCGGAGATCTTACATAAGTTCTTTCGACCCTGTCGCTTAGGCTGATTTGCGACTCGTTTATCCTTGCGATCTCAGCAGAGACTTCGTTTAGCTCTTTTTTTGCATTGTTTTTAAACGCCAGCTTTGCCTCTTCTATCTTATTCTTCGCCTCTTTTATGGTTGATTCGACCCTTGGCACGGCAAGCACAGATGCGTCAAGCTCGCCCTTTAGGTCATTTACACGTCTTTGAAGCTGGATATACTCGACCTCACTAACAAGACCTTTTTTAAAGATAGGCTCCATGATCGCCTTCTCTTTTAAGACAAGATTGTAACTATTTTGAGTTTGAGAAATTTTGTTTCTAAGCTCGGTTAGCTCACTTTGGCGCTGGTGAATTTGCTCTGTTAAAATTCCTATTTGCTCATTTAAGTGATCGATGTTTGAGTTATGCAAGCTTATCTCGTATCTTACAGCTTTGCTATTGTTCGCATCTCTTGTTTCGTTGTAGTCAAATTCTTTATCATTTGCTTCAGCATCAAGCCTCATAAATTTAGCCTGAAGCTCATCAAGTCTTAGCTTTGACTCACCGTAGCTACTTGTAAAGTTTTTATTATCAAGCCTGATGAGGATCTGATCTTTTTTAACCTCATCGCCCTCTTTTACAAAAATTTGATCTACGATACCGCCCTCAAGGTTTTGTATCGCTTGGTTTTTACCTGATGGGATGATCTTGCCACTACCTCTTGTTATCTCATCTATCTGTGCCCATGAAGCCCACAAAAGTAGCCAAAATACAGTTATGCTAACTGCATAAAGTATCTTTTTTGAGGTCGATGGAGCCTTTGCCAAAACCGCTTCTGAGAGGCTTGACATAAATTTCAAGTCATAGGCATCGTAGTTTTTAGCTTGGATGTTTGACTTGATGCCATCTACGCTATTTAAAATTTGATCTCCAGCGCTCTCTTGCTCTTTTATGTCGCTTTTTTGGACTGGCTTTTCGTCTGGCTTTAAATTTTCATTTTGTTGATTTTTTATATCTTCTTGCATAATCACTTCCCACTAAGTCTAGCTAAAACTTCGTCTCTTGGACCATCTAGTAAAATTTTGCCGTTATCCATCACTATGAGCCTATCAACAAGATCAAGCATCGATGTTCTGTGAGTTACTAAAATCATAGTTTTATTTACGGTATTTACCTTTAAATTTGCTTTTAGCTTGCTCTCAACTGTATTGTCTAGTGAATTTGTAGGCTCGTCAAGCAAGATGATAGGACTATCTAGCAAAAATGCTCTAGCCACAGCTATACTTTGACGCTGACCGCCGCTAATGCCATCACCTCTTTCAAATACTGGCATATCAAATCCAAGTGGATGGGCATTGACATATTCATCTACGCCACTTACTTTAGCAGCTTTAATGATCTGCATATCATCGACATAAGGAGCTTTTTGAACGATATTTTCTCTAACCGTTCCTTTAAATAGCACAACATCTTGTGGCACGTAGCCGATATTTCTTCTAAGGTCAGCTGGGTCTATCTGGTTGATATCTATACCATCAATTAGCACTGAGCCTTCGGTCGGTGCGTAAAGACCTAGGATTATCTTTTGTAAGGTTGTCTTACCAGAGCCATTTCTACCGATGATGCCTACTTTCTCACCTGGCTGAATGACAAAATTTATCCTATCAAGTGAGCCCTTTGTAGTGTCTGGATAAGTAAAGCTAACGTTTTTAAACTCTATCTTGCCCTCAAAAGAATTTCTTCTAACAAATTTCTTGCCCTCAGGCCTTTCAACTGGCATCTGCATGACCTTGCTAAGGCTTTGGTAAGCTGTCTTTGTCTGCTCGAAATTTGCAGCTAGTGAGGCTACTTGACCCATAGGGGCGATCGCACGAGAGCTAAGCATAACAGCAGCGATCAAACCACCCATTGTAAGGTGTGTATCTTGTATCATATAAACGCCAAGAACGATGATGGCGATAGTGTTTAACTGCACCAAAAATGAAGTCACGGTTGTGATTGAAGTAGTGATGATCTTTGACTTGATACTTCTGTTTGCTATCTCGCCAGTCGCCTCTTCCCAGTTCCACTGCACGTGACCACTAGCACCAAGAGTTTTAATGGTCTCCAAGCTGCTAAGACTCTCTATCAAAATTCCATTTTTCATAGCTGAAGCTTCAAATGTGCTTTTAATCGCGTTTTGAAGTGGGTCTTTTATAAAAAATGTGTAGCACAAAATAGCTATCATGATGACGATAGGCACAAGCACAAGATAGCTTCCAATAAAATAAGTAACTATCAAGAATATTAACGCAAATGGTAGATCCACAATGGCAGCAAGTGACGCAGATGAGAAGAAATTTCTAACTGTGTCAAATTCTTTCAAGTTACTAGCAAATGAACCAACTGACTTTGGCTTATTGCTAAATTTCATATCCATTACGCGCTCAAACAAGATAGAGCTCATAATGATGTCGCTCTTCTTGCCTGCGATCTCAAGAAAATATGAACGAACAAATTTTAAAAATAGATCGATACCATAAACGACGCTCACGCCAAGCGCTAGAACCCAAAGTGTCTCAACTGCGTTATTTGGCACAACGCGGTCATAGACGTTCATCGTAAAGAGCGGGCTTGCAAGGACAAATAAGTTTATGATAAAGCTTGCTATCACGACGTCAAAGTAAATTTTCTTAGAGCGCTTTAAAGTGCCCCAAAACCAGTGATCATTACCAGCGTCAATAAGCTTTGTCGAGCTTGTATCTTCTGGGACAAATTCACGTTTTAGGTAGTAAGCATAGCCTAGATACTCATCTTTTAGCTTGCTTGTTTCTATCGTGCTAGTGCCAGTTGAAAGATCAGGCGTGATGATGTTTGCCATCTTTTTGTCTTCGCTGAAAGATTGCAAGATGCACGCTTTTTTGCCTCTAAGCATCAAGATACAAGGCAAAACTAAAGGTGAAATTTGATCAAGATCTTTTCTGACAAGCGTCGATGCAAAGCCAGCACGTGAAGCTGCACGAGAAAATAAAGACTTCGAGCTCTTTAGTGAAAAAAGCTCGATCTCTTCGCCATCTTTTACAGGCAGACCGATAGTCAAAGCATCGGCACTATATGGGTTGTTATGTAGTTTGGTAAATATCACCAAACATTGAAGCAGTTCGTCTTTTATCTTATCGCTATGCATCTATCATCCAATATTTTTGATTTCATCTATGTAAATTCCTTGCATATTTTTAATGCCAAGCTCAATTAGCTTACTCTTTTGCTCTTCACTCTCAACACCGATCGCAATCAAAATGATATCTTTTGAGCTTAAAACAACATCTAGTGATTGTTTTGTGTTTGCTCCTGATTTATCACTTAAAAAGTCGATTAAGACGCTTGACTGGATCTTTACGTAGTCTGGATTAAATTCTTTTAGCTTCTCAATGCCTTTTGCGCTGAGTTCAAAGTGGTCAAATCCAAAACCAAAGCCGAGTTCTTTTAATTTTTTAGTAAGTCTAACTATACTTTCGATACTAATATCGTCTTTGTTTGGAATTTCTATATAGTTTTTAGATTTTGAAATTTGAGCGATTTTTTTAAGTGTGGCCTCAAGTTTTGAGAAATTTTCGTCCGAGCTTAATATCTCTTTACCCAAATTTATCGCCAAGCTTCCTTGAGGCAAGATATTTTCAGGCAAAATTCTAGCGATTCTATTTAGGATATGAAGATCAAGCATCGCACCTAAATTTAGCTCATTTACCATTGGCATAAAGTATGATGCCATACGCCATTTGCCCTCGCTATCAACTAGCCTTAGATAAAGTTCGTACTGCTCAAAGCTTGAGTCAAAACCAACTACTTTTTGAGCTGCAAATTTAAATTTATCCTCTTTTATAGAGTCAAAGATAAGCTCTTTATATTTCTCTTTGCCGATGACTAGGGTGTTTTGATTTGCATTAAATTCTTTGCAAGTAAAGCAGCCAGCCAGTCTTGCACTAGCCAAAGTAACGTCAGCTGATGTAAGTAGTGTCCTCATGTCAGTGCTTGGCGAGTACTCGACAATAGCAGCATTGACTGGGCATTCGCTATCGTTTATAGAGAAATTTGCATAGAGTTTTTTAAACTCAGCCATGATCTTATCGTCTAAAGCTGAGAAATTTGACGAGTTTTTACCGTAAGAAAGCAAGATAAAGTCGTTGTCATTTAGCCTTGCAACGATCGCATTTTGGTCATTTTCGGTTGATTTTTCTTGTAAAATTTGAGCTATTTTTATGATGACACTTTGCCATTTTTCAAAGCCAAGAACGCCTTTTAGCCCAGCAAGATCCTTAAAGCTAACAAGTGAAGCAACACCGCTTGAATACTCTTCACTTGCCAAATACTCACTAAATTTAGTTTGGAAAAATCTTCTATTGTAAGTGCCACTCATAGAGTCTTTATATAAAAGCTCTTGATACTTGCTAAGTGTTGCGGCCTCTCTTTCAAATATGTCTTGAACTTTACTAACCATCGAGTTCATGGCAAGCACCATCTTTTTAAGGTCGGTTGTGAATGGAATTCTCTTTTGGATGATAAATTTATTATCAAGTATCGCTTCAGCTTGATCTTGCACCTTAACAAGTGGTCTAAATATCGCCTTAAGAGCGAAAAACGCCACGACAAGAGCGATGATGATCATTAAAGCTAGAAAGTTAAAAATATTTTTTGAGTTTGAGTAAAGCTCGTTATATGCAAGCGCGGTACTGCCTTGAACGTAAAGCGTACCAAATTTAGCCCAGCCAGTCATGATCTCACTTGTTGCCACTGGAGCTTCAAATTTAGCAACTTTATAAAACCACTCAGGGATGTCTTTTACAACTGTTTGCTGAGAATTTTCTATAAGCACCTTGCCATCGACGTCTTCGATCTTAATGAGCTTATATCTGCCGCTATCAAACATAGAATTTATCATCGTTTGAGCCAAAGACATATCCTCAGGATCAACTATAGGCTTAAGTGCAAGTCCGAGCGAGTTTGCTGTGTGCCTTGCGTTTTCGCCGAGTTGGTCGTTGATGTATCCATTTAGGCTCTTAAAATTTAAGTAGCCAACAGCCATAAAAATCATGATGCCAAAAGCAATCACAGCGATCATAATCTGTTTAAATAGCGTCATAAATCCTCTTTTCCTATCCTATCTATTAGTTCCATCCACTTAGGATTTTGTTTTTGATTTCCACCTGGTATTGCCTGACCAAGACCTTCTTGTTTTGCCAAGTATAGCGAATCACCGTTGAAACTATAAACTGGCACGAGGTCTGTTCTTTGAGTTGCGATTTTTATTTTACCATTTATATTGTCTAAAATTAATGGAATAGACTTTGGTGTATCATAATATGCCAAAACCATATGTGCTTGGTTGTATCTTAAGGCTTTAACGTATGTGAAGTATAATTTTTGAGTTGGAATTCCAAGTTGCTTTAGAGTGAAATACTTCGCGATAACGTAGTCTTCGCAGTCACCAGCGCCTTTTCCTACAAATTCCATTCTGGTAGCCCAGTAATCTTTTTTATGCCAAAGTTGCATATCATCAACCCACCTAAAAGAGTTAAAAAAATCATTTACTTTTATTAATTTCTCTTGTTCGGTTGCATCTTGCAATGAAGTCATTAAAGAATTTAATGCCGATGCCCTTCTTCTTGCATCTTCTCCATAAATTTTAGCCACCTTTGCTATCGTTGTTTGTTTTATAAAATCCCCGACAGCATTTAATGCTAATAACGAAAAAAGGACGCTTAAAGTAAGCGTCCAGAATTTTGCTTTGACCCTCATGGTCATCACTTTTTAAATTTTTATCTTAAGTCGTTTTGAATACTGCAAGCGCCTTGAATATATCTCTTAGCAAAGCCTGGCTCAAAACTATCTGAAACCATACCCATGTTATCTAGCAATCTATATTTTGCATAAGATAGTGCAGTCTCAGTTGTAGCGATCTCTTTTAAAGCTGTGTTGTACTCGTTTTCTGCATCAAGTAGGTTGATAAGGTCGCGGCGACCGATTCTAAACTCATCTTGGTAAGCATCAAGAGTAGCTTTTGCATATTCAACGTGTTGATTTAGATATCCCATTTTCTCTTGGTTAAGAATATAGTTTTGCCATGAGAATTCTAAAGACTCTTTAAGCTCTCTTACAAGGTTATCCATAGTTTGTTGCTCTTGTTGAACAGCAAGTTGGCTCTTCTCTTTATCTAGCTTATCGTTACCTTTATTGTAAAGGTTGTAGTTTAGTCTTAAAAGAGCATCAAATGTTTGCTCTTCATAATCATCATATAAAACATTTGAGTGATCATAAGCACCTGACACAACAAGATCTAGTTTTGGTAAGAATGGTGCATTTTTCTCTTTTACAACAGACTCTGCCATAGCGATGTTTGATCTTTGAACTAGAAGTGTTGGGTTACAAAGAACAGCTTTGTCATAAACAGCCTCTTTAGTGCTTGGTAATGGCAGGTTAAATTCAGGCATTACTAGGTTTTTAGCAGCAACTTTTCTTCCATACAGTTTTTCAAATGTAGAAAGTGCGTCTTCATAGTTATTTTTTGCAGCTATATAGTTTGATTGAGCCAAAGTATAACGTGATCCAGCTTGTCTCTCTTCAGAAGCTACGCCGTAACCTGATCTTGCTCTATCTTTGATTTGGCTATAAATTTCTTCATGGCTTTTTACATTTTCTTCTTCAATGTCAAGAATTCTCTTTGTTTGAAGAACTTGTAGGTAAGCATTTGCAGCGCTTAGTGTTAGTCTATCTGCAGCTTGAGCCACTGTGTAAGCAGCTGAGTCAAGTCTTGCGCTTTGAGAGTTGATTCTGTTTTTATCAGCGCCACCATTATAAAGGTTTTCAACCAAAGTTAAAGATGCGCCAGATACTCTGCCATCGCCTCTTCTTGTTGTAAGACCATCATCAAGACGTTTTCTCTCATATCCTACTCTAGCAGCTGCATCAAGTGTTGGATAGTAAGCATTTTTAGCTATTTTTAGGTCTTTGCCTACTTGTAAGTAGTTAAATTCTGTAGCTTTTAAGCTTGGATTTTCATTTAAAATAGTTTTTACAACTTGATCCAAAGTCAATACACTATCATCGGCTTGTGCTGTAACTGCTGCTTTAGGCTCTGCTGATATAGTTTGCTCTATATTAGATTTCTTAGCTGATTGAGCGTTTGCTACAGGCAACTTAGCTCTCATTAAAGCATCTTTATAACCTGACTCATTTTGAACTTTTGCAAGTAACTCATTAGCTTCATTTTCAGAAACTGGAGTTGTATCAACATATAAGAACTTTCTTCCACCAACTTCATAAACGCCAGTAGTTAGTCTGCTATCTGATATTTTGCTGTTTACTTTGCTAACAGCACTATCGATTCTAGCAGCGCTATCATCTTGAGCGAATGAAGCTAGAAAGATCCTATAAGGGACATCTTGAGCAGACAGCAGCGTTGCTGCGGCCAAAGCACTAATTGCTAACATCTTTTTCATAACTAGATCCTTTTACCTTATTTATTGTCAAGCTTTGGCTCGACTTTTAGTGCGAATTATACACCAAGAAATATTAAACGTATTTTAAATATCTTATGACAAAAAAATAATTTTTATATCGTCTTAGAAAATCGCCTTAAATTTTCAGGAATTTTCTTAAGATACTCATCAAAACACATTGCAATATTTCGTATTATCAGCGTTCCTGTCTCATTTACACTGATTTTATCTGTCGTAACATCGACAAATTCACTTAAATTCTTTAGCTCTTCAAGCTCATTTTTGAAATGTTCAAAGAAATTTATATGAAATTCATCCTCGACTGCCTTGATATTAAGCCCGAAATTACTCATCAAACTCATGATCACACTTTTTCTAAGCAAGTCTTCATCGCTTAGATAAATTCCCTTTGCATATGGCAACTTTCCACTATCGATCGCTTTTTCGTACTCATCCATATCTTTGTGATTTTGCGCGTAGTGTCTTTTGCACTCACCGATACTTGTGATGCCTATACCGATAAGATCAGCGCCACCTTTTGTCGTATATCCTTGAAAATTTCTATGCAAAGTGCCATTTGCCAAAGCGCCAAAAAGCTCATCATTTGGCTTTGCAAAGTGATCCATTCCTATCATTTTGTAGCCATTTTTAGTTAAAAACTCAGCTGTAAATTTTAAAATTTCAAGCTTAACTTCTGGATTTGGCAGGGTTGTCTCATCAAATTTACGCATCGACTTTTTTATCCACGGCACGTGAGCGTAGTTAAATACTGCAAGCCTATCAGGATCAAGCGTAAGAGCAAGCTCAAGCGTCTTTTTAAAGCTCTCCAGACTTTGATATGGTAGGCCGTAGATCAGGTCCATATTGATTGATTTTATGCCCTTTTCTCTAGCCATTTTTACGGCATTTTGAGTGATCTCATAGGGCTGAATTCGGTGAATTTCTTTTTGCACCTTTTCGTCAAAGTCTTGCACGCCGTAGCTTATGCGGTTAAAGCCGTGAGATATGAGCACATCAAGCTGCTCGTTTGTCAAAAATCTCGGGTCTATCTCGCAGCTTATCTCAGCCTCTTTTGAGAAATTTTTAAATTTAGCCTTGATAAGTTTGATGATCTCATCAAGTTGATCGGCGTTATAAAATGTCGGAGTGCCGCCACCAAAGTGCATCTGCAAGACCTCAGTGCTTGTGTCTAGGTGGCGAGCTAAAATTTCAAGCTCTTTTTCTATATATCTTATATATCTCTCTTTACGGTCCTCTTTGCTCGTGTAGATGACGTTACAGCCACAAAAATAGCAAGCACTCCTGCAAAACGGCAAGTGCAAATAAAGCGAAAGCGGCCTTTTTTTATCGCGGTTTTCAAGCTCTTTTACGTAAGCCTCATAGCTAAATTTATCACTAAACTCCGGTGCTGTCGGATAGCTCGTATATCTTGGCCCTGGCCTTGAATACTTCACATACGCGCTAAAATCAATCATCTGCCCTGCTCCTTGCCATTTGGATCATCTCTTTTATATCTACAAATAAATTTGGATGCTCTTTTTTGATGTTTTTTACCAGCTTATCAAGGTCGATGTTAAACTGCCTGCTCTTTTTATCGTGAGCGATCTTTTTGATCTCATCCATCGCAACCACCCAAACATCGCTAAAATCAACTGGGATATTTTGCCAGATCGTCTTTTCAAGTCTTAGGTCAAAATTCTCTTTTTGCGTCTCTTTTAAAGCTTCTATCAAAGCTGAGAGCGATTGTACTGAAACAACCGTGTGTAAATTTTGATTTTCATCAATACCAAACCACGGCTCTTTTGAGTCCCAAGAGCCACTTTTTAAATTTAAGATATGCTCGTTTGGATTTTTCGTTGAAACTATCTCAAAGACCGTTTTTTCAGGCTCGCTTAGCCCAAGATTATTACCGATCTCATCTATCTCATCATATATATTTTTCTCTTCACTCATCTTCTTCTCTCGTCTAACCAGACCATCACGCCTTTTTGGGCATGAAGTCTATTTTCCGCCTCGCTAAAAATTTCATCCGCGTGCCTCTCAAAGACCGCTTCGCTCACCTCGTAGCCTCTGTAAGCTGGCAAGCAGTGCAAAAATATCGCATCTTTTTTAGCTAAGCTCATCAAATTTTCATCCACGCAGTATCCAGCAAAGTCTTTTAGCCTCTTTTCTTTCTCGGCCTCTTGTCCCATCGATACCCAAGTGTCCGTAGTCACTACATCGGCACCATTTACCGCTTCTTTTATATCGTTTGTGATAAAAATTTTCGCACCTGAAATTTTTGCGTTTTGATTGGCCATTTTTAAAATTTCAGCGTCCACCTCATAGCCTTTTGGCGTAGCCACTCTTAGCTCAAGGCCAAGTTTGCTTGATAGCATGAGCCACGAGTGGGTCATGTTGTTGCCATCTCCTACGTATGCGACCTTCTCTCCTGTGCTAAATTCAAGCATGGTTAGATAGTCTGCCATGAGCTGCACTGGGTGAAATTTATCACTTAGCCCGTTTATCACTGGCACGCTTGAAAATTTAGCAAATTCTTCTAGCATTTCGTGACGATCAACCCTAAGCATAGCCATGTCGCACATCCTGCTTATCACTCTAGCGGTGTCGCGAATTGGCTCGCCACGGCCTATTTGTATATCATTTTTGCTTAAAAATAGCGCATATCCGCCAAGCTCATGCATGCCAACATCAAAGCTCACTCTCGTTCTAGTCGAGCTTTTTTCAAATATCATCGCAAGCTTTTGATCTTTTAGATATGGCTTAAATTCTCTAGCCTTCGCCTCTTTTTTGATCTTTCGGGCTAAATTTATCATTTCTAAAATTTCATCTTTGCTAAAGTCATTTAGCGTCAAAAAGTGCCTCATCTTAGCCCCTTAAAATTTTAGCCGCTTCTTTTGCGTGATAGGTGATGATCAAAT
This sequence comes from Campylobacter concisus, assembly GCF_003048445.1. Classification (GTDB taxonomy): domain Bacteria; phylum Campylobacterota; class Campylobacteria; order Campylobacterales; family Campylobacteraceae; genus Campylobacter_A; species Campylobacter_A concisus_BF. The sequence continues at coordinate 66,243 of NZ_PIQW01000013.1, forward strand.
TTGCCCCTGCTCTTTTAAAGCCGATCAAGGTCTCCATCATAACGCGCTCATAGTCGATGATGCCAGCTTTTGCACCAGCTTTTAGCAGTGCATACTCGCCGCTTACGTTATAGACGCAAAGTGGCAGAAGTGTCAAATTTCTTAGCTCTCTAACGATGTCAAGATAAGCAAGCGCTGGCTTTACCATCAAGATATCAGCGCCTTGCGCTTCGTCCTGCAAGCTCTCATTTATGGCCTCTAGGCGATTTGCGCTGTCCATTTGGTAGCTCTTTCTATCGCCAAAGCTTGGAGCGCTTTGCGCCACGTCACGAAATGGTCCGTAGTAGGCTGAGGCAAATTTAGTCGAGTATGCCATCACTGGTAAATTTTCATAGCCATTGCTATCAAGCGTCTCTCTTAGCGTTGCGATGATGCCATCCATCATACCGCTTGGTGCGATCATGTCGGCGCCATTTTGAGCGTGTATCAAGGCTTGTTTTGCCGAAATTTCAAGCGTTGCGTCGTTGTCGATGGTGTTATGCACATGGTCGATTATGCCGCAGTGGCCGTGGTCTGTGTATTCGCAAAAGCAAAGATCGGTGACGACTACTAAATTTGGAAATTTATCTTTTATGGCTCGAAGCGTAGTTGCGATGATGCCGTCATTGCTTAGTGCGTCGCTGCCAACGCTATCTTTTAGGCTTGGTATGCCAAATAAAATGATCGATTTTATGCCTAAATTTACTATCTCTTCGCACTCTTTTAAAATCTCATCGATACTCATTTGATAGACGCCTGGCATCGAAGCGATCTCGTTTTTAACGCCTTTGCCCTCGACTACAAAGAGCGGATATATGAAGTCATTTACGCTAAGGCTAGTCTCTCTTACCATCTCTCTTAGGGCTGGATTTATTCTTAATCTTCTAAAACGTTTAAACATATTTTTGCCTTTTCTTTGTTAAAATGCGTGATTTTTAGCTAGTTTAGCACAGTTGGAGTAAATTTAAAATGAAAATAGAAATTTCAAACGCCGCAAATCTACCCTCAAGATTTGGCACTTATAAGGTTCAAGCCTTCAAAGAAGGGGCAAAAGAGCACCTCGTGATCTACAAAGAGCCTCTAAGCGAAGTGGTAAATCTTAGAATTCACTCTGAGTGCCTAACTGGCGATGCTATCGGGAGCCTAAAGTGCGACTGCCGCGACCAGCTCGAAGCGAGCCTAAAATATATCGAAGAAAATGGTGGCATGGTCATCTACCTGCGTCAAGAGGGCAGAAATATCGGGCTTTTAAACAAGATAAACGCTTATAGCCTGCAAGACAAGGGCTTTGATACGATAGAAGCCAACCACCAGCTAGGTTTTAAGGCTGATGAGAGGACATACGAAGTGGTTGATTTTATCCTAAATCACTACGGCATAAAAGAGGTAAATTTACTCACAAATAACCCATTAAAACTTCACGGACTAAGCTCAGTAAAGATCGTAAAACGCGTGCCTATCGTCATAAAACCAAATAAATTTAACGAAGACTACTTAAAGGTCAAAAAAGAGCAAATGGGGCACATCTTGTGATGAAAAATGAGCTCTGTTTGCCAGCTGAATTTAACGAAAAAGTAAAGGCTTACGCTCAAATTTTTGCTAAATTTAACAAGGTTCATAGCTTAAGCAATTATAAAGATATAAGCGAGCAGGTGCTTGATAGTATTAGACCGCTTGAAATTTTTGACCTAAGTGCCAAAACGGCGATCGATGTTGGTAGTGGAGCTGGCTTTCCAGCGATATTTTTAGCGCTTGCGATGCCACAAACGAAGTGGCACCTTTTTGAGCCGATAGCTAAAAAGTCATCATTTCTAAGCTACGCTAAGATCGAGCTTGGCTTGCAAAATTTAGAAGTTCACAGCCAAAAGATCGAGCTTGCAGATAAATTTACGGCTGATCTCATCACTTCAAGGGCGCTTAGCAAGACAAAAGAGCTTATAAAAATTTGCGATGGATTTTACGATGAAAAGACCAAATTTCTCATCTACAAGGGCTCAAGCGTCATGGATGAAATTTCAGGCATCAACGCACAAATTTATAATGAAAAAAACAGAAACTACATATTTTTTAATCTCAAAAATCAAGGGGAGATACGTTGAAATACTTGCTTTTTGTAGCGATTTTGGTTGCGATTTACATCATATTTTTTAAAAATAGAAAAAAAAACGACAAGATAAGCACCAGCAACTTCGAAGAGTGCAGCAAATGCGGTGTCTTTAGCGACATCGATCAAATGGTGCTAAGGGACGGAAAATACATCTGCAAAGAGTGCATAAAGGGTGAGAGATGAAAATTTTGGGTGATGAGCTGATCAAATTTGAACCGCTGTTTCTTTGCAAAAGCGAAGATGAAATTTCAAACGGCAGGCAAAATCTCTTTAAATTTGATAGAAATTTGATAAAAAAAGCGCTAGAAGCTGGAGCAAACTTTAGCATCATTCCAAATGACATAAACGAAGCCATCATCGCAAACGCCGCTGGAGCAAAATTTATTGTTGCCGATATTACGCTAGCAAAAGATCTGGCAAAAGTTGCGCAAAACTACTTATTTGACGCGCTTATTGCTGTTTTGATAGAAAGTGAAGCAAGCCTTTTCGAGCTTGCGAAATTTGAGATCGACGCAGCGATCTTGCCAAATGCTATAAAAGAATAAGGACAAAAATGGAAATTTTTAAAACTGCTTTTTTAATGGTTGCTTTAATGCTGGTTTTCATCGCTGTTGGCCGTTACGTGGGCGGCGAACAAGGCATGATGATCGCCTTTTTGATGGCAGCTGGCATGAATATCTTTTCTTATTTTTTCAGCGACAAGCTCGTTCTAAAAAGATATAACGCCATCCCAGTTGATGAGAGCAACGCTCACGGCCTTTACGAGATCGTCTCACGCCTCACACAAAAGGCAAATTTGCCGATGCCAAAAATTTACATCATCCCAGAAGAGGTGCCAAATGCCTTTGCCACAGGCCGCAACCCAAGCCACGCAGCCGTTGCAGTAACCGAGGGGCTTTTAAAAATTTTAAATGAAAACGAGATAGAGGGCGTGCTAGCTCACGAGCTAAGCCATGTAAGGCACTACGACATCCTAACTGGCTCAGTTGCTGCCATACTAGCTGGGGCTATTGCGATGGTCGCAAATTTTGCCAAGATAGGCACCGTGGCAGGGCAAAATCAAAACTCACAGCGAAACGCCAACCCAGTGATTATGCTAATCATTGCCGTTGTGATGCCACTAGCTGCTACGATCATCCAAATGGCGATCTCAAGGGAGCGCGAGTATAAGGCGGACAAAGGCGCAGCCTATCTAACAGGACACCCAGAGTGGCTAGCCAGCGCACTAAGAAAGCTTGAAAACTACTCAAATTCTTACGTCATGCAAAACGCAAGCGAGCAAAGCGCACATATGTTTATCGTAAATCCATTTGGCTCGCTAACTAGTAAGCTTGGTGTGCTTTTTAGAACGCATCCTAGCACTAGTGACAGAATCGCCGAGCTTCAAAGACTAGAGCAAGAGATAAAAAGAGGTATGTAGATTTAGCCCTTAGCAAATTTGGGCTAATCTTCTTTTTTGTCTTTAAATTTTAAAATTTCATGAGCGAGTAATTTCGGCTCTGATTTTAGTGGCAAGCTTTGCGAGACCTAAAATCAGTAGTCAATTCTTAGGAGTGAATGGAATTTTAAAATTTGCAAAGACAGCTTGATTAAATTTGTAAATTTCTTTTTATTTAAAAGGGAGACAAGGGGACTCGAGTTACGAGGCCGTCCCCTTATCCCCCTTTTTAAATCCCCTAAACCCCTCGCACGTTCAAGGGGCATGCAATGGTGCTGACGCACTGCATGCGTTTTATCATAGGGTAAGTGTCAGGCAAATTTCAAAAGCATATCACGGCTCTAAATTTAGTGATTTATTAAAGCAAAAGAGCAGGAATTTGTAAAAAATCAAATTTACAAGCCAAAAACTGAAATTTAACCCCAAATTTCACTGCAGTCTCTTGCAATCTTCATCTTTTATCGTGTATTCAAAGATTAGTTCGCCGTTTTCTGAGTAGAAAATTTCATCCAAGCTAACGCCGATGCTTAGCATATTTAAAATTTCTTTGTCCTTGCAGGCGGTTCTTAAATTCTCTTTTTTTATAGCCTCGATAAATTCCAAAAGCTCTTTTTCTTCAAGCCTTTTGATCTCTTGTTTTCTTGCGTGTTTGACGGCGTATCTGTAGATGAGCGTATCGCCCACATTTAAGATATCATTAAGAGTTAGCGTAGGCGTGCAGATAAATGGGAGCTTTTTTTTGTAGTATGTTGCGTGATTTTTCGCTGCCATATCTGGCGTAAGAGCCAGAGCTAGCGAGCAAAAAAACAGCGCAAAAATGGCTACTCGCAACTACTCTTATCCAGCTTCAAATCAAAAAGATGTCTGCCCTCAAAGCCGTAGCTACCACTTAGCGTGATGCCGCGATTTAGCGCAGCTCTTGCCATGCCTGAGTTGCAAAGCGCCTCTTTTCCGTTTTGATAAAATTCATCTTTTAAAGCCAAAATTTGAGCCTTATTATAGCCTTTTAGCTTCTTTGTCTTAGTCTCGTTTAAGACAAACTCGCCATGTATGTTTAGCCCGTCACTGCTCACATCTTTTAGCGTGATCATATCATCAACCCTGCTTGGCAAATTTGGCTTTGCAGTTTGGACGACAAAGGCTGGGATCTGCTTTGTATCAAGCTGATTTAGTATCTGCTCATAGACTTTAAACTCACTCTCTTGCACACCAAAAGCAAGGCTTGCAAGAGCTAATAAAACGATCTTTTTCACATATTACCTTTATATAAATTTTCTAGTGATATTTGGCGAGAGTTTGACCAAGATGTCGTAGTTTATCGTGCCAAAAAAATTAGCCCAAACATTTGCGTCCTCAAAGACGCAGACCCACTCACCACTATCTTTGCAGCTAAAACTATCCATCGAAATTTTGCCAAGTACCATCTCGCCGTTTGCAAGTCTTAGCTCGCCTAGCCCATTGTATCTTAGCAGTCCGTCGCCATATCCAAGGTCGTAAGTAGCGACGTTTATATCATCTTTAGCTATAAATTTAGCCCCATATCCCACGCTTTGACTACTTTTTAAAACCCGCCTGCTAACGCGCTTTGCCCAAAGTGAAAGCACTGGCTTTAAATTTAAAGAGCCATTAAACTGGGCATATCCATACTGGGCGATACCCACGCGCACCATCTCATCTTCAACCGCGCTAGCTCTTTCAAGGGCGGCTGAGTTGTGAGAGTGAAAGATCGGTTTTTTTATACCAAACTCATCGCAAAGAGCTAAAATTTTCGCTTTTGCGGCGTTAAAGTTTTCTCTTTGCACGAAATAATCAGCATTTAGCTCATCGCTTGCTCGAAAGTGAGTATAAGCGCCAAGAAGCTCTAAATTTCTTCTAGCTAAAATTTCAAATGCGTAATCAAGCTCGCTTATATCAAGCCCATTTCTATGCATGCCAGTGTCAATGGCGAGGTTGATTTTTGTATTTTCTTTTATCTTTAAAAGTGCGTCTATGTCGTTTATGGCGTAGATAAATTTAGAGCTCTCATCGCCTGTTGGGATGTGCGAAAGGATCAAGATATTTTCAAAGATATCAGCGATCTCATCTGCTTCAAATTCGCTCTTTACAGCGCAGTTTTTTATGCCAAATTTCTTAGCCTCGCTAGCTATGAGCCTTGCGCCGTGCCCATAAGCGTTATCTTTTAGCACGACGATCACTTTTTCTTTTCCGCCAGCCTTATCACAAATTTTAGTTAGATTGTGGATGTAAGCTGCTTTGTTTAAGCGTATCTCAGACATTGAAATTCACATTATAAGCTTTATAAACATCGGGTAAGAGCTTTCTTACGTTGTAGTCAAATGCATAAAATTTAGCGTAAATTTCTTTTAGATCAGCCTCTTTGACCTTGCTAAAGTCAAAGACGTCAGTGCCATTTTTCTTTGGTACTTGGCGGTCTAGTTCAGCAAAAAACGCAGACCTCGCCTCTAAAATTTTCTCTATCTTCTCTTTTACTTCTTGAGATTTTTCCACTTCTACTCCTCTATAAAAATTTTCATCTCATCGCCATAAAGCTTGACATAAAGGGTCTTTTGACCTGCAAATTTATGCGTATCAGCAGCATAATCCTCATAAAAACTCACGCGAAAGAGCTTGTCGTTTTTAAGGTTTGGATAAGGCGTGATGAGAAAATTTGAAAAAGCGATATGTTTTTTCTCTTTTTTAGAAAAGATCGCTCGTTTCATATTTTTAAAATTTTCTAAGCTCATGCCATCATATCGCTCAAAATCTTTATCATAAAATTTCAAATAGCTATCAATGTCACTCTCACTCCAAGTCTTTTTCCAGTTAAGAATTCCAGAGATGATCACTGCTATGTCGTTCGCGCTTGCTTCTGGACGCTTGTCCTCGTAGATAAATGCGAGCGTTTTTTTGTGGTCTATAACTTCGTCAAATTTCATCAAGATGTCATTTTGCATAGCCACGCAGCCTTTTGTCTTTAGCTCATCTGTCCTTTGACCATCGAGTGGATAGCCATGTATCCAGATGCCGCTGCCATTGCGTTTTGCAAGTTTATCAAGTAAATTTGGATATGAAAGAGAAAAAGCAAGAGGCCCAAGATATCTGTCATTTGGCGTAAATCTACGTGTGAGCTGATAGACGCCAACTGGAGTTTTTAGGTCGCCCTCAAGCAGTTTATCGCCATTTTTGCCAACGATGACGCTTGAGCTAAAGAGTTTTTTTGTAACTCCGTCTTTATAAGAGATGACCTCAAGCTCTTTGTCTGTCTTATCAACCACGCTTAGAAGTATCTCGTTGTCGTAATATCCGTATCTAACGTCCTTGTCTTTGAGCTTGTTTAGCCAGTAGTCCTTACTTAAAATGTTCTTCTCAATGGCTTCTATGACAGCAGATGGGCCATTTTTTAAGTAAATTTCTTCGTAATTTTGGGCAAAAAGACAAGGCGCTAACGCGATGAAGAAAAATAGTATCTTTTTCAAGTGAAGTGTCCCAAAAAGTAAAATTTAGTGCGTAATTATAACCTAAAAAATTTCAATTTTTAAATTTTAAAGGGAATTTTAGTTTCTTTATATGTATAATCTGAAAACCATTATTAATTTACCATAAAGGAAAAATATGAAAAAACTTGTTTTTGGTGCATTGCTTGCGGCTTCTACACTAATGGCGGCTGACATCAGCCTAGAAAATGTCAGAGCTAGAGACACAAAGCCTGGCACAAACAACAGCGCTATTTTCATGAATATCAAAAACGCTTCAAATGCCGATGTAAAGCTAGTTGGCGTTCATTCAAGTGTTTGTAAAAGCACTGAAATTCACACTCACAAGATGGAAAATGGCATGATGGCTATGGTTCAGGTTGAAGACGCCGTTATCCCAAAAAATGGCGAGACAAAGCTAGCGCCTGGTGGTCTTCACATCATGCTTATGGATCTAAATAGACCTATAAAAGATGGCGACAAGGTTGATCTGGAGCTTAAATTTAGCAACGGCGAGAGCATCAAGCTTGATAATATCGGAGTAACTAAAAACTTTAAATAATGAAAAAAATTCTAATCATTTTTTCACTCATATTTATCGTAGCAGGCGCTTTTTGGATAGGTCATAAATTTATGGTCAGCAAAGAGGATCCGCCTGAATTTGCCGATGTAAATACATCACTTGATCCTCTAAAATGCGATCTAAACAAAGATGCTTGCGAGGTGAAATTTAATGGCGTTAAGCTAAAGATAGACATCTCACCAAGACCGATCTTTGCGATGAGACCGTTTAGCTTTAAGATCATTAATGGCAAAAATTTAGGGCTAAAAGATCCAAATCTTGTAATCGATGGCATAAATATGAACATGGGTTCTATAAAGGCAAGGCTTGATCAAAGAGGCGATAATCTAATAGCCCAAGTCGTGCTAAGTGCTTGTGTGGTCGATCTTATGAGGTATAGATTTAAGCTGCTTGATGGCGAAAAGGATACTGGATTTTTTGTCGATCTTGATCTAAAAATGTAAGGGCAAATGATGAAAAAGACACTTTGGGGCTTAATAATAATCTTAATATGTGCTGGTCTTGCGATGCTTTTTATAAAGCCTAACAAGTATGATTTTAAGGCGCTTTCAGAGCATGGCGAAGTGAGTCTTAAAAACTATAACGGCAAGTATAAAGCGATATATTTTGGTTATCTTTACTGCCCCGATGTCTGCCCTACTACGCTCTCTCTTGTGGGCGATGAGCTAAATAAACTAAAAAGAGACGACTTTGAGCTACTTTTCATCACTCTTGATCCTGAGCGTGACACGCCTGAAAATTTAACCCTAATGGCAAAAAATTTCTACAAAGATGCAGACGGGCTAAAGATGAATGATCTGCCAAAAGTTGTGAAAAACTACGGCGTAAAATACCAAAAAGTACATCTTAAAAACTCTGCTATGGGCTACTCTGTCGCTCACAGCTCCGCTATCTATCTGCTAGATAAAGAGGGAAATTTCTACGGCGAAATTTCAAATTTAACTAGTGAAAATATCAGAGAAAATCTTTTAAATTTAATAAAAGATAGACCTTAAATTTATCTTTTAGATCAAAATTTCTTACTTTTAAAGAAAAACTTCTTAAACAGCTATATAACTCTTTTTAAACTAGTCGATATAGAAAAAATGTAAATCATATGTAAAGGAATTCGTGTGAAGTCAATCACCAATAAAATAGCACTAATGCTAATAGTTGCTCTATGTATCTCGTTTGTGGCTATGTCAGCCGCTAGTTACTACACTGCCCAAAACAAAACAACCGAGCTAGTCACGCAAACACAGCGCCAAATTCTAAAAGATGTTAAAAATGCAATGGATACATTTTTTAATAACAATCTTCATATCGTGAATAGCATGTCATCTATCTTGTCAAAGCTAGACGAAAACCGCAACGGCATCGACGCCATCTTAGCTCAAGCCAAATCGATGTCAAATAAAGAGGTTGGGCTCGTTTATGCTGGCTATAATGACGGTGCGATGTTTCGCTCAAATGGCAAAAATGAAACACCAAAAGATGGCTATGATCCAAGAGCTAGAGACTGGTATAAACTAGCTAAAGAAAAAAATGGCATTACCTTTACTGATCCTTACGTATCTGCATCTTTAAAACAAATGGTTATAAGCTTCGTTGCTCCTATAAAAGACATCGGTGTAACAGCGACAAATGTTAGCATCGAAGAGCTAAGCAAAGAGATCATGAGTATCAGCAAGACTGATTATAGTTATGCTTACGTAGTAGATAAAGATGGCAAGATCATCATCCACCCTGACAAAGATCTAGTCGGTAAAGACAATCCAACCACAAGCAATCTGGTCGCTAGATATAAAAATAAAGAATTTAATGAAAATGGACTAATTGCTTATAAAAACACAAAGGGCGAGGATAGATATGCTGACTTCATAGAGCTAAACGATCGTGGCTGGCTGGCTATATCTGCTATGCAAAAAGATGTATTTACCACAAATACTATGCCCCTCCTAAAGATCCAACTAACCCTAGCAGTGCTATTTATCGTTATCCTCTCAGCATTTGTCTATTTCTT
>NZ_PIQW01000014.1:0-70915 GCF_003048445.1 Campylobacter concisus
GACCATACCATAAAGCTTCTATTTTGGCCTTTTCATCATCTTTGGTATCTTTAGGGATATTTTCTTTTTGGATAGTGGTTTCTTGTATCGATGTGTTGCTAAGTCCGTTTATGCTAGTTATCATTTTCAATTCCTTTGAAAGTAATGGCCTACAATAAAATTTGTAGGCCACTTAAATTTTACCAACCACCTAGGTCGGATTCCATTCTTCTTTTAAAAGCGTCTCGTAATTGTCTAACAACGGTAAAGAACATCTCATGCTAATTAATTTTTTAATAGCCTTTTTTATTCAGCCCTCTGTAAATAACACATCCTGACTGAAGTCCTAAATCACAAGCCTTGCCATAATATTGTTTTGCAGTGGAAAAATTTTGTTTTACACCTTTACCGTCTTGGTAAAAAACCCCTAAGATAGCGCAACAATCAGCATTTCCACTATCACAAGCTTTTTGAAATAGCTGGGCTGCTTTTTGGTAATCTTGATTTACACCTTGACCGTCTTTGTATAAAACACCTAAGCCTAAGCAACTCATAGACCATCCACCATCACAAGCTTTTTGATAAAGCTCAGTAGCTTTTTGGTAATCTTGATTTACACCGTAACCGTCTTCATAAAAAACCCCTAAGTTAAAGCAACCCTCAGCATTTCCACCATCACAAGTTTTTTGAAAAAGCTGGGTTGCTTTTTGGTAATCTCGATTTACACCTTTACCTTCTCCGTATAAAGACCCTAAGCTATTGCAACCCCCAGCCACTCCACTATCACAAGCTTTTTGATAAAGCTGGGCTGCTTTTTGGTAGTCACCTTTAACGTAAGCTTCGTATCCCAATTCAGTAAGATCTTTGGAAAATCCAATAGAAAATAAAACTACAAGTAAAACTAAAATTCTTTTCATGTTTTTACCTCCTTAATGTAAACTATATAGACGATATTTTGTCTTTCTTAAACTTAAATTATTATTAATTATCTATTTATTTTTATGATAAAATATCATATATAAGCTTACCTATCATTTCCTATACTTTTTCTAGAAAACAAACTCTGGTTTTAGTTCATATTTTTTTAAGAGAAATGGGTCAAATTTCAAGCATAAATTTACTCCTAAACTCTCGTATCTACCTTTTTATAAAGCCTATCTTTGCTAGATAGTTCTTTAAATTTGAGGTCGTTTTCAAGGTAGGTGATGTTGTAAATTTCTTTGGTGGTGATGCTTTTGCCGTTTTCAAGTCCGATCAGAAATTTACTTGTAAATTTATCAGAGAGGTTTTTAACTAGCTTTGCTCCAAGCTCTTTTAGGCTAGATATCTTATCATCTTGCTTTATGCCTATATCTTTAAAGTCAAGTCTATTTAACTCTACATCATTCATGCTCTTAGCATCTAAATTTATACTTGCTCTTTTACTATCTTTGTCATCTTTGCTTATTAGCTTGCCAGTGTCACTATAAATTTCTTTTACCTCTAGCTCTCTTCCACTATCAAATTTAAGCGTGATAGTGCCATTTTTGTTTAGCTTCATAGCTATTACGCTGTCTGTGTCCTTTAGAGCAGCTGTAGCCTTGCTCGTATCACTCTCAAAAGCATGCTTTACTCTTTCTAAATTTTCTAGGCTAAACTCAAGCCCAGTCGCCTTTTCAAACTCACTCTGCATAGCGATCATATAAGATGACTTTGTGGCTTTTAGCTTTGAGATGAGACCATCTGCATCCTCTACATCATTTTCTTTTAAATTTTTGCTTACCCACTCTACATCTTTGCTGTGAGTGCTAGACTCTTTTTGGTAGTCGTTATAAAATTTCATAAAGCTATCTTTTTGATAGCCTGCGTATGAAAAGCTCTCATCTTGTTTAGACCCAGAAGGCTTTATGATAGGGTTAAACTCGCTAAGCTTTTTCTTGCCGTCAAAGCCAACTTTCTCATAGGCAAAGTTGTTTAAGCCGCTCTCTTCGTTAAATATCTTATTATCCCTAAGATCTACCCAGCCGTCTTTGCCTGCATGGTCTTTGAAAAATTTATTAGTCTCTTCTTTGTCTATCTTTTGGTAGCGATACTCAGCTGAAAATAGAGTATAAGGGTTTGAATTATTTAAACTAACTCTATAATCAACTGTGTTTTTGCTAGCAAAGTCCATAGCCTCATGGCTTAAATTTCTAATATCTTTTTTAATAAAGTCGTTAAGGTTTATCTCGCTTACAACTTCGCTTAGTTTGAAAATTTTCTCATTTCCGTCTTTGTCGTAGCCTCTAACCTTTAGCTTGTCAAAGTATTTATCACCAGAATTTATCACTCCGTCCTTGTTGCTATCAAAGTTAAATAAAAATCCATTTGCATCTAGCTTGCCTATGCCTAGTTTGTCATTATCGTCATAAAGATCCAAAAAGACCTCCACGTCACCCAGTGAGGTTTTTATCGTTTTTTCATAGGCGTAGTCATTTAAATTTGTAAATTTAGTATCTGCTGACGCAATGGGCTTAATGGGAGTTTTTGAATTTATATGTGAAAAATAGGTGCTAGTTTGATCCACTTTCCTTAGCGCTGAGGCATCTTCGCCAAAGAGATATTTGTTTTCAAAGTCCTTTTTGTCCCAGTTTCTCCGCTGGATATCCACGTAAGAAAAAGCATCGTTTGTCCCGCTATCTGCTTTAGCATACTCTGACTTTACGCCACTGGTGCTGGCATTTTGAATGATAGAGTAGGTGCTATTTGAGATAAGCTTAGTAGCTATGTCTTTAAGCTCAGATTTTAAATTTGTATTGTCTAAAGTTTGCACTCTATCTACACCAAGAAGGACTCTTGAATAGATCATATCTTTGGGTAAATTTATATTTATGGGCTCTAAATTTGGTGATACATTCATTTTAAATCCTTTTAAAATATATATCTTATATCGGCAAATATAAAAAATGTTTAGTAGTTTATAGTCTAAAAGGGCTTAGAGCGAATGCCTACTATGTTATATTTTTTAAAGCTCTCTTGTCTTCGTCCTCTCATCAAATTCTTTTAAAACGTCCATTATCTTGCTTGCTAGTCCCTCAAGCGTTTGATCTTTTTTTAGCTCTAAATTTCTAAGCTTTAAAATCCTAGCTAGTATATCTTTTAGATCTTTCTTGCCAGATAGTATCTCATCATAATAAGCCTTTGGTATGCCTATCTCGCTTCTATCTTGCTTTGTAAGTATGAGTTTGTCTCTATATACATTGCGAGCCTCATCAGTTATTCTTGTTGTGCCACCTTGCAGTGCAAGACCTTGCTCGTTTTTTAAAAATGCTACAAAGATTTGCTCCTTTGTATAGCCTTGTTCATTGTCATATACAGACATATCAGGCTTGAAGTCATATCCAGCACTACTAACCCACATATAAGGGATAGTATGCTCAGTTGTCATAACTTCTGGAGAAAAGTCAAGGAAATTTCCATTGACTTCTACATTTATATCACTTAGATCATTCATTAGCTTACGTGCATCGTCTGCGTCTTGTGCTGTTCTAAATACATGAGTTACCTTCTCATTGCTTCTATCGGTTAGCCCATCTATCTCGTCACTTGACATCCTACCCATTAGGTATTCAGAATAATCTATTTTTTTATCTTTTGAAAAGTAGCCCTTTGGCATCTTTGCTAGATCTTCATTTGAGTAAAACTCTTTACCTTTACTGATCACTCCAGCTGAAATTTGATCAAAAATTTTATAGTATTGCTTTATTGTGTCTGCTAGATCGATATTTGCAAAACTATCCTCTCCAAAGAGCGCATTATCTTTTTTTGTTTCCATTGAAAAATTTATACTATTTGGGTGCTTTTGATTGTGCAGCACTATCGCATCAAGTGTGCTTTTGTGGATTTTAAAGTCCTGTGGCAGGCCTGCAGCCTTGTTAAAATCAACCCCCATAAATCCTTTAGCATCTACACTATATCCGTAACCCTCTTGTGAAGTAAATTTAGCCTGATAAAGAGAGTCGATACTACTAGATGAAACAAAGTCATTCTTAGGAGTAGTGGTTTGGCTAATAGAATTTATATTTGGAGTGTTAGGTAAGAAATTTGCAAAGCCTTCGCTTTTTGTCTGTTTTTGGTAGTGCTGTTTTGTTAAGATGGAGTTATAAGAGATTTTCATGGCTTACTCCTTGAAATTTAGCTTCAAAGAGTAAGCAAAAGTTGTGCCGAAAATTTAAGCGAGATAAATTTATGTTTGCTCGCTTTGAAATAAAATTTTACCTATGGGCAAAAATAAAAGCAAATTTATAGAAAGCATCTTGTAAAATAAATCAATCCTGAAAAAATGTACCGCTTTTTATAAAAACTGTACCATACTTTTAGGAAATTTTAAAGAAAGGGAAACTGCAAAAAGGGCAGTTAAAGTATCGATAAGTAGGACATCTATGGTGTCACGGGGGAGACTTGAACTCCCGACCTCCGGCTTATGAGACCAGCGCTCTAACCAGCTGAGCTACCGTGACAACTTAAAATAAGTTTTGGATTATACAACCTAAGAACTTATTTTTAGCTAAAATTTATCTCACTCAAATTTTATAGATATAAAAATAAATTTGACTGCAAAAGCAGCCAAATTTAGTTAAGCTTTTTTAGTGAAAAATCCAACGTAAATAGCGTAGATAAAGCCAATCACTACGGCATACGGGGCAAAAGGTGTTATGCCAGATCCTGAGCTTGCAAGCACGAAGTTGTGACTTATCGCAGCTCCAGCTCCCATGCCTAAAACAAATACTGCTGAGCTTAAATTTCCAGCTCCCATTTGCACTAGGTGTTTGCCAGGGCAGCCATAGCTTAGGCTAAAGCAAAGACCAGCGAGCGTCATGCCAAGGAAATTCCAAAGCATATCATTGTGAGCGATAGGTTGAGCTTCAAAGCCAAATTTGTATTGATCTAGCACTAAATTTGTGATACTTGCGCAGACAATGATAGAGATGACGCCATAAAACATCGAAAAGTCACGCTCGAAAATTTTGCTTATTGCTCCCACTGAGCAAAATTTACTTCTTTGCATAAATGCGCCAATAATGATGGCACAAATAAGTGAGATAAATAAATTTGCATGCTGTGAGCCTGGACCTTTTTCTGAGCTAAATAATGCGCCATTTTCGCCAAGTTTTAGACCAAAGATAAGTGCTAGTAAAAGCAAAATAGCGATAATCAGTGGCAAAAACCCGATAGCTTTTGCAGTGGTTTCACTCTCAGGTAAAATGTAGCCATTTTTCTTAAAAGCTCGTCCCACAAAGACACCAGCAAACAAGCCAACAACGCCAGCTATGGCGGTCATATCTCCGCCTCCAAGACGTAAAAACGCTCTCCAAGGACAACCTAAAAATATGAGGCAGCCTATCATCGCAAACACGCCTAAGAAAAACCTAGAAAATGCCGCACTGCCAGATACTGGAGTGAAATTTCTACTCCAAAGCATGCTAGCTAGAAAGCCTCCGATGATAAGCCCTAAAATTTCAGGCCTTAGATACTGCACGACTTTGGCCTGGTGAAAGCCAAGCGCACCCATGCTATCTCGTAAAAAACAAGCCGCACAAACGCCCATATTTGCTGGGTTGCCAAAATGAACGAGCACCGGACCAAGTATGCCAAGGCTCGCACCTGCGATGATGTAAAGTAGTGTTTTGTTCATGTAAATTCCTGTGTAAAGGTAAAACCAGACTGGTTTCTTAAACGATATTTTAATAATCATTAAATAAAACAAAGATTAATTTTTTTAAGAGCAAAGTGGATAGAATATGCAAAAATTTCATAAAAAGGATAAATGATGAAAGATTTTATGAGCTATGCAGATAGTCTGAAAATTCTAAAAGACACGATAAATGCGTGGGAAAAGGTTGAAAAAGTAGCCATCACAGATGCGCTTGATAGAAATATCGCTTATGACGTAGTGGCTGCTGAAAACTACCCAGCAAAGCCAGTTTCGGCGATGGACGGCTACGCTTTTGCCTTTAAAGAGGGCCTAAGCGAGCTTGAGCTCATCACCGATCTGCCAGCAGGTAGCGACAAAGGGCTACATGTAGAGGGTAGTAAATGCGTCAAAACCTTCACCGGCTCGCTAATGAGCGAAGGCACTGACACGCTCGTACCAGTCGAAAACGTCGAGGTTAGCGGCTCAAAAATAATCATCAAAAAGAGCGTGCCAAAGGGTTTTGCTGTGCGTGAAGTGGGTGAGAGCTACAAAAAAGGCGAAATTTTAATAAAAAAAGGCACGCGCCTAACATACGCTGAGATCGCTCTTCTTGCGGAGCTTGGCGTCTTTCACGTAAGTGTATTTGTCCGTCCAAGAGTGGCGATACTAGCAACTGGTAGTGAGATAAAAGACCTTGGCGAACCGCTTGATAGTCCAGCGCAAATTCACAGCTCAAACCACGTAGGTATCGCTATGCAGATACGCAAAATGGGTGCGGAGCCGATCCTTTGTGAGATCGTAAGAGATAAGGCCGAACTTGTCGAAAAAGCGATCATAAATGCACTAAAATCAGCCGATATCTTGGTGACTACTGGTGGCATCAGCATGGGAGACTATGACTTTGTAAAGGGCGCTTTAAATGAAAACTTTAGCCTCATCATCGAGGGCGCTGCGATAAAACCAGGCCGCCATATCAGAGTGGCAAAATCAGGCGACAAATACATCTTTGCGCTGCCGGGATTTCCTTACTCGGCGATGGTTATGTGCGTGCTTTACGTAAGGGTGCTTATAAACACTTGGTTTAGCCAAGAAGAGCCAAAGATCACGGCGATAATGGACGAAGACTACAAAAAACGCTCGCCATTTTTGGAATTTACAGCGGTAAATTTAGAAAACAGAGATGGCAAAATTTTCGTAAATTTAAACGGCAAAAAGCTAGGCAGCTCAGCGATCGTAAATAACCTAACAAACGAAGCTGCGCTGCTTATCATCCCAAAAGAGACAGAATTTATCGCAAAAGGTGAAGTGGTAGAAGTTTTAAAGATGCCTTGCTAAAGTGAGTGAAATTCAAATTTGCCAGAAGTGCTTTGGCAAATTTAGAGTAAAAAGCAGGGAGAGCTCCCTGCTGTGATTATTTTTCTTCGTTTGTTTTGATGTAAGCGTAGTCAGAAATTTTAGTCCATTCTCTTGCTTTTTTGAGGAAAGCTCTTTGAGACTCGACGATCTCTTTAAATAGTGGATCTTTTGCGCTCTCTTCATCAAGTAGCTCGTTTGTAGCCTTTTTAAGAGCTGCGATGACCTCTGGTGGGAAAGATTTTACTTGGATGTCTGGGTACTCAGCCTTCATCTTGTCCCAGTACTCTACGTTTGCGTAAAATACCTTAGTATTTACATCTCTTGCCACTTCAGCAGCAGCCGCTTCAAAGATCGCTTTTAGATCATCTGGAAGTTTTTCATACGCATTTTTGTTGAAGAAAAACTGAGTTTCGCCGTTTGGCTCTTGCCAGCCTGTGTAGTAGTATTTTGCCACTTTGTGAAAGCCAAGTGCCATGTCATAAGCTGGGCTTACCCACTCGACTGAGTCGATCGTGCCCATCTCAAGCGCCATGTAAAGCTCGCCAGTTGGGATAGTGTTGATATTTGCGCCAAGTTTAGCGTAAATTTCGCCGCCAAAGCCTGGAATTCTGATCTTTAAGCCTTTGATATCATCAACTGACTTGATCTCTTTTTTAAACCAGCCGCCCATTTGCATGCCAGTGTTGCCAGCTCTAAAAATTTTGATGTTATATGGGTCAAAAACTTTCGCCTCTAGCTCTTTGCCGCCGCCAAATTCATACCAAGCTGTTTGTTCGTCGGTATTCATCATAAATGGTGTCGCTGTAAAAAACATTGTCTTAGGGTCTTTGCCTTTGTAGTAGTAGCTAGCTGTGTAGCCGATGTCGTACTGACCGCTCTTTGCAAAGTCAAGCATCGCAAAAGGTGACTTGTGCTTTGACGGGTAGTCGATCCTGATCTCGATGCGGCCGTTACTCATCTTTTCGACCTTCTCTTTTAGCTCTTTTGGCACGTCACCAAGCACTGGCATAGTGCTCTCCCATGAGGTTGCAAGCTTGAGCTTATAGACTTTGTCATCTCCCATGGCAGCGCAAGCAAGAGCTGCTAGGCCAAGAGACGCTAATAAAAATTTATTCATACTCTCTCCTTTAAAAATTTTGCATATTATACAAAAAATTTACATTATTAAATTGTGTTATAATCGCAAAAATCAAATTACAGGGCATAAAAATGATAAAAAAGACTAAAATTGTAGCGACTTTAGGGCCAGCAAGTGACAACGAAGAGACGATGGAGGCGATGGTTAAAGCAGGTGTTAATGTTTTTCGTTTAAATTTTAGCCACGGAACACACGAATACCACAAATCAAACATCGACAAGATAAGAAACATCGAAAAAAGACTAAACAAACGCATAGGCATCTTGCAAGATATCTGCGGTCCAAAGATCAGAGTCGGCAAGCTTAGCGAGCCATTTTACTTAAAAGCTGGCGACGAGCTTAGCATCTACGCAGAGGATATCGTGGGCGAAAAGATCGAAAAGGGCGTTTATAGAGTGAGCCTAAATCAGCCTCAAATTTTACCTATGCTAAGGGCTGGCGAGTACGTCTATCTCTACGATGGCTCGATCAGAGCAAGAGTTACAGGCGAGGGCAAAGATGTGGTAAAAACCATCATCGAAAATGACGGAATTTTAAACTCAAACAAAGGGGTAAATTTCCCAAATACCGCCCTTGGCATCGACATCATCACGCCAAAAGATAAAGAAGATATGGAATTTGGCGCAAAGCAAGGCGTAAATTTCGTCGCCATTAGCTTTGTGCAAGACGCAAATGACGTGATAAAAGCAAGAAATATCTTAAAAGAATTTGGCTCCAAAGCGGCTATCCTATCTAAGATCGAGAAATTTGACGCGGTCGAAAACATAGACGACATCATCGCAAAGAGTGACGGTATCATGGTAGCTCGTGGCGATCTTGGCATAGAGGTGCCATTTTACAAGGTGCCAACCATACAAAAGCTCATCATCAAAAAGGCAAATGCAGCCAGCAAGCCAGTCATCACAGCAACGCAGATGATGCTAAGCATGGCTGAGCATGAAACTGCTACAAGAGCGGAGATCAGCGACGTGGCAAATGCCGTGCTAGACGGCACTGACGCAGTTATGCTAAGCGAAGAGAGCGCGATCGGCAAAAACCCAGTCGCAGTCGTAGAGGCGATGAGCAAAACGATCATCCAGACGCAAAGCATCTATCCATATAATAAATTTGACGAATTTGACTTTTTTGACGAGACTGACATGGTCGCAAATAGCGCAGCTTCGCTAGCTGTTCGCATTAAAGCAAATGCGATACTCTCTATTACAGGCTCAGGCAAATCAGCCATAAAGCTAGCTAGAAACCGCACAAATATCGACATCATCGCTATCGCGCACGACGAGCAGACAGCTCACATGCTTACCCTTGCTTGGGGCGTGACGCCAGCGCTTGTGCTTGAAAAGACAAAGCTAAATGTCCTACTTGCAAATGTCATTAAAAAGGCTTACGACGCTGGATATGTCGAGCATGATAAGACCTATCTCGTCACAGCTGGCCACCCAACAGGCGTAGAGGGCAGCACAAACCTCATACGTATCATCAGACGCGACCAGCTTGATTATTACCTAGACCTTGCAACTGAGTAAATTTAAGGATTTTAGTGCCTGATATTTTGGCACTAAAATTTCTTTTAAATTTATGCGCTTTTATGCACTCGCCTTGAAAATCTACCGAATTTAAATTCTTTATTTTTCCACTAAATTTTGAGCCGTGATATGCCGGATCTAAATTTGAAATTTAAACTATGTGCTTTAAAATAAAACTACTACTTTTTTGCAAATTTTAAAATTCCATTCACTCGCAAGAATTGGCTACTAAAATTTGGCTTCGCTTACAGCTTAGCTCAAATTTTAGAGCCGAAATTACTCGTTCATGAAATTTTAAAATTTGCGAAAACTTACTTGATAGCAAAACGCATGCGGCACGATAGTGCTATCGCATGCACTTCTAACGTGCGAGGGGTTTGGAGGATTTAAAAAGGGGGATAAGGGGACGGCCTCGTAACTCGAGTCCCCTTGTCTCCCTTTTTAAATAAAAAGAAATTAAAGCTATTTTGCAAATTTTAAAATCTTACTCACTCGCCTTAGCAGACTACTAAATTTAGATCTTGCAAAGCTCGCCACTAAATTTAGAATCGTGATATGCTGGATCTAAATTTGAAATTTGCACGAGTTTTTTAACCGCATGTAGTGCTTTAGCACTGAAGCATGCCACATCTAACGTTGTCGGGGTTAGGGGATCGTTAAGGGGGAAGGGAGCTTCTTTGCGTCGCTAGCTCGCAACTGCAAGCAGACCGTAATTCAAGCCTATCCCCCCTTAACAAAGAAACATAAACATTTAAATTTGATTAGATTGCTTTGCAAATTTTAAAACTTTACTCACTCGCCTTAGCAACTTACTAAATTTAGGGCTCATAACTATTTGCCACTAAATTTAGAAGCGTGATATGCCCGCTCATTAGATTTTAAAATTTGTATGAAATTTACTTGTAAAAATTAGGATATAAAATTTATTTTGAAAGATTTTGTGACGCCAAATTTAGCGTCACAAATCTAAATTTATTTTTTCTTTTTGCCTTTTGGCTCGTCGCCTTTAAACCAGCTTTTTATCTTATCAAAGACGCTCTCATCGGTGCTTGACTTGCCTGAAACTATGCCAAAGCTAGCTTGAAGCTTGTTTAAAAGCTCTTTTTGCTCATCGCTTAGTTTATCAGGTGTTTGGATAGAAATTTGAGCTACAAGTCTGCCTTTTTTGCGTGAATTTACGCCCTTGATGCCCTCATTTTCAAAGATAAATTGTTGTTTATCTTTCGCGCCAACTGGCAGTTTTAGCTCGGCTTCACCGCGAAGTGTTGGGATTTTTATGCTCTCGCCAAGAACAGCTTGGGTAAAAAAGACTGGAATTTCTATATAAACATCGTCATTGTGGCGTATGAAGTGCTTGTCCTCTTTTACGTTTATGCTAACGTAAAGATCACCTTGAACACCGTTTGCACCGATGTTGCCTTTGCCAGCGACCCTCATCCTCATGCCGCTATCAACGCCCTCTGGGATCGTGATCTTGACGCTTTGTTGCTGCGTTTTATAGGCTTTTGCGTTGCAGTCAGGACATGGCTCGCTTATCACTTCGCCAGATCCGTGGCAGTATGGGCACTCTTGAACGATATTCATAAAGCCATTCCCACGTGTGATCCTGCCGCTTCCGCCGCAGTGCTGGCAAGTTTTGTTTTTGCCATCTTTGCTGCCTGTTGCATTGCATGTTGGGCAAGGCACTTTTTGATCAAATTTGATCTCTTTTTCGCAGCCAAAAACAGCTTCGTTAAACTCTAAATTTATAGGAATTTCAAGGTCGGCTGAGTATTTTTCGCTTCGTCTTTTTCTCTGTCTAGAGCCACCGCCAAAACCGCCTCCAAAAAACGAGTCAAAAATGTCTGAAAGGTCAAAATCAGCGCTAAAGCCACCGCCACTGCCAAATCTACCCTCAAGCCCTTCTTTGCCGTATCTATCGTAGATAGAGCGCTTTTGCTCATCGCTTAAGACCTGATAGGCTTCGTTTATCTGTTTAAATTTCTGCTCAGCCTCTTTGTCGCCAGCATTTCTGTCTGGGTGGTATTTTAAAGCGAGCTTTCTAAAGGCTTTTTTTATCTCGTCGCCACTTGCATTTCTTGAAATTTCAAGGATCTCGTAATAATCAAACTCCACATCTTTCCTTGTTTATTAAGCTTATTTTAAATGTGAGATTTTATCCAAAAAAGTTTAAATTTAAAAAAAAATTTACATTTTTGCCGTATAATCTCTACTATTTTTCAATGAAAAGGATGATTTATGATTAACGTTTTAATGATAGAAGACGATCCAGAATTTGCACAAATTTTATCTGAATATCTTGATAGTTTTAATATAAAAGTGACTAACTTTGAAGACCCATATCTAGGGCTAAGCGCAGGGATAAAAAACTACGACCTGCTCATACTTGACCTTACATTACCTGGCATTGATGGTCTTGAAGTTTGCAAAGAAATCCGCCAAAAATACGACATCCCTATCATCATAAGCTCAGCTCGCAGTGACATCAGTGACAAGGTCGTTGGACTTCAGCTTGGCGCGGATGATTATTTGCCAAAACCATACGATCCAAAAGAGATGTATGCTCGTATCACAAGTCTTATTAGAAGATATAAAAAGACAAATGAAGTTCAAGAAGAGGTCGTTGATAGCGCATTTAGGATAGACGACAAGCGCCATGAAATTTACTTTAATAATGAAGCTCTTGCGCTCACACCAGCTGAGTATGAAATCTTAACCTATCTCATCAAACAGCACAGCTTTTCAGTATCAAGAGAGCAGCTAGTTTATAACTGCAAGAGCCTAAAAGATAAGGACTCAAAGAGCCTAGATGTCATCATCGGGCGCCTTAGAACAAAGATTGGCGACAGCTCAAAAGCGCCAAAACATATATTTTCAGTTAGAGGCATAGGATATAAGCTTATCGGATGAAATACTCCATAACCACCAAGATAACTATCATCTTTGCCATCGCTTTCTCGCTGATGTGCTTGCTTTTTGTAACATTTGCAAACATTCAGCAAGAAAGTGCGCTTGAGAAGCTAAAAGATAAGCAAATAAGCGCTATGAACTATCTTGTGGCGCTTTACGAGCGTGGCAATCCTCCAAGAGATTTAGAGCACTACTTTAAAAATTTCAACCTAGAATATGTCGGCAACAAAAATTTAGCCACCTCTGTTACCTCAAGCGGAAACGCCATTTTTACGCAGCACACGCCTCTTGGCATGATGCAGTCGGTTAATTACAAAGGCGATTTGTATCTGCTCATCAAAAATCCATCTTTCATGCTGCTACTTGAGAGCAACGACGCAAGACACGTAAATGACCCGCTTTGGGTGGCATTTTTGATCATCTCGGCTCTACTTATCTCGCTTTATGTCTCGGTGCTTAGAAGCCTTTTGCCGCTTAGAAGACTTAGCAAAGATATCAGAAAATTTGCCAGCGGAAACATGGAGATGGCGATGACTGCTAGGCTAAATGAAAACGAGCAAGATGAGATCGGACAAGTCGCAGTTGAATTTGACAACGCCGTTTGCAAGATCAGAGAGCTCATCCGCTCAAGGCAGCTATTTTTACGTGCGATCATGCATGAGCTAAAGACGCCTATTGGCAAGGGTAGGATCGTCTCTGAGATGGTCGCAAACGACACCCAAAAGATGAGGCTTATAAACGTTTTTGAGCGCCTTGAGATGCTTATAAATGAATTTAGCAAGGTCGAGCAGCTTCTTTCAAAAAGCTATGCGCTAAACTACCAAGAGTGCCATTTTTCGCTTATTTTGGAGCAGGTGCAAGATATGCTCATGCTTGATAAATTTGAAGAGCGAGTGAGCTGTGATATCAGAGATGACGTTATATTAAGAGTTGATTTTCAGCTTTTTAGCTTGGCGATTAAAAATTTGATAGATAACGCCCTAAAATACGCAGAGGATAAGAAAGCCATCTTGATCTGCGATAGCGAATTTATAGCAGTTAAAAATTTAGGCAAAAAGCTAAATCACCCGATTGATTACTACAAACAAGCCTTCGTGCGCGGCGATAAAGTGAGTGCTGGAAGCGGCATGGGGCTTGGACTTTACATCATCGAGCAAATTTGCCAGATGCAAAAATTTGAGCTTGCTTACGACTACGAGGACGGCTATCACGTCTTTAAAATTTTACTTCGTGCAAAGGCAAAACGCGCATGAAAAGGGGCTTAGAGAAATTTAACGAGCTAACTGAGTCATTTGCTAGGCTTCCAGGTGTGGGTAAAAAGTCAGCCGCAAGGTTTGCCTACTTTGTTTGCATGCAAGATAGCTTTGCAGGGCTAAGGCTCGCGCAAAATATCGAAGATGCGGTGAGATTTATCAAGCGTTGTGAGCGTTGCGGCGGGCTTAGTGAAAATGAAATTTGCGACATTTGCAGCGACGAGAGCAGGGACAGCGAGGTCATCTTGCTAGTTGAGAGCCCAAAAGATATTTTGGTTTTTGAGCAAAATGGTATCTACAACGGCCTTTACTTCGTGCTTGACGAGATCGATGAGGATGCCATAGAGAGGTTGCGAAGTGCTATCAAGCAAAATGGCTCAAAAGAGGTCGTCTTTGCCTTTACGCCGGGGCTAAATTCAGACGCACTTATGCTTTACGTCGAGGATAAGCTTGGCATGAGTGAAATTTCATTTAGCAAGATCGCTCAGGGCGTGCCAACTGGTGTAAATTTAGAAAACGTCGATATGCTCTCACTTTTAAAGGCCTATGAGAGCCGCACAAAAGCCTAATTAAAATTTCTTTTAGTTATAATCTCACCTAAATTTATAATATTTAGCCCAATCCGCCGCTAAATTTAAAAGGATAGAGATTGATTTTACTTATAGATAACTATGATAGTTTTGTCTTCAACGTCGAGCAGTACGTAAAAGAGCTCACCAGCGAAGAGGTTAGATGCGTTAGAAACGACAAGATAACGCTTGAAGAGATCAAAAAACTAAACCCAAGTAAGATCATCCTAAGCCCAGGTCCAAAGCACCCAAAAGATAGCGGAGTTTGCTTAGAAATTTTAGAGGCCAACCTTGGCGTGCCAGTGCTTGGAATTTGCCTTGGACACCAAGCCATAGGGCTTAGTTTTGGTGCAAAGATAAAAAGACTAGACGACCCACTTCACGGCAAGACCTCGTTTATAGACGTGAAAAACAAAGAGCCGCTTTTTGCAGGGCTGCCTGAACGCTTTGAAGTTATGCGCTACCACTCGCTCTATGTCGATGAGCTCCCAGCTAGCTTAAGCGCTGATGCGGTGAGCGATGATGGCGTAGTTATGGCGCTTAGCGTTAAAGATAAGCCGATCTTTGGCATCCAGTTTCACCCTGAAAGCTACTTCACACAATACGGCAAAAAGATCGTTGAAAATTTTGTAAATTACAAAACAAAAGATGAGGTTAAAGAGCCTAAAGTCTGCTCACTTAAGCCATATCTTATAAAGCTTCAAGAGAGCATACCTCTTGATGATAGCGACTTTGAGCAAATTTGCGAGATAATAGCCAGCAAAGAGTACGAGATCGTGCAGCTTTCAGCCCTTTTGGTGCTTATTAGCGAAAAGAGCCTCTATCCAAAAAGCCTCGCTGCACTTGCAAAAAATATCCTAAAATACTCACAAACCTACCGCGATGATACGCCTATGATCGATCTTTGTGGCACTGGCGGCGATGGCTTTAAGACGATAAATATCTCAACCACAGTTGCATTTATCCTTGCAAGCCTTGGTATAAAGGTCGCAAAACACGGCAACAAGGCAGTTTCAAGCAAGTCTGGCAGCTCTGATGTGCTTGAAATTTTAGGCGTAAAAAGTGAAAAATCACTGGCAAAACAGCGTGAAAATTTAGCTAGTAAAAATTTAGCCTTTTTCCACGCACCATTTTTCCATCCGCTAGTTGGCGAGGTGAGAGAAGTGCGCCAAAGACTTGGCATAAGGACCGTATTTAACGTGCTTGGACCGCTTTTAAATCCAAATTTAAACCTTACAAATCAGCTAGTTGGCGTCTATCATAAGCCTGTTCTAAAACTCTACGCCCAGACGCTTAAAATCCTTGGCAGAAAGCATGCTTTGGTCGTTCGCGGCGATGACGGACTAGACGAGATCACGCTTTGTAGCGAAACAAGCGTTGTGGAGCTAAAAAATGGCGAAATTTTTGAGTATAGCATCACGCCAGAGCAGTTTGGCTTTAAAAGAGCGCTTCACAGCGACATCGAGGGCGGCACACCAGAAGAAAACGCCAAAACCTTGATCCGCACGCTAAAAGGCGAGGAGCAGGGGGCAAAATTTGACATAGTGGTCTTTAATGCGATGTTTGCACTCTACGCGGCTGATGGCGCAAAGAGCCCAGACGAGGCCAAAAAAATGGTTTTAGAGGCTATAAATTCTGGTAAGGCGTATAAATTTTTTGAAGAGTTTATAAAGGCGCAAGCGTAATGGCGCTAGTTAAAATTTGTGGCATCAAAACGCTAGATGAGGCGAGTGCGGTTTGCGCTTTGGATGTTGATTTTATCGGGCTGATATTTGCCAAAAGTAAAAGAAAGGTCGAGCTAAATTTAGCTAGGCAGATAGCGAAATTTGCTCACAGCAAGGGCAAAAAAGTGGTTGGTGTTTTTGCGGGGCAAAGTGATTGCGAGATAATGGAAATTTGCCAGTTTGCAGGGCTTGACGTCGCTCAGGTGCATGGAGCGATCAGTGAAAATTTGCATGCAAATTTGAAAGACATGGGGCTTGAGATTTGGCAGGTTTTTAGCGTGAAAGATAGCTTACCAGAGGTTGATTTTAAGCATTTTGACATGGCGCTTTTTGACTGTAAGGGCGAAAATGCCGGCGGAAATGGTACTAGCTTTGAGTGGGAAATTTTAAAAGAGGTTAAGTTTAAATTTGGCATGGCTGGGGGCATAGGTGAGCACAACATAAAAGAGGCACTGAAATTTAAGCCATGTCTAGTCGATATCAACTCAAAAGTCGAGGACGAAAACGGCATAAAAGATGCGTTAAAAATAGAGAGAATTTTAAAGATCATAGGTGAGGTAGAAGATGAATAGTAAGGCGTATTTTGGAAAATTTGGCGGGCAGTTCGTGCCTGAGACGGTGATGTTTGCCCTTGATGAGCTAGAAAATGCTTATGAGAGCATCGCAAAGACAAAAGAGTTTAAAGACGAGCTTGATGATCTTTTGAAAAACTACGTTGGCAGGCCTAGTCCGCTCTTTTTTGCAAAGCGCCTAAGCGAGCACTACGGACATGAAATTTACCTCAAACGTGAGGATCTAAACCACACGGGCGCGCACAAGATAAATAACGCCCTAGCTCAAGCATTGCTTGCTAAAAAGATGGGTAAAAAGAAAATTTTAGCTGAGACTGGAGCTGGTCAGCACGGCGTGGCAACAGCGACTGCGGCGGCACTTTTGGGCTTAGAGTGTGACGTATATATGGGAGCTACAGATGTGGCTAGACAGCAGCTAAATGCCTTTCGCATGCAGCTTCTTGGCGCAAAGGTGGTGAGCGTAGAAGATGGCTTAAAAACGCTAAAAGAGGCGACTACGGCGGCCATACAAGCGTGGGTAAATGAGATAGAGAGCGCATTTTACGTCATTGGCTCAGCCGTTGGTCCGCACCCATATCCAAAGATCGTGCGTGACTTCCAAAGCGTGATCGGTACAGAGGCAAAAGCTCAGCTTGAAAATTATGGCAAAAAGGCTGATTACGTCATCGCTTGCGTTGGCGGCGGCAGCAATGCTATTGGCATTTTTAGTGCGTTTTTGGACGATGAGAGCGTAAATTTAGTAGGTATAGAAGCTGGCGGCCTTGGCATAGATACCCCTTATCACGCAGCTACGCTTAGCAAAGGCAAAACCGGCATCATCCACGGCATGAAAACGACCGTGTTGCAAGATGAATACGGCATGATCTCGCCAGTTCACAGCATCTCAGCGGGTCTTGACTACCCAGGTATCGGCCCAGAGCACGCCCATTTAAACGATATCAAAAGGGTAAGATATGAAGCTGTAACCGACGATGAGTGCATAAATGCCTTGTATTTTCTAAGCAAGATGGAGGGCATCATCCCAGCCATCGAGAGCGCGCATGCGGTGGCGTATCTGGAGAAACTTTGCCCAAAGCTTGATAAAAAAAGCGTCATCGTCGTAAATATCTCAGGCAGGGGCGATAAGGACATAAACACAGTCATCGGCTACGAAAAAGGAAAAATTTATGGATAAGGTTAGAAGCGCATTTAACGGTAAAAAGGCAAACATCGGCTACATCGTGGCTGGATATCCAAGCTTAGAAAAAACGAAGGAATTTTTAGAAAATTTAGATGAGAGCACGCTTGATCTGCTAGAGATCGGCATCCCATACTCTGACCCGCTGGCTGATGGCAAACTCATCGCGCAAGCTAGCTTTGAGACAGCTCAAAGTGGCGTAAATACCGATGTTGTCTTTGATATGCTTGAGGGCTGCAAGGCAAAAGTAACAAAGCCACTTGTTTTTTTAGTTTATTACAACATTATCTTTGCTTATGGCGTTGATAAATTTCTCAAAAGATCACGTGAAGCTGGGGTTAGCGGCTTTATCGTGCCAGATCTGCCTTGTGAGGAGTGCGAGGAGTTTGCTCTAAAGTGCAAGGAGCTAAATTTATGCCTTGTGCCACTTATAAGTGTCACGTCTGGGGGCAGGGCGGATGAGATATTAAAATTTGGCTCAGGGTTTATCTACGTGCTAGGTGCTATCGGCGTTAGCGGCTCGAAAAGAGCCGATGAAGATAGGATAAAAAATTTAGTCCTAGAGCTTAAGAAAAAGAGCGACCTGCCAGTGGCTGTGGGCTTTGGCATCAAAAACAAAGATGATGTTAGCGAAGTGAAAAAATATGCTGACGCTGCGATCATAGGCACGCAGATAGTCAAGCTTTGTGCCAAATTTAGCGCAAAAGAGCTGGTTAAAGAGGTCGATAAACTCTTTTAAAATGCTTAATAAATTTATAGCTAATTTAGTAAAGCCAAAGTATAATTAACGCGCATTTCAAGTCTTAAGGAAGAGATATGAGAAAAGTTATAGATGAAGCCACGAGCTATCTTTGCAAGGATACTTTGGGGTTGGATTTAGAGTTTGGCAAGAGCCTTGGTAAAGGATTTTACGGGGCTAGCATACCAGTTTATAAGGGCAAAAGTGAGTATCAGTTTTATCTGTTTTTTAAAAAAGATACTTTAAAAATTTTCATGAATGCCTTTTTTGGTCACGAAGATGTTGATGGTGGCGATTTGGACGATCTTTGCAAAGAGATAGCTAATCAGATCATCGGCAAGGCTAAAAATTTGCTAAATGAAAAAGAGCCAAATGCTTATAAACTCGGAACGCCTGAATTTTTAGGCGAGGTTGAGAATTTTGGCATAAAGCTAAAAGAGAAATTTATATATAAGATAAAAAATAGAACATTTCAAATAGGCTACAAGATACAATGAACGACGAAGGTGCGATAGAGACACTAGAACAGCTAGGGCTTTTTAAGAGCTATGATGAGCTTATGGATATAAGTGTTGATTTTATAGCTGAGCTAGGAACTACCACAGTTAGCATAAATGAGCTTTTGAAATTTGAAGCTGGCTCGGTCATAGACCTGGAAAAACCAGCTGGCGAGAGCGTGGAGCTATATATAAATAATAGAATTTTTGGAAAAGGCGAAGTAATGGTTTATGAGAAAAATTTAGCCATCAGGATAAATGAAATTTTGGACTCAAAGTCAGTTATTCAATACTTCAAAAAAGAACTTTTATGAAATTTATACTATTTTTTGTGCTTTTTGCTACGCAAATTTTAGCTTCTAATCTGCTAACATACAACATCTATGAGCGCACCGACAGGGTCGATATCATGCTTAGCTTTGATGCGCCGTATGAGGGCAACATCTTTCAAAAGCGTGAAAAAGATACGACCTCTTTGATACTAAATTCTCTAAGCTACGATCAAAGCGCGAGCAAGGACATAAACTCAAAGATCATTCAAGAGCTTGAGATAGAGCCAAAGCAAAACTCTTTAGTTTTAAATTTACGCTCAAACGATGCGATCATCGTAAATGCCTCAAAGACAACAGATAGCTTCGGACTTCGCATCCGCGTAACACTAAAAAACACAAAAACGCAAGTGCAAAATATGCCTCAAGCAAGCGCAAAGATAGAAACTGCTAGCATGCCAAAGACAGAAAATGAACCTATGGTTAATATTGATTCGAGATACTTCATCGTCCTAAGTGTGCTCATCGCGCTTCTTATATTTTTATATGTTTTTAAAAGATATATCACTTCAAAAAGTAGTGATTTTAGCGGGTTCAAAACGCCACAAAATCAACCACAAAACGACACAAAGTCGATGAACTGGCTACTTAAAAATCAAAATAGCGGCGTCAATATCATCTACGAAAAATACCTTGACCGCACAAACAAGCTAATGCTTCTAAGCTACGAAAATAGGCGCTATCTAGTGATAGTTGGCAGCTCAAATGTCATGCTTGATAGCTTTGGCGAAGAGAAGATCCAAAATGAGCAAGACTTTGCAGTCTTTTTTGAAGAAAATAAGAAAAAACTTGGCTCATTTTTACAAGAGCGTCAAAATAGCCTAAATAACTACAAAGATAAAATGAGCGGAGAATTTTAACTCCGCTTTTTGCACTACTAAATTTTTAAAGTTTTTGCATAAAGCGCATGCAGTGCGCATACACCATTGCATGCCACTTCTAACGTTGTCGGAGTTAGGGGATCGTTAAGGGGGAAGAGAGCTTCTTTGCTTCGTTAGCTCGCAACTGCAAGTAGACCGTAATTCAAGTCCCTTTGTCTCCCTTTTGGATAAAAGAGTTTTTAAATTTAAGGTCTGTATTTTTAAAAGAGAAATTTGCTATTTTACAAATTTTAAAATTCCACTCATCCCTAAGAATTGACTACTAAAATTTGGCTTCGCTTGCCGCTTAGCTCAAATTTTAGAGCCAAAATTGCTCGTTCATGAAATTTTAAAATTTGTTTCACACTAAGAACATGGCACTTTGGCACTATTGCATATTTTGAACATGTGCCGAAGGATAAAAAGAGTGGGCAAGGTGTACGAATTTCGTATCTGACTTGCATTGCAAGCCTACAAAGCAAAATATAAGCCTTTACCCACCTCCTATTTTTAGAAAATAAATTTATAAATTTGACCGCTAACTTTTTGACCTACACAAACGAAATGGCAAAAATTTCAGGTTTTGCGATCTTTTTTATCTCTTCTTTTGCCATGGCAAATTCTTTTGCACCCTCTATTTTTAGCGTGTGGCCGCTAAACTCAAAGCTTAAATTTAACTTCTCACAGGTTATATCGAGTGCCTTGGCTAGCGCAAGGATAAAGCTTAGCCACCTTACACACTCAGCCTTTGGTAATAAATTTTTATACTTTTCAAACTCATAAATATTTTTCTTGCCATTTGTGCCAATTACTGCGGCTATTAGTGCCTTTTGCTCGTGTGAAAAGCCGTAGTTTAGGGCATTTAGTATGATATAGGCTGAGTTTTTGTGATCACCGTAAAAGCCTATCTCTTGACCGACATTGTGAAGTTTTGCAGCAATTAGTAGCGTATCAAGATAGCTCTCATTTAGTCCATGAAGCTTTTTAAGCGCCACAAAGATATCTTTTGCGTATCTTGCCACGGCTTTATTGCAAGATAGGATGAAGCGATCTTGCAGGCTTTTGACGCTTGGGTTAAAATTTTCTGGAAATTTAAGACTTGGACGCAAAAAGTCTTTTAAAAAGACCCCTTCTCTTACACCAACGCCACTTGTGATGACATTTTTGGCGTTTAGCGCCTTGGCAAGGGCTAAAAATATATGTGCGCCCTCTCTAATGGTGTCATATCTATCTTTTTTTATAGGGAATTTATTTAGTTCAAGCACGCTAACGTTTGCAATGCTCTCGATGTAGGCTTGCTCGTCACCAAGCTTGTAGCAAAAGCCATGTAGTGACGAGAGCGGATATAAATTTTTGCTCATTATGGCTGATGAGATCGCTCTTAAAGAGCCGCCGATGGCTATTAAATTTGGACACTTAAATCGCTCATCTATCTGTGCCGTGATCTGCGATAGAAATTTTGGTAGTTTGTTTAAATTTTTCTTATCAAAAAATAGCTCTTTTAGCCTCACTGTGCCTATATCAAGTGAGAGGACATCGACTATCTTGCTGTTACTTATCCTAGCAAGCTCGGTCGAGCCTCCGCCGATGTCGATAGTGACGCACTCGGCTAGATTGTGAAGCAAATTTTTAGCCGCTATCGCTCCAAAAGTAGCCTCTTCTTTGCCGTCAATGACTTTTAAATTTATGCCAAGTTTTTTTCTTAAAAGAGAGATCAAAACGCCTGAGTTTGGAGCATCTCTAAGCGCTGAAGTGCCGACACATAGGACTTTGGAGCATTTATAGCTTTTTATGATGTTGTCAAATTCGCCAAAAGCTTTGATCGCTTTTTGCATTGAAGCTTCTGAAATTTCGTTGTTTGAGCCGTATCCACCTTCTCCCAGTCGCACTTTGGTTTTATATTCAGCTAGTATAAAAAATGCTAAGCGTGATGTGCGCTCAAATATCGCCATACGCATAGAATTTGAGCCAAGATCGATCACTGCGGTTCTCTTTGCCATTTTTTATCCTTTTAAATTTAAAACGAGGCTTGCAACTGCTCCGTTTGTGTTCTCTCTATTTTTGATAGATATCTCAGCCCCAAGTGCCTGTGCTGCGCCCTTTGCGAGAAATAGTCCAAGTCCAGCACCACCTTTGTTGCCGTATCTTTTAAATGGAGCAAACAAGTCCTTGCTCTCGTCTATGCCCACGCCCTCGTCGGCAACCTCGATGATAAATTTACTCTTTTCAACCCTTGAGCTAATCGTAATCGTGCTATTTTTTGGAGAAAATTTGATAGCATTTTGGACGAAATTTTGCACGATGTGAGTTAGCAGGCTAGTTTGGATATTTAGGTTAAAAATTTCAGGTTTTAGATCGAGTGCGAGATTTTTTTCTTCACCTTTTGCTAGCACTTCGTAGTTTTTACCTAGTTTTTTTAAAAATGCGATCACGTCGGTATTTACTGGCTCTTCAAACTGCGCGCCTTCTTGACGGCCGATCTCAAGGACCGAGCCTATCATAGCGTTCATGCCGTTGATCGCTTCGTTGTTTGATTTTAGCGCTTCTATGTATTTTTCGCTATCTCTTGGCTTTAAAAGCGTCACTTCGTTTTTGGTTTTCATAACGGCAAGTGGAGTTTTTAGCTCATGCGCCACGCCTACAAAGAGCTCTTTTTGGTATAAAACGAAAGTTTGTATGCGAGAGATCAGCCTATTTATGCTATTACCAAGTGGCAAAAACTCGTCTGGCAGGCTTTTGATATCGATCTCTTTTAGAAATTTCTCATCTAAATTTGTAAGCTTGTGACTTAAAATTTTTATAGGTATTAAAAGCATTCTTGATAAAAATAGTGCGTAAAATAGCACCAAAAGTATCGCTGTGACATTTACGATTATAATATCTATAAAAATTTCTTCTACTATCTGGCTTTGAAGCGTCGTCTCTTTCTCTAGAACTAAGTAGTTACTATCATCTAGCCTTGTTGTTAGCGTGGTTGTGCTCTTATCTTTGATCTTTTGCATCACGAGGTAGGGTTTTTCGCCTTTAAGCTCGCCTACTTTTACGGTGGCTAGAGTTTTGTTTGGGATTTCTATAGTAAAAGTTTTTAGATTGTTAGGATTGAAATTTTGTGGATTGTTCTTGTAGGCTGTGGCTTGCTGGTTTAACTCGCTAACTACACTTTGAAAAACGGTGACTCTTATGTAGTGATAGAGCATCACCGAAACAACGGCAATTAGCATCATCGCACCAGATGCTAATTGCAGTATAAATCTATTTCTTAAGCTTTTTTGGGAAAGCAAAATCTATATCCGCGTCTTCTAACAGTTTCTATTGTTGAAATATTTAGCGGTTTGTCCATTTTTTGGCGGATTTGGTTGATAGCAACCTCGATAACGTTTGGAGTTACAAGCTCTGGCTCTTCCCAGATAGCGTCAAGTAGTTGCTCTTTAGATACGATCTGATCTGAATGTCTTGCAAGGTGAGTTAATACCTCAAATGGCTTGCCTTTTAGCTCGATGTCGCGACCAAGATATGTGATCTTCTCTTCATCAGGGTTGATGATAAGCTCGTCTATCTTGATGATATTTGTGCCACCAAAGCGTAGTCTAGCCTCTAGTCTAGCTACTAAAATGTCAAAATCAAATGGCTTTTTGATGTAGTCATCAGCGCCAGCTCTAAGTGCTTTTATCTCGCTCTCTTTGTCGTCTTTTGCAGAAAGAACTACAACTGAAGTGCGTGGAGATTTATGTTTTATGATATTTATAAGATCAACGCCGTCACCATCTTGAAGCATCCAGTCAGTCAAAACTAAGTCATAGTTTCTGATGCCGATGTAGTACTCAGCGTCTTTAAAATTTTCAGAGCTATCTGTCTGATAACCAAACTCTTGCAACCCCTCAGCAATCGTCTTATTTAGCGTTACTTCGTCTTCTACTATTAAAATACGCATTTCTTTTCCTTAAACTAAAATTTATGGTCGATTGTATCATAAATTAAGAAATATTTCAAGATACTTTAATAAATTTTTAAAAAACAGTGCTGATTTTTGCACCGACAATTGCATTTGGTAAAATCTCGGTTTTTAAAATCTCCATATCTAAGCTAGTAAGCGAGCTAAACCTCTCTTTTAGCGCTTTGCAGGTTGCTTCTAATGACTCTTCTACGCTTTGAAATTTCATCTCATTGTAAAATTCTTTTATAAAATCCGCCACCAAAACATAATCAATCAAGCTAGTAGAGCGAAATTCTAAGCTTACTTTTACCTCTTGCTTTGCAACTCTCTCAAAGTCAAACATCCCGATAACAGTTTGAAATTTATAATCTTTAATGATCGTTGTTATTTCACTTTTCATACGACTTTTTGCTCCTTGCCTGAAAGCAGGCGAACGATATTTGGTATGTGTTTATAAACTACCAAAAATGCGATGATAAGGATCGGCGCGTGAGTGTAAATTTCATCAAGCTCTGGGTGGATGATAAAGCTTGATGCGATGAGAGCTATCAGCGCGCATAGCGAGGCTAGAGAGCTTATTTTTAAAAATTTACCGACCAAAAACCAAACGACAAGAGCGATTATGATCTCAACTGGTAAGAAAAATGCGAGCACGCCAGCCCCAGTTGCCACGCCTTTGCCACCTTGAAAGCCTAAAAATATAGAAAAACAATGCCCCGCAACGCTTAAAACTGCCATCGTCCAAAGCACGCTTTGGCTAGCTCCAAGCAAAGAGGCTATGATGAGTGGCAAAACGCCCTTTAAAACGTCACAAACTACGGTTAAAATGGCTAGTTTTTTGGCGAGTTTTGGGTTTGTTTGCTTTAAAACCCTTAAAACATTTGTCGCGCCTATGCTTTTGCTGCCCTCTTTTTTTATATCAACATGTCCGAAAATTTTTGCTAGTATGAGCCCTGATGGGATGCTGCCAAGCAGGTAGCTAACGGCATAAAGTATTAAATTTTGCATATTTTACCTTTTAAATTTAAAGAGAAATGATATTAAAAAAATACTAATTTTTTTATAAATCATCTCCACAGAAGCACGATTTTTTCGTCGTAGATGTCGCTTTTCTTTGGTGAAATTTGCGTTTCGTTTATCGTGATGTTCCTAACATCATTTGCCTCTTTTAGCGCATCGCACTCTTGTGCAAATTTCTCTTCGAGCTCGCTTATGGCTAAGCTTATATCATTTACGCTTTGCTCGCTAAGCTTGACATCGCTTCGCTCTTTTAAGACCTTGTTTGCACTTCTTGCGCTTGAGGCGATCTTGCCCGCGTTTTGGCGAGATAAGAGCTTGTTGCCAAATATCGCTCCAAATATGCTTGCGCCTATATTTATAGCTGCGTCAAGGCCGCTTGTGGTCATCTCTTTTTGTTCTTTATCAAGCTTTGCAAGGGCTTTGTTTAGCTTATCTTGCAAGCTTTTTTGCTCTTTTTCAAATTTAGCCGTGAGCTTTGCGGTTTGCTCCTCTAAAATTTCGTTGCACTTATCTTGAAGCCTTATAAAAAACTCCTCTTTTGTCTCGTTTTCTTTTGAGTAAATTCCCATCGCCTCAAAGGTGTTAAATTTGAAATTTCTATACAAAAACTCTTTAAAATCTTTCTCTAAAGCGTCAAAATTTTTAGCGCTCGTTATGAAATTTGGCACAGCAGCAAAGCTTGCACCGCTTGGCTCATTTTCGCTCGCATCAACGCGCATGCCTTCGCTAGCCTCGCTCCAGTTTGGCTCTTTGTCATTTTCACTAAGCTCGTAAAGATAGCTCACCTCACAAACGCTGTCTATGCTCTTTTTAGCGTCGTAAATTCTCACTTTTGCGCTTGCTAGTAAATTTGGTGTGAGGCTTTTTGAGTTAGCATAAAGCTGCGTGATCGCACTTGAGATGATAGGCTTTGCGCTAAATTTCATCTCGCTTTTATCTACATTTTGGCTGTTTAAATTCTCTTTTTTATCTTTCATCAAATTTGAAATTTGCTCACGGCTTAGCGGACCTTTTAGATAGCTAAGTGCCCAGCGAGTGGAGATGACATTTAGTCCGTCCTCGTTTATATTTTTGAGTAAGAAATTTCTTTTGGCTAAATTTGATATGAGATTTTCAAGTGAAGCTTTGTCTAAGCTTGAGCCTGTGATGCCGCTTAGTCCGTCGATCACGCGGGCTTTGTCCTGCGCTGTTTGGAGACGGCCGATGAACCAAGTGCCGATGTTGCTAAGGCCTTTGTAGTCAAGATCGACTGGGTTTTGCGTGCTTAAAACGCAGCCCAAACCAAATGCACGGGCTTGTTTTAAGAGTGTGAGCATAGGCGTTTTTGACGGAGGGTTTGCGTTTGGCGGGAAGAAGCCAAAAATTTCATCCATATATAGGATCGCTCTAAGTGAGCTAGTGCCCTCTGTGCCGCGCATCCACGCTATGATCTCGTTTAGTAAAAGGGTGACAAAAAACATCCTCTCAGCGTCATTTAGGTGCGAGATCGTAAAAATATTGCACTTTGCTTTGCCGTTTTCGTCAAAAAGCATCTTTGAAATTTCAAGTCTAACGCCCTGCGTCCAGCCCTTAAAGCTTGGGCTTGCGATGAGCGCGTTTATCTTCATGGCAAGCTTTAGACGCTCACTGCTTGGATAAAAGGTATCTACATCAAAAACGCCTATCTTTTTAAACGGCGGATTTGCTATGAAATTTATAAGCTCTTCGATGCTGACGTCTTTTTGCTCTTTAAATTTGCTCTCAAATATAGTGGAGATAAGCAGCTGCTCTTTTGAGCTCATATCCTCAGAACTCATGCCAATAAGCGATATCACCGACGCTGCGAGCGAGTTTATATAGTTGCTAAAAATTTCTTCGTCACTAATATTTGGGCAGGCAAAGTCGCTAAGTAGCGCCACGCCTATGCCAGCTGAGCTTTTTGGTGTGTAGATATTAAAGCTAGCGCTATCTTTTAAAATTTTTACTCGCTCAAGGTCTTGAAAGCTCGACTCTATGCCGTTTCTCCAAAGCTCGGCCTGAGCGGCGGCAAATTCCTCTACGCTTTGACCTTTATTTGCCGCTTCTGCTTCGTCGACATAAGGTAAAAAATCCTCCGCTCTCATCTGCGGAAAGGTGAGGGCTAAATTTGTGATATCGCCCTTTGGATCGATGATGATAGAGGGAATGTTGTCTATGCAGGCCTCTTCTAAAAGCGTGATACCAAGGCCTGTTTTGCCGCTACCAGTCATACCGATAATGGCTGCGTGGGTGGTTAGGTCCTTGTTTTTATAAAAAAATGGCTCTTTATCTTTTAGTCCGATGTAAAAAAGTTTTAAATTTTCTTGTATGGTTTTCACTAATTGCCTTATTCGTATAAATTTATGCGTGAGCGAAGCTCATCAAGCGTCTCTTTGACGCGCTTTTGCGTGAAGTCTTTTATCGTTTTGTCATCATCAACTAGCTGCATGCAGTATCTGATGTAGCCCTTGTATGCTAGCTCAGTGACTAGCTTTAGCTTCAAAGAGACGTTTTTTACTTCATTTGGTGAGAGCATGATGTCAAAATTTGCCTCTAACTCCTCGCCGTCTTTAAAATTTGTAGCTTGTGAGCTTAATATGCTCATGCCGCCTTCTGAGATGTCATAAAGGCTGCCAACAAGCTCGCCTTGCTCTCCTTTTAGAGAAATTTTGGTAAAGCGATTTGGCAAGACGCGCTGGAATTTTCTCTTGTTTGCATGCATGGTCGCTGTGCGTGAGAAATTTGAAAGAGTGACGCTTTTATCGGCGATATTGTAGTCGATGATGTCGGCGCGAAGTTGCTTTGAGAAAAAGCTGTTTGGCAGGATAAAGCCCTTGCCATCTTGCTTCATGGCTAAAATTTGCATCATATCTACGCGAAAGACGACGCTATCTTCTTTAACCTCTAAAATTTCGGCTTCGTATTTTATATTTAGTCCGTCGTATAAATTTAAAAACTCAGGGCGGACTTTGGCGTTTTTCATGCGTGTAAATGTATTGATCGGATCTTCATAGAAAAATGAACCAGTATCGATCATCGTTTTTACCGTGGCTTCTTGGTGATCCTGCGTGTTATATAAAATTTCTTTCATCCTTGAGACGGCATTTACAAAATAGCCCACATATACTGCATCATCGCAGGCGTGACTAAAATTTAGTGTCAAATTTAAGAGCAAGAAATTTACTAGCTCGTCTTTTGCATTTAGTTTTGGTATTAGGCTGTTTAAGTCGTCGCGAATCTGTGTGGCATTTGGTTTTTGGATCAGCAGCGCGTCAAAGATACTCTCAAGGCAAATTTTCATCTGCTCGTGTGGCACTACAAGGGTCAGTTGTCTGCAAAATTTGATACCCTCATCTATAAATTTAGCTCTTAAACCAAGTATGCAATCCTCGCAATTTTCGACAAGTTCTTGCCTGCCCTTAAACTCCATGGGGTCTCCAAAAAAGGTTATTTATTAAAACATCGCTATCATATATAAAGTTATATTAAAAAAATATTTAAATTTGTGTAGAGAGGAAATTTCTAGGCAAGGCTGCCTAGAAATTTGAATAATTATAGTTTGCTTTCGTTGTGTGAAAGGTAGTCAGCAACGCCTTCTGTGCTTGGTTTCATACCAGCATCACCTTTGTGCCAGCCAGCTGGGCAAACTTCGCCGTGCTCGTTTGTAAATAGCATAGTATCTACCATTCTGATCATCTCGTCGATGTTTCTACCAAGTGGTAGGTCGTTTATAACTGCGTGGCGAACTGTGCCATCTTTGTCAAGCAAGAATGATCCGCGAAGTGCTACACCAGCGTCTTCTAGAAGTACGTCAAAGCCGCGAGCGATTGATTTTGTCATGTCAGCTACGATCGGGAAGCGAACTTTGCCGATACCGCCTTTATTTACTGGAGTCTCTTTCCATGCAAAGTGTGAGAACTGGTTGTCGCAAGAAACTGCGATAACTTCGATACCGCGTGACTTGAACTCGTCATATCTTTTATCAAATGCGATGATCTCGCTTGGGCAAACGAATGTAAAGTCCATTGGGTAGAAAAATACAACAGCGCCTTTTTCACCGATGTTTTTGTAAAGGTTGAAATCATTTACAATTTGATTGTTTCCTAAAACTGCTGCAGCTGTAAAGTCAGGTGCTTTTTTTGTTACAAACATATTTTCTCCTTAATAATAAATTTTATTGATTGCGAAATTATATCCATAAAAATTTAAATTCTAATTAAATAGATCTGGAAATTTTAAACAGTGTAATTTTAATATGCATTTGAAAATGAATGGAAATTTTTAAAAATTTATAGAGGATGTTGTAGAAATTTTATTAAATTTAAAGTTTTGGATGTAGAAGCGGTTAATTACAGGTCGCTAAAATTTCTTCCACCAAATTTTAGTATCGCAGAACCCCAAGTAAAGCCACCGCCAAATGCATCAAGAAGTAAAATAGAGCCATTTTTAATGCGTCCATCCTCGTAAGCATCATTTATCGCCATTGGGATAGAAGCGGAGCTTGTGTTGCCGTATTTTGCAACTGTCAAAACACACTGCTCGTCTGTAAAATTTAGCCTATTTTTTACGGCGTCTATTATCCTGATATTTGCTTGATGAGGTATGAAAAAGTCGATATCTTCGCTTTGCATTTTATTTTCATGTAAAATTTCTATCACGCTTTTGCTAAGCGTTTGAACCGCTATTTTAAAGACCTCATTTCCGCTCATGTGGATGAAATTTAGCCTATTTTTTAGCGTCTCTTCGCTAGCCGGAAATGCACTGCCACATCCTGGAGTTATCAAAAGCTCAGCCTGTCTGCCATCGCTTGCAGTGTGGATGTCGATGATCTCATTTTCTTCGCTAGCACTTATCACAGCAGCACCAGCTCCGTCGCCAAAAAGTATGCATGTGCTTCTATCTGTGTAGTCGATTATCGAGCTTAGTTTTTCAGCTCCTATGATCAAAACATTTTTTTTAGCACTGCTTATGATAAGAGAATTTGCAATCTCTAAAAGATAGATAAATCCTGTGCAAGCCGCACTTATATCAAAAGCTGTAATGCCAAAATTTAAGCCTAAATTTGAAGCTATCTTGCAAGCAGTTGAAGGCATGCAAAGATGATCTGGAGATATCGTAGCGCAGATTACCGCATCGATTTGTGATTTTTCAAGCCCTGAGCGCTTTATAGCTAGCTCAGCAGCTTTTGTGCCAAGGTCGCTTGTTATCTCGGTTGTTGCGATGTGTCTTTGCTCTATACCAGTTCGCTTCACTATCCACTCATCGCTCGTGTCGACCATTTTTTCAAAATCAAAATTTGTTAAAATTTTTTCTGGGACATACGACGCAATGGAGATCAATGAAGCTTTTGGCATATTTTACCTTGCAAAGTGTGAAAGTTCTTCTTCTATAACTTTATTTATATTCGAGTTAGCAAATTTAATTGCTTGAAAGATTGCATTTTTTATAGCTTTTGAGTTACTTTTGCCGTGGCTTATGATGACGCAGCCATTTACGCCAAGAAGCGGAGCACCGCCATACTCATCGTAGCTAACCTGTTTTTTTAGAGTTTTAAAGACTTTTCTCATAAGCACTGATCCAGCCATAGCAAGAGGTGATTTTTTGACTTGCTTTTTGATGATCTTGCCTATGGCATCAGCGACACCTTCGCTAGTTTTTAGTAGGATATTTCCCATAAAACCGTCACAAACCATGACATCAATGCTGCCATCAAAAATTTGATTGCCCTCTGCATTGCCAACAAAGCTATCAAGCCTAGAAACTAGTTTAAAAGCCTCTTTGCTGACTTCATTGCCTTTGCTTTCCTCTTCGCCGTTTGACAAAAGACCTACTTTTGGCTCTTTTCTGCCTAAAATTTCTTTTGCATAGGCTTCGCCCATTATGGCAAATTGAAATAAGTGTTCGCTTCTGCAATCAACATTTGCGCCAACATCCAAAACCAAAGTAGCTGTCTCTTTTGAATTAGGCATAAGCGTAGCGATTGCTGGACGAGATACATTTTTTAATCTACCAACTCTTAACGTAGCTAAACTCATAGTAGCACCGCTGTGACCAGCAGAAACGACAGCATCGACTTCTTTTTCTTTTAAAAGCTCAACAGCTTTGTAGATCGTGCTATCTTTTCTTTTTAGTGCGTCTGTCGCTCCGTCAGCCATAGAGATGACTTCGGTAGCTTCTATAAATTCTATATTTTTTAAATAGGGTTGTGGGATGAGTGGTTTTATGGCATTGCTATCGCCAACTAATACAGCTTTAAATTCTGCCTCTTTCAGTGCTTCGATAACGCCAGATATTATAGGCTCTGCACCAAAATCACCACCCATAGCATCAATAGCAATGCGAATCATATTTTAGTATTCACCTGTTGTTTTGTTTATGCGGTGAGGCATTTTCCAAGAACCATCTTTGTCTTTTACAGGCACTGGAAGTGTAACTTTGTAATGTGTTCTACGTTTTGCTGCACGAGAATGACTCACTCTTCGCTTTGGTACTGCCATTTTA
This sequence comes from Campylobacter concisus, assembly GCF_003048445.1. Taxonomy (GTDB): domain Bacteria; phylum Campylobacterota; class Campylobacteria; order Campylobacterales; family Campylobacteraceae; genus Campylobacter_A; species Campylobacter_A concisus_BF. The sequence continues at coordinate 31,732 of NZ_PIQW01000014.1, forward strand.
CTCTCCTTTATAAATTTTTACATTTTTCACAATAAAAATAATCGCTCTTAAAAGCTTCTAGCTCGCTTTCAAAAACTTCTTTTAAATCAATATTGCCATCAAAAAATTCAACCGTATCGCTAAGCTCATTTTCTCTGTCTTTATAGACACCATCACTTAAATTTAGCTCTACGTCTTGATCGATAGGCAACATAAATTCATCACCACATCGATCACAAATATATTTTATCTCACCCTTTATAGTGCCTTGGCATTTTACCAAAAAAGGGTCTTTTCTTTTTAAAATTCCACTAAAAACTAGATCATTGTTTCTTACTAGCTCAAAGTTTATCTCTTTGTTTGCTATTTTAGAAAACGGAATAATCAAATTTTAGTCCAAAATTAGCAAATTTCTCTTGAAGCAAAGAAGAAATTTATCTCATTTACAGCGTTTTCTAGGCTGTCGCTTCCGTGAACTGCGTTTGCGTCAATGCTATCAGCAAAATCAGCTCTAATAGTGCCAGGAGCTGCTTCTTTTGGGTTAGTTGCACCCATTAGCTCGCGGTTTTTAGCAACTGCATTTTCGCCCTCTAAAACCATAACTACAACTGGTCCGCTTACCATAAAATCAACTAGATCGTTGAAGAAAGGTCTATCTTTATGAACTGCATAAAATGCTTTTGCATCGCATTTGCTAAGTTTGATTTTCTTTGCAGCTGCGATTCTTAAGCCATTGCTTTCAAATCTATCTATAATCTTTCCAACAACATTTTTCTTAACAGCGTCAGGCTTAATAATAGAAAGTGTTCTTTGCATAAATTTTCCTTAAAATTTAGGTTATTTAAATGAAGTTGGCAATTATATCAAATAAAGCTTAAAAATAAAATAGGCTCAAATTTGAGCCTAAATTTTGTAAATTTATTGGATAACTGGAGTGCTGCCAATGCGAGCGTCAGCACCGATTTGATCACGTGAAGGTTGTCCTGCTACTACGGCATCCCAAACGATGCAACCATCAGTTGGACAGGCAGATGCACAGGCTGGTTCGTCGTTGTAACCTACGCACTCAACGCATTTGTTTGAATAAACATAGTATGTATCTGCTCCAGTTGGGTTGTCGCTATCATCAACAATAGCTGAAACTGGACACTCATCGATGCATGAACCACAGCTTATGCATATATCGGTTATTTTTACAGACATTTTTTCTCCTTAAATAAAATTTTGGCGTAGAATATCAAAAAAAACTGAAAATGATATAAATATACTCTTAAATTTTCATAGCACGCTTAATTTCTCTAAACTACATTTATAAAGTTTTTATCACTTTTAGACTAAATTTACAGATTAAAATTTTAAAAAGGTCGTATAAATTTAATGAATGATACTATAAAAATAACTGGTGCAAGAGAGCACAATCTTAAAAATTTAAACCTTGAAATTCCTAAAAATAAATTAGTAGTTTTTACCGGTCTTAGCGGCAGTGGTAAGAGCACGCTAGCCTTTGACACGCTCTATGCTGAGGGGCAGCGCAGGTATATGGAGAGCCTTAGTAGCTACGCTAGGCAGTTTTTAGACCGTGTGGGCAAGCCTGATGTTGATAAGATAGAGGGTTTAACGCCTGCAATCGCGATCGATCAAAAGACAACTTCAAAAAATCCTCGCTCAACGGTTGGCACGATCACTGAAATTTATGATTATCTAAGGCTTTTATACGCAAGGGTTGGCGTGCAGCACTGCCATAAATGCGGCAAACCTATCTCAAAAATGAGTGCGAGCGACATCATAAATGAAATTTCAAAGCTCCCACTTGGCGCAAAAGTGATCATCTATGCGCCGCTAGTTCGTGAGAAAAAGGGAACATGGGCGGATCTGATCGAAAATTTACGTCAAAAAGGCTTTGTTAGAGCACAGATAGATGGCGTGGTGGTGAGGCTTGATGAGGAGATCGAGCTTGCAAAAACAAAAAAGCATACGATAAAGGTCATTGTTGATAGGATCGCCATCGACGAGCAAAATCACGAACGCCTTGCAAGCGACGTGGAAAAGGCGCTAAATGAGAGCTTTGGTGAGGTTGAGATAGAGATCGCAAACGCTGGCGAGCTGGGCTTAAAAGAGAGTTTTATACATTACAGCGAGCACATGGCTTGTTTTGACTGTAAAATTTCATTTACTCCGCTTGAGCCACTAAGCTTTAGCTTCAACTCGCCAAAGGGCGCTTGCGAGCACTGCGACGGACTTGGTATAAGGTATAGCTTAGATATGAGCAAGATCATCGACGAGGAAAAGTCGATAGAAAACGGCGCTATCAAGCTACTTTATGGCTACAACATGAGCTATTACTATAAATTTTTACTTGCTTTTTGCGAGCAAAATGGTATCGATATCAAAAAGCCCTATTACGAGCTTAGCGAAGATGAAAAGAGGCTCGTTTTATATGGCAACGTCAAGGATGTTGAGTTCTTTTGGAAGCGAAACAAGCTACTTAGAAAATTTGACGGTGTGGTTAAAATTTCACACGGGCTTTTGAAGGATTATAAGGACTTTGACGAGTATATGAGCGAGAAAATTTGCGACGCTTGTAACGGACATAGACTAAAACCTCAAAGCTTAGCGGTCAAGGTCGCTGGCCTTGGGCTTGGTGAAATTTTGGATATGAGCATAGAAAACTGCACCGCTTTTTTCTCAAATGAGAAAAATTTTGCTTATCTTAGCGACTACGACAAGGCGATCGCAAAGCCTATCTTAAAAGAGATCAATGAGAGGCTTTTCTTTTTGTATGACGTGGGGCTTGGCTATTTGTCGCTTGGACGTGATGCTAGGACGATCAGCGGTGGCGAGGCACAGCGCATCAGGATCGCGAGCCAGATAGGAAGTGGGCTAAGTGGCGTCATGTATGTGCTTGATGAGCCAAGTATCGGCCTTCACGAGCGAGATACGTTAAAACTCATAAAGACGCTTAGAAATTTGCAAGCTAAAGGCAACTCCGTGATCGTCGTCGAGCATGATAAAAAGACGATAGAGGAGGCTGACTATATCGTAGATATCGGCCCTGGTGCTGGTAAATTTGGCGGTAGCGTGGTCTTTGCAGGCACGGCAAAAGAGCTTTTAAGCTCAGACACTCAGACTGCACAATACATAAATGGCAAGAAAAAGATCGACTATCAAAAAAATAGAAAAGCTGAGAAGTGGCTTGAAATTTCAAATGTAAATATCAACAATATCTCAAATTTAACCGCTAAATTTCCACTTAGAAATTTAGTTGGCATCACTGGTGTCTCAGGATCTGGCAAGAGCTCGCTAGTGCTTCAGACCTTGCTCCCAGAGGCGCAGGAGCAGCTAAATAGAGCTAAAAAAGTAAAAAAAATAGCTGGGGTAAATTTAAGCGGACTTGAGAATTTAGACAAGGTCATATACCTCGATCAAAGCCCGATAGGCCGCACCCCACGCTCAAATCCAGCGACTTATACTGGCGTGATGGATGAGATAAGAAATTTGTTCGCGCAGACTAAAGAGGCCAAGCTTAGAGGCTATAAAATAGGGCGCTTTAGCTTCAACGTCAAGGGCGGGCGTTGCGAGAAGTGCCAAGGCGAGGGCGAGATCACGATCGAGATGCACTTTTTGCCTGATATCAACGTGGTTTGTGACGTTTGTAATGGTGCTAGATATAACGCTCAGACCTTGGAAATTTTATACAAAGGCAAAAATATCGCCGAAGTGCTAAATATGAGCATAGATGAGGCGGTTGAGTTCTTTAAGGCTGTGCCAAAGATTGCTTCAAAGCTCACCACGCTGCAAGACGTGGGGCTTGGCTACATCACGCTTGGACAAAACGCAGTCACACTTAGTGGTGGCGAGGCGCAGCGCGTAAAGCTAGCAAAAGAGCTTAGTAGAAGCGACACTGGAAATACGCTTTACATCCTTGATGAACCAACGACAGGACTTCATTTTGCCGATGTTGATAGGCTAGTAAAGGTGCTAAATCACCTAGTTGATCTTGGAAATTCTGTCTTTGTGATCGAGCATAATATGGATGTTATCAAAAACTGCGACTATATCGTAGATATGGGGCCAGAAGGCGGCGCAAAAGGCGGCAAAGTAATAGCATGCGGTAGTGTAAAAGAGGTGGCAAAAAACTATAAAAAAACAGGTAGCTACACAGGGGAATTTCTAGCACAAGAACTTGCTTTGTTAAAAGCAAAATAAAATAAATTTATATGGTTTGGTGTTTTTCTAAAATGCCAAGCTATATATAATAATATGTAAGATAAATAAATTCTAAGTGGATTTAAAAAGAAAAGGGGCGAACGCCCCTGGGGTTATGCAGCTGGATAAACAGATACTTTTTTTCTGTTTTTATCAAGTCTTTCAAATTTTACAAAGCCATCGACTAATGCAAAAATAGTGTGATCTTTGCCAAGACCTACGTTGTTTCCAGCGTGAGTTGCTGTTCCTCTTTGGCGGATGATTATATTTCCAGCACGAACGAACTCGCCACCAAATTTCTTAACACCTAATCGGCGTCCGATACTATCACGGTTATTTTGGGTTGAACCTTGACCTTTTTTGTGTGCCATATCTTATCTCCTTAAGCTGCGATACTTACGACTTTTACACGTGTAAATTGTCTTCTAAAGCCGCGTTTTAGTTTTGAGTCTTTACGTCTGCGTTTTTTGTAGATAACTACTTTTTTGTCTTTGCCTTCATTAACGACCTCAAGAACAACTTTTGCACCCTTAACAAATGGCGCACCTACCTTTACTTCGCCGTCATTTACAGCTAAAACTTCTGTAATCTCAACGGTTGATTTAGCTTCAGCACTAAAGTGATCTAGCTTAAGGAACTCGCCCTCGCTAACACGATATTGCTTACCGCCATGCTTAAATATAGCGTATTTTGACATACTCTACCTTTCTAAAATTTGGTAAGACCAAAAAGCACTTTTTTGCAAAAGATTTATGGAGCTTTGTTGGTTGTAAGGTGTGAATATTAGCCAAAAGTTTATAAATTCTACTTTAATGCCCCTGATCTTATGATCTCATCGGCTAAATTTCTTATCATAGATGTATGATCTAGAAAGAAGGTTTTGTCATTTGGCAAATGTGGCTGATATATCAGCGTTTTGGCTACTGGTGCGCTTAAGATCACATTTATCAGTTCAAGCTCAGGCGGCAAAACAAAATAAAGTTTTGGCTTAGGAATTTCATTTTGAAAGAGCCTCTTTGCGTAAAATTTACTGAAATTTTCATTTTTTGGTAGCTTTATCTCTTTAAAGAGTTCAAGCGGTAAAAAGTAGCGCGCCAAAGCATGAAGTCCATGCGCAAAGATATAGAGGCGTTTTTCAAATTTGGGTGCATCTGTCCTGCCAAAAGTGGAGCAAAATTTCTGCAAATGCTCGCTCATAGCGGCCGTATCTTTTTCATGCAAGGCAAGCACAAATTTAACCGCCTCTCTTTCATTTGCTGGCTTTTTAGACTCTGCAAAAGCACGAGCCTTTTCTAGGGCAGGGGCGAGTAAATTTTCATCTTGCCAAAGCATCGCCGTGAGCAGATCATGCATGACACATAGAAATTTATAGCCGTTTTTGCTTGGTGGCAGGCCTTTTGGAAATATCCTTGCCATACTATCTGTGTCGCCACAAGCGATAGCAAAAAATGCCGGTATGAGCTTCTCGCACTGATCATATCCGCCGCTACATCCTGGGAGTAAATTTAGCTTAGCGTATTGAAAGATGAGATCATTTAGTGCCTCGGCGTCGCCATCAGCTAGGCACTTTTCAAGGCAAAAGTCGTAGCGTCTAGCTCTTGAAAAAGAGAGTAATCGTATAAGCTCACATAAAAAGTCGTATTCGTTTAAATTTTTCTCTTTTATTTCAGCGTAAATCATTGCATACTCGTCTAAAAGTAGCTCTTCGTCGCTTTTTGGTGGTTTTTTGGCTTTAAAAATGTTAAATAAGCCTTCTAAAAATGACATTTTGCGTCTCCTTATTTTTGCTAATTTTAGCCAAAAACGCCTAAAATGGCTTAGTTTTTTTGAATTGCAAAATTTAAATTTAGCGGATAGTTTAACCGCATTTTGGCTATAATCGCCCAAATTTAAGCGAGCTTAGGACAAAGATGGCAGGCGAAGATCAGGAAAAAACCGAAGAAGCGACCCCCAAAAAGATAGAAGACGCCAAAAAGGACGGCAACGTCCCCAAAAGTCAGGATCTATCAGGCTTTGTGACCCTAGTTATCGCTATTGGCGTGCTACTTGCGATGCTAAATTTTATGAAAGATCAGGTCATCTCGCTTTACATCTACTACTCTAAATTTATCGGTCAGCCACTGACCTTGCCAACGGTAAAAATGATCGTTGTAAATACCTTTGGTAGGGCTCTTTTGATGATATTGCCAGTTTGTATCTGCGTCGCGGTTGCTGGCATAATCGCAAATGTAATGCAGTTTGGCTTTATATTTACCACAAAGCCAATAACGCCAAATTTTGGCAAGATAAATCCGCTAAAAGGGCTAAAAAATTTATTTTCTATGAAAAAGGCGATCGAGAGCGTCAAGATCGTCGTTAAGGTAAGCATCGTCTTTGGAGTTGGATTTTACTTTTTCTTGCAGTTTATAAAAGAGCTGCCTTACACGCTATTTTTTTCTATGTTTGACCAGCTTGCGTGGCTAAAAGAGAAGCTCATCATCCTAGTTAGCGTCATGCTTTTTATACTTTTTGTGATCGGTCTTGCTGACCTGCTCATCGTGCGTTTTCAGTATTTTAAAGACCTTCGCATGAGCAAGCAAGAGATCAAGGACGAGTACAAGCAGATGGAGGGTGACCCGCAGGTTAAAGGCAGGATCCGCCAAGCGCAAATGCGTGCAGCCAAACGCCGAATGATGCAAAACATCCCGCAAGCTGACGTCGTCATCACAAACCCAACTCACTACGCCGTGGCGATCAGATACGACAAAAGCCGTGACGAGGCGCCGATAATACTTGCTAAAGGGGTTGATTTCTTAGCGCTTCAGATAAAAAAGGTAGCGGTTGAAAATGGAGTGCAAATTTATGAAAATCCACCTCTTGCAAGGGAGCTTTATAGAGTTTGTGAGGTCGATGATACGATACCAGCGCATCTTTTTAGGGCTGTGGCTGAAGTACTAAGCTTTGTTTATATGAGTAATAAGCAGAAATTTCAAGATAAACTTTGAAAGCAGTAGGTCAAATTTTTTATAAAAATGGTAGTAAATTTTGTAGAAAAAAGACAAGCTGTCTTTAAAACAGCTTGTCAGAAATAAAATTTTAGTTAAGATATCCGTAGATATTTGCTAGCACCCAGCCAACAGCACAAGAGCTAAATACACCTATGAAACCAGGGATGATAAAGCTGTGGTTGATTACATATTTACCAATATGTGTTGTGCCTGAGCGGTCAAACTGCACGGCTGCAAGGTCGCTTGGATATGTTGGAAGGATGAAGTATCCATAGCAAGCAGTAGCAAACGCGACAATAACGCCTGGGTGAACGCCTATTTGAACAGCGAGTGGCACGAAAGTCGCAGCTGCAGCAGCTTGAGAGTTTAGGAATTTTGATATAAGCATACCAACTATGATATACATCCAAGGATATGCTTTCATAACCTCGCCAAGTGAGCCTTTAAGCATATCAATGTGAGAGTGGAACATTGTCTCAGCCATCCAGCTAATGCCGTAAATCGCAACAAGTGCAACCATACCGCTGTGGAAAATTTCATTTTGACCGATCTTAGCTGCTTTGATGCCTGAGTAGATCATCATGATAGATGCTGCTAAAAGCATGAAAATTTGGATCGTATCAACCATGCCAAGTGGCGCAGTCTTTTTCATAGTATCTTTTACTACTATGTTAGCGTTTGCGATAGTTTCGCTTTTATCTCCTGCAGTGATAACAACATCAGCGCCGTTTGAAACAATGCTTTGTGTTACCTTGTTGTCTTTATCTAACACTTGAACGCTTGTAAATTTAGTAGCATCTTTTACTTTATTGTCTTTTACGTTTGAGACGATCTTGCTATCGCCAACCATAGAAACAACTTGTCCGTCTTTAACAGTGATGTTTTTAACTGTTTTTTTATCTACGATTATTTCTATTGATTTACCAGGAACGTTACTTGTCCAGCTTGGGCGAAGTTGTTTGTAATAACCTAAAACCGCAACAACAGCGATTGTAGCTAGGAATATCCACATAACATTCCATTGTTTTTTTGGTAAATGCACACCGATTAATGAATGTGCCTCATCAGAACCATATATATATTTTCTTTGCTCTGGATCAGCTATTTTTGCTTGGAATTCTGGATCTTTATCAAGATCTTTACCTCTAAATACTGAGTAAGTTCCTATACAAAGCACACCCAAAAATGTAGAAGGAATGGTAACTTTTAATAAATCAACATAGCTTGTAAAGCCCTCAATATGGACTGTGCCAGTACCAAGAAGAACAGCAACCATAGACACACCAGCAACTGAAACTGGGCTTGCGATAATAGCAAGTTGTGATGAGATTGTAGTAGCTGCCATCGGACGTTCTGGACGGATACCACTTTTCATTGATACGTCATAGATGATCGGTAAAAGGGTATAAACTGTGTGACCTGTACCACAAAGCACTGTTAGCGTCCAGCCACAAATCGGTGCAAGATAACAAACTGTTTTCGGATGTTTTCTAAGCGCTCTTTCAGCAATCTGAAGCATAACATCAAGACCACCAGCTGCTTGAAGTGTAGCACTTGCTACAACAACTGCTAGAATAGTTAATATAACATCAATAGCAGGCTTACCTGGTTTTAAATCAAATGCAAATACCAAAATAACAAGACCGATGCCCCCAAGGACACCAAGTGCCATACCACCTTTTTTTGCTCCGTAGAACAAACAGCCGAGCACGACAATCAATTGTAAGAAAAACTGCGTACTCTCAGACAAACTTGTAAGAAATTCCATGATTTCTCCCTTTTCGAAAATTACGTAAATAGTATATAAATATTAAAATTAAATACTAATTAAAAAAGATATGTAGAATTTAATATTACATTTAATTCTTGTTATCTTATCTATAATTTTTATAGAAAAATTAAATATATTTAAAAGAAAGATTGAGATAAAATCCTAAAAGCAAATAATTAATAGTTAAATTTAAGGAGAGAAGCATGCAAATCCCTATCGCTTATGGCAAAGATGACCATATAAATTTAAAAATAGACGAAAAAAATCTGCTTGGTGTTTTTGACCCAAACAAAGTCGCTAAATTTGACGAAGCAGCGCTTATCGCAAAGGCTTTAGCAAATCCGATAAATCAAAAGAGCTTTGATGAGTTTATCGCTGGCGATGAAAAGATCGTTATCATCGTAAATGACGGTACAAGACCTACGCCAACTGCTAAAATTTTAAAGCAAATTTACCCAAAGCTTCGCGATAAAAATAAAATTTTTATCATCGCCACTGGCTGTCACAGAGAGGGCACGCTAGATGAATACAATATGATATTTTCTAAAGAAATTTACCCAGAGATCAGAGCTAAAAACGAGGTTCACGACCACGACTCAAAGCATGATGAGATGGTTTTTTTGGGCGAGAGCAAAAACGGCACTCAGATGTATCTAAACAAGATCGTAGCTGAAGCTAAAAAAGTGATCGTCATAGGTTCGGTAGAGCCTCACTATTTTGCAGGCTACACCGGTGGTAGAAAGGCCTTTTTGCCAGGCACTGCCTCATACGAAAGCATCACGCAAAACCACAAACTAGCACTTAGCGCTGACGCTCAGGCACTGCGCCTAGAGGGCAACCCTGTGCATGAAGATATGATCGATGCGATGAAAGTTCTTTCAAATATCGATGTCTTTTCTATACAGACAGTGCTTGATAGCGAGCATGGCGTCTATTACGCGAGTGCTGGCGATCTAAACGATAGTTTTTATGACTGCGTGAAAAAGGCCGATGAGGTCTTTTGCGTAAATATCCCACAAAAGGCTGACATCGTGATCTCTGTTGCGCCCTATCCTATGGATGTGGATCTTTATCAGGCACAAAAAGCCTTAGATAACGGCAAACTAGCGCTTGCACGGGATGGAATTTTAATAATGGTCGCAAAATGCCGCACGGGCATCGGTCCAAAACCTTTCTTTGACCTTATGGCATCGGCCGATACGCCAAAAAAAGTGCTAGAAAAGATAAATTCTGGCTTTAAACTTGGCTATCACAAGGCTGCAAAAATGGCTGAAATTTCGCTTTGGGCGCAGACTTGGGCAGTGACTGATCTAAGCGATGATGAGATGAAAGCTGTGCATCTAAAGCCGTATCACGACCTACAAAAGGCTGTAGATGAGGCGCTCGCTCAAAAAGGAACTGACGCAAAAATAATCATATTGCCGTTTGGCTCTATGACCGTGCCTAAGGTGTGAGTTTGGCTAAAATTTTATACTATGACGCAAGCTCTGGCATTAGTGGCGATATGAATTTAGCCGCTCTTGTCGGGCTTGGAGTGGATTTTAGCTATCTTTGCTCTGAGCTAGAGAAGCTAAATTTGAGCGGAGAATTTCGCTTAGAGCAAAAAAACGTAGTAAAAAACGGCATTGCTGCGACCAAAATAGACGTCGTTCTGCTAAAATCACAGCCTCACGCTAGAAGTTACGCTGATATCAAGCAAATTTTGGCTAATTCAAATTTGAGCGAATTTTGCAAGAAAAAGGCCATTGTGATATTTCACGTGATCGCGCAGGCTGAAGCAAAAGTGCATGCAGTTAGCATCGATGAGGTGCATTTTCACGAGGTTGGAGCGGTTGATAGCATAGTAGATGTCGTTGGAGCGGCGATATGCTTTGAATATCTATCTAAAAATTTTGGCATTACTAGAGTCGTCAGCTCAAAGATCGAGCTTGGCGGCGGCGTAGTAAAGTGCGACCACGGCTATCTTAATGTCCCAGCGCCAGCGGTTTGTGAAATTTTAAAAGATGTGCCAGTTAGTCTTGGGCGAGCAAATTTTGAGATGACTACGCCAACAGGTGCTGCGATACTAAAAGCATGCGCAGATGAGTTTGTAAGTGAGATAAATTTCAAAATAGAAAAAGTAGCTTACGGAGCTGGCGAAAAAAATGCGCCAAATTTTGCAAATGCCCTTCGCGCGATGATCTGCGATGTGGATGAGAGCCAAAATTTGGTGCAAAAAATGATATCTACAAACATAGACGATATGGACGCAGAAAGCTTTGCCTTTGCATGTGAAATTTTACGCGAAAATGGCGCTCTAGACGTCTTTAGTCACTCTATCTATATGAAAAAAGGACGCATCGGCTTTGAGTTAAACATCTTGTGTAAAAGCGAAGATGCAAAAAAACTAAAAGAGCTTATATTTACGCACACGACAGCCATTGGCGTTCGTGAGATAGATGTCGTAAAAACCGAGCTAAAACGAAAAATTGTAAGTGTTGAGACGAAATTTGGCGATATAAGGCTAAAAATTTCAGGCGAGGATGAAAAGGTAAAGCCTGAATTTGATGAGTGTAAAAACGCTGCACTTGCACATAAAACATCGATATTTCAGGTAAAAAAAGAAATTTTTAAAAAGTATGACGAAATTAGAAATTCTAAAAAATGATATAAAAAAGCTAGGAAATTTAGCCGTTGCATTTAGCGGCGGCGTAGATAGCTCGCTACTGCTAAAGGTCGCTGCGGACGTGCTTGGCGAAAATGCACTAGCCCTCACGGTAAAATCGTTCTATATGTCTTTGCGCGAGATAGACGAGGCGATAGAATTTGCTAAATTTTATGGCATCAGGCACGAGATATTTGAGGTGGGTATCGCTGATGAGATAAAGTTCAATCCGCAAAACCGCTGCTATCTTTGTAAAAAAGCAGTTTTTTCAAGGCTTCTTGCTCGTGCAAAAGAGCTTGGTTTTACAAATTTGGCTGATGGCACAAACAAGGACGACCTTGGCGAATATCGCCCAGGGCTCAAGGCAAAAGAGGAGCTTGGCGTGCTTTCGCCACTTGTAAATTTACGTAAATTTGAGATCCGCGAGCTCTCGCGCGAGCTAAATTTAGCAACGGCAGAAAAGCCAAGCTATGCATGCTTGCTAACTCGTTTGCCGCATGAAAAAGAGATAAGCATTAGCGATCTAAATTTAGCAGAAGCGGCTGAAAATTTACTGATAAAAAGCGGCTATGCAAATGTGCGAGCAAGGCTTGATGATAGAAAAATGAAGCTGCAAATGCCATTTTCTAGCATGCAAAACTTTTTAAATGACGTGAAATTTAAGTCCATCGTTAAGGAGCTAGTCGCACTTGGCGCGGCAGAGGTGACGCTTGATTTAAAGGGGCTTAGAGAGGATGTTTTGGTATGAGCGAGGCCGAAATTTTAGAATTTATCGCTGGTATAAAAAACGGCAAGATGAACGAGCAAGATGCGCTAAAGTATCTAAAAAACTACCCATTTAACGACATCGGATGCGCTAAGATCGACACTCAGCGTGCTTTGCGAAATGGCACTGGCGAGGTGATATATGGGGCAAATAAAACAGATGATGAAATTTTGCAAATTGCTAGTGCGATCGGCGAAAAAAATGAAAATATCTTAATCACAAGAACAAATGAGAGTGTTTTTAAGCGCATGCGTGAGATCTTTCCGCAGGCAAATTTTAACGCTCGTGGTAGGGTGATCAGCATCAAATTTCAAGAGCAACTACCCACAAAAAGCTACATCGCGATAGTATCTGCCGGCACTGCTGATGGCGCAGTCGTGGAGGAGGCTTATGAGACGGCAAAATTCTTAGGCAATGACGTGAGAAAATTTACCGATGTCGGCGTGGCAGGGCTACATAGGCTGGTCGCAAAGCTTGACGAGATACGCGGCGCAAAGGTCGTGATCGCCGTTGCTGGCATGGAGGGTGCACTTGCTAGTGTGCTAGCTGGACTTGTAAGCTCTCCAGTGATCGCAGTGCCTACTAGCGTGGGATATGGGGCAAATTTTGGCGGATTATCAGCACTGCTAGCCATGCTAAATAGCTGTGCAAATGGCATAAGTGTCGTAAATATCGACAACGGATACGGTGCTGCATATAACGCAAGCCTGATAAATCATCTCTAAATTTTAAATAGAATTTGTAAGGGTAAAATTGAGAGAGGATACGAAAAAAGCAATACTTTCGCCTACGGACGCATCTAGAAGTGAGTATTGTTGGGATGTTAGAATGAACTGGGCGATGATGGGTATTGCTATTTTAGCATTTGAAATTTTTATCGCAATTTACGCCAAAGACGGCTTCATACGCTACTATCTAGGCGATGTGCTAGCCGCAGCGATGCTTTACGCATTTGGGCGAGCCGCGTTCAGGCTACCGCCTAAAATTTTAGCGCTCGCGGTCTTTACTCTCTCGCTAGTTATCGAAGTCGCACAATATTTTAAGGTACTTGAAATTTTAGGCGTTCAAAATTACGCACTATGGATAATTTTTGGTGGAACATTTGATTGGACGGACATTATATGCTACGCGATAGGCTGCGTTTTAGCTTACGTATCTGAAAATTTCATCGGTAGTAAGCATGCGATCTATAACGAGATACGAATTTTTAGACGTAAAAGATTACCCAAAAATTTTAATGAAATTTTGCAAAGCGGCGACGATGAGAAGATTAAGGCGGTATTTGAAGTTTACGATATAAATGCGACCGACAAAGACGGCAACACGATACTGCATATGCTACATGCAAACAAAGATATCAAGAAAAAAGATCCAAACTCGCCCTATGCGTATGCGGACGCAAATTTAATCGAATGGATTATTATGCAAGGCGGCAAAATAAACGCTAAAAATAAAAAGGGCGAGACGCCACTTAGAAATTTTATGCGGTATGTATATAAAAATTTAAAACCGCATCAAAAGTTAGTAATCATAGGCAAGCAGGACTATGCCTCTCGGGAATATATAAAACAGGCTGGTGAAGTCGTTAATGTCGATTTTGGAATAATGTATAATTATATATACAATCTTCTACCTGAAAAATCGCAAATTTATATTTGGCGTCGCTTTGGCAAAATGTTGGAATACCTATATGTACCCGAGTATCCAACGGATATGGAAAAATACGATCCGCAAGAATACAACGAATTTACCTATGATTTTTGGATGAAATTCTTAAGACAAAAAGATAGCGTGCAGTATAAAATGATACATGCGGCTACTAATTTATACCGGTACTGGGACTACAACGGAGAATATGGACGTTCATGGGATGATGAATATACAGATAAAGCTGCTGTCGAAATTAAAAAATATTTTAAGCTAGGCAATAGGCTCGAAGAGCTAAATGACGACGCGCTTGATAAGATGTTTTATAATTTAAGGAAAAGCTGGCATGCTGAAGATGTAGGTAAGCTTAGATATCTGTTCGTGCTTTGGTTGCTTAAAAATCCCGAGCCGTTTTTTGAGGACGAAATTTAAAAGGAGAAGCGATGGATAAAGAAAAAGCTGTGCAAAAAATGACTGAAGTCATGGCGAAATTTGTCGGCTACACGGGCAAGGTGCTACCTGATGACGTGACGGCGAAGCTACTTGAGCTTAGCGAGCGCGAGACGCAGCCACTGGCAAAGGAGATCTATAAAACAATGTTTGAAAACCAGCGCCTTGCAAAGGAGCTAAACCGCCCGTCCTGTCAGGATACTGGAGTGATCCAGTTTTTCGTAAAATGTGGTGCAAATTTCCCACTCATCGGCGAGCTTGAAGAGCTACTGCGAGAGGCGGTACTGCAGGCTACTCGTGAAGCTCCGCTTCGCCATAACAGCGTCGAGACATTTGACGAGTATAACACAGGCAAAAATGTCGGCAAGGGCACGCCGAGTGTGTTTTGGGATATCGTGCCAGGTAGTAGCGAGTGCGAGATACACACCTATATGGCAGGTGGCGGCTGTAGCCTGCCTGGCAAAGCGACCGTTTTGATGCCTGGCATGGGCTATGAGGGCGTTGTTAAATTCGTCATGGATATAATGACAATCTACGGCATAAACGCCTGTCCGCCGCTACTAGTGGGTGTTGGCGTTGGCACTTCGATCGACGTAGCGTCCTTGCTTTCTAAAAAGGCGCTCATGAGGCCTTTAGACTCTAAAAATCCAAACGAACGAGCCGCACTAACCGAAAAACTGCTTGAAGATGGCATCAATAAAATCGGCCTTGGACCACAAGGTATGAGCGGTGCAAGCTCTGTAATGGGCGTGCATATAGAAAACTGCGCTCGCCATCCAAGCGTCATCGCCGTCGCCGTAAATGTGGGCTGTTGGTCGCACCGCAAAGGCCACATAGTCTGGGATGCGGATCTAAATTTCGACGTAAAATCGCACAAGGAGTTCGCGCTATGAGTAAGAAAATTTTAACTACGCCAATAAGCGCCGAGGATCTTTCAAATATCAAAATCGGCGACGTGATCTATCTGACTGGACACATCGTCACTTGCCGCGACGTACCGCATAGACGCGTGGTGGAGGAGGGTAGAGAGCTACCGCTAGATATCAAAGGTGGTGCGATCTTGCACGCAGGACCGATCATCAGAAAAATAGGCGAAAAAAGCTTTAAAATGGTCTCAGTAGGACCTACAACCAGCATGAGAATGGAGAAATTTGAGCGCGAATTTATCGCAAAAACCGGCGTGCGCCTTATTGTCGGCAAAGGCGGCATGGGAGAAGGTACGATGAGTGGTTGCAGAGAGTTTGGCGCGATTCACTGCGTGTTTCCGGCAGGCTGTGCGGTGGTGGCCGCAACGCAGGTTGAAGAGATCGAGAGTGCGGACTGGACGGAGCTTGGTATGCCTGAGACTCTTTGGAAGTGCCGCGTCAAGGAGTTTGGCCCGTTAATAGTCTCGATAGATGCGCATGGAAATAATCTTTTTGAGCAAAATAAGGTCAAATTTAACGAGAAAAAGGACGAGGCATTAGCTGAAATTTTACCGCAGGTCGGGTTTATAAAGTAGGTAAATTTTGGCTTGGTTGCTTATAAATGCGCTTTAAAATTTATGTTAATTTAAAGCGCATTATTTATCGCTGCTTCTAAAATTTATCTAGTTTTTGCTGTGTGCTTGGTATTAAAACCTACTGTCGCTCTTTCTAGCCAAAATTTGCTCTACTTCAACTCGCCCCAGTTTTTGGCGATATTTAGCGATGTTTTAAGTGGCACATTTAACGTGTAAATTTCTTCCATCGTCTTTTGTGTCGCCCTGCCAAATTCCTGTGCAAACTCGTCTTTTACTTCAAAGATCAGCTCGTCGTGGATCTGAAGCAACATTTTTGCGTTTTCATCTAAATTTGCTCTAACTTTTACCATTGCCATCTTAACTAGATCTGCCGCTGAGCCTTGAAAGACCGTATTTACCGCCTCGCGCTCAAACATCGCTATTTGCATAGGCGTAGCGCTTTTAAAGTCAAAGTAGCGCTTTCTGCCAAGTAGTGTCTGCACAAAGCCATCGTTTTTGGCTGAAATTTTTATGCTCTCTAAAAATTCTTTGATCGTCGCAAACGCCTTAAAATAGCGCTCTATGTACTCTTTTGCCTCGGCTCTTGTGATATTTACTTGATTTGCTAGTTTGCTTGAGCCCATGCCGTAAATTAGGCCAAAATTTATACTCTTTGCCACGGCTCTATTTTGCCCGTCGCTGCTACCAAATATGCTAATAGCCGTCCTTGCGTGGATATCCTCGTCATTTTTAAACGCCTCAAGAAGCGCTGGATCACGGCTAAAGTGAGCTAGCAGCCTAAGCTCGATCTGGCTGTAGTCAAGTCCTACAAAGCTATATCCCTCACGCGCCTCAAAGCACTCTCTGACATCCTTTGCAAGGCTGCCACGAGCCGGGATATTTTGTAAATTTGGATTTTTGCTTGAAAGCCTGCCAGTACTCGTGCCAGTTTGCAAAAAGCTCGTATAAATTCGTGAGCCCTCATCCTTTTTCGCAAGCGCTAAAAGTGGCTCGCAGTAGGTGCTTTGCAGTTTATATAGCTCGCGGTAAGCTAAAATTTTCTCTATCACCGGATGAGCGTCCGTAAGCTCAGCTAGCACGCTCTCATCGGTGCTATATCCTGTTTTTGTCTTCTTTTTGGTAGGGAGTTTTAGATGCTCAAAAAGTATGACACCAAGCTGTTTTACTGAGTTTATGTTGAAATTTTCGCCGCTTAGCTCGTAAATTTCACTTGTTAGCGCCTTTAGTTTGGTGTCGTTTTCAAGGATGAGCTTTTGCATCTTAGCTTCGTTTATCTTGATGCCGTTTTGCTCCATGTCAAAGAGCGTGAGGATAAAAGGAAACTCGTGCGTATTGGCAAGGGCGAGTAAATTTTTATCAAGTGTGTTTTGAAAAGTTTTATAAAATTTAAGCGTTATCCAAGCATCCTCACTCGCGTATTTAGCGGCATTTTCTAGCGGCACATCGCCAAAAGTCTGTCCCTTTTTAACCACATCTTCAAATTTGATCGTGTCGTAGTCATAAAGCCTCTTTGCTAGCGCGTCCATGCCGACACTTGAGTTTGGATCGCTAAGCCACGCAAGTATCATCGTATCTTTGAAATTTGCGGGCGGATTTAGGCCGAGATTGTTTTTTACTATCTCAAAGTCATATTTTAAATTTTGTCCGATCACGCAACCTTTATAAATTTGCCCTACCGCCCAAGTGGCAAATTTTAGGTCTATTTGCTTTGGCGCGCCTAGGTAGTTGTGGGCTACTGGCACGTAGTAGGCGTCCTCGTCGTTAAAGCAAAAGCTAAAACCAACGATCTTTGCGCTCTTGCTATCAACGCCCGTGGTCTCGGTGTCAAAGGCGACGATGGTCTCTGGCGTGACGCTAGAGAGCAGCTTTTCGATACTTGCCTCATCAAGTAGTAAATTTGCTCTAAAGCCAAGCTTAAATTCAGCATTTTCCTCTTTTTGCAAGCTCTTAAGAAGCCTGTTTAGATCGTATTCTTTTAAAATTTCTGAGATGTTTATCAAAGGATTTTGCTCTGGAAATTTAGAGTGTTCAAGATCAAGCGAAGTGATCGCGTCATCAAATAGCGTGGCTAGTTTTTTGCTCAAAAACGCCTCGTCTCTTGCGGCTGCTAGCATATTTTTGGTGCGCTCGTTTCTAAGAAGGGCTAAATTTTCATAAATTCCCTCTAAGCTACCATACTCAGCCAAAAGCTTCTTAGCTCCCACTGCGCCGATACCTTTGACGCCTGGGATGTTGTCTGAGCTGTCTCCTGCGATCGCTAAAAAGTCCCTCACCTGAGCTGGATAGACGCCATACTTTTCAAAGCAGCTAGCGCTATCGTGGTCGATCTTGCTTTGTGGGCTGTAGATGCTCACTTTGCCGTCCTCTATGAGCTGGTAAAGGTCCTTATCATGCGTGACTATGCGGACAAATATATCTTTATCTTTGCAAATTTTAACCGCACTTGCGATGATATCATCAGCCTCGTAGCCCTCACGGCTAAGGCTGTAAAGTCCCATTTTTTCTATCATATCTATACAAACTGGCAGCTGCTCTTTTAGCTGAGCTGGCGGCTCGCTCCTGTTTGCCTTGTATTCGCCCAAAATTTCATGGCGCAGGGTCTTGCCCTTGCTATCAAGTGCGAAGATGAGGTAGTCGCTTTGGTACTCATCTTTTAGGCTCGCTATGAAATTTGCAAAGCCACTTATCATGCCACTTGGTTTGCCATCTCTGTTTTTAAGCCCGCTCATAGCGTAGTAAAGCCTAAAAAAGAAGCCAAAAGTATCAATAATCGTAAGTGTTTTCATTCTCTATCCTTTTGCGCCATTTTATGAAATTTAGGCAAAAATTTGGCTGATTTTATAAATTTATCAGATGCTAAAAGCAAAGTGAGATTTTAAACGCAAAACAAATTTTAATCATTTAAGAGATATAATCTCGCCTAAAATTCAAACTAAATAATAGATAAATTTAAGGTAAAAAATGTTTATAGATAGCGTGAAATTAACCCTAAGTTCAGGGCATGGCGGTGCCGGTGCAGTAAGCTTTCGCCGCGAAAAGCACGTCATTTTAGGCGGCCCAGACGGAGGTGACGGCGGTGACGGTGGAGATGTATATTTTGTCTGCGACAACAACACCCACACACTGGCAAACTACAAGGGCAAAAAGGCGATGAGAGCAAGTGACGGCGAGGCTGGCATGGGCAAAAGAATGACTGGCAAAAAGGGCGAGAGCCTAGAGCTTATCGTGCCACCAGGAACGGCGGTCTATGACGCACAGACAAACGAGCTACTTTGCGACATGGTAGAAGAGGGGCAAAGGACGCTATTTTTAAAAGGCGGTAAGGGCGGACTTGGAAATTTTCACTTTAAAAACTCTATCAACCAAGCTCCAGAATACGCTCAAAAGGGTATGCCAGAAGAGAGCGTAGAGGTCAGGCTCGAGCTAAAACTGATAGCTGACGTGGGTCTTGTTGGCTTTCCAAATGTCGGCAAATCAACCCTCATCTCAGCCGTCTCAAACGCCAAACCACAGATAGCAAACTACGAATTTACCACGCTTACGCCAAAGCTTGGACTTGTCGAGGTCGATCAGTTTAGTGGCTTTGTCATGGCTGATATCCCTGGCATCATCGAGGGAGCGAGCGACGGACGCGGCCTTGGTGTGCAGTTTCTAAAGCACATTGAGAGAAATAAAATTTTACTTTTCATGATAGATAGTGCGAACTACAGAAGCATGAGCGAGCAGTTTAGCGTGCTAAAAGAGGAGGTCGCTAAATTTTCAAGCGTGCTTGCTAGCAGGGACTACGCGATCGCCATAACCAGAGTCGATGCGGCAGAAAATTTAGATGAAAATATAAAAGAATTTATGAAAAGCATAAATTTAGAGCCAAAACAAGTTGGTAAATTTGTCTATAAGCAAGATCTATACAGCTTTGACGCGAAAAAACCATACTTTGTTTTGCCGATCTCTTCAGCGATAAATGAGAACATCGACGAACTTAAATTTGCACTGCTTGAGCTACTTAAAAAGGAGCTTTGAGTTGCGACCTTTTGGCACTTTAAACTTAAAAATTTAAGAAGATAAAATGAAGAAAATTTTTTGCATTATGCTATTTTGCCTTGGTGCATATAGCTGCGAGCCAGCGGATCCAATATATATGTTTTTGGATTTTAATGACATAGATCGTGACGGCACGCTAAATTTAGATGAGTGGAGAGCATGTAAGGCGCCACCAGCGCTAAAAATAGCGCCAGATCTATGCACTAGTGATGAATTTAAGAGCTTAGATACCGATCAAAATGGCAAAATTAGCGTTGATGAGCTAAGAAATTTAGTATTGCAAAAGATTAGCTGGCAGAAATATCCATGCGCCTCTTGGCCGCCAAGCAGCAAAAACGCAGATCAAAATAAAAGTCGTTGAAATTTAAAGGAAAGTGATGAATGTAGTTTTTATGGGGACGCCTGACTATGCCGTTAGGATACTTAGGCACCTAAAAGAGGCTGGCTTTAATATAAAAGCAGTCTTTACCCAGCCTGATAAGCCAGTTGGCAGAAAGCAAATTTTAACCCCAAGCGAGGTCAAAATTTACGCACAAAATGAGCTAGTAGGCGTGCCAGTCCTTACGCCAAATACGCTAAAAGATGAGGCGGTGGTTGCCGAGCTAAAGGCATTTGAGCCTAAATTTATCGTAGTGGCAGCTTATGGCAAAATTTTGCCTGGGAGTGTGCTTGACGTGGCGACTTGTATAAATTTACACGCTTCGATCTTGCCAAAATATAGAGGTGCTAGCCCCATTCAAAGCGCGATCCTAGCAGGCGAGAAGCAAACTGGCGTCACAGCTATGCTAATGGACGCTGGCCTTGATACTGGCGATATGCTAGACTTCATCTACACGCCCTGCGAGAGCAAGATGTCAAGCGAGCTTTTTAGTGAGCTAGGCGAGCTTGGCGGTGAGCTAATCGTAAAAGTGCTTAAGAATTTTGAAAATTTAAAGCCACAAAAGCAAGATGACGCAGAGTCCTCGCACTGCAAAAAGATAAGTAAGAGCGACGGACTTTTTAGCTTTGACGAAGAGGCGGGGCAAATTTATAATAAATTTCGTGCGCTCACACCTTGGCCAGGGCTTTATCTGGCAAGCGGACTAAAAATTTTATCGCTTGAGTTAAGTGAAAAAAGTGGCAAAAACGGAGAAATTTTAAGCGTAGAAAAGGACCACGTTGTGGTTGCTTGCAAGGGTGGGGCGGTCAAAATTTACGAGCTTCAAGAGCCAAGCAAAAAACCAACAAACGCAAAAGCATATATAAATGGTAAGCGCCTTAGCGTTGGCGATGAACTAAAATAAATTTAAAGGAGCGGTTATGAAAAATGCGCTAAGTATAGCAGGGGTTGATCCAAGCGGTGGAGCTGGAGTTTTAGCTGATATAAAGGTCTTTATAGCACACGGCGTATATGCGATGGGAGCGATCACGGCGGTCACTGCTCAAAATACAAAGGGCATATTTGGCATGCAGCTAGTTGAGCCAAAGCTCATCGAGGATCAGATCAAAGCGATATTTGATGATATAAGAGTTGATGTGATAAAAATAGGCGTTGTCCCAAGCGTTGAGATCATCAAAAGCGTCGCAAAAACGCTAAGAGAGATGAAAAATTTACCACCAGTCGTGCTTGATCCTGTCATGAGCTGTAAAAATGGCGACATCTGGCTAGAGGGCACTGCAAAAGACGCGATCGTGGAGGAGCTTTTCCCACTTGCGAGCGTGATCACGCCAAATATCTTTGAAGCGCGCGAAATTTTAAAGCGTGAGCTAAAGGGCGAGAGCGAGCTAAAAGAGGCTTGCAAGGATCTTTTGAAATTTGGTACAAAGAGCGTCTATCTAAAGTGTGGCGAGATAGAAGGCAAGTCGCTTGATATATTTTATGATGGCAGTGAGTATGAAATTTTTAGTGATGAGCGTATAAAAACGACTGCGACACACGGTTCAGGCTGCTCACTATCAAGTGCGATCGCTTCAAATTTAGCAAATGGGCTTAGTCTAAAAGAGAGCGTGAAAAACGCGCACGATTATATCTTTAACGCTATCAAAAACGCGGTCATCATCGGCGGCGGACAAAATCCAGTAAATCACTTCTATAAATTTAAGGTGTGATTTGAAGGTTGAGTTTATCCAAAGCCTGCCTTCGACGCAGGAATTTTTGATAGACGCCCTAAAAAACGGCGAGATAAAGCCACCGCACATGATCGTAGCGTACAATCAAACTAAAGGGGTCGGCAGCCGTGGCAACAGCTGGGAGGGGTTTGGCGGAAATTTGTTTATGTCATTTTGCATAAGCGAAGATGAGCTGCCAAACGACATACCTCCGCCCTCGATCTCGATATATTTTTCTATGTTGATGCGTGAAGTCTTGAGCGAACTTGGTTCAAAGTGCTGGCTAAAATGGCCAAATGATTTTTACGTGGACGAGCGCAAAATAGGCGGCACTTTGACAAATAAAGTGGATGAAATTTACATTTGCGGCATGGGGATAAATTTAGCTAGCGCGCCCGAAAATGCAGGCATTTTGGATATCAAAACTAGCGTAGATGAGCTAGTTTGGGGCTTTGTTAGCATGCTTGATAAAAAGATTTTATGGAAGCCAATTTTTAGCAAATTTAGGATAGACTTTTGCAAGTCAAAAAGTTTTATTACGCATATTGCAAATAGAGCTGTTTCGCTTCAGGATGCTGAAATTTGCGAGGATGGAGCGATATTATTAAACGGGGAAAAGGTATATTCGTTAAGATGAGCGAGATAATAACAATAGCTAATCAAAAAGGCGGCGTTGGCAAGACCACAACAGCCGTAAATTTAGCCGCATCACTGGCGGTTGCTGAGAAAAAAGTATTATTAATAGACATCGATCCACAGGCAAACGCGACGACTGGACTTGGTTTTAGCAGAAGCGATTATGAGTTTAACATCTATCACGTCTTAACAGATAGGAAAAAGCTCTCACAAATAGTGCTAAAAACTGAGATCCCAACGCTTTTTCTAGCTCCGTCAAACATCGGACTTGTCGGCATCGAGCAAGAATTTAACGATCAAAGCAAAGACTATAAGCTAATCCTTAAAAACAAAATCTCAGAAGTTGTAGACGACTATGATTTTATCATCATCGATAGTCCTCCAGCCCTTGGCAGCATCACGATAAATGCTCTTAGTGCAAGCGATAGTGTGATCATCCCGATCCAGTGCGAATTTTACGCACTTGAGGGCTTGGCACAGATCCTAAACACAGTCAAGATCATCAAAAAAACGATAAATCCAAAGCTAAATATAAAGGGCTTTTTACCGACTATGTTTAGCTCGCAAAATAATCTCTCAAAAGAGACTATTGCAAATTTAAAGCAGCATTTTGAAAATAAGCTCTTTAAAAGCAAGGACGGCAAAGAGGAATTTGTAGTCGTCCCAAGAAATGTAAAACTTGCTGAAAGCCCAAGTTTTGGCAAGCCAGTGATACTTTATGATATAAAATCACCAGGCTCGATCGCATATCAAAATTTGGCATATTGTATTTTAAACTAAAAAATAAGGAAAAAAATGGCGAAAAAAGGTGGATTAGGGCGCGGACTTAGCGCGATACTTGAAGATGTAGAGCAGGCCTACAGCAAAGAGATCGCAAATTTAAACGACTCTGAGATAGTCGAAGAGATAAACATAGATGAAATTTTACCAAACCCTTACCAGCCAAGGACGCATTTTGACGAAGAGGCTTTAAAAGAGCTAAGTGCCAGCATCAAAAGGCACGGTCTCATACAACCAATAATCGTCATCAAAAAAGATGACGGCTATATGCTAATAGCTGGTGAGCGTAGATACCGCGCCACAAAGATGCTCGGAGCAAGCAAGATAAAGGCGATCATCGCTGATATCAAGTCTCAAAATTTAAGAGAGCTTGCGCTTATCGAAAATATACAACGCGAAAATTTAAATCCAATCGAACTTGCAAAGTCATATAAAGAGCTCATAAATGAGTATAAGATCACACAAGATGGCTTAGCAAACATCATCCATAAGAGCAGAACCCAGATAACAAATACAATGAGGCTCTTGCTGCTTAGCGACTACACACAAAGACTTTTGCAAGAAGACAAGCTCACGCAAGGCCACGCTAAAGTCATCGTAGGACTTAGTAGCGAAGAAGAAAAAATGGTCGTTGATACGATCATCGGACAAAAACTAAGTGTTAGAGATACAGAAATTTTAGTAAAAAAGATAAAAAATAAAGAAGAAGTAAAAGAGCCAAAACCTCAAATTTCAGAAGAAATGAGCAAAAAGTTATCAAATTTACAAGAAATTTTTAAAAATTTAAAGATAAAGACAAAAGTAAAATCTAAAAATTTAATATTAGAATTTAGCGACATTTCACAGGTAGAAGAATTTATAGCTAAGCTAAAATAGAATTACAAATTTATTTTTATTTTTAGTAATTTATTGTAAAATCAGACTTTGATTTGAATATTAAATAAAACTTAATAACAAAATAAGGAGAGTGGATGTTAGAAATAGATGTGCCATTGATGCTTTTAACGGCTATCGTTCTCTTTGTCTTGATCGCCATTTTAAATCCTTTGCTATACAAGCCAATGCTTAAATTTATAGATGACAGAAATGCCTCTATAAAAAATGACGAAGAGAGCACTAGCAAAAATGCAAGCGACTTAAGCGTTCATGAAAAAGAGATCGAAGAGATCATACAAAATGCAAGATCTGAGGCTAACAAAATAAGACAAGAGGCTTTAAATTTGGCAAAAGAAGAGTCTTTAAAAGAGATAAATGCGGTAAAAAGTAGTTTAGAGGCTGATTATAATGAGTTTTTAAACGCTTTAAGCTCTCAAAAAGATAGCCTAAAGGCAGATCTATCAGCTAAACTACCTGAGCTTAGAGCAGCTTTAAATGCTAAGCTCTCTAAAATTTAAAGGAAATTTATGAAGATAAAAATTTTATTTTTTCTAGCACTTCCATTTCTAGCATACGCTAGCGAGCATGGTGGAACAAACTACGACATAGTCGAGAGAACGCTAAACTTCTTACTTTTCTTTGGTATTTTGGTCTATTTTGCTGCTAAGCCACTAAAAGCTCTTTATCAAAGTAGGATCGATAGGATCGCAAATAAACTTGAGAGCATCCAAGAGAAGCTTCGCGACTCTAAAGCTAAAAAAGATGACGTTTTAAAGCGTGTAGAAGAGGCTAAGCAAAATGCAAACGCTCTAATAGAAACCGCAAAAAAAGAGGCTGTAAATTTAGCTGCTAAAGTTAAAAAAGAGGCTCAAAACGATATCGCAAATATCGAAAAAGGCTACAAAGAACAAAAAGAATTTGAAGAGCGCAAGATGACAAAAGGCGTTGTAAATGAAATTTTGAGCGACATTTTCTCAAGTGATAGCCTAAAAGTCGATCAAAAAGAGCTTGTAAATATCATACTTAAAAAGGTTAGCTAATGAATGAAGTAGTAGCCAAAAAATATGTTAAAGCGATCCTGAGCGATGCAAAGCTGGGCGAGCTAAACGCATTTATCGAAAATTTAGTTGAGCTAGCTGCCGCTTTTGGAAGCGAAAAATTTAAGAGCATTATAAGCTTGCCAACTCTAAAAGCTGCAAAAAAGGTTGAATTTATACTTTCTTTAGTAAAAAATTCAGACGCTAAATTTGCAAATTTTATAAAGCTTCTTGGTGCAAACAAAAGACTAGAGCTTATCCCAGCGATCTTAAACGAGATGAAGATAGAGCAATCTTTGCTTGAAAATACATATCGCGGCGAAGTTGTTGGAAATTTTGATCTAAGCGCTGAGCAATTAAAAGCTTTGGAAGAGAATTTCTCTAAGAAATTTAACTCTAAGATCAAGCTTGATGGCTCAAAGAGCGATTACAACGGTGTAAAAGTTGAGTTAGACGATTTAGGTGTCGAGGTAAATTTCTCTATCGACAGACTAAAAAGTCAAATGAGTGAATATATATTAAAAGCAATTTAAAAAGGAGTGAAAGCGTGAGTGCAAAAATTAAAGCTGACGAAATTAGCACGATAATCAAAGAGCGTATTGAAAATTTTGATTTAAGTGTTGATGTAGAAGAGACCGGTAAAGTCATCTCAGTCGCTGATGGCGTTGCTAACGTTTATGGTTTGAAAAACGTTATGGCTGGTGAGATGGTTGAATTTGAAAGCGGCGAAAAGGGTATGGCTCTTAACCTTGAAGAGAGCAGTGTTGGTATAGTTATCCTTGGAAAAACTAGCGGTATCACAGAAGGAAGCTCTGTAAAAAGACTAAAAAAACTTCTACGCGTTCCAGTTGGCGACGCATTGATCGGCCGTGTTGTAAATTCGCTCGGTGAGCCAATAGATGCAAAAGGTCCAATCGAAGCTACCGAATCTCGCTTCGTCGAAGAAAAAGCAAAAGGTATCATGGCAAGAAAAAGCGTTCATGAGCCACTTCAAACAGGCATCAAAGCTATCGACGCACTTGTGCCAATCGGTAGAGGCCAAAGAGAGTTAATCATCGGCGACCGCCAAACTGGTAAAACAACAGTTGCTATCGATACTATCATCAACCAAAAAGGTCAAGATGTCATTTGTATCTACGTAGCTATCGGTCAAAAACAATCAACCGTTGCTCAAGTCGTTAAAAAGCTTGAAGAATACGGCGCTATGGACTACACAATAGTTGTAAATGCTGGTGCTAGTGACGCAGCTGCGCTTCAATACCTTGCCCCGTACGCTGGCGTAACAATGGGTGAATACTTTAGAGATAACTCTCGCCACGCGCTAATCATCTATGATGACTTGTCAAAACACGCGGTTGCTTACCGTGAGATGTCTTTGATCTTAAGAAGACCACCAGGTCGTGAAGCTTACCCAGGTGACGTTTTCTACCTTCACTCAAGACTTCTAGAAAGAGCAAGTAAGCTAAATGACGCGCTAGGTGCTGGATCTTTAACAGCTCTACCTATTATCGAGACTCAAGCAGGCGACGTTTCAGCTTATATTCCAACAAACGTTATTTCTATTACAGATGGTCAAATTTTCCTTGAGAGTGACCTATTTAACTCAGGTATCCGCCCAGCGATCAACGTTGGTCTTTCTGTTTCTCGTGTCGGTGGTGCAGCTCAGATAAAAGCTATCAAACAAGTTTCTGGTACTTTAAGACTAGACCTTGCTCAGTACCGCGAACTACAAGCCTTTGCTCAGTTTGCAAGCGACCTTGACGAGAGCTCAAGAAAACAACTAGAGCGTGGTCAAAAGATGGTTGAAGTACTAAAACAACCTCCATATTCTCCGCTTCCAGTTGAGAATCAAGTAGTTATAATATTTGCTGGTGCTAAGGGCTATTTAGATGACGTTGCAACTGCAAATGTAACAAAATTTGAAGCCGAGTTATATCCATATATCGAGGCAAAATACCCTGAAATTTTTGAGCAGATCAGAACTAAAAAAGTTCTTGATAAAGAAGTAGAAGAAATTTTACATAAAGCGTTGAAAGATTTTAAAGCGACTTTTGCCGCTAACTAGGGCTAAGATATGTCAAATTTAAAAGATATAAAACGAAAGATCAAGAGCGTCCAGAACACTCAAAAGACGACGCGTGCGATGAAGCTTGTCTCAACAGCAAAGCTTCGCAAAGCTGAAGAGGCTGCACGCTACTCTAGAGTCTACGCACTTAAGATCAATGAGGTTTTATCGGAGATAGCTTATAAGATCAATCAATACGCTTCAGTTATGACTGAGAGTAAATTTTTTAACACAACAAAGAGTGTAGAAAAGGTTGATATTATATTTGTTACCGCTGATAAAGGGCTTTGCGGTGGCTTTAATGTCCAGACTATAAAGACGGTTAGGCGCATGATCGATGAGCTAAAAGCCAAAAAGATCAAAGTTAGACTAAGAGCTGTTGGTAAAAAAGGTATTGAATTTTTCAATTTTCAAGGCGTTGAACTACTTGAGACTTATGTCGGAGCTAGCTCTTCTCCTACTTATGAAAAAGCTCAAAAGATCATAAAAGATGCCATTGATGACTTTACAAACGGCATAACAGATAAAGTAGTGCTAATACACAATGGCTATAAAAATATGATTTCTCAAGAGATTAGAGTAAATGATATTGTGCCTATTGAGCCCTCTAAGATAGTTGCGGTTGAGACAAATTCTTTGATGGAATTTGAGCCAGAGGACAACTATACTAAGATTATGGATGAATTGCTCAATAAATATTTTGAGTATAGTATGTATTATGCTTTAGTTGACTCTTTAGCGGCTGAGCACAGTGCAAGAATGCAAGCTATGGATAATGCAACAAACAATGCTAAACAACGCGTCAAACAGTTAAATCTTGCTTACAACAAAGCAAGACAAGAGTCTATTACCACTGAACTTATCGAGATCATCAGTGGTGTTGAATCAATGAAATAAAAGGAGTATGAATGAAGGGTGTTATTAGTCAAGTTATGGGCCCTGTGGTCGATGTTGACTTTAATGACTACTTGCCGAAGATCAATGAAGCTATCGAAGTTTTCTTTGAGGTTGAGGGCAAGAAACATAAACTAATATTAGAAGTTGCTGCTCACCTAGGTGATAATAGAGTTAGAACAATCGCTATGGATATGAGTGAGGGTCTGACTCGTGGCTTAGAGGCTAAAGCGCTTGGTGCACCTATAAGTGTGCCAGTTGGCGAAAAAGTTTTGGGTAGAATTTTTAACGTAGTTGGCGATTTGATTGATGAGGGCGAGGGTATAAATTTTGATAAACACTGGTCTATCCACCGCGATCCTCCTCCATTTGAAGAGCAAAGTACTAAGAGTGAAATTTTTGAAACTGGTATCAAGGTAGTTGATCTTCTAGCTCCTTATGCAAAGGGTGGTAAAGTTGGTCTATTTGGTGGTGCTGGTGTTGGTAAGACAGTTATTATTATGGAGCTTATCCACAACGTTGCATTTAAACATAGCGGTTACTCTGTATTTGCAGGCGTTGGTGAGAGAACTCGTGAAGGAAACGACCTTTATCACGAAATGAAAGAAAGTAACGTTTTGGATAAAGTTGCCTTGTGCTACGGCCAAATGAACGAGCCACCAGGAGCAAGAAACCGTATCGCGCTAACTGGTCTTACAATGGCTGAGTACTTCCGTGATGAGATGGGACTTGACGTTTTGATGTTTATTGATAACATCTTCCGTTTCTCTCAATCAGGTGCAGAGATGTCAGCTCTACTTGGACGTATCCCATCAGCTGTTGGTTATCAGCCAACTCTTGCAAGTGAGATGGGTAAATTCCAAGAGAGAATTACATCAACTAAAAAAGGTTCGATTACCTCTGTTCAAGCTGTTTATGTTCCAGCTGACGACCTTACAGACCCAGCTCCTGCAACTGTTTTTGCTCACCTTGATGCTACGACAGTTCTTAACAGATCGATCGCAGAAAAAGGTATCTATCCAGCTGTTGATCCACTTGATTCAACATCAAGAATGCTCGATCCTCAAATTTTAGGAGCAGATCACTATAAAGTAGCTCGTGGCGTTCAAGCTGTGCTTCAAAAATATAAAGACCTTCAAGATATTATCGCTATCCTTGGTATGGACGAGCTTAGCGAAGAAGATAAGCTAACAGTTGATAGAGCAAGAAAGATAGAGAGATTTTTATCTCAACCATTCTTCGTTGCTGAAGTATTTACAGGTAGCCCTGGTAAATATGTAAGTCTTGATGAAAATATCGCTGGCTTTAAGGGAATTTTAGAAGGTAAATATGATCATCTACCAGAAGCAGCATTTTATATGGTTGGAAATATAGATGAGGCTTTAGCTAAAGCTGAGAAACTTAAGGCTTAAATTTAAAAAGGAAGCGTAATGGATAAATTACATTTAGAGATCGTAACTCCTCAAGGTCAGATATTTAATGATGACGTGAGTAGTGTAGTGCTTCCAGGTAGCGAGGGTGAGTTTGGTGTTTTGCCAAACCACGCCTCATTAATATCTCTTTTAAAAGCAGGTATTATAGATATAGAAGATAAGCATAAAAAGCATGATGTAGTTGCTATCAACTGGGGCTATGCAAAGATCGATGAGGGCAAAGTAGTTATACTAGCTGACGGTGCGGTCTATGTCTCTGGCAATAGTGAAAGTGAGCTTGCAAATTCATTAGAAGCTGCTAGAAATTTGATAGAGAGTATGAGCAGTGATACAAATGCTTTTGCAGCAACTATATCAAAAATGGAAAATGTAGTGAGAGCAAGATAAGTGGGCGGAATAGATATATTTTTAAATTACATTCAAAGAAGTAGTTTTATTACAATTATAGTTTTAACTTGGTTGTCAATATATTTTATAGTTAGTTTTACAATTCTTTTTTCAAGAATGGCTGGCATAGGAGCTTGGCAAAAACGCGAGCAAAATGCGCTTGAAGCATTGCTTATGGGCGCTAAGAATATACCAAATGACTCATCTTTAAAGAAATGTGCAAGCGGTAGAATTTCAAAAGAAAAGCTAAATGTCTGCATAAGCATTGCTGAAAAAAATGCTACAAGTGGGCTTACATGGCTTAGTGTAATAGCTTCTACTTCTCCATTTATCGGTCTTTTTGGAACAGTTGTATCCATATTGGAGACATTTTCGCAGCTAGGAAATGGTGCAGGTTCATCTCTTGGAGTTATAGCCCCAGCTATCTCTGAAGCACTTGTTGCGACAGGTTGTGGAATTTTTGTTGCCATCCCAGCATATACATTTAACTTGCTTATAAAAAGAAAAGCTTATGAATTAATGAGCGTTATCGAGCGTCAAGCTGACGTTATGATAGCACTTAAAAAAGATGATGAGACGTTATAGATGGCTCTTAAATTTGACGACGAAACACCAGAGTTAAACATAACGCCTCTTGTTGATATCATGCTTGTTTTGTTGGCTATTTTAATGGTTACAATGCCAACTATAACATATCAAGAAGATATAACATTGCCAGATGGCTCAAAGGCAAAAACATCTACGTCTAAACAAAAAGATCTTATAGTGTCTATAAATGCACAAGGACAAGTTAGGATAGATCAAAGTACAATGAGCCTTGCTGAACTTCCAGATAACATTGCACTAATGAGTGCAAAATATGACAAAACCTCGCCTATATACATAAAGGCTGATAAAAATTTAAAATACGATGATGTTATGTTTGTATTAAAGACTTTAAAAGGTGCTGGTTTTAATAAAGTAGCTTTAGAGACAAACGGTTAAGATGCCTAATAAAGTTAAATTTCCAACGCTTAGTTCGTTTTTTGTAGCGTTTTGTATTTACATTATCATTGTGCTTGCTTTGTTTATAAAGCTTACTTTTTTTAGCGAACCTCCTAAAAAATATACTGATGACAAAGATGCTATTATGGATGTAGTTATGGTTGATAGAGAAGTTGATCAAACCATAAAAGCACCAAAACAAGCAAAAGAGGTCGTAAAAGAGACTAAACCAGAACCTAAAAAAGAGTCAGAAGAAGATAAACAAGAGACTACAAATAAACCTGTTGTGCCAGATGAGCCATTACCAACCCCAAGCTTGCCAACTCCTCCAAAAGAAGAGCCAAAACCTGAGCCTAAAAAACCAGAGCCAAAGCCTGAAATCCCAAAACCTAGTGAAGAGCCTAAAGAGGATGTCAAGCCAGAGCCAAAACCTGAGCCTAAACCTACACCAAAGCCAGTTGAAAAGCCAAAACCAAAAGAGCCAAATATAAAAGATCTCTTTAGCGACATAGACTCGACTAAGCTTAAAAAAGATGATGGTATAAAAAAGGCTGAGAATAAAGTGCAAAGTCGTAAAAAGAGCGAGGCTTCTAGCTCAAAAGCTGCAAAAGAGGCTAGTGACATCATCAAGAGCTTAAAAATAGATCAAAACCCAACAGCTCCAAAGTCACAAATGACAGGCACTTATGATCCATTGATGGGAGCCATAACAAAGCAAATTCAAAGAAGATGGCAAAGCTATAAAGCTGACTCTGCAAACCTTGCCAAAGTAAAAGTCATGATAGATCAAAGTGGAAATTTTAGCTATGAAATTTTAGAGCTATCATATAATGAAGAGTTTAATGCAAAGGTAAAAGAGTGTCTGGAAAAGCTTACTGCAGAGAAATTTCCATTTAATCCAGACAAAAGTACTACTTTTAATTTAAATTTAGAAGATAAAATAAACTAAAATTTATAAATTTACGGAGTAGAGATGAAGAAAATTTTTCTTTTTTTGTGCGTTGCTCTAGGGCTTTATGCTGCTGATGCGACGATATCTGTTATAAACCAAGGTGTTGCTTTGCCAAAGATAGCTTTGCAAGATGCAACTACAGCTGTTAGTGATGCAGGTTTTAAAGATAAATTCTTTAAGATCATGCTAGGTGACTTGAAAGTTAGCTCAGACTTTGAGGTTATCGAAGATCATGTGCCTTCAACCTACGAAGGAACAGCAGCTACAAATACAATGAGCGACAAAGGTGTTGAGCTTATCTTTAGATATGCTCTTGAGGGTTCTATGGGCTCACCTCTTACTTTAAGAGTAAAACTCATCGATGCTAAAACTGCAACTACAAGGTATGAGAGAGTCTATAATATGCCAGATGGCGCAAAGTATCCGTTTTTGGCACACAAAAGTATAGTTGAGCTAACAAATGAACTAAATTTACCACCAGTTGGCTGGATGGAGAAATTTATCATCCTAGCAAAATACACTTCAGCTCGCCAAAGTTCTATTATAGTGGCTGATTACACACTTACATATCAAAAGACAATCGTAAGCGGTGGTCTAAATATCTTCCCTAAATGGGCAGGCGCTGATCAGAGTAAATTTTACTATACATCTTATGTAAATAACAGACCTACTTTGTTTAGATATGATCTAAATTCAGGCACAAAAACGAAGATAATAGACAGTATGGGTATGCTTATAGCATCTGATGTTAGTAAAGATGGAAGTAAAATTCTATTAACTATGGCTCCAAAAGATCAACCAGATATTTTCATCTATAATACAGGTAGCAAAAAATTAACTCAGATCACAAACTATCCAGGCATTGATGTAAATGGAAATTTCGTAGATAATGACAGCAGAATAGTTTTTGTTTCAGATAGACTTGGATATCCAAATATCTTTGCAACACCTGCAACTTCAGGCGGAAGTGTTGAGCAAATGGTATTTCATGGCAAAAACAATAACTCAGTAAGCACTTTTGAAAACTATGTAGTTTATTCAAGTAGAGAGGCTAGTGGTGGCTTTAATATCTATCTGATCTCAACTCAAACAGATTTTATTCGCCAGCTTACAGCAAATGGTAAAAACAACTATCCAAGATTTTCAAGTGATGGTCAAAGTGTCGTATTTATCAAAGAACTTGGCGGTCAAAGCTCGCTTGGCGTTGTTAGATTAAATGAGAACAGAAGTTTCCAATTTCCACTAAAAGTAGGTAAAATTCAATCTATTGATTGGTAATATTCTGGTAATATTTAAAAAAAATATGTTATAATTTGACCAAATTTTTCAAAAAGGATAAGGAATGAAAAAAGTAGTTCTAGCAAGTGTTGCAGTTGCAACTTTATTGTTGAGCGGTTGTAGCTCTAAAAACCCTGAAGTTGATATGAATGCAAATTCAAATCAATCTGCAGATAACTCAGGTAGCATGAGTGATGCTGATAGATTAGCAGCTCTTATCGCTAACATCGAGAGCCAAGTTAAAAGTGTATACTTTGACTTTGATAAATTCAATATCAAAGCTGACCAACAAGGTGTTGTTAGCTCAAATGCATCAGTATTCAACCAAGCTGACGCTCAAGCTCTTTCTATAAAAGTAGAAGGTAACTGCGACGAGTGGGGTACAGATGAGTATAACTATGCTCTTGGTCTAAAACGTGCTAAAAGTGCTAAAGACGCTCTTGTAAGAAATGGTGTTAGCGCTGATAGAATCGCTGTAGTAAGCTTTGGCGAAAGCAACCCAGTTTGTACAGATAAAACAAAAGCTTGCGACGCTCAAAACAGACGTGCAGATTTCAAAGTACTTCCTTAATCTGTAAGTAATAATGAATAAAAAAATAATCATTGCGGCTCTTCTTGGAGCCGCTTTCTCTATAAGTTCAGCTCAAGAAGTTTCAGCATTTGACGCAGGCAATATGGATAGCGCAAATCCATATGGACTAACAGATGATGAAAAGGCAACTCTAAGCAACAAAAGAAGCGTTCAAAATATTGAAGAAAACATGGATAATGTTTTAGAACAACTTCAAGGTTTGCAAAGCTTGATCGAGAGTATGAGTGCTAGGATGAATAAGCTTGAGCAAAGAATGAACGATATCGAAACCAAAGTCAATGGCGGTATAAGCGATTCTGGTGTAAGTTTGACATCGTTAAAAGCTTATGTTGATGAGACCAGAGACATACAAGACAAAAACTATAAAAACATTACTGCTGCCTTAAATAAACTAGGCGCGATAATGGATAAAAATGCTGCGCAACCAAAGCAAAATGCAAATCCAAAACAACAAAATAAGCCAACTTCAAATTTTAGTGGCAAAAGCGACAAAGACATTTTAGCTGATGGCATTAAACTTCTAAACTCAGGTAATGCTGCAGAAGCAGCTGAATATTTTGAATATTTAAATAAAAAAGGCTACAAAACTGGTGCTTCAAATTATTATCTAGGTGAAGTTGCTTATAATCAAAAGTCATACAGCACAGCTATACAATACTATAAAAAAAGTATACAAAGTGAAGATAAGGCTGACTACACTCCAAAACTTTTGTATCACACAGCTATAAGCTTTGATAAGATCGGTGATACTCAAAGTGCAAATAGGTTTTATAAGGCTTTAAAAGTAGGCTATCCAGATAGCAAAGAAGCCAAATCCGCTCCTAACAGAAACTAAAATTTACTCTTTTTTAGATATAATCTCACATTAATCAAAACTAAATTCCAAGGAGATTATTGTGAGTAAAGATCAAGTTATAACTATGTTTTATGAGCTAAAAGACGCTAATAGTGGCGAAATTTTAGAGTCAAATATGCAAGAAGGTGGTCAAATTTCTTTTATTACAGGACATGGCCACATTATAGAAAAGCTTGAAGAAGAAGTTAACAAATTAAAATCAGGCGATAAAGCTACTATAAACATTAAAGCAGCTGAGGGTTGTGGCGAATACAATAAAGATGCCATCCAATCACTTCCAAAAGAGCAATTTGCTGGTATAGACCTACATGAAGGCATGGAGCTTTTTGGTCAAAATGAAGATGGCTCAAGCGTTCGCGTCATCGTTAAAGAGATCAAAGATGACGAAGTAACAGTTGATTTTAACCACCCATACGCTGGCAAAGACTTGCTATTTAATGTCGAGATTTTAGAAGTTAGAGACGCAACTGAAGATGAAAAAGCAACTGGCATGGTAGCAGGTGCTCACACTTGTGGTTGTGGCGGACATGATCACGATCACGAGCATGAGTGCTGCGGCGGTCATGGACATGGCGAAGGCGGTTGCGGTTGCGGTGGTCACGGACATCACCACCACTAAGAAGCCAAAATGAAAAAATTTGCTTTTATTTTTGCGGGTCAAGGCTCGCAAAGTGTTGGCATGGGGAAAGATTTTTATGAAAATTTCTCTTCGGCAAAACTTCTATTAAATGACGCTTGCAACGACACAGGCATTGACTTTGAAGAGCTTTTATTTACGCAAAACGACAAGCTAGATAAGACAGAATTTACTCAGCCTGCCATCGTTTTAAACTCGCTTATGAGCTATCTAGCTTTTAGCGAGGGCATAAAAGCTAAGCCAGAGTTTAGCCTAGGTCACTCTTTAGGAGAATTTACAGCCCTTGCGGTTAGTGGTGCGTTTAGCTTTGTTGAAGCGATTAGACTTGTAAATTTACGTGGTAAATTTATGCAAGAAGCCTGCATTGGCAAAGATGCTGGCATGATGGTGGTGCTTGGTCTTAGCGATGAAGTCGTTGAGGGGATTTGTAAAGAAGCACAGAATGAGGGCTTAAAAATTTATGCTGCAAACTATAACTGCGATGGTCAGATAGTTGTAGCTGGCGTGAGGGCTGACCTTGCAAAATACGAGGCAAAGTTTAAAGAAGCAGGCGCAAAAAGAGCGATGCTTTTAAATATGTCAGTAGCTAGCCACTGCCCGATACTTGAGCCTGCTAGCGTTAAACTAGCAAACGAGCTTGAGGGCGTTTTGGCTGAGAACTTTGCCCCAGTCGTTTCAAACGTAAATGCAAAAATTTACACTGATAAAAACGAAGCGCTAGTGCTTTTAAAAGAGCAGCTAACGCATCCAGTTTGCTACAAACAAAGCATCAAAAACTACGAAAACGAGGTTGATTGCTTTATCGAGCTTGGCGCGGCGACACTAAAAGGCATAAACAAAAAGATCACAGAAAAACCGACATACAGCGTCACTGACATGGCGAGCCTTGAAGAGATTGTGAAGATTTTGGAGGAGAAATGATAGCGATACTTGGAGCGATGCAAGAGGAGATCACGCCTATCCTTGAGATGGTTGGCGAGTATAAAACTACCGAATATGCAAATAATAAATTTTACGAGGCAAACTACAAAGGCAAAGACCTAGTCATCGCCTACTCGAAGATCGGCAAGGTAAATGCGGCGATCACTGCGACCTTGATGATAGAGAAATTTAAGGCTTCAAAGCTGCTATTTACTGGCGTTGCTGGCTCACTTGATGAGAGCTTAAAGATAGGTGATATGCTATATGCCACTAGCCTTGTGCAGCACGACCTTGACATCACGGCGTTTGGTCATCCATACGGCTTTGTGCCAGGGACAAGTATCTTTGTCAAGAGCGATGAAGGTCTAAATGAGCTAGCTAAAAATGTCGCTAATAAAAAGGGCATGAGCTTAAATTCAGGCATCATCGCAACTGGCGATCAGTTCATCTGCGACAACGAGAAAAAAGAGTGGATCAAAAAGATATTTAACGCAAGTGCTACCGAGATGGAGGGTGCGAGCGTTGCGCTAGTTTGCGAGACGCTTGGCGTGCCGTTTTTCATCCTTAGAGCCATCAGCGACGGAGCTGGCAATGAGGCTGAATTTGACTTTGATAAATTCTTACAAGACTCAGCAAACGTCAGTGCTAAATTTATCCTAGAAATGGTGAAGAGCTTATGATAGAGCTTAGCAAGAGACTGCTTAGGCAAGTTGGTCAGACAAACGCTAGATATAAGATGATAGAGGGCGGAGATAAGATATTGCTTGGCCTTAGCGGTGGCAAAGATAGTCTCGCGCTCGCTCACGTGCTAAAGCACATCCAAAACGTCACGCCTGAGAAATTTGAGTTTAAGACAGTGACGCTAAGCTACGGCATGGGCGAAGACTACGCGTATCTTACCAAGCACTGCAACGAGCATGGCATAGAGCACGAGGTGATCGATAGCTCGATATTTGAGATATCAAAGGAGAAGATCCGCAAAAATTCTAGCTTTTGCAGCTTTTTTTCGCGCATGAGAAGAGGGTATCTTTACACCTATGCGCTAAAGCACGGCTTTAACAAGCTCGCGATCGCTCACCACTTGGACGACGCGGCAGAGAGCTTTTTTATGAATTTCACCTACAATGGCGCGCTTAGGACGCTTGCTCCAAAATACAAAGCAAAAAACGGCATCGTCGTGATCAGGCCATTTATCTTTGTGCGTGAGAGACAGCTTCGCGAAAATGCGATCAAAAATGAGCTAAGGGTTGTTGGCGATGAGGCGTGTCCTGCGATGAGATTTGACGTGAAGATGCCACACGCTAGATATGAGACCAAGCAGCTTCTAGCAAATTTAGAAAAAGAAAATCCAAAGCTTTTCACTTCGCTTAAAGCAGCATTTGAAAACATCCACACAGATACATTTTTTGGTATCAATGAAGGCAGTGAAGAGTAAATTTAACTCTTCATTTTTGCCCTTAAAGCTAAATTTAGAACCAAATTTCTTACAACCGCCCAAAAGTCACAACTCATTTTAAAGCAGGAACGCTCATTGCTTACTAAATGTAAATTTGATAAGCAAGGATGAAAAATGAGCATTTTTAGTGTTAGCACGCAAAAGTATAGCTCAGTAGCTACTGAGGCAAAAGCAAGGAAACTTCAAAAAGGGCAGTCCGAAAGTGCCAAATTTCAAAACGCTCTTGCAAATAATGAAAAAACAAAAGACATTGCACAAATTTTACAAAGACTTGAGCTTACAAAAGATACGCAGCAAAGCATTTATAGTGTGAAATTTAAAGATAAAAACGAGCTTGGCTATCAAAGCGACAAGGCTGGTTTTATGGACGCTAGCTTTAATAAAGCAGCCGGCTTGCCGCAAGACTTTAAGCTTCACAAAAGCATATTGAAAGAATTTCTAAACTTCGCAACAAAGCAAAATAACATAAATAGCGTCCTTTACAGCAACGCAAGCGGCAAGCTTTTTGACAATGACGTCTTTGAAAATATCGACATAGCAAACACGATAGGTCAGTATTACTCTATCTTTTCTCAGGTAATGGGCAAGAGTTTAAACAAAGATAGTTTTACAGATAGCGACCTAGCAAATCTACCAAAAGGCTACATCTCGCAGGGGATGAAAGGCATCGATTTTAACGCAGACTTGAGCGATAGATCAAATATTGACTTTTTAAATAGTCGCAAAAACGAGGTCGTGACAAACATCTTTAGTAGCGAAGATGAAATGAAGCTCGCATCAAATTTAAGCGAAGATCTATCAAAACTAGGCATAAAAACGAACCTCAAAAAGCTAAATTTTGCAAATTTAGAGCAGGAAAATAGTGGTGGCTTTGACCCAGACGTCTCTTACTATAAAACGGAGTCTGGTTACAAAAAAGAGGCTTTGTTTATTAGTTTTCTAAAGTCAGAAAGTCCTGCGATCTTAGAAGGCGGAGAGACTGCGCTAAAGCCTGAAGTCTTGCTAAATAACGCTTTCATCGCTGCCCAGACCAAAGATCATAGAAGCAAAGGCTTAAGCGATGTAGCTAGTCTTAAAAAGCTAGCAGAAGATAGAGAAAATTTTAAAAATTTAGTGCTTGAGCTACTAAAAAACAGCACCCTAAAGCCAAGCGAAGATAATATAAATTTAGCTTTTAATAAGCTAAGTCAAATTTATGCCCTAGGCAGGCAAAAGTAGCTAAATTTACTAGGTAAAACTTTTTACAAAAAAGACGATATCTTTGGTATGAAGCTAAAAGGATATTAGATGATAAACGCACTTGGTAGCTACCCCTTAAAT
>NZ_PIQW01000015.1:0-55402 GCF_003048445.1 Campylobacter concisus
GTCTTGTGATTTAGTAGATCAAAGAAAGATAGTAGGCCTGTTTTTAGTTTGAGGATGATTTTTAGGAGGTAAGACGACATTAGAAGTGAAACTATCACAGAGATGAT
Organism: Campylobacter concisus; assembly: GCF_003048445.1. Classification (GTDB taxonomy): domain Bacteria; phylum Campylobacterota; class Campylobacteria; order Campylobacterales; family Campylobacteraceae; genus Campylobacter_A; species Campylobacter_A concisus_BF. Next base: position 108 of record NZ_PIQW01000015.1, read on the forward strand.
GATCGCTGCTAAGATAACGCCGATAGCTGAGTAAAATAGCGTATGCAAATCTTTTAAAAGCACATCCTCGTCCATCTCACCAAATAGGTACCAATCAAGGCTTGGGATATATTTTGAGCCAATTATCAAATTTCTCGTGCCGTTAAAGTGACGGATGACGCCGCCATTTTTATTCATCAAGACATCAAATTTCTCTTTGCCAAGGATATCTTTTACATTTACTTTGCCGACCCTGTCGCTCTTTTCTATCTTTACGATACCGCTTGAATCAACCATTAGGAATTTACTGCCCTCGCCCATGGTTTTTGAAGTGACTAAATTTACGATGTCATCAAGGTTCATACCTATCGCGCTGACGCCATAAAATTTGCCGTCTTTTTCAACCTTGCTATTTACATAAAGTGTTAGCGAGCCAGTAGCTTCTGAGACTTGGATGTTTAGAGAATTTATCTCTTTGCCATTTTTAACGTCAAAGTACCAGCTATCACGTGGATTGTCCTTGCTAAGCTGTTTTAAAATTTTGTCGTTTGTGTAGTAGTTTAGAGTTCTATCAGAGACAAACATCGCCGTTGAGAGGTTAAACGCCTTCATAAGGTCGGTGTTGTAGTTAAAAAGCGTTGCTAATCCGTCTTTTGACTCGCCCTCGTCGATCCACTTGAGAAGATAGTCGTTTTTGGTCATCTGATAAGAGGTGTTGATGATCTTGTCTATGGCATAGCCGATCTCACCTGCAACGTTAGAGACAGCTAGAGGTAGCTCATCTTTCACAACTTTTTCTGTATATAGGTTGCGAGCTATGTTGTAACTAATGAGGCTAACGCCGATTAGTAGCAGCACGATCACAGCTGTCAAAATAACAGAAATTTTAATCCTTAAAGACTTCATAAATCACTCCTTGATCAATATTTGCGTAATTATTCAACTTTTTATATAAAAGTAAAATTAATTTAAATAAATATGAAATTTTGTTTTAACTATGTTACTTTGAGGGGTTATAATGACACAAATTTAAATCACTCTTTGCGCTAAAGTGCTAAAAATTTCTAAGCAACTTTTCAAACTGCACACCATATTTTGTACGATTATTATCTTTTAGCGTGATCTTGATGCTCTCAAGTACAAAATTTGCTGCCTTTTTGATAGCATTTTGCATGCTTTCTCCATTTATAAGCGAGCCAAAAAGCACTGAAGCGAAGATATCTCCGGTGCCGCTTGCGTGAAAGGGCAAATACTCGTGAAAATACTCCACTTTTTCTTTCGTTTTTGCATCGTAAGCTATGATACCACACTCATTTTGCTTGTATCTAATGCCCTTTAAAACGATCTTTTGCACGCCAAAACTAGCCAAACCCTCAAGCAGCTCCAAAATGTAATCCTCGCCGTATCCATCACTTAAAAATGGTTTAGCGCACATAAAACTTGCCTCAGTTATGTTTGGCGTGATGACGTGTGCCTTTGTGCAAAGCTCTCTCATCTTTGCCACAAATTTCTCATCAAAGCCGTGATAGAGCTTACCATTATCGCCCATGCAAGGATCCACAAGCCTTAGCAAAGAGCCACTATCAAACTCAGCAAAGACCCTCTCTATAAGCTCGAGCTGCCTAAAACTACCTAAAAATCCAGTGTAAATTCCATCAAAGCTAATGCCCTCTTTGTGCCAAACCTGCGTTATAGCGTCAAATTCATCAGTCAAATCACGAAAAGTGAAATTTTTAAAGCCAGTGTGAGTTGAGAGCAGTGCCGTTGGTAAGATGCACGCCTCGATGCCTTGGGCGCTGATTATGGGAAGTGCGACTGTGAGCGAGCATTTGCCCACGCACGAGATGTCTTGTACAGTTAAAATTCGCTTCATCTATCATCTCAATTTATAAAATTTAACGCCAGCAACATCAGTTTGATAAACCACGCCGTCTTGCAAAAGGCTATTTAAAATTTGCTTTGAGTGCTCTGAGAAATTTTCTTCTACATTTGCCATAGTTTGCGGACGGCGCTCTAGCATGGCTAAAATTTCACTCTTGCTAAATTCATACTTTTGCTCTATCTTGTGAGCCCTAGCTATGGTGACTGGCACGCCTTTTATCTTGCTTGCAAGCTCTTCAAGCCTACTAGCATCAACGCCTTTTACGTTGTAAGCTGGCGGGCGATCTATCGTGCCCACATCCACTCGGTGCGGAGCTATCTCATTTATAGCCTCATTAAGAGCTATAAATTCCTCTTCTTTGTCGTTAAATCCAGCCACGACCAAAATTTCAAGCACAAGCTCACCCTTAAATTCCTTGCGAAATTTAGCCATTGCTTTTACTAGCTCATTTACTTCTATGCCACTTTTGTTGCGGTCTATCTTTTTAAATGTGCTTTGCACGGCGCTATCAAGGCTAAATTTAACTATATCAAGCCCATATAACGCTTCACAAATTTTTTGATCCATCACGCCTGAACCGTTGCTTAAGATGAGAGTTTTTGCCTTGCCCTTTATCTCATTTACTTTTACGATCAGCTCTTTTAAGTATGGATAAAGAGTTGGCTCGCCATTTGCTGTAAGCGTGATGACATCGATGTTTTGATGAACTTTTAATGCTTCTTTTAAAGCGCTTATGATCTCATTAACGCTTGGTGGATTTTCTATCTCTTCAACAGGTTTTGCGCCCTTTAACTCACAATAAACACAGTCAAAATTGCATGATTTTTGCTTTGGACTTAGATCGATGCCAAGGCTCATGCCAAAACGGCGCGAATTTATCGGTCCAAAGACGATAGTGCTATCTTGCACTTTTTCTTTGAACCTCTTTTATGAAATATTTTGCGTTTTCAACTGGCACATCTGGCAAGATCCCATGACCAAGGTTGAAAATATGCGGTGCGCCTTTCATCGTACTTAAAATTTTATCAACTCCCTCGTCGATCGCCTTTTTGCTATATAGCCTTGTTGGCTCCATATTGCCTTGAAGGACGTATCTTGGGCTAAGTTTTTCTTTTGCAAGCTCGATCGGCGTGCTCCAATCAACTCCAAAAACGTCAAATTTACCTGAAATTTTATCCAGATAGCCGCTTATACCTTTTGGGAAAACTATGACTGGGATATCTGGAAATTCAGCCTTGACGCTATCAACTATCTTATTTATATAGTTAAATCCAAACTCAAAATATGCCTGCTCTTCAAGTGCAGCCGCCCAGCTGTCAAAAATTTGCACGGCATTTACGCCAGCTTTTATCTGCTCTTTAACGTAAAGAATGAGCGCTTGCGTCACTTTTTCTAAAATTTGATGCAAAAATTCTGGATTTTTATAGAGCATTTTTTTGCAGACCGCATAGTTTTTGCTGCCACCACCCTCAATCATATATGTAGCTATCGTCCACGGCGCACCACAAAAGCCAATGAGCGCTTTATCCTGCGCCAAATTTTCTCTTGTAAGCTTGATCGTGTCATAGACGTATGCTAAATTTTTAACCGATCTTTTGACGCTAAGTGCATCAAGAGCGGCCTCATCACGCAAAGGCTCGCTAAAAACTGGTCCCTCGCCCTTTTCAAAGCGCAGATCCATGCCCATTTCAAGTGGCACAACGAGAATGTCGCTAAACAAAATAGCCGCATCAACGCCCAGGATATCAACTGGCTGAAGCGTGACCTCGCTAGCCTTTTTATAGTCTTTGCAAAGTGACAAAAAATCCCCTGCTTGCGCGCGTACTCGCATATACTCAGGCAAGTATCTGCCAGCTTGCCGCATCATCCAAACAGGCGTGTATGGCGTAGGTTTTTTCAAACAAGCGTCTATGAATATCATAAAATTTCCTTTAAATTTTTAAAGGGATATTATCCAAAAATAGCTAAAAGAAAAGATGTAGAAGAAATTTTAAGCGTAAAAACGCTTAAAATTTTAGTGATCTCCCTTGTGAAGGAAATAAAGTCCAAGGCAAAGCGCTAGGATAGAAGCCGCAAGATAGGCCATCTCAAGCGGTGTTGTGAAGTTTGCGTGAAGCACTCTTTGGAAGAAATTTACGATTAAAACCATGACGATCACTTTGCCAAGCTTGTCTTTTAGCTCATCAAGCGAATGCACTTCAAGCACCTTGCTCTGCTTTGACTGCTTTAACTGTGTGATCTCTGAGATGAAAAGCTCGTAAATTCCGAAGCTAAATATATAAAGAACAAGCGCCATCAAGTAAAGATCGATCGCTCCAACTATCTCGCCAACGACCTCTGAGTGGAAATTTTCAACGTGAAAATCTGCAGCGAAGAAATATTTATAAACCTCTAAAAGCACCTTGCCGACATCATAACTTGCGATGATGAAAAGCACGATCGCACCTAAAAGTCCAAAGACTACCGGAAAAAGCGTGAAACTGTTGCTTGCAAGCAAAATTCTCTCAAATATTTTACGCAATAAAAACCCTTTTTGTGAAATTTAAAAAGGTCGTATTTTATAGTTTTTTCCTTAAAATTTAGGTGCAAAATCGCAATTAATTTTAGTGCAAACTACTCCTGCATCATGATCCATTTTTGTGCGATCCTAACGGCATTTGTCGCAGCTCCAACGCGGATCTGATCAGCACTGCATCTTAATTACGGCTTATTTAAATTTTAGTAGCTAGCGTGTAGAAATTTAGTGGCGAGATTTCATTGCGATTTGTATTTATTTGACTTTAAATTTAGGCTCGTCGCAAGTAGGCTTTTAAGTCTTTTTGGCTAGAAATTTAACCCAAAAGATAAATATCAATTAGCCAAAACGGATAAATTTAGCAGGCTAACGCTTTAGCCTGCAATGGTTACTAAAACAAGCTATTTACGCTTTCGTTGTGATAAACACGGCGTATCACTTCGCCAAATAGTGAAGCTGTGCTTAGCACTTTTATACAAGGAAGTTCTTCTTTTAATGGGATCGTATCAGTCACCACTAGCTCGTCTAAAAAGCCAAGTTTTAGCCTATCATAGGCTGGTCCGCTAAGCACTGGATGCGTGCAAAACGCCATTACGCTAGTTGCGCCGCGCTCTTTGAAAATCTCAGCCGCTTTTACGATGGTGCCAGCAGTGTCGATCATATCATCGACCAAGATCACATCTTTGCCTTTAACATCGCCGATCACGTTCATCACTTCGCTCTCGTTTGCTTTCTCGCGGCGTTTATCAACGATGACCATATCTAATAAATTTAGATTTTTTGCCAAGGCTCTAGCACGAGCCACGCCTCCTACATCTGGGCTTGCGACAACTGGATTTGGTAAATTTTTAGCTTTTACGTAGTCGTTAAAGATGATACTACCATAAAGGTTATCTACTGGGATATCGAAAAATCCTTGAATTTGTCCTGCGTGAAGGTCCATCGTCACGACCCTGTCGATGCCTGCTGTTTGCATCATATTTGCCACAAGTTTTGCAGTGATAGGCACTCTGGGAGCTGCTTTTCTGTCTTGTCTAGCGTAGCCAAAATACGGCACTATCGCTGTTATAGAGCTTGCACTGCTGCGTTTTAAAGCGTCAGTTAAGATAAGAAGCTCCATTAAATTTATATTTGCTGGGGCACATGTTGGCTGGATGACAAAAACATCTTTCCCACGCACGCTTTCGCCGATTTGCACGCTGATCTCACCATCGCTAAATCTTTTAATGCTAGCTTCACTCAGTGGAAGCGACAAATATTGCGAAATTTTCTTCGAAAGCTCGATGTTTGCGGTGCCTGAGAAAATTTTATAGCCTCTCATAATAGTAACCTTTTTTAGTGATTTTTATGTTGTGATTTTATCAAAATGAGCTTTAAATTTAAATTTATTTACCAACTATTTTTAGTCAAATTTTCTACTCCAAAAGCCAAAATTTACACTAAATTTTTATATCATTTTACATTTGTAAATTTATGAGGACTAAGATAACAAACATGTTTAAGATATGTAGAATTTACGACTTTATTAAAAGCGACGACGAGAAATTTAAAGGTGTCTTTATCGATAGACTTTATCCTAGAGGCGTGAAAAAAGAGATATTTTCTAGCTTCATCTGGCTAAAATCAGTCACTCCGTCAAACGAGCTAAGGTCATGGTTTCATGAAGATAAAGAGGCTAGGTTTGATGAATTTTGCAAAAAATTTAGGCAGGAGCTAAACGGCAAAGAGGAGCAAGAGGGACTAAAAGAGCTTAAAAAGCTAGAAAAAGAGTATAAAAACGTGGCGCTTCTGACCGCTGTCAAAGAGCCAGAATTTAGCCACGTTAAGGTGATAAAAGAGGCGCTTAGTTCTTTATAAAGCCACTTGCGATGACGCGATCACCATCATACATCACGCAAAGCTGACCTTGCGCTACGCCAAGTGCGTTTTGATTTAGCGTTAGCTTTGCGGTTTTGTTAGCTTTATCTACCTTTACAAAAGCCTCAAGTTTAGGGCTTCTATACCTTATCTTGGTTTCGCACTCAAATTTATCTTCATCGATAAATAAATTTACATTTTCAAGCTCAACCACCTTTTGAACAAGGTCGTCCTTTGTGCCGACAACAATCTCGTTTTTTTCGGCATTTATCTTGATGACAAAGTGTGGCTCGTGAGCGCCAAAAACCTCAAAGCCACGGCGTTTGCCAATAGTGTAGTGCATGTAGCCTTGGTGGCGGCCGATGATATTGCCGTCTTTATCGACCACGTTGCCTGGCAAATTTGTATTATAGTGCTTATTTAAAACCTCGATATATGTGTCCTCAACAAAGCAAATTTCGCTGCTTTCAGCCTGAGTAGCGAACTCTTCAAGCACTTTTACGCCTCTTGCTAGTTCTTTTATATCTTTTTTAAATTTATCTCCAAGTGGAAAAATGACATCTTTTAGCACCTCTTTTGGCACCTGAGCTAAAAAGTAGCTTTGATCCTTGCTAGGATCTTTGGCGCAGGTTATAAAACCATCAACCACCTGCACATAATGCCCAGTAGCAAGCTTCTCGCAGCCATTTGCCTTTGCAAAGTCAAGTAGCGCACCAAGCTTTATAAATTTATTACACAAGGCGCAAGGATTGGGCGTTTTGCCCTCTTTATAGAGCCTGACAAATGGATCATAGACATATTCGTTAAATTTATCCTGCAGATCTAGGATATGCACCTTGATACCAAGATATTCGCCCACTTTTTTGACTTTCCTGATGTTTTCTTCGTGGTATCCTGGCTTTTGATGAAGCATCATGTAGCAGCCTTGCACCTCATGTCCAGCCTCTTGCAGAAATTTAGCCGTCATCGTGCTATCTACGCCGCCGCTCATTGCAACCATTATTTTCATATTTTTACCTTTTTTAAATTTAAAGGCGATATTTTATATCTTATTTTTAAATAGCCAAAATTTCGCTTACGATAAGCTCCAGATCATCGGTGATTTTATATAAGCTTAAATCTTCTTCGTTTATCGTTTTTTGAGGGATCAGCGTCTTTCGTATAAACTCATCAAGCCCTTGCCAAAACTCGCATCCATAAAGAAAAATTTTCACTTTTTTGCTACCAACATGAGCTAGCACCAAAATTTCAAATAGCTCATCAAGTGTGCCAAAGCCGCCAGGAAAGACGACAAATGCGATAGAGCTATCAGTTAGGGCAAATTTTCTTGGGCTTAAATTTGAAAAGAGATATTTTGCGGTGACGTATGGATTTGTATTTTGCTCAAACGGAAGCCTCACGTTTAGTGCGACGCTAGGGGACTTTGCGCTGTCAAATGCACCCTTGTTTGCCGCTCTCATTATGCCATCTCCTCCGCCAGTTAAGATGGCAAAACCTAGCTCATTTAGCTTGTAAGCTAGCTCGTATGCCTTTTTGCAGTAGAAATTTTCTTCATCAAACCTAGCTGAGCCAAAGAAGGTTACATTTTTGTTTTTATACTTTAAAACGCTTGGAAATTTTAAGAGGTCATTTACTAATTCATTCATTATTTTAACTGCTGAAGCCTCTCGCGTTTTGAGCCTATCTGCGTGATCTGGATGCCAAAGTTGCCGTCTATTATAACCACTTCGCCAAGGGCTATCACCTTATCTCCTATCAAAATTTCAAGCGGGTCGTTTGCGAGTTGATTTAACTCGATGACTGAGCCTATATCCATAGTGAGCACATCTTTTAAGAGCATCCTTTTTGAGCCGATACGAACGCGCATTGGTAGTCTAACGTCCATGATAAGGCCGATATTTCTCATCTCTTCTGCGCTAAATTCGCCCTTTAGTGCATGGGGAGCGGCTGCAGCTTTTGCAGCATCTGCTGGCTCGCTTTTAGCAGGCTCAAAAAATCTCATAAGCGTGTGATCGCAGACAAAAGCCACATGCTCATTTAGATCCTCGATCTTTATGTTAAACAAAAAAAGCTTTTCAAAAACGCTAAAATCAAGCGATGAGTTTTCATCTAAGAAATTTACATTTATCACCTCAAAGCTGATCTTTGGCATACCTTTTTGTGCTCCAAGAGAGGTGCTAAATGCGCTAAAAAGGTTTGAAAATATCTCTTTTGCAGCGTCAAGCTCGTCGCTTCCGAGGTTTTCATTCTTTGAAATTTCTTCTTCGCCCATCATCCACTCGCTAACTGCGCTTATGAGCACTGGCGTGCAGGCGATCTCGGCTTTTGCATTGATGTCGCCACTTAATGTCACGCTAGCCATGACAACTGGCGGTTTTATACCATTTTGCGCTGGCGCGTCAAATTCATTTCTCTCGCCGATCTCTGGCGCTCTACCAGTTAGCCCTTCGATGGTCGCTTTTAGTTCATTTGAAAAGATGTTAAAAAATTCATTCGTCATTATCTTCGCTCTCTTCTTCGTTGTTGTGTTCGTTGGCCTCGTCGTATGCCATTAGTTTTGCTTTTCGCTCTTCTTCGTATTTTTCTAAGATGTGTTTGATCTCGTCTTTATCAGAGCGGATTAGCTGCTCGATCTTGATAGACTTTCTAAATCTATGAAGCCCAACTTCAGCCAAAAATACCTCTTTTTTGTCGATACAAACGATCGCCTTATCATCAGCTCCTCTATCAAGCCTTAAGATATCGCCCTCTTTTAAATTTAAAAACTCATTTACGCTAACGATTGATTTGCCAAGGATCGCCTCATAAAGCACCTCGGCGCGGCCTATTAGCGTTTTTAGCTCTTTGTTTCTACTCTTTTTAGCGCTAGTTTCGCCAAGCATGATGTCCCTGTTTGCAAGGCGCGATAGGATCGGCTCTAGGTAGATGACTGGATAGCATAAATTTATCATGCCGCTTGAGCCACCAACAATGATCTCCATGACGACCATGATGACGATCTCGTTTTGAGATACGATCTGAACGACGTTTGGGCTGCTCTCTTTTGCCTCGACGTTTGGATACATATCAGTTATCATCGACCAGCTCTCTTTTAGGCGCTGCATGATCATCCTAAGCACCGCATCAAGTAAATTTACCTCGATGTCAGTTAGCTCTCTGTTTGCCTCGAAATTTTCACCAGTTCCGCCAAGTAAGCGGTCTATCATAGGAAATGCTATGCTTGGATTTATCTCTAAGATGCAGTTTCCATCAAGTGGCTTGATAGAAAAGACGTTAAAGCTAGTTGGGCTTGGCAAACTCATCAAAAACTCGCCATATGTCATCTGATCTACGCTGTGAAGCCTAAGCTCGACGATACTTCTCATGACACTTGAAATTTGACTAGCTAAATTTCTAGCAAGCTTGTCGTGGATGCCTTTTATCGCGCGGAGTTGCTCTTTGCTGACGCGGTTTGGACGCTTGAAGTCATAGATAATGATCTGTTTTTGCTCGCCTTGTGGGCTCTCTTCTATCTCGATATTGCTCGTATCGCCGTCTTCGTCGACGACTTCAAGTAGCGCATCTATCTCTTCTTGACTTAAAATATCAGCCATTAAACCCCCAAGCTGCGTCTGATGCGATCAAGCAAACGTTTATGAATTTGTGAAATTCTACTCTCGCTGATGTTCATTATCTCGCTGATCTCTTTTAAATTTAGCTCTTCGTAGTAGTAAAGCTGAACTATCATCTGATCGCGCTCGTCAAAGTCTTTTAACGCACTTTCGATCTTTAAGATAAGATCCTCTTTTTCTACGCTTTTTTCAACATCGCTTTGACCGATTAGCTCCATTTGCTCGTCTATTGGCAAGATAGTGATGATGCCACTAACACCCCTTGCCTCTCTTATCTTTTCGATATCTTCATTTAGTTTTTCAGCCAGATACTCGTCGCTTGGCTCTTCTTCGTGAGTGTTAAAGTAGTTATCTATCTCGGTATTTATGCTCTTTACTAGCTTTCTATCGCTTCTACTAACGACGTCAAGCGCTCTTAGATAATCTAACATCGAGCCATAAATTCTTTTTTTGCCATATCCCCAAAATGAGTCGTTTTGCTCTTTGTCATACTTCCTGCTAAGCTTTATCATCTCTTCAACGCCAACGCTTATAAGGTCGTTTACGTCGATGCTTGAAGGCAAGCGCTCCTTTAGCCTAAACGCCATCGCGCGCAGAGCTGGTATGTATTTTAAGACGATCTCGTCTTGCTCTTTTTTAATGGTGCTTTTATAAGCGTTAAGCTGCTTTTGCTTTAGTTCGTACATTTTGCTTACCAGAGTCTAAATTTTCGGTGGTTACTTTTAGCATGATATTTTCCATCCGTTTTTCCCTAACGTTTAGCTCAGAGATGAGATAGTCTGCGATCTCCTCATGTCTTTGCTTGTCAAAAAATTTCTTCAAAGTCCTTTTTACATCGACGTAGTTCATTATCACGATGTGAATTATAAGGTAGAAAAATAAGGTAATAACTAGCGTATAAACGAGCATTTCGATAGGCTCGCTCACCTTTAGCAAGGTAAAAACTATGCCTATGAAAAATCCACAAACCGTAAAAAATGCTATAAAATTTTCTGCACGCAAAGCTCAATCTCCATTAAAATTGTTCTATCAAACGCTTAAAGAAGCCCCCAAAGCTCCTGCTTTGCTCATCTTTAAGCACTTTTCGTTCCAACCTATAAAGCAAATTCGAAGCTATCTGTTTGATCTGCACGCTAGCAGAGCCGTAAGCTTCGTCATCTGTAAAGAGCGTCCTTTGCTTTATGCTCCTTGCCACGCTCTTATCAGAAGCCACGTAGCCAATTAACTCTAAATTTAAGCTTGGTCCGATATTTGCATTTGCCACTCGCTTTACATTTTCATAAATTCTAGTGGCCTCAGCCTCGTTTTTTACCATATTTAAAAGCAAAAGCTCATTATTTTTAAACCTTGAAACGATCTTTATGACCGCATACGCATCAGTTATCGCCGCAGGATCAGGCACGGTTACTACAACAACCTCATCAGCCGCCTCTAAAAATAGCTGCGTACTGCCGCCTATGCCAGCACCGGTGTCAATGATCAAAAAGTCAAGCCCATCAAGCTCGCTCGCCTCATCTAAAAACCTCTCAAATAAAAATTGATTGTTAAATTTCAAAATTTCATCGCCGCTCTCGCCAGGGATGAGGATGAGATTTTTATTTATAGGTATCAAGATATCTTTTAAGCTACACTCGCCCTTTAGCACATGAAGCAGGTTTTTGCCCATTTTGACGTTTAAGATCACATCAAGGTTTGCAAGGCCGATATCAGCGTCAAAAAGCCCTACTTTATAGCCATTTTGCGACAAGACATTTGCCAAATTTGCGCTTATCGTGCTCTTGCCAACGCCACCTTTGCCACTTGTAATCGCTATAAAATGCGTATTTTTAGCTTTATTTTGAGACTGGACTAAATTTTGTAGTTTTTGCGCTTGGTTATTCATCGCTAGCCTTTTGCTTTGTAAAGCCGTCAAACACGCACTCTACTAAAAATTCGCTCCTTGCCTCCACAAGATCATCAGGCACCTCTTGACCCACGCTAAAGTAGCTAACTGGCGTGTTTGTCTCATATATCAGCGAAAAGACGTTGCCAAAAATTTTGGTCTCGTCAAATTTGGTGATTATTAAAGTGTCGATCTCTAAAAATGAAAATCCATTATAAATTTCTATCAGATCCTCGACCTTTGAGCCAGCTGAGAGGACTAAATTTACATCGATCTTTGCGCCGCTATGCTTTAAAAATTTATCAAGTCTTTCAAGCTTTTCTTTGTCATACTGCGAATTTCCAGTGGTGTCGATTAGTATCACGTCGCAGTAGCTAAGCTGCTTTATGGCGTTTTGAAAGTCCTCGACCTCTATGACATCAAGGATCGGCAGCTTCATCATCTTAGCGTATTGAAATAGCTGTTCAACCGCTCCGATACGATATGTATCAAGCGTGATGATGCCCGTTTTATAACGCTTTTCGTTGCCGTAAGCAAAACGAGCCGCGAGCTTTGCAAGAGTCGTCGTCTTGCCAACTCCGGTTGGGCCAACTAGCATCATTATGCGCTGTTTTTTATCACTTAGCTCTTTTCTGCAAGGTAGCATATTTCGTAAAAGTGAGTAGAAATACCTTTTTACCGCAGTTGGGTTGCTTTTCATAGAAACAGGCAAATTTTCAAGCGTCGTTTGCATGATCGCCTCTAAATGCTCCTCTTTCATACCACTTTGTTTTGCGAGCTTGTAGATGCTAGCAAACTCCGGCGGGATCAAGAGATTGTTTCGATTTGGGGCTTTTTCGTCCCAGATCATGTCAGTTATCAGCCCTATTTTCTCGCTTAGCACGCTTACTTGCTTCGCTACGTCGTCTATTTTTTTATTCATGCCATTTGTATTTGGCTCTTTTATCTCGTTCATATCGACATTTGCGATCGCACTTATCTCTTTTGCGACGTCTGAGATATTTAAAAGCACGCTCTCATTTGGGTCGTAAGGCTCAGGCGACGTCGTCTTTGCCTCAAATTTAGCAGGCTCCTCTTTTATCTCAAATTTTGGCTTTGGCGGCTCGTAGTTTTTGCTAAATTTAGAGTAGGCATTTTCATAATTTATTGCTTTTACATTTGGCTTTGGTGGCTGTTTTACCTCGTCCTCTTCGACGCTTACTAAAATTTCATAAAGCGGCTTTTTGTTTATCGTTTTGGCTTGAATTTGCTTTGTAGTAACGAGTATGGCCTTCTCGCCGCACGCTTCTTGAGCCTTTTTCAAAGCCTCGATGGTGCTCTCACCTGTAAAAGTATGAAATTTTGTAGCCATTTATATCCTTTTAACCTCTCATAAGCCCTAGTGGCACGATCACGCTAAGCCTCTTACTAGCCCCTGGGTGTGGCACGATAAGGCGCGGCGTCTTATAGACTTTTTTACTAAAATACAAAATATCCAGATCAAGCGTGCGTGGCGCATTTTTAAACGTCCTCACGCGCTTAAATTTACTCTCATAGTGCCCCAAAATTTTTAGCAAATTTCTAGGGCTCATAGATGTTTGTAAATTTATAACAGCGTTACTAAAATCATCCTGCGCTTCGTAGCCAAACGCCGCATTTATAAGGATCGGCGAGACTTCGACTACGTGAAAACGCCTATCTTCACTAATCGCTCTTATAAATTTATCAAACCTCTTTGCGCTATCGCCGATGTTGCCACCCATGCCAACTAGCGCCTCATACTTAAACTCATCTCTTTTATGAAAAAAACTAGGGCAAAAACGGCTTTTTACGATCTTTCTTGCTCCAGCTAGCCTCATAAAATTTCGCACCCACCTTCTCTTGCGACTACCACGTCCTCGATGCGCACGCCAAATTCATTTTCTAGATAAATTCCAGGCTCCACACTAAAAACCATGCCCTCTTTTATGAGCGTTTCACTTCTTGCTGAGATGACTGGAAGCTCGTGTATATCGACTCCCACGCCATGTCCTGTCGAGTGAAAAAAGGCCTTTTCATATCCAGCCTTTGCTATGACACTTCTTGCCGCAAGGTCTATCTCGCACGCCCTCACGCCAGCTCTAGCGACCTTTATCGCAGCAGCCTGAGCCTCTTTTACGATCTCGTAAATTTCTTGCATCTTGGCGTTTTTAAATTTTTGCTCCTTTGAAAAGTTAAAATTTTCATCAAAGCAAGCAGTTCTGGTGCGATCAGAGCAGTAACGCTTAAATTTAACCCCAGCGTCAAGTAGCAACAAATCGCCCTTTTTTAAAATTTTATCCCCAGGCAGCGCGTGCGCCTTTGCGGCATTTTCGTTTATCGCTACGATCGGATCAAAGCTAAGACCTAGCTCGTTTTTTTGCCTAAAGATGAGCGAGGCGTTGAAATGAAGCTCTTTTTCGCTCATCCCTTCGCCATTTTCACGCACAAATTTAGCAAATTCATCAAAGCATTTAGCTCCAAATTCGCTAGCCTTTTTTAAAATTTTTATCTCATCTTCGCTCTTGCAAATTCTCTTTAGTCTAGAGAAATTTGCCTTTGGCTTGAAATTTATCTTAAAACCCTTGCTAAGCGCGTTAAACTCGCTCAAATTTAGCTCGTCAGGGTTAAAAACAAGGCTTTTTGGCTTCATCTTTCTTAAAAATGCCCGCACCTCGCTTATTAAATTTCTCTGCGCCAAAAGAACGACTACGCCTGCATTTACGCAGCTTTTTGCCTCAAAATAATACCTCGCGTCCGTGAAAAAGTATTTCACGCCGTCAAGACACAGCAATAACTCATTGTCGCAGCTGTAACCGCACTCATAAAATACGGCGTTTTCGTCCTTTAAGATGAAATTCATTGTGCTTTTTGATTTGCTCTTACTGCTTTGATTTGCTCAAAAATTTGAAGCATGCCTATCATCGCCAAATGATAGCCAACTGGTCCAAAGCCCACGATCTGGCCTGCTGCAACTGGTGCGATGAGGCTTTTATGGCGGAACTCTTCTCTTCTATAAACGTTGCTGATATGCACCTCGATAACTGGCAGCGCAACCGCACTTAGCGCGTCACGGATAGCGATAGAGGTGTGAGTGTAAGCGGCTGGGTTTATGATGATGCCGTCAGCATCGCCCAAGCACTCTTGGATCTTATCGACTAGCTCGCCCTCAAGGTTGCTTTGAAAAAACTCGATCTCAACGTCATTTTGATCGGCAACGATCTTCATTTGAGAGTGGATATCCTCCATCTTCATAACGCCGTAAATTCCTGGCTCTCTAGCGCCAAGCATGTTGATATTTGGGCCTTGGATAACCATTATTTTTAGCTTCTTATCCATGTCACTCCTTTTTGATTAAATAGCCCAAATTATACATTTTCGTTCCTAAATTTTCGCTACAATAACAAAAATTTAAGGCTAGAAATGGAAATTTTAAAAGCAAAAAAGATCATCACTGGCGGAGAAAATCCAAAAATTTTAAGAAATTCTTGTGTTGTCATCGAGGGTGATAAAATTTTAGAAATTACAAGCGAAAAAGAGGCGCAAAAGAAATTTAAAGATGCGAAAATTTGCGACTTTGGTGAGAGCGTGATAGCCCCAGCCTTCGTAAATACACACGTTCATTTGGAGTTTAGCTCAAACGTCAGCACTCTAAAATATGGTGACTTTATAAAATGGCTTGGCTCTATCGTCGATAAAGGCGGCGAGCTAGCTAAAATGGACGCTAAAAAGGCGATGAATGAAGCCATAAATTCGCTGCTAAAAAGCGGAGTTTGTGCCATTGGCGAGATATCTAGCTTTGGCTCGGAGCTTGAAATTTTAGCCGCTAGTCCGCTAAAAGTCGTGCTTTTTAGTGAAATTTTAGGCTCAAATGAGCAGATGGTTCAGCAAAATTTGCAAAATTTCTTAGCTAAATTTGAAAAAACAAAGGGCTATAAAAGCCAAAATTTCACACCAGCTATCTCGCTGCACTCGCCCTACTCTGTGCATCCAAAGCTAGCCAAAGCCGCCCTTGAGATAGCTAAAAAGGATGGTCTTCTTGTAAGCACGCACTTTTTAGAGAGCAAGGCTGAAAAGCAGTGGCTAGAGGACGGCAGCGGTGGCTTTAAAAAGCATCTTTTAAGATTTAGCCAAGACCCAAAGCCGATGTATGACGCGAATAGCTATTTTGCGATGTTTCGTGAGATAAATACACTCTTTACGCACTGCGTTTATGTGAGCGATTTTACTAAATTTAAGCCTCATCACAGTGTGACACACTGCGCCGTTTCAAATAGGCTACTTGGCAAAAAGGCGCTAAATTTAAAAGAAATTTTCAAAAATAACGTCAGTCTAAACATCGGCACAGATGGCCTTAGCTCAAATATCAGCCTAAATTTCTGGCATGAACTACGAGCTGCACTTTTTACCCACGCTAGCCTTGATCTAAACGAGCTTGCCACCAGACTTTTTGTCGCTGCAACGCACGGGGGCGCAAAGGCGCTTAGGACAAATAACGGCGAGATAAAAGCAGGACGCGCAGCTGATATCGCAGTCTATAACGACCTAGAGTGCGATGATAGCGAGCTAATTTTGCAGCTCATACTTCACACAAACGAGGCTAAAAAACTATATATCGGAGGCAAAATTTGCAAATTTTAAGGCTTATTTTTAGAGGATTTTTGGGAATTTTTAAATTTATCAATAACTACTTTAAGGCGCTTATATTTTTGCTCATCTTATTTTTTATTTTCGCACCAGATGGCAAGATGAAAGAGCCAAATTTAGCCCGCATAGACATCACCGGCACGATAATGGACACAAGCGAAATTTTAGAAGCGCTAGAAAAAGCAAGGAGTGATAGCAACATCAAAGGCGTGCTACTCTACATCGACAGCCCAGGCGGTGCGCTAAGTCCTAGCGTGGAGCTAGCCATGGCGGTCAAGCGACTAAAAGAGAGCAAAAAAGTGCTCGCATACGCAGCTGGCAACATGGCAAGTGGCAGCTACTACGCTGGCGTAAACGCCGATACTATCGTCGCAAACCCAGGCGCTTTCATCGGCTCCATTGGCGTCATCATGCAAGGGGCAAACATCGAAAATTTAGCCAAAAATTTAGGCGTGAGCGAGCAGGTGGTGAAGGCTGGCGAGTTTAAAGAGGCTGGCACCTTTATGAGGAGCTGGAGCAAGCAGGAGCGTGAGAGCTTGCAAGGGCTCGTAAATGACGCTTACATGCTCTTTGTAAGCGACGTGGCGGAGGCTAGAAATTTAGATATCAAGAAAAAAGACGAGTGGGCAAACGCAAGGGTCTTTTTGGCGCACAATGCCCTAAAAATGGGGCTAATAGACAGCCTTGGTAGCTACATAGACGCTCAAAATGAGCTAGCTAAAATAAGCCTCGTAGATGAGCCCGTCTGGCAAGAAAAACCGCAGCTCGAAAAGATAATGGAGAAATTTACAAAGCAAGGCATAAACTCGCTTTTTAACGCATTTTTCGAGACAAAGCTTAGATAAAAAACCAGCCAAGTTAAATTTAACTGGCTGGCAAAGCTTTTTATGTCTAGCTTATTTTAAAATCCCCTCGCTATCCACAAAGAGTTCTCGCCCTGCTATTTTTATCAAAAAAGTAGTTTCATTTATCCTTTGAAGCACCTCAAATTTACCATAAATGCTATTTTTGATAATGACATTAAAGTTTTCATACAAAAGTCCAAATTTATCACCTAGTCGTGATAAAAAGAAAAAGTCGCTAGCAAAATCAAATTCATTTTACATATCATTTTTCTTTTTATAGGTCGTGGTTGTTTTTAATTTATGCTATTTAAAAAGTAAGTAAATTTGAGAGAAATTTAAAGTAGATGGTGGAAGCGAGGGGGATCGAACCCCTGTCCAAAAGCAAAATCCATACAGCCTCTACACGCTTAGCAAAAGTGAAAATTTCATCTAAAAAGGCTCACTTTCCAAAACCAAAATTTAGACTAAGACTAAAATTTCAGCTAGCAAGCAGTCACTTTGCTGGCCTACTCTAGCTAAATTACTCGCTTACATCCTAGCTAGAATGAGACAAAGCGAGGCTCAACTGAACTTACGCAGCTTTAGCGTAAGCAGGAGCGAAATTAACGTTGTTTGCGTTTAAATTTAATTTGAGCTTTTTACGCTTTGCTCAAAGCGACGTGCCACCGTACACACTCTGCTCCTGTCGAAGCCAAGTCGCTCCCATAAAAAATGAAATGGTTTAGTTGGATTGTTTAGTCAAGCTTTGCAGGTACGTCAATGATCTTTGGCTCAAGGACGCTAAAATACTCTAGGTCTTTCTCGACGTCGCCTTTGTATTTATGAAACTGATCGCTAATAAGCAGCAACCAATCTATAAATTTATCATTTGCTGGACCTTTTAAGCTTCTAGCCTCTTGAGTGACCTCTTCAGCCAAAGTCGTTAGTTTCAAGATCGGGTCAAGATGCATAAAACCTGCTGCTGATTTGATATTGTGAAAGATCCTAGAAAGCTCTAAAATGCTCTCCTTATACTTGTCAGCTCTTCCTAAATTTATTATCAAAGGCTCTAGTAAATCGCACATCAAAGTGTAGTGAGAGAGAAACTCCTCAACTATATCATAAGAATAATCGACTTCAAGCCTTTTTAATATACCCATTTTCATGTCCTTAAGAAATTGGCGTAATTGTAGCAAAATTTTGATAAAATTGTTAGCATTATCACAAAATTTACCGGACTTAGCCATGAAAGATGAAAAAACCGCAAAGAAAAAACTAACTATAAATGATATAAAAAACAAAAAAGGCGCCGAGCCTATCGTGATGATAACCGCCTACGATGCGCTTTTTGCGAAGATTTTTGATGATTATGCTGACATCATCTTGGTTGGCGATAGCTTAAATATGAGCTTTAACATGCAAGAGAGCACGCTAAGTGCTGATATGAGCACCATGCTTTATCACACAAAGGCCGTTTGCACTGGGGCTAAAAAGAGTTTTATCCTAGCTGATATGCCATTTGGCAGCTACACAAATGAAAAGCAAGCTATCAAAAATGCGATGAAATTTTTTAAGCAGACAAATGCCGATGCGGTGAAGCTTGAAGTTGGCATGCATCAGGTAAATTTAGTAAAGCGCCTCTGCGAAGAGGGCATAAACGTGATGGCTCACATCGGACTAAAACCGCAGTTTTTTAAATTTGAGGGCGGATATAAGATAAAAGGCAGAAGCGAGCTTGAGGCAAAAAGGCTGGTTGATGAGGCTTTGGCATTTGAGCAAGCTGGTGCGTTTGGCATACTGCTTGAAGGCACGCTTAGCAACGTGGCAAGCGAGATAACAAGGCAGGTTCGTGTGCCAGTTGTGGGCATAGGCTCTGGGTCAGACGTCGATGGGCAGGTGCTTGTCTGGTCTGATATGTTGGGATTTTTCGAGGACTTTAAACCTAAATTTGTCAAGCGCTATCTTGACGGAGCCACTCTTGTGCGAAAAGGCGTGCAAAGCTACGCTAACGAAGTAAAAAACAAAATTTTCCCAAGCGAAGAGTTTTCGTATCAGGGTTAAATTTATACTCCAAATTTAAAAGTAGCCCATAAAAACTCTGCAAAAAGCTCTATCAACACCAAAGCGCTAGAGCATACTTTTTAAATTTAAAAAAGCTCTTCTGATTCAAGATAGTTTTGCGAGATATTTCGCTCTTTTTCGTCGGCATTTACATGAAGGACGTAGTAGCCTATCTGCGTGTTGCTAGCATCAAGTAGCGGCACAACACAAAAATAGTGTGTCTTATATACGTAAAATTCATACTTTTTAAGGTCTATGTCACGCAAAATTCCAACTATATTTAAATTTGCACTGCTCAAATTTTCGATGTAATAATCCCTTAAAATTTGATCACTCGGCGCGCTTTTGTGTGCTGGCATCTTATCTTTTGATAGGAGCACGAAAAGGTCTATGCCTTGCGTTTTATAAAAATTTCCAAGTGAGTCGTAGTTTAGCAAAACCTCGATGCTACCGATGTTTTTACCCTCATGCATCACATTTGAAACAGCCCTTATATGCACTCCAGCATACCATGCCTCGATGCCAACCATGGGTCTATCTTGACGCCTTGACTCTTGGACTAAAAACCTACCACTAGCGATCATATCGCCATATCTGTTTAGATCCCAGCTTCTTACGTAGCTTTTTAGATCTTTGTCGTAAAGATGAAGCTTGATGTTGTTATACATCGACGCTGCGCCAAGAGTTTTGGTCAAATTTTCGATGTTTTTTACGCACTCATCGCGGTTTTGACCCAGCAAACACATCTGTATAGACTCATTTTGAGCAAGCAGGATCGAGATCGCCATTGATGAAAATTTCTCATCATCGATGCTTTTGTTTAGCTGCTTTACGTGGTAGTCAAAAAAGACGCGCATATTGTTTTGCTTTTTTTCAGCCATGTATGAGCTGTAAAGAAAGTAAAATAGGCTGCCAAGTAGCGCAAAAACGACTAAAACGATATAGATATTAAAATATTTTTTGTATTTACTCAAAACTAAGCCTTAGTTTTTTTTCTAAAAATTTAGCAAACTCATCAAATTTAGGCAGCTCAAGCTCGCTTTTTCTTTTGGGGCTAGCCCAAACGCTATCTGGGAAAAATGCATCATTTTCAAATCTCGCAATGACGTGAATATGCACGTGTGGCACGTAGTTTCCAAAGCTTGCGATGTTTATCTTAGTCGGTTTATAAAACTCAAGCATCGCCTTTTCAGCCACCAGCATCGCCTCAAAAAGCCTAGCCCTACTCGCCTCATCACACTCACTTAGCTCTCGGTATGGCTTAGCAGTAAAAATTTTCACCCACGGAAGCTCATTCTCTTCGCGCTCAACTCTTATAAATTTATCTTCATATATCATATTTTGCCCCTATTTTATACGAAATTTCTCTCTCGCAAAAGCGTGTAAAGCTTGATCGTTGAGATAAAAAAT
Organism: Campylobacter concisus; assembly: GCF_003048445.1. Taxonomy (GTDB): domain Bacteria; phylum Campylobacterota; class Campylobacteria; order Campylobacterales; family Campylobacteraceae; genus Campylobacter_A; species Campylobacter_A concisus_BF. Next base: position 20,773 of record NZ_PIQW01000015.1, read on the forward strand.
GTCACGATCGCAGGTCCAAGTATGACGCCCCAGAAGCCAAACGTCGTGATGCCAGCGATCATCGCAAAAAAGATGAGTAGCTCGTTTATCTTTGTTGGTATCTTGACTAGTTTTGAGTTTATAAATTTAATGACAAGCGGCTTTAGCAAGGTATCAGCGCCAAATGAGATCACAATGATGGTGTAAAGTGCGATCGTGATAGCGGCTGCTGTGTTGCCATTTGCAAACTCATAAATGCTAATAGGCGCCCACGCCAAAAAGCCACCAACGACTGGGATTAGTGAAGCGAAGCTAAAAAAGATGCCAGTTAGCACGCCGTCATAGCCGTAAAAACTGGTGACAATGGCAAATAAAAAGCCCTGGATGATCATATTTGCGATGGTTGAGTAAAAAACGACGCCCATCACGTTGCCAACCTCGCTAAGTATCGACTCAGTGTCCTCTTTTTTAAGCGGAAGCGCCTCTTTTAGGTAGCTTATAAGCTCGTTGCCATAAAGGTTACAAAAGAAGAAAAAGACTAGGATGATGATCATATCAACGCCAAATTTAAGGCTTAGTTTGCCTAAATTTGCAAGATTAGCAGCGACTTGCGAAAAGAGCATCTTGATATCAAGCCCGCCTATAAATTCCTTGATCTTTGGCTCTAAGAAATTTATCGATTCTGGCAGGCTAAAGTCGTAGTTTTTGATAAATTCGATAGTCTTTGTGACGTTGTTTATATCAAAGCCAGCTGCGTATTTTGCGATCTCTACGACTGCGTAAAGAAGCGGCGCGATAAATAGGCAAAGAAGCGCAAATGTCGTAAGACCTGACGAGAGCGTTTTGCGGTTTTTAGTAAGCGTTAAAAATGCGATCTGCACGTTCGCAACAGCCACAGCAAGCAGCGCTGCGATAAAAATGTCAAGTAAAAATGGTTTAAAAAGATAGACCACCAAAGCCAAAGCACAAAACGCAAAAATTCCAAAAAACAGCCTGTTATTCATCTCGCTCCCTTAAAATGGGGTAATTATAGCAGATTTATCAGAGCTACTCATTTGCTTGATAAATTTACTAAAACGCTTTGGCGCCAAATTTGCAAAGAGCAGGCTTTTGGCATTTTAGCGTGGGCTAGCACTTAGTAAATTTAGATAAATTTATGCCTTACGTAAATTTTCTAGCTCAAAAGCTCCTAAAAATTTAGCCTTTTACGTGCACTGAAAATTTGCTCCGACAACCTCACACTCATCACAAATTTGCATATAAATAGTGCCCTCGACATCCGCCAAAGCACCAAAAGGAATTTGCGCTAGATATTTCATCGTTTTACCGCATTTTGGGCAGGCTAAATGCTCGGTGTCTTGCAGCCACTGCGGATATCCGCCGAGCAAAATTTCGCTATCTATCATATATGAGTAGTGAGCGCAAACCTCGCTGGCGAGCTCGAAATTTTGCCCATCAAGCACCGCCACAGCCTCTCTTACATAGTCTTCGCTCTCACCATCACCAACGGTGTCAGTTTGCACACTACTGCCATCATTTTGGCAAAAGTACTGCACAAAACCAACACAGGTTGGACAAAATTTAAGCACAGCGTCATTTTTAAGCTCTAGCTCAAGTCGCTTTAGGCTCTCTTTTTTGATACTAAGCTCCACCATTTCGCCGCTACAAAATTTACACTTTTCATCATTTGCTGCTTTAAATTTAACGCTTGCGTCTGCGCTTTGACTTGGCTGGCAGGTAAAGCACTTATCAAAAACTAGGCTTCTTCTCTTGCCACTGCTATCAAAGCTCCAGCCAGCAGTCTGCGAGTATCCATCAGTGTCGGCATAAAGCTTCGTCTTCCAAGGCTTTGGCGCACCATAAAGCTTAAAAAATAGCTCCCTTACTACCTCATCGCCCTGCCAGGCAAGTGCCGAGAGGATGTGATTTAGCTTGACTATATTTTCTTCGTTTGAGAGCCTGCTTATAAGCTCATCTCTGATCTTTGTTGAAGCCTTTTTGTAAATTTCAGGTGGATAGTACTCGCCGTTTTTTGTCAGCTCATTAATGATCTGCTCATCGCAAATGTCATGCAGATAAAAAATATATGTGAGGTCGCTGTAAATTTCATCAAATTTATCTAGCTCGTCAATGTGAGCGAGGATATTTTTCTGCCTCTTTTTGATCTCGTCCTCGCTTAGGCCCTCGTAAAATTCCAGCTTCTCTTTTTGCCTGCACCAGTAGCAGATCCCGTCAAAGTAAATCGTCCTTTGCTTGCACTTAGGACAAAGATGTGGCTCGCTCATTTTTGCTCCAAATTTAAATTTCTCTACTCAAAAAGCCCTTTTTCGATATCGATCTTGACGTTAAAGGTCTCAAAGCACTTCGCACTTGCGATCCTGCCCTTTGCTGTGCGCTCGATAAAGCCATTTGCAAGTAGATATGGCTCGATGACGTCCTCAACCGTGCCCTCATCCTCGCTAAGTGCCGCTGCGATCGTGCTAAGCCCCATAGGACGGCGCCTTGCTTGCATCAAAATTTCTAAATACCTAATATCCATCTCGTCAAATCCAAGCGAATTTACACCAAGCGCGTTAAGCCCCTCTTTCGCACGCTCGTGGCTGATAATTAGCTCGTCATTTACCTCGGCAAAGTCGCGAATTCGCTTTAATAGTCTAAGAGCGATCCTTGGCGTGGCACGTGAGCGTTTGGCGATCTCAAGCGAGGCGTTTTTGTCGCACTCTTTGCCAAGCTTGGCAGAGGCTATCTGCACGATACGGCTTAGCTCGCTGCTTGTGTAAAACTGCAGCCTAAAGTCCATCCCAAAGCGGTCCCTTAAAGGCGCTGAGATCATGCCAGCACGCGTCGTTGCGCCTATTAGCGTAAATTTTGGCAGGTCTATCTTGATAGTTTGAGCAGCCGGCCCTGAGCCTATGATGATATCTAGCCTAAAATCCTCCATCGCAGGGTAAAGCACCTCTTCGATAGCTGGGCTTAGGCGGTGGATCTCGTCGATAAAAAGCACGTCGCCCTCTTGTAAATTTGTAAGGATCGCTGCAAGATCGCCACTCTTTTCTATCATGGGAGCCGCAGTCATTTTGATACTTACGCCCATTTCGTTTGCGATGATGTGAGCAAGGGTGGTTTTACCAAGCCCTGGAGGGCCGTAAAATAGCACGTGATCTAGGCACTCATTTCGCTTTTTGGCTGCTTTTATAAAGACGTCTAAATTTTGTTTTATCTTTTCTTGCCCGATATAGTCTTCAAATTTGCTAGGTCTTAGCGAGACTTCAAAGTCATTTTCAAAGCTTACTTTTTCGATTTCAACGATTCTATCCAAAGTTTTTCCTTCTAAATTTAAGGCTTCATTTTACGCTTTTATGCTTAATCTAAGCTCGTTTAAATTTATAGCAAAAGGTGCTGCCTTCACCATAAACGCTATCAACGCCATATAAAATGTCATGTTTTTGGCAAATTTCGCTGACGATATTTAGCCCAAGGCCAAAGCCGCCTTGGATTTCATCCTCTCTGACGTAGCGCTTCCAGACCCTTTTTACGTCCTTTATCCCCTTGCCAAAGTCCTGCACGCTAAGATTTATGCGATCTGCTTCAAGCTCTAAATTTACTATTATCTCGCTCTCTTTTGGGCTGTATTTTATGGCGTTTGTTATGGTGTTATCGATGATGCGCTGAGCTTCTACCTTGCTTAGCATAGTAAATGCCTCGCTTGCTAAATTTGTCTTTACTACGATGTGCTTGACATCAGCCACGCTTGAGAGAAATTTCACTCGCTCTTTAACATACTCGCCTAAATTTAGCCTCTCAAGTGGAAATTTGATGTAGCCTCGCTTTATGAAGTACTCAACATCTTCGTATGTTATTTGCATCTGTTTTAGTGCGTTTTTGATGCGGGTTATATACTTGTTTTCAAGCCCCAGCATCTCAAGGTTCATACCAGCCACGCCAAGGGGCGTCTTTAGCTCGTGCATGGCGTCGTTAAAGAAGTTGTTCATATACTTTTGAAACTCTTTGTAAGGTTTAACACTGCTTAAATATAAAAAATATACGATAAATAGCACCGCCACAAGTATAACAAGCAGCATGATAGCTGTTAAAAAGATGTTCTTTTTATTATCAAGCTCCTTTTCTACGACGATGTAGTATGGGGTCTTATCTTTTATAAAAAAGCTCTTGTAAAAAAGGTACCCGCCCTCTTCTAGAGTTACAAATTTAAAGCTGCTTGGCTCTTTGCTAAGTGTTGAGATGACTGGTTTAAAATTTACGTCGTAGATCGCAAATTTATATTTTAATGAGCTAGCTATATTTTCGTTTTTGAGAAATGAATTTTTGATGATGGTTTCATGCTTCATAGCACCAAAAAGGGCTTTTGAGCTGCTGTTTTTCTGGCTTAAATTTAAGATCACAAAGCTTTGAAAGCAAAAAAGCGACATTATGACAAATGTCGCTATGATCTGGATCTTAAAGCTCTTGTGCATCTATCTTGTAGCCTATGCGCCTCTTTGAGATGATAAAGTCGTTTGTTGTCTTATTTCTTATCTTTAAAACGTGCATTCTTATATCAGCGCCCTCGATATCTTTGTCATTCCAGACAAGATCTCTAAGCTCCTCCATACTGACGTAAGAATTTAGGTGCGAGACCAGGCACTCGACCAAAGCGACCTCTTTTGCACTAAGATCAACAGCTTTGTCGTTTTTATATAGCACACGCTTGTTTAGGTTGAAGCTAAACTCGTCATTTATCTTAACTATGTTTTTATCGTCAGTGCCATAGTATTTTCGCATAAGCTCAGCAACTCTAAATTTAAGCTCAGCTAGCTCAAATGGCTTTTTTAGATACTCATTACAGCCAAGTTCGTAGCCAATCGCCATATCGTCTATATCGACTAAAGATGTCGTTATCATGATAGGAGCGTTTGGATTTAGACTTCTTATATACTTGATGACTTCGTGACCATTTACTCCAGGCACTTTTATGTCAAGTATAAAAAGGTGATAGAAATTTTTCTCTATCAAGTCGCAAGCCTCTTGACCGTCGCTCACCGCTGTAACTTCATAACCAAGCGTCTGCAAAAACTCACAGACGCTCTCTTGAAACCCCAAATCATCTTCTAAAAGCAAAATCTTCAAAATGCTCTCCTAAAAAACAAACTTTAATAAGATTTTTATCTATTGTAATACTTAATAGGTAAATTTCAAATTAAAATTCTTTTTTAAGTATTAAATAAAAATTTGTCCTGCATAGACTATGTAATATCTTAGCAAAAAGACACCGCAAATGACTAAAATAGCGTTTAACACGGCAAATTCGCGTTTGAAATCATGCACCTTTAAAACGCTTAAGTCTAAAATGATAGGCACAGCCATACCAAGACCTATGACGCCGATATAAAACATCAGCCCAAGAGAATTTGCGCTAAGTGCGTTTGCTACGCTCTGCGCACCACTTGCACTTGCACCTTTTACGACCATGAAAAGAGCAACTATTAGCAAAAACTCGACTATTATCGCTAAAAAGTCAAATTTTAATAAAAAGTGTACAGTTTGGTTTTGCTCTCTCTTTTCATCTTTTAGCACGCCAAGAAGCAGCGTAAAAGCACCAGCACAGCTTAAGCCAGAAACTAAGAACAGTAGTGGCAAAACTGGTGTGTTCCAAAGAGCGATCTTGTGAGCTGCGCTTAGTAAAAAGCCCGTATATGCGCCAACGCCGATGCCTAAGATGAAAAGTAAAACTCCAAGCAAACCTGAAAGCTTGCTAACTAAATTTGTAAGCGCGTCAAAAAGTGAAATTTTAAGTGACGCGATCTCATTTTTAAACGCACCAATCGCGTATATAACACTAAGAGGCGTATAAACTAGAAGCAGTGCAACGCCTATTGACATAACTGAGTCAAAGTTGTAAAGCAAGAGTATCCAGTAAAAGCTAAGCGGCTTACCAAGATCAATCACCAAAAGAGCAAGTCCAAGGATGATCGCCACTGGAGCGATAAGAGCGGCTGCTTTAAAGTAGTAGTTATCCTTGCCAAATTTATTTGAGATAAGCACAGCAACGATGCTAGCACCTGCACTAAGTCCTGCTAAAAATAGATAAAAAGCTATCGGCCAGCCCCAGTAAATTTCTGTGTATTGAGCTAGGCTTCCTGACATGTTATTCATGGTGTGCTCCTTTTGTATTTGCGATCATCGCAAGTGAAGGTTTTGTGTTTAACTCCGCTTTTGGCAAGTAGTGTTTGCTCTCTTTTAGTTTCTTTGAAATTTTAGAGCTTTCATCATTTACGTCGCCAAAAGTTAGGGCATTTGTAGGGCAGACGCTAACACAAGCTGGGTCTTTGCCCTCTTCTAGCCTGCTCTCATAGCAAAATGTGCATTTGCCTATCTCGCCATCTGGCAAGACGTAGCGAGCATCATATGGACAGGCTAGGATGCAGTACTTGCAACTAACGCAAATTCTGTGATCAAGCAGCGTCACGCCATCAGCCGTTTTAAAGCTAGCACCAGTTGGGCAAACCTCGACACAAGGTGCATCTTCACACATAACGCAGCTTTGACGTAAAAAGTCAGTCTTTAAATTTGGAAATGTCCCACTCATCTTTGCATGCACCTGCAATCGGTAAAGTCCTATTGGCACGTTTGGCACGTTGTTTGCACTTCTGCAAGCTACCGAGCAGCCTTGACAGCCGATGCATAAATTTTCATCATGTATCATCATATATTTTTTCATTTTCTATCCTTACGCTTTACTTATGCTAACGCCAACATTTGTAACCATAGTCGCAGCCACCGGACCCTCAGCTGGATCAAGAAGCACGCTTGTGTTAAGCCCTACGTGATCTATACTCTTAAGGCCTGGCGTGATGTGTCCAAAGCCGTGATAGATAAAGAGTGTATCTTCTCTAATGCCCTCAGTCACCATAAGCTTGCCCTTTTGCTCGCCAAATTTATTTTTGACTAAAACCGTGTCGCCGTCACGTAAATTTTGCTTTTTAGCGGTGTTTGGATTGATCCAGATAGGGCTATCGCTCATAAGGTCATTTAAAAATGGCACTGCCTGAGTGTGGCCGTTGGTATGGATAGGCGTTTTGCCACAAGTTAAGCAAAGCTCGTGTCCGTCAAATGTGTCCATATCTTTGTCATTTAGCGCGCCATACCCTGCAAACTGTGCCTCGACATCAGGTAAAAATAGCTCTATCTTGCCGCTTTTTGTTTTAAGCTTAGCCATATCGTCCATCAAGCCATTTTCTCCTACAAATTTAGCAGCTGCTGGATATTTAGCGACAAATTTATCGATCAAACCTTTTTCTCTAAACAAAATTCCCGGCTCATCCCACGTGATAAAGCCATCTTTTTCTAGTGCGGCGAGTAAATTTACATCTCCACCAGCTTGTTGCATCCTAAACTCACGTATATCGTTCCAAGTGTAAAGCTCGTCTATCTTCATGCGGCGTGCTAGCTCTCTAAAGATAAACGCCCCGTCCTTCGTGTCGCCAACTGGATCAACGACTTTATTTCTTATCATATAAGCTGGTTTTAGACCTGACTTGTCCTCTATGCCCTCGTCGCGCTCAAGGTAGCTGCTCTCAGGTAAGATGACATCAGCAAAGGTCGCCATATCGTTTAGATAGACATCGCTTACTACGATGAGCTCAAGCTTCTTCATCGCCTCTATGCTCTTCATCGTCTCAGCCACATTTATGAGGTGGTTAAAGCGGATGTTAAACCAACCTTTTATGGCGTAAGGCTTCTCGTTTAAGATAGCGTTATCTATATCCATCAAAACGCCATGTTTTCTGCTTACAAATTTATGCGCTCCAGCCTCGCCAGCGAAGTCTAGTCTAGTGACTTTTGGCACTTTAAATTTCTCATCTGGGTTTTTAAGAACTGGGAATTTATCCTCGCCAACTAGCTTGTTAAAGGTCTTTGCGTTTTTGCCACCAAAAAGACCGCCCTTAACCTCCCAGTTGCCCATCATCGCATTTGCCACCATGATGGCTTTTGTCCTCATGTATTCAGCTCTTGTGGTAGTTGTCTTATGCCCAAAATCAAAAATAACTCTTGGAGCAGCTTTATAAATTTCATCAGCGATGCGTCTAACATCACTTGCTTTTATGCCAGTGATTGTCTCTTGCCATTCAGGCGTTTTGCCCTCTACGCTTTTAACAATCTCATCAAAGCCAGTTGTAAATTTTTCTATAAATTCTTTATCGTAAGTACCATTTTGTATCCAAGTGTTGATAAGCGCTAGCACAAAGGCAAGGTCGGTGCCAGGTTTAACTGGTAACCACTCATCGGCCTTTGAAGCCACAACGCTAAATCTTGGCTCAAGCACAAGTAGCTTTGTATCCTTGCTAGCTGCAAATTTAGCAAGCTTTTTAGCATCAGCTATGACGATACCCTCAAAGAGGTTGTGGCCAAAATTTACAACGTATTTTGCATTTGCAAAGTCTCTTTTTAGCTTAGCTATGCCATACATCTGCTCGCAGACCATTTGATAGGTGATCGGACAGCATGAAAAGTGTGAAAAGCAGTTTGGCGAGCCATAAGCTGAGGCAAAATTTACCATTAGCTTGTGCGTTTGCGAGCTTTTACAGGTAAAGACAAAGCTTTCAGGGCCATACTTTTGCTTGATCTCAAGCATCTTTGAGGCGACATAGTCAAGCGCCTCGTCCCAGCTAACCTCACGCCATTTATTTTCGCCTCTCTCACCAGCTCTAATTAACGGCTTTTTGATCCTATTTTCATCATAGAGCTGGCTAAGTCCTGAGCCGCCTCTTGCGCAAAGAGAGGTTGCTGTGCCGCCAGCTTTTGGATTGCCACTTAAAAAGCGAACTTTGCCATCAACGACTTTTGCTTCGATAGGACACCTTGAAGAGCACATCTCACAAAAGCTATGAACGTGCTTTTCGCCTTCATTTGCAGCACCTTGCAAAGCACCACCTGATAGAGATGATGCAGCTGCGCTAACTCCTGCACTGAATTTTAAAAATTCTCGTCTATTTAAGCTCATCTTTCTCCCTTTAAAAGAAATTTTACTTTTGTTATTTTATTATTTAAAGATAAAACTAAAATTAAATTTTATTTAATAATTTTTTTTAATTTTTATATTTTATAAAATGTGAGATTAAATATCAAAATAGAGCAAATTTTAAAAATGATAAATTAAGATGGATTAAATTTTAGCGCGATTTTTGTGTGATTTATAAAAGTGAAAAATTTAAATTTAAAAAGAGATATTATTTAAGGATTTGATATAAAAAATTGAAAATTTAAAGTGGATTAAAAAGCCGAGAGAGATCTCGGCTTAAGTTTTATATAAGAACTGGAGCTACTATAAATCCAAGGATAACTGATAATGCAACCATTATAGTTCCTGGGATGAAGAATGAGTGGTTAAATACAAATTTGCCAACTCTTGTAGTTCCTGTATCGTCCATCGCTATCGCACCTAGTGTTGTAGGATATGTTGGCAATACAAATAGACCAGAAACTGCAGCAAATGAAGCTACAAGGATCCAAATTTGACCTGAATTTTCAGGGCTAGTCATACCAAGAGCAGCAGCAACAGCAGGCATCATAACCTTTGTTGTAGCAGCTTGAGAGTATAGCAAGCAGCTTAAGAAATAAAGCGCAACAGCTAGGATAAATGGATACTGAGTAACGAAGTCTTTTGCAACCTCTTTGATAGCATCAAGGTGTCCATTAACAAATGTTGTACCAAGCCATGCGATACCAACAACGCAGATGCACGCATTCATACCGCTTTGGAAAGTGCTAGTTGATAGAAGTTTGCCTGTCTCAACCTTGCAAGCTACTGCTATCGTAAAGCCGATAGTTAGCATGAAGCTAATGATAGCTGCATCTCTTGAAAGGATAGGTTTTTCTACAAGACCTAAGCTCTTTGAGATACATAGCGCATAGCAAACAACGATCAAAACGCCAACCGCAAAGATAGCAACTGATCTTTTTGCGTATGGTTTTGGCTCGTGATACTCTACAGCCTTAACTTCTTCAACCAAACCTTTTGCAAGTCTATCTTGATAGATAGGATCTTTTGAAAGGTCAAGATCGTAAAATTTATTGATAATAAACGCAGTGATAATCATCGCTACAAATGTAGTTGATATACAAATAAATAGCAACACTGGATAGCTAACACCTAGCTTCTCACATAGACCACTCATAGCAACAAAAGCAGCTGAGATAGGGCTTGCAGTGATCGCTACTTGAGAAGAGACAACTGAAAGCGCAAGTGGAGCTGAAGGTTTGATGTTTTGAGTTTTTGCAACCTCAACGATAACAGGGATCATAGAAAACGCAGTGTGTCCAGTTCCTGCAAGGATAGTTAAAAAGTAAGTAACTATCGGAGCAAGAAAGTTGATTTGTTTTGGATTCTTGCGTAAAATTTTTGTTGCTACTTGAACTAAATAGTCAAGTCCGCCAGCAACTTGCAAAGCTGTGATCGCTGAGATAACTGAAGCGATGATCAAGATAACATCCATAGGGATATCTTTCATATCGACTTTCATACCAAGTAAAGCAAGTATCACAACGCCTAGACCACCTGCGTAGCCAACGCCCATACCACCTAGTTTGACACCAAGATAGATGCCGCCAAATAGGACTATAATCTGTAAAATCAGCATTATATCCATCGAAAACTCCTTTATTAAATTTTATTACTAAAATCACCACTTAAGCGTGCCAGAATTTTGGCACGCTTTTAATAATACTTTGCTTAAATTTTTACCTAACCATGCTCGGATTTAGCATATTTTTAGGCTCTAAAATCTTATCGATCTCTTCTTTGCTTAGATAGCCTCTCTCTAGGCAGATATCGCCAACTGCTTTACCTGTTTGAAGGGCTTCTTTAGCGATGCTTGCTGATTTTTCGTAACCGATATATGGGTTAAATGCTGTTACGATACCAACTGAGCCAAGAACTGATTTTAAGCAAGCCTCAGGGTTTGCAGTAAGTTTTTTGATAGCTTTTTCAGCTAATGTTTTCATCGCGTTTTCAAGGATAAATATAGAGTTAAATAGCGCATAAGCGATGCCTGGCTCAAACGCATTTAGCTCAAATTCGCCTCTTTCAGAGCAAAGCATGATAGTTACGTCGTTACCGATAACTTCATAGCAAGCCTCGCCTACAACCTCAGCGATAACTGGATTTACCTTACCTGGCATGATTGAGCTGCCTGGTTGCATTTGAGGTAAATTTATCTCGCCAAGGCCACATCTTGGACCTGAGTTCATTAGTCTTAAGTCATTTGCGATTTTTGAAAGTCTAACAGCAGCAGTTTTAAGCGCGCCACTTACATGGACAAAGTCTGCAGTATCTTGTGTAGCAGCGATGAAGTCATCAGCTTTTTTGAAATCAACGCCAGTGATCTCTTTTAGTTTTTTAACAACTACGTTTTTGTAGTCTGGGTGGCAGTTGATGCCTGTACCTATCGCAGTTGCGCCCATGTTTAGGTATGTCATTGACTCACGAGCTGCTGTGATCTTTTCGATGTCACTTTTTATATAGCTTGCAAATGCGTTAAAAGTGTTGCCAAGTGTTGTAGGGACAGCATCTTCAAGCTCTGTTCTACCCATTTTGATGATATCTTTAAAGTCTTTTGCTTTTTTCTCAAGCTCATCTTTTAGCAAATTCATAGCAGCAAGCAAGTCAGTAAGCTTTGCATAAGTTGCTACCTTAATAGAGCTTGGATAAGTGTCATTTGTGCTTTGTCCAAGGTTTGTGTGATCGTTTGGATGAATAAATTGATACTCGCCTTTTTTGTGACCCATGCTCTCAAGTGCGATGTTTGTGATGACCTCATTTGAGTTCATATTTGTACTTGTTCCTGCACCACCTTGAACCATATCAACGACAAATTGATCTAAAAACTCGCCAGCTATTACTCTATCAGCAGCTTTTGCCAAAGCATCAGCTATCTTTGGATCTAAAACGCCAACCTCTTTATTTGCAAGCGCAGCAGCTTTTTTGATCTGCGCAAATGCCTTTACAAAGTATGGATACTCTTTTAATGTTCTACCACTCATGTGAAAATTCTCAGTAGCCCTAAATGTTTGGACACCATAGTAAAAATCATCAGAAATTTCCAACTCGCCGATGAAATCATGTTCTTTTCTAGTTGCCATAACAGCTTCTCCTTAGTAAAAATTTGTTACCGAGTGAAATTATATAGGTATTTGAGGTTTTAAATATTAATGACTACTTATTTTTTTTAAGCTTTAAGATTTTTAGTTGATAAGACGACGTTTGGAGCAAAATTATATTTCATTTTTAAGCTAATTTTTAGGAATTTGCTTGTCTAAATTGTTATGTTACTAATAATATTACTTTTTTATTATATAAAAAGAGTCAAATTAGCTCAGATTTGTCCTACACTTTAAGTTTAAAAGCCATTTTTGAGAAAATTTAATATAAAATAAATATAAATTTACAAATTTAATAACAGCCAAGCTAAAATTTCATAGTTAAAAAATTTTATAATAATATTTTGTTTAGCAGCAAGTTAAGGTAAAAAATTAAATTTTATTAAATTTGCTATCACCTTTTAAAGCAGCTTCTAAAAAGGCAACCACAAGAATAATAATTGAATAAAAATTTATCATTTGTCCTTATTTATTTTAAATATAACTTAAACTAAGTTTTTATTAATATATAAAAACCTTTATTTTATACATTAATATATCTTGCAAAAAATAAGTCAAAAAACCAAAACTATCTTAACGTAAATGCTATAGGAAAGCGAAGATATCGAGCTTCTTTTGGTTTTGGAAATTCAGAGCTTGCTTTTTTGACATTTTCTAAAGCGCCGTTGTCAAGCGACTCAAAGCCTGAACTTTTAGTAACCTTTAGCTCGTCTATGCTGCCATCTGTTTTAAGCAAAAATCTAACTTCAACAACGCCTTGATGTTTCATCCTTCTAGCGTTGTTTGGGTAGCTTTTATGCTTTTTCACAGCTGCTATGACCTTGCTAAAGTCCTCATCGCTTTGCGCGTTTGATAAATTTAGCTCTTGCGCTACTTTTTGAGCTGGAGCTGAAGCAATTGATTTGTTATTTGCTGGTAAATTTGAATTTACAGCAGGTGCTGGGGTCGCGGTAGGAGCTGGCGCAGTGATAGCAGGTTTTGGCTCCACCTTTGGCTCGATTTTAGGTTCAGGGCGAGGCTCAGGCTTTGGCAGTGGCTTTTTCTCCACCTTTTTTGGCTCAGGTTTAGGCTTTTCTATCTTTTTAGGCTCTGGTTTTGGTAGTGGCTTTGGCTCAACCTTTAGCTCAGGCTTGGGTTCTGGTTTTGGTGGCTGGGGCGGTGGTGGTGGAGCTGGAGGTGTTGGCTCTGGTATCATCACTTGTTCGCTTATCTGCGGAGCTGAAGTTTGCGGCACCGGAGTAAAAGAATTTAGAGCTATTTTTATAGGTTTTTGCTCGCCTATCTTTATCTCACTAAAGTTATGTGAAAGCAAGAAATAAGCCGCTGCCACGTGCACTATTGCTGATACCGCTAGGCCACTATAGTTTGAAATTTTACTCAGAGATTGTTTGGATTGCAAAGTTTTCGTGACCTTTTTCTTTTAAGATATCAATTACTTTGACAAAGCTGTCAAATTTAGCGTTTTTGTCGCTTTTTAGCTCGATTAAGATTTTTATATCCACAGCATTTAGCTTATCTTTCAGCTCGTCTTCTGAAATTTCTGCATCATCTATGAAAAATTTATTATCTTTATCGATAACGACGCTCACTTTTTTCTCATCCTCTTTATCCTGCTGTGCGCTTTTGGCACTTGGTAGATCGACTGCGATCTTGCCCTGGGCGATGAAGGTCGAGATGCTTAGCACGATAGCTAGCAAAACGAGCATGATATCGATAAATGGGACGATATTTAGCCCATCTTTTTTATTTAGACGCATTTTCGGCCTTGTATCTGTTTATCATGACATCGACTTTTCTAACAAAGCCGTTATAGATCATAAGCGTTGGGATCGCCACAAGTAGGCCAAATGCAGTCGCTTTTAGCGCTAAAGATAGGCCGATCATGATACTTTTTGTATCGATGCCGCCAGCCATGCCCATGTCGTAAAATGTGATCATGATGCCAGCAACTGTGCCAAGAAGTCCGATATATGGGGCATTTGAGTAGATGATGTAAAGTGTGGTTAAATTTTTTGTTAGCGCCTCATCAAGCTCTTCGATGCTTTTGTAGCTATTTATATCGACGCGTGAGTAAAAAATGATACGCTCGATCGTATACCAAAGCACAAAAAAGCTCATGACGCCCAAAATACCGATGATTATATAGTCAATGTTGTGTTTTAAAAGTTCCATAATGCCTCTTATTTTTAAAATTTGAGCGTGATTATAACTATATTGATAGTTAATATCAAATACATTGTAAAAATGTAATCTAAAAATATTTTATAAGAAGAGAAATTTAAAGAGAACAGATCTGAAGATTAGCGCAAATCTGCGTTATTAATTATATTAATACGATAGATAAGCGCTAAATTTTATAATTTGATAATTGTTTTTAGTATAAATATATGGCTAAATTTCTAGCTCTTTTACCACACGTGCATTTAGTGCCATTTGCATGTGGTGTAAAAATACGTTTTGATAAAAATCACCACTATGCCCTGGTGCGTCGTAGGTTTGCACCAAATTTGCAGGCACGATGATCTCCCTTTTTAAATTTTGCTCATTTGCGCTAAGTCTTAGGTGAGAGACAAGCTGATAGATGCACATATCGGTGCAGTCGCCCATGATGACAAAGCTGTCAAATTTACTTATAAATTTATTAAACTCCTGCGAGTAAGCGATGCTAAGTGAGTTTTTATAAAAAATTTTCATCTCATCAAAAAAGTCTAAATTTCGTAGCTCATCAACTGCCTGTGCTTCATCTTGTCCTTTTAAAGCATGAGCTGGAAAGCTCGCAAACTCAGCTGAATTTGGTTCGTGAGCATCCTGAATGAGGATGTAGTTTTTAAGGTCAAATTTCTCTCTTGCTAGCTTAAAAGTATCTGCTATGCCTTTTGAGAGCTCACCCACACGCTTGCTAGCTAGTGCGCCTTCACAACAAAAGCCATTTATCATATCAACGCTTATAAAGGCCACTTTTTCGCTGCCATTTTTAAAAATTTCGCTAAATTTAAGCGCCTTTAGGCCATTTTGCCACGCATTTAGCTCATCTAAAATTTCACTCATCACTTCTCCTTTATAGGTAAATTTATACAAAATGTCTTTGGCTCAAGGGTTATCTCTATGCTGCCCTTGTGCGCCTCGATGATCTGCAGGCAAAGGTGCAGCCCCAGGCCATTGCCCTTTAGTTTGCTCGTCTTAAACGGCTCAAAGACGATATTTTCATTTTTTATAGAAACTCCGCTGTCATAGACTATAAATTTATGTTCATTTGGCGTCTTTTCGTAGCTTAGTCTCACCACGCCTTCGTCGTTTTCGTCCTCTTCGATAGCATCGATCGCGTTAAATAAAATGTTTTGAAAGACCATCGCGATGAGGTCAAAGTCGCCACTATAAAGGGCGTCAGGGAAATTTAGCTCAAAAGTTATATCTTTTGAATACTCATAAAATTTAAGCGCCTCTTCGCACTCGCTTTTGATATCTAAGAAGTTAAATTCTTTTGGCGTGATACTAAGCCCTTTTGTAAAAAGAAGTGTGGCTTTGATTATGCGCTCAACACGCCAAATTCCCTTTTGTATCTGCTCGACGATAGGCAAAATTTTTGGCTCAGCCCTTTTTAAAAGGGTGGAATTTAAAAGCGAGATAGAGCCTATGGGGTTTCTTATCTCGTGAGCTAGGTGCGCTGCTACTTGACCCATCGAGGCTAGGCGCTCTGTGCGTTTTTCCTGCGTTATGTCGGTAGCCGAGATGATCTTTTTATCATCTTTGACCACCTTTTTTACTAGATAAATTTGCGAGCCAAAGTTTAGCTCGCCCTCATCTTTTGGGACGAAATTTAGCGCTTTGCCAAGCTTTTGCGCCTCTGAGTTTTGCAAGAAAATTTCATCACTTTCATCAAGCACCCAAATGGCATTTGGCAAAATTTCCACGATATCTTTTATAAAACCTTGCAAGCTCATATAAGAAGCGGTCAAATTTTTATACTCACGCTCTATCATATAGGTCTGCTCTATCAGGCTTTTTAGGCCATTTTGTATATCGATATCACTCACAGCAACTCCTCATAATCTTTTATCTCATAAAGCCTAAGCCGCTCATCTTTTAAGCCCAAAAGCTCGTTGCTAAAGCCACTTTTTGAAAAAAGTGCGATGATATCTGGCTTTATGCCTAGTCTTTCGCACTTGTGAAGGACTAAATTTAAGACATTTTTGCAAATTTTTCGCTCTTTATATTTTGCTTCGCCGACTATTATCTTGCCATTTATGCTAAAAAGCATGTCTAGCTCTATATTTTTGCTCCAAAATGAGCTTAGTAAAATGCCGTTAAATCCAAGCTTTTTAGCCATTAGCTCGCCGCTTAAAAGCTCAAAGCCAAGGCTTGCATACTCGTCAAATTCTCTTCTTATAAGCTCTAAAATTTCCTCACTCCTACCCTCTTTTAAAAGGCTTAAATTTGGCTCGATAAATCTAAACCAAAACCTTGAAAAATGGCTGTTAAAGTGAATTTTATCCTCTATCTTATAAGCTCGCTCGCTCTTTTTTAAAATTTGGCGTTTATTTTTTACTCGTGGCTTTTCTTGGCTCTTTTCAAGCACTAAAAAATCCTTACTAAAAAGCTTTGCATAGACCCTATTTGTCATGCTTTGGGGCAAAATTTTATTTACGCTAAATTTCTTCCTGTCGCTTCTAGCAAGCTTAATAAGAGCCATTTTGATGGCCTCGTCGCTGTCCTCGTCAAAGTAAAACCTAGCCATCAAATTTTTATAATCATCTAAAATTTCAGCCCTGATCGCCTCAAAAACATCGTAGTATGAGCCCTTTAATAAAAAGTCATCAAAAACCAGATGAAATTTTATAACTTCAGCAATACCAAGGTGTTTCATCCGCTCAAATGTCGATTTTATGGCTAAAATTTCGTATCCTTTGTGTGGCGGATTGTAGCATATTTTTAGAAAATTTTAATTATAATCACGCAAAAACTAAAAGGCTAAAGTTGGTAAATTTAGAGCACATTAGAAGAGATATTATTTTAAAAAAAGGGATACATTACTTCGACTACACCGCCTCAGGACTTGCGTATAAGCCTATCGAGGACGAGGTCGCTGATATCTTAAAAACCTACGCCAACACCCACTCGCTAACATCCTCAAATGCCTATAAAACGCAGCTTTTGTATGATAGTGCTAGAAGCGAGCTAAAGCGCGCTCTTGGGCTTGATGATAGGTTTTATCTCATAGCCACAGGATATGGCGCCACTGGTGCGATCAAGAAATTTCAAGAGCTTTTGGGGCTTTACGTGCCTCCAGCTGCTAAAAGAAGGTTTGATCTAAAGCCAAACAACGACTCGCCCCTAGTCATACTTGGCCCATACGAGCACCACTCAAACGAGATCAGCTTTAAAGAGGCGCTTTGCGAGGTTGAGCGCATCAGACTTGCAAAAGATGGCAGCATCGACCTATCTCACTTGGAGCAAATTTTAAAGATAAACGCAGGGCGTGAGATCATCGCTAGCTTTAGCGCAGCCTCAAACGTCACAGGCGTCATAAGCGATTACAAGCAAATTTACACGCTTGTTAAGAAATTTGGCGGCATCGTGGCATTTGACGTGGCGAGCCTTAGTGCATATGCAAATTTAGACTGCGACTACTTTGACGCTCTTTTTATCTCGCCGCATAAGCTTCTTGGTGGAGTTGGTAGTTGTGGGCTACTGGCAATCAAAAAAGTGCTAGCAAATGACGATGTGCCAAGCTTTGCAGGTGGTGGCACGGTAAGCTATGTGAGCAAAAACTACCATATATTTTTAAAGGATCAAGAGGCACTTGAAGAGGCTGGCACACCGCCTATTTTGGGGCTTATAAGGGCAAATTTAGCTTACAAGCTAAGAGAAGAGATAGGGCTTGCTACCATTTACGAAAACGAGAGCGAGCTTAGTGAATACTTTTGTCAAAGACTAAGGGAAATTCCAGAGCTAGTTAGCTACTGCCCGGCAAATTTAAAGCGGCTTGCCATTTTTTCATTTAATGTAAAAAACGTAGCTCCATACGAGCTTTCAAAAATTTTAAGCAAAGAGTATGGCATACAAACGCGCGCTGGTTGCTCGTGCGCAGGCTCATATGGCCACGACCTTTTAGGGCTAAAAGAGGATCCAAGCTTCACCCACAAGCCAGGCTGGGTGAGGGTTAGCCTGCACTATACGCATACCTTTGAGGATATTGATTATTTGGTGAGTGCGATCAAGAAAAGTATCGAGAAATACGCACTTTCGTGGCAGGTCAAAGACCCTTTTGACGTAAAAGAGATAAGTGGGTGTGTGGGTGAGTAAAAAAAATGTTTTGATAGTTGCGGGAAGCGACAGCGTCGGCGGTGCAGGAGTGCAGGCGGATATAAAAAGTTGCGAGGCATTTGGCTGCTTTAGCGCAAGCGTCATCACAGCCGTGACCGCGCAAAATACAAATGGCGTTAGCAGCGTGCTTGCGATGCCAGCAAGTATAGTGAAAGCTCAGTTTGAGATGGTGCTAGCCGAGCTTGATATAGACGCTGTGAAGGTTGGCATGCTCTTTAACGAAGAGATAATAGCCGTTGTAAGCGCGTTTTTAAAAGAATTTAGGGCTAAAAATGTGCCAGTTGTGATTGATCCTGTTTGTGTGGCAAAGTCAGGGGCAAAACTACTTGAAGATGGGGCGATCGAGGCGCTAAAAGAGCTTTTAAATCTCGCAAGTGTCGCCACGCCAAATGTAGATGAGGCTAGGATTTTGGGTATTAATTTTACAAATTTGCCTTGCGATATGGTGCTAAAGCGAACGAAGGTTGATGAAATTTGCGAGGATACACTCTATCTAAAAAATGGTGGCGTGATGAAATTTAGCGAGGAGCTTTTTGAACCAAAGGTGATGCACGGGGCTGGTTGTAGCTTCTCAAGCTCGCTAGCGGCTATTTTAGCGCAGCAAAGTGATCTAGTAAGCGCCATAAAAATGGCTAAAAAATTTGTGGCAAATGGGATAAAAAATGCTCATAAAAGTAAATTTGGCGCACGGCTTATAGATCATAAATCGGGGCTTAATGGCTGAAATTTACGCTATTAGCGATGATATTTTAATGCCTGAAAATTTGGCTTTGGAGTACGCAAGAGAGATTTTGGAGTGTGGGGTTAAATTTTTTCAGTTTAGGTCAAAAAAAGCGGTCAAAAACGAGAATCTTGCAAGTGAAATTTTAAATTTATGCGAGAAATTTGGCGCGAAATTTATCGTAAATGACGATGTCAAATTTGCTAAAAAGATAGGCGCAAAGGCCGTTCATCTAGGCAAAGATGATGAGGGCATAAAAGAGGCGTTTGAGATTTTAGGCAAAGACGCATATGTTGGCGTTAGCTGCTATAACGATATAAATTTAGCCATCAATGCCGCTAAAAACGGCGCTAGCTACGTTGCATTTGGCTCTGTTTTTACAAGCCCCACAAAGCCAAATGCCCCAAAATGTGGGCTTGAAGTAGTTAAAGAGGCAAAGCAAATTTTAAACCTGCCTGTTTGCGTCATAGGTGGCATAAATGAGACAAATATCGGCTCGCTCTCTCACGCCAAACCCGATTTCATCGCAGTCATCTCAGCGATCTACAAAGATGGCAACATCAAAGAAAACATCAAAAATTTGCAAAAGATAATTGAGCTAAATTTCTAAGCCTAAGCTAGTTTTAGCAAAAATTTGTTTTGAATTATAATAAAACAAATTTTCAAATTCAATCAAGCTGTGTTTGCAAATTTTAAAACTTTCACTATTGGTAAGAATTGACTGCTATAATTATTTTAATAAATTATATTTATGTAATTTATTTCAATAAAATCATAATAATTTAAACTTTAGTTTGGTACTATTTTGTCAAATTTACAAAAAGGTAAAATGATGAAAAAGGCTCTATTTCTAGGATTTAGCGCACTTTTATTATTAGTGGGCTGCAAGGAAAGCAATATAGGCATTGTTAAAAACTATATTTTAAAAGGTAATAAATCAATAACAATAGGCTCAGCGATAGATAGCTTTAAAGGCTGTACAAGCACCCAGTGGCAAGACATCAGTAGCGACGATAAAAAAGTGGTTAAAGTAAGCTGCGTAGTAGGAAAAAATGTACTTGAAGATGAGTTTGAAAGAAAAAATAGCGGCTACGTAAAAGCTCTAAATAATGCAAAAGCTGCTCAGCAAAAAAGAGTTGATAACAGCCTTGAGCTAGCACTTGATAGCGCAAATAGCATATTAAAAAGTGGTAAAAGTATAGATAAAGAGACTATTTTATCCACCGCAAACAAGCACTGTAAATTTGATCCAATAAAAGAAAGCGCTGGCTACCTAGCCTCTGTTAGTTGTGACCTTGAGTTTAAAAATGAGCTTGCTCAAATTTTAGATATCAAGCAAAAATGGGTCTTTGACAACGTCGTAGCCCAAAGCAAATATGCCGCCTACTACTCGCAAAAAGAGCCAGAAGTGATCTATTTTGGTGAAAACGCTAGAAAGGTAAATGAGAGAGTTATTGAGCTTACTTTCACGATAAATAGCGATAAAAGTGTTAATATCTCAAAGGTTACAAAAATAGATGATGGCGACACAAAAGATATAAACCGCGGTTTGGTGGCGATGTTTTACGCAAGATAAATTTTACTACTAAAATAAATATCTTTAAGTTTAAAAATATTACATTTTAAAAGCATACTCTTGCTCATTTAGATAAGTGCAAATTAGCTATTTTAGAAATTAAAGTTGTATTTTACTTGTAACCAAAACTCGGTGCTTTTTTGATACTATTTTTTGTATCTGTGCGAAGTTCTCTTATATACTTTTGCTTGAGCGCCATCCTCATTTTTTGATACCTTCATAAGTAAAAATTTAATAAAATCCTAAAATATCAACAAAAAGAGTCTTTATGGATGAGTTTTTAAAACAGGCTTGGCGTGCAAATAAAATTTATACAAATGCTGCTGCTAGCGTGCCATTTTACCCAGATCTGCTAGCTCTTCTTTTAGTTTGCGACGAGAGAAATTTAGATCAGTTTATGGCGCTTGATGAGTTTAGAGCGGTGCTAAAAAGGCTTAAGGTTGAGCTAGATATATTTAGCATACAAAGTGCGCAGCTTGCGACTCTTAAAGCGCTAAATGAGGCTAAAATTTCAAGTGATGAGATAGTAAAATACCTAGAAATATTGCGTGATGAAAAGATCATAGATGATGAGAAATTTGCCTTTTTAGAAAAGATCATAAGCAAAAACAAAGGCGCTAATGAGGCTAAAATTTCTCACACCAAGCCAAAAGATCACTTCCATAAAAATCTAGACTTTTTAAATGAGATAAACGAAAAAGCAAGCTTGCTTGATAACGAAAAAACTTTTTTAGAGGCGCTTATGGCAGCCAAAAAAAGATCTAACGAAACGCTTTTTAACATAGCTGCAAGCGGCGTCATAAACTCTGGCAAATCAACCCTTTTAAACGCCCTTTTAAACAAATCCGTCCTTGGCGCTTCAAACGTGCCAGAAACGATAAATTTAACCATTTTAAAATACTCCAAAGATAGCTTTGCGAGGGTAAATTTTTATAGCATTGATGAACTTTTAGCACTTGACATACCAAGTGAAAATTTACCAAGCAAAAGCGTAGATATCGGCATAGACGAGATAAAAAACTACACCTCTTCAAGCTCAAAAACAGCAAATCTCGTAAAAAGTGTCGAGCTTTATGACGATTTGGAGCTTTTAAAGGACAACGTCTGCATCATAGATACGCCAGGCATCGATGATGCGGTGGTTTTAAGAGAGCAGATCACTACAAATTTTATGAGAGAGTGCGACCTTTTAGCTCACCTCATGAACGCCTCACAAAGTGCCACGCAAAAGGATGCGCTCTTTTTGAAAAAATGCCTTGAAAACTCGCATATCGTAAGGCTTGCTGTGGTGCTAACACACGCTGATGAGCTAAGTGCTAAAGAGCTAAATGAGACGCTAAACTACACTAAAAAAGCGATCGGCGAGCAGATAAATGGGGTGGAGATTGATTATTTTGCGCTTAGTGCAAAAAGCTACTTAGAAGGCGCTGTAAATAGCGGCGTAGAGGAGTTTAAAGACTATCTTTACGAGGTGCTCTTTGGCAAAAACTCTAAAAAATCAGCCCTTATCTTAAGCTCGTATCAAAAGGAGCTAAAAAATATCCTAAATAGCAAGCTTGAAGCCACTAAGGCTGAAATTTTGTCGCTCAAAGCTTATGAAGTGGAGCTTAAAAAGCTTCAAAATGAGCAGGCAAGCGTTAAAAACGCACTTAGTGAAAATTTCTCTAAACTTGAAAGTCTAACTCAAAATGAGCTTGCAAAACTTGAAAGTAGCAACACCAAAAACATCTATAAAATGGGGCTTGAGACGCTTTTACAAAACCTAAACGACAAGGTAAAAAGTGAAATAGCCTACTGCAAAAGCAAAAAGCAAAGCTTAAATTTAGAACGCCTAGAGCAAATCGCAAAAACTACGCTTCGTGACGGTGTGATGGCACTTATGAGAGAGGCTAGAAACGAGACTTTGGTGCAAACAAGATCGTGCGAGCAAAATATCGCTTTAAATTTTGATGATTATGTGATTAGCAAAGAAGAGGTTTTTAACATCAATGACTTTTTAGAGCAAATGGGCGTAAAGCTTGAATTTAAGGAGCTTTTAGCTGCATTTAGAGCGAAAATTTCAAATGACGCAAATGAAGCACTTTTAAGCTTAAAAGAGGGCTTGCTAAAAGATAAAAATATCTCTCAATTTTGTGAAATTTTAACTGATCATGAAAAAAATCGCCTTTTAAATCTCATAAAAACTTATGAAAGCACTCAAAAAGCCACGCTTGATAGGAGACTAAAAGAGCTAGATCGTGAGCTAGAAAAGCTTAGCTCGCAAAATCAAAACTCACTTTTAAAACTAAAAGAGCAAAACGCCTTGCAAGATGAAATTTGCTCGCTTTTAGGGGAGCTAGAAAATGTTTAATGAGTTCATAAATGCCTATAAGGCGAGATATTTTAAGGTTTTTACAAGCGACTTTAAAGGCGAGCTAGCAAGGCTAGTAAATGAGCTAAATGATCCAAGTCTGCACGCAAGCGATGAGATAAAAGAGAGCCTAAATTTACTAATCGACACGCTAAATGAGCCGCCTCTCATCGCCGTCATCGGTCAGTTTTCAAGTGGCAAATCAACATTTTTAAACGCTTTGCTTGGACAAAACATCTTGCCATCAGGTCTAACGCCTGTCACGGCAAAGGCTGTGCGGCTAAAATTTGCAAAAATGCCGCTTCTTAGCGTGAAATTTACAAATGGCAGCGAGAGCTTGCTAGCTAGCAGCGAGCTTGCAGAGCTAAATGCCATGAGCGAGCAGATAAAAAGCATGACACTTTATGCGCCAAGTGAAATTTTAAAAGAGGTAAATTTCATCGACACGCCAGGTCTAAACTCGCTAAGAGATGCCGACACAAAAGAGACCAAAAACACGCTAAAAAAGGTCTGTGGCGCGATCTGGCTAAGCCTTGCAAATAACGCAGCAAAGGCTAGCGAGCTTGAAAGTGTAGAAGAAATTTTAAAGACAAACGATCTAAAGGCGCTTTGCTTCATCAACCAAAAGGATAAGCTAAGCGAGGACGAGCTTGAAAGCTTGCTAAAGCACGCTAGGCAAACTTATGGCGAGCTTTTTGACGATATCATCGCCATCTCGTCAAAGCAAGCACTCCTTGGCATCACAAATGAAAACAAGAGCGAGCTAGAAAGCTCAAATTTCGCTAAAGCACTAAGTGCGGTAAAAGAGGCGTTTTTAAACGCGAGCTTTAAAGAAAATTTCATAAAAGCAAGGGCGAAAAAGATAGTAAATTTTTTAATCGCTGAGCAAGAAAATCGCCTAAAAGTTTATAGCGCAGCTGATGAAATTTTGGATAAATTTAATGCCACGCTTGAAGAAAAACTAGAGGCGATAAAAGAGGAGTTTAAGCCTAAAATCGCCCTGCGATACAGCGATATAAGCGAGGCCATAAAGCTTGCAAGCGATGAAGTTTTTAAGCTGCTTAAGCCATTTTCTAGGACAAAATTTAACCAAACAAAGACGCTTTTAAAAAAAGAAATTTATAAGCGCGAAAACTTTGAGATGATAAGCCTTGACACGGACGAGGTCTTTTCAAAGCTCATCTATGAAGACGTCGTCTTTTCTAAATTTTTTAAACGCTACAAAAGGGATCTAAAAGAGCTTGAAAATGAGATCTTATCGGCTTTTGACGAGCTTTATAAAAGCTTAGAAGATGAGCTTTTCGTTTATAAATCTCGCTATGAGAGCTTTAATCCACTTGATGAGTTTGCCTCAAACTACGAGACAAAATCGATAAACACCTACGCTGGCAGGACCTATGAGAATTTCTTAAGAGAGTATGAAAATGCCAAATTTAAGGCGACGCAAAAGATTTCGCTCTTTTTTGAAAAGCTTGACGTAAAGGTTGCGTCAAACTACGAAAATGCGCTTAAACTTGCGGTTTATTTTCTAAAGCAAAAGATCGAAAACTCGCTAAATTCGCACCTGCAAATGGGCACGCCACTCTACATCCCAAGCGCAAAAGAGGTTTATGAGCGCATGCTAAATGCCTTTAGCCTTTATGAATTTGACGATCTTATGTGCTCAAATAACTCTTTTTTAAATAAAACTTTGCTTGATATAAAGACCGAATTTAATGAAATTTACGCCCAAAAAATAGCGATGCTTGAGCGCCTAAAGGCAAAGCCAAAAGAGCAAATTTTAAAGCTAGAAAAACTGCAAGAGAGTTCGGTGGTGTTAAATTAACCACGCTAAGTGACTGTCTACCAAATTTTAAAATTTCATAAACGAGTAATTTCGGCTCTAAAATTTGAGCTAAGCGTTTAGCGAAGCCAAATTTTAGTAGTCAATTCTTAGGATTGAATGGAATTTTAAAATTTGATTTGAGATATAAATTTATAAGAAGGGAGACAATGGGACTTGAATTACGGTCTGCTTGCAGTTGCGAGCCTGCGAAGCAAAAGAGCTCCCTTCCCCCTTAACAATCCCCCAACCCCTACGACGTTAGAGGTGCATGCAATGGTGCTATCGCACTGCATGCGCAGATACATCAACTAAATTTACTTACTCTATCTTACCTCTTGCTAAAACTGGTACCTTTTCGCAGACCTCATCGCCGCTTACGAGATAGGCGTAGTCATACAAATTTACCACCGGACAGATGTGGTTTGGATAGATGCGCACGAGATCGCCCACACGCACGCTTTTTGCAAATTTCTCGTTTAAGATGATCGCATGCTCGTCAAATAGACTATCTATCCACACTTCATGCTCCGCGATGAGCCCCATGCCAGGCGTCGTGCAAAAGCCCTCGCTGCGCCTCTCTTTGGTTAGCGCCTTTGCCCCAGCATCAAGGATCGTGCGGGTCGCAGTCGGCCTTGAGATCACGACGCTAAGCACGCTAGCAGCGTTCATATCAAAGCTGCCATAAGCATTTGCCTGCGACGCATCCATAAATATATATGTGCCAGGGCGAAGCTCCGTAACGCCTTTTGGTATCTCAAAGTCGTTTATGAGTGAGGGCGTCGAGCCGATGCTAACGGTGAAATTTTCATATCCAAACTCACGCGCGATTTCAGCAAATTTTAGCGTTCTCTTGGTTGCCACCCTAAAAATTTGCTCGCACTCGCGCTTATCTTTTGCCTTGTACGAGTGACCATCATGCGAGAAAACGCCACAAAATTCCGCGTTTTTGCACTCTTTAAAAGCGCCCATCAAAGCTCTAAAATCGCCCTCTTCTATGACGCCTGAGCGATTTTCGCCAACCTCTATCTCGACAAGTAGCCTAGCTATCTCGCCAGCCTCGCCAAATACCTCATCAATAAGCCTTAAAACGCCCACGCTATCGACGCCAAAGCTCACTTTTGTGCCAGATCTTACAAGAGCTATGATGCGAGCAAATTTCTGCCTTGTGACGATCTCATTTGCGATGAAGATGTCGCTTAGCCCCTCTTTTGCCATCACTTCAGCTTCGCCTACCTTTGCAACCGTGATGCCCTTTGCGCCGCACTCTACTTGCAGTTTTGCAAAGTATGGCATCTTGTGCGTTTTGGTATGTGGTCTTAAGCTTACGTTAAATTTATCAGCATATTTTTGCATTTTATCTAAGTTTTTTAGCACTATCTCCCTATCTATGAGCAGTGCTGGAGTGTCTATTTCAGTGATTTTCATGAGCTATCCTTTCTTTTTTCTTAGATTTTAACTCTAATTATTTAAAAAAGGATAGCTTTTAGCACTTTAAATTTTCAAAGTGTTACTTTTAGGCCTTTCTTGCGCCGATCTTTGGTGCGTCAAACGCCCTGACACGTTTTGGCGTGCCCTTAAATTTCTCGACCTCTACAAGGCTCGTGTGAGCGGTGTTGCTCTGGCTCATCTTGCTTGATGGCACGTCTTTTGTGAGCACGTTTAAATTTCCGTGCAAGCAAAGGCTCTTCTCGCCTGGCACATCTGGGTCGTACCAAGCGCCCTCGCTCACTATGACGACGTTTTGTGGCACATCCTCGGTCACAAATGCACCGCACAAAATTTCGCCCCTGTCGTTGTAAATTTTCACCACATCGCCCATTTTTATCCCTCTAGCCTCGGCTGTTTTTGGGTTTATGAGCACTGGCTCGCGCTCTGCGATCTCATTAAAATGGCGAAGCACAGAGTTATTTAGCTGCGAGTGAAGTCTAAATTTAGAGTGCGCGCCGCTGATGGCGATAGGGTATTTTTTATTTTTTGCGCCCAGCCACTCAAAGGGCTCAAGCCACGTCGCATGCGGTGGGCAGTCATCATAGCCAAAGCCAGCGACCGTTTCAGAGTAAATTTCTATCTTACCAGATGGCGTTTTTAGCGGATTTGCCACTGGGTCGTCACGGAATTTCTTGTAGTTTGTAAAGTAGCGTTTTTTCTCATCGACCTTGTCAAATCTAAAATATCCCTTCTGCCAAAACTCATCAAAGCTTGGCATGCTCTCATACCCAAGCCCAGCAGCCTTTTTAACGGCATCTTCGTAAATTTCTTTGACCCATTCTAGCTCGCTTTTGCCCTCGCTAAATGCCTCTTCTCTTCCCCACTCTTTTGCGATGAGCCTTGCGATCTCGAAGTCGCTTTTACTCTCGCCAAATGGTGTGACAAGCGGCTTAATAGCAAAGAGATATTCGCTAGTTGAGTTTGCCATCTCGATGTCCGTTCGCTCGCACTCAAGCGCAGCTGGCAGGACGATGTCGCTAAATTTAGCCGTGCTCGTCCAAAATGGCTCGCAAGTGATGATCGCTTGCACTTTTTGCATCGCTTTTATCGCTCTATTTGTCTCTGGATGCCTTGTAAATGTCGAGCCATTGGCGTTAAACATCACTCTGATCTTTGGTAGCTTGTAGCTCTTGCCATTTCTAGTTATCTCCTTGCCAGGGCTTAAAAGCGCGTCTATGAGCCTTGAGTTTGGCAGCTCATAGCCCTTAGTCTTTGGCACCAGCCCGCTATCAATGAATTTTTGTGGCACCTTCGTCTCAAAAGCCGCTAGTTTAGGCGCTATGAAGCTTTCATCAGCGTTTTTGTGCATGCCGTCATTTGTGACAAAGCCACAACCCTCTTTGCCGATGTGTCCAAGCATCGCATTTAGCGTCACTAGCGCCCAGTAGGCCATCTCGCCGTGATCTTGCCTTTGGATGGCGTAGCCACTAACTATGACTGAGTCGTTTTTAGCTAGATCTTCGCTAAATTTCGCCAGCTCTTGCTCACTCACGCCACAAATTTTGCTTGCCCAAGTTAGGTTTTTATTGACCCCGTCTTTTGTGCCAAGCATATACTCTTTAAATTTATCAAAGCCAACGGTGTATTTTTCTATAAATTCTTTGCTGTAAAGCCCCTTTTCAAAAAGGTAGTTACACATACCTATCATCATCGCCGTATCGGTGCAAGGCACGACTTCAAGGTACTTTGCGCCAAAATATCTTGCGCTTTCGTTGTGATAAACATCGACGCTATAAATTTTCATCTCGCCGCTCTCGCCTTTTTTTCTGATCTCATCGTAGTATTTATATGAGTTGTGAAGCGGCACGCCAATGGCGATCTTGTTTGAAACGACTGGGTTTGTGCCCCAAAATACGATCGTTTTGGCATTTTTTAAGATAGCCTCCCACTTTGTTGGCGCGAGCGTTGGGTCGATCGAGCCTGTGATGTGAGGCATGATGACAGTCGCTGCGCCGTATGAGTAGCCACCAAGCTCATTTACATAGCCGCCAAGCACGTTGAGTAGCCTCTTTGCGGTCTTTTGGCTGTGGCCAACTTTGCCAAGGCTACCCCACTGATAAACCTGTCCGTAGATCGCTTCAGCGCCGTATTTATCAAAATTTTCTTTTAAAATTTTCGCACTTAGTTTTATCGCCTCATCCCAGCTAACGCGCACAAATTCCTCTTTGCCACGAAGCTCTGGCTTTGGGTTGTTTGGGTCAGCCAAAAAGCTCTTTCTAACAAATGGAAATTTTACACGGCTTTCGTTTTGGATGTGATCAAGAAGTGCGTTGTTTAGCTCATTTGGGCACGCATCGCCCTCAAATGGCTCAGTCTCTACAACGCGTCCTGCGATAGTTTTTACATAAAATGGGCCAAATTTGTTCGCACTTAGCCCGCTTTGCTTGTCAAAAAGCGCCTGAGCTGCTCCGTCAAGCTCTTTTGCTTGAAGGCTTGCTGCGCTTAAGGCACCAAGTCTCAAAAAGTCTCGTCTTTTCATTTTTTCTCCGATTTTGGTTAAATTTACTGTTTTTGGTTGGTTTTATGAGTTATAAATTTAGTATTTTGTATCATCTAGTCATGAAAAGGCCTTGTAATGTAATACGCAAACTTGCGTCTAAATTGCGTTATTTTAGCCAAAAAATATTAAAGGATAGACAAATGGTAGGATTTTATGTAAATGTAAAGTTAAAAGCTGGATGTGAGGCGAAATTTGAAGAAATTTTAAAAGAGATCGTACCAGCTTCAAGAAAAGATAAAGGCTGCATAAGCTACGAGTGTGGCGTAGTTGCGGGCTCTAAAAGCGAATACTGCTTTATGGAGAGCTGGGAAAATTTAGAGAGCCAAAAAGAGCACATGAAGAGCGCTCATATGGTGAAAAACGCAGCTGCACTGGAGGCTTGCAAAGAGAGCCAAGAGGTGAAAATAATAAATTTTGTAAGCGTAAAGGAATAATATTTGCTTAAAAAAGGACAAAAATTAGAAAAATGAGCGAAGAAAAGATGCTTGAGATGATAAACGCGACTGCCGATGTTATATTTATGGCTATACTTAGAGGACGTGTGAGCCTTGAAGCCTGCAAAAAGGATAAGGAGTTCATCGACGCTCTAAGAGAAGAGCTGCTTAGCAAAAACCCAAACAAGCTCAAAGTCGCGCAAGACTCGCACCAGATGATCGCCATTTTCGAAAAATACCGCAATAAAAAATAATCCAACTTAAAATTTAAATTTATTTGCCGATATAGTGTTAAAGGATTTGACATGATAACTGCGCTAAATGGACTTAATCAAAGCTTTAACTATAAAGACGCTTTTAATAAGCAGCCAACGACTATCGCAAATTTAGGCAAAGTAAAAATTTCTCCCAATACCCTAGACTTCAAGCATCTATCGCTCTCTGGTTACTCGTCAAATGATAAAATTTCTATCTGGGGCAAGATGAACGGGCTTGATAGCTCTATGGGCAAAGATGAAGTCGCTAGCCTTAAAAATTTCGTTGATAGCACGAAGCTTTGGAGGTTAAATTCTATTCTCACTAGCGAGAAAAATGGCTTTAGCGTAGATGAGTTTAACAAAACCTACAAAATATCTACTAATGTCACCAATACTCTTGGCGCTCTAATCAATCACGAAAATGGCGTACTTCATCTAAGCCGTGAAGCTAGAAATTTGCTAGACTCTGATCTAAGCATAGATGAATTTAAAGACAAATGGCTGGAATTTACCGCCGAAAGGATACTTGGCGAGCATGCAAATGTGAAAATTTCTTTTAAAGACGGGGCTTTGCAATACGAGCAAACATCGGCTAAGAAGCGCATAGAGATCTTAGGTCAAGCGATGGCGCAGCGTGTAAGCTACGCTGATAAAAACAGCAAAGATGAGTTTTTGAAATTTCTAAAAACAAGCTATGAAAAGGGCGAAAATATCGCTGATGTGCTGCAAAATATCGCGCTTGTGCCAGTTAGAGAAGATGGCGATGAAGAGATAGAAGAAGAGAAATTTAAGCCTATGCAAGTTACCAAAAAGAGCGTGACCTACACGGATAAGGATATAAAACGCGAATTTTTTGAAGAATTTATCAGGCGCGAGGTCGAAAATGGCGCAAGCTTTGATGATCTAGTGCAAAAGCTAAACAAGCTAAAGCCAAAGGATATACTGGCTTAGCTTTAGGGTTTAAATTTTGGGGCTGGCTTGGCGCGCTAAATTTATTTTGCTTAAATTTTGGAGGCTGGTCTTGCCCTCTAAATTTATTCATATTTAAATTTAAAGAACCAGCCTGACCTACCAAAATTTCTACTTTGGATTATTTATACTTATCACCATATTTTTCTCATCAAGATATAGCCTAGCAGCCTCTTTGATGTCGTCATTCGTGAGCGCTTTGACCGCATCTATATACTCATCAGCCGTGTAAAGTGGCGTGTTAAAAATTTTATTTGAGATGATGAGATTTTGCCAAAACTCAGGCTTTTCATAGTCTTTTTTTATAGAAATTTCACTCTGCGCCTTAAAATCCTCCAAATGTTTTGGCAAGAGCGCGCCACCGCGCTTGATGCTAGCTATTATCTCCTTTATCTCGGCGATGATCTTGTCCGTGTTTGCAGGGTCGCAAGTAAAGCCGATCACCGCCTTTGAGTGCTCATACGGATAGCGTGAGAGCTTGGCGTTTAGGCTAAAGCCGTATGTCTGCCCTTTCTCCTCTCTTATCTTTTCTCGAAGTGCTGTTTTTAAGACCGAGCTTAGCGCCCTTAGCTTGACCACCTCTTTAAAGCTATATTTTGTATCTAAATTTATTATATCCACGCTCACATCGCTTCTTTTTGAGGTCTGATACTCCCTTTTAAAGGTGTGCTCTCCCTTGATACTTCGCACGCCATCATCTTTAAAATTTTCAGCCTCGCCAAGCTTAGGCAAGGTGGCGATATACTTTTTAACAAGTGGCAAAAGCCTCTCCTCGTCGGTGTCGCCGATGATTACGAAGGTGTATGAGGCTGCGTTTGTAAATTTATCTTTGATGATTGCTTTTAGCTCATTTAGCTTTAGCGCGTCGATCTGAGCCATCTCAATGGGCGCTACACGCTTGTTGTTTTCGTAAAAAAACTTGCTAAATTCGGTGCTAAATTTATATTCAGGCAAATTTTGCTCTTTAGATAACTCATCTTTTGCTCTTTGTTTTATCCTCTCAAGCACGTTTGCATCGGCTCTTGGAGAGCTAAACTCTAAATTTATAACAGCTAGCAGTGAGCCAAGATCACCACTGCTTGAAGAGCCGTAAATGCCCTGTGTAAGCGCCTCTATGCTCTTTTCGTAGCTTACTATCTTGTCGTTTAGCACCTTTGAAAGCTCGTAGTTGTTAAATTTGCCAACGCCACTTTCATTTGTAAGCGCAACCGCAAAGCCGCCAAGCTTAGGATCAGCTAGATCTGAAGTGCCGCCCTTGCTAATGGCTGCAAACAAGATGCTATCTTTTTTGGTGGCTAGTGGCTTAAAAATGACTTGTGAGCCATTTGGCAGCTTATAAGTGTAGATGCCATGCTTTTGGTCAAATTCTTTAGAAAGGATATCTTTTGGCTCTAAATTTTCATTGCCAAGGCTCTTATTTAGGCTCTGGTTAGCTAAATTTGTATCGTAAGGTTTTGCCTCATCTTTTAGCTTCAAAAAGGCCTCTTTGCTAAGCTTAAAGCCATCTTTGCTAAAGACCCTCACGCGCTCATCAGGTATGGCTAAAATTTGCCTAAATCTCGCATTAACATCCTCTAGCGTGATCTCGTTTAAGAGCTTTAGGCTAAGGTTTTTGCTATCTTCATCGCTTAGCACAAAGCCTCCATTTTCGATCATATTTAAAATTTCGCTTGCATAAACGCTTGATTTTTTAGTTTTTGAGCGTTTAAATTTAGCCTCTACGTTTGCCACAAATGCCTTTTTCACATCACTAAAATCGCCTTTATTAAAGCCAAATTTCTCAATGCCCTTTAAAACGCTTAACATATCTTTAAGGCTAGCGTTAAAATCATCTCCGATCACATTTGCCTCAAAGCTATAAATTTTTTGCTTTGCTTGAAGCGTTTGCGCCATAAAATCAACGCTTAAATTTGATGAATTATTTGCATTTTTTTGCTCATAAAGCATATTTATAAGGCTAGCTATTAGCGCATCTTTTAAATTTCGCTTCACATCAGCCTCATCTGAAACTGGCTTAAATTTATCAAAAAAGCTAAGTCTTACAAACTGAGCCGCCGTCTCATTTGCGTCGTAGTTAAAGACATTTAGCCCATCTTTAAAAGCGATGCTTTTGTCTGGATGAACGTATGAGTTGCTGTTTTTTGCTGCGCTAAAGTTTTTCTCTATCAGAGCTTTTATCTCGTTTTTATCAAAGTCGCCAACTGCCACAAAGCTCATAAATCTTGGCTGATAGAGCCTCTCGTAAAACTCTTGCATGTGCTTAGCATCTACGCTTTTTATCACGTTCATATCGCCTATAGGCACCCTTTTTTGATAGATGCTGCCAGCAAAGATGTCCTTACTCTGGGCAAGATAGAGCCTATATGCTGGCGTGTTTCGCTGGCGCTCCTCCTCCATTATGACGCCTCGCTCCTTATCAAGCTCGCCTGCGTCGATCTTTACGCCATCGATCCAGTTTGAAAAGACCTTAAAAACATCCTTTAAATTTTTCTCATTTACACTTATGCTTAGCGTGTAGCTCGTCTGATCGTAGCTTGTTTGCGCGTTTAGATCAGCGCCAAATTTGACCCCAAGGCTCTCAAGCTGTTTAATGAGCTCATTTTTGCTAAAGTCACGGCTGCCATTAAACGCCATGTGCTCCAAAAAGTGCGCAAGCCCCTGCTCGCCGTCTTTCTCATCAGTCGAGCCTGAGTTTACGACTAGGTAAAAGATGGCTGTATTTTGCGGGAGTTTATTCTCTTTTATGTAGTATTTAAGCCCGTTTTTTAGCTCGCCACTTAGCATATCTTTGTCATTTTGCAAGGCAAAGAGGCTAAGTGCTAAGCACAAAAGTAGCAGAATTTTTCTCATAATCCGTCCTTTAAATTTCTATCTAAAAGCGGATTTTAGTATAAATTTTAAAATGCAAAATAAAGCTAGCCTGCTAAATTTGCAGGCTAGTTGGGAGGTGTTATTTTAGTTCGTATTTTTTAAGCAGTGCGTCGTAGCTGCCGTCTTTTTTCATCTCATCTAAAATTTGATTTATCTTAGCGATAAGCTCGCTCTCTTTGTTTTTGTCAAAAGCTATTGAAAAGCCCTCGCTACCATCAACCTCTTTGAAAAATGCCTCTACTTCAGGGTTTTTCTTGATAAAGCCATAGCCAATCGAGCTATCAAGGATGACCGCGTCAAATTTGCCAACTTTTAGACCCATGATGAGCGGCACAGTATCTTCTGAAGGCACCACTTTTGCGCCATTTATCGCATTTGCAGCTAGCTCTTGGATGGTGCCTTGTTGCACGCCTATTTTTTTGCCAGCTAGCTCTTCTTTAGCTTTTAAAGCGTCGTTGCCTTTTTTCTTTAGGTAGATGTTTTCAGTTAGGTAGTATGGCTTTGTGAAATCAATCGACTTTAGTCTATCAGGAGTCGCGCTCATCGCACTTATGATGCCATTTATCTTGCCAGCTTTAAGCGCTGGGATAAGGCCATCAAAGCTCATATTTATGATCTTGTATGAAAAGCCAGCACGCTTTGAAATTTCGTCTATCAAGTCGATGTCAAAGCCTGTTATTTTGTTGTTTTCATCGATGTATTCAAATGGCGGGTAGTTTGCCGCTGTACCAAATTTTAGCTCGTTTGCACAAAGAGCAACAAAAGCTGTCAGTAAAAGAGCAAAGATCTTTTTCATGTCTATCCTTTAAGGTGATTTAAAGCCCTAATTATCGGCATTTATCTATTAAAATTTGTTTAAATTTAGCGCAATGACAGAAATTTACACAAGCTTGTAAAGTGTATAGGTAAATATACTAGAAAGATTTCAATCAAATTTTAAAATTAGCTTAAAAATTATCTGAATATAAACCGCATGCAGTGCAAAGCACTGAGGCATGCCACTTCTAACGTGCGAGGGGATTAGGGGATTTAAAAAGGGAGATAAGGGGACGGCCTCGTAACTCGAGTCCCCTTGTCCCCCTTTGGATAAAAAAGCTAGAATTTCTTCTTCCTAACCTCTTCAACTATGGCTTTAGCCATCTCATCTACTTCTGATGTTACTTCGTTTGCTTGGTTTGCA
>NZ_PIQW01000016.1:0-44267 GCF_003048445.1 Campylobacter concisus
ATTTAGTGCTAAACGAAGTGCAGCCTAGATTTAGTAGTCTGCTAAGGCGAGTGAGTAAGATTTTAAAATTTGCAAAATAATAAATTTCTACTTTTAAAATATAGACTTTAATTTTTAATCTCTTTTATCCAAAAGGAAGACAAGGGGACTTAAATTACGAAGCCGTCCCCTTATCTTCCTTTAGATCCCACAATCCCCTCGCACGTTCAAAGTGGCATGCCCCAGTGCTAACGCACTGCATGCGTTTTAAAACTCTAGCAAGTTTAAATTTGGCGATGTGATATACACGCTCATAAATTTTAAAATTTAATGAAAACTTTTGAAGGTCAAATTTAAATTTATAGCTATTTATGCTTGGCTTCGTGCTCTAGTAGCCAAATTTTAGTTGGCAAGCCTTCGCCGCCTGAGTAGCCACCAAGGCCGCTACTAGAGAGCACTCTATGACAAGGAACGATGATAGGCACTGGGTTTTTGGCATTTGCTGAGCCTGCTGCTCGGTAAGCGTTTTTATGACCTGCAGCAATTGCAAGAGCTGCGTATGTGGTAGTTTCGCCGTATGGCACTTTTTGTAAAACGTCATAAATTTTGGCTCTAAATTTGGTCGTTTTTATATCAAGTCTA
Organism: Campylobacter concisus; assembly: GCF_003048445.1. Lineage (GTDB taxonomy): Bacteria > Campylobacterota > Campylobacteria > Campylobacterales > Campylobacteraceae > Campylobacter_A > Campylobacter_A concisus_BF. The sequence goes on from NZ_PIQW01000016.1 coordinate 622, forward strand.
ACGCTAAATTTTTTAAGCTTGCCCTTAAAATAAGCCTCTAGCTCGTCTAAACAAAGCTTTAAATTTTCATCTTTTATCGCTACTTTTTCAAATTTATCTACAAAATTTATCTCGCAAATTCCACTTTCACTAGCAACGATCTCTAAAATTCCAATGGGCGATTTTAGGTAGGCTTTTGACACATTTGCTCCTTGAAATTTGAAATTTTGGGCAAATTTTACTTTAGATTGTTTTGCTTTTTGATAAAATGCAAGCAAAATCAGCGATTTTGGACTAAAAACGAGCAAAATCACAAAGGAAATTTATGAGCTTTTTTACCGACTACGAAAAACACGTGAGTGAGCGAGAAAAAGAGGGCGTGCCACCGCTTGCGCTAAATGCCAAGCAAACAAGTGAAATTTGTGAGCTAATGAGACTTGCTGGCGACTCTAGCGGCGATGAGAAGGCGCAAAACGAGCTAAAATTTCTTATAAATTTGCTCACAAATCGCGTAAATCCAGGTGTTGATGACGCGGCAAAGATAAAGGCGGAATTTCTTGGCGAGGTGATAGAAGGTCTTAAGATAGACGGCCTTGATGCAGTTTGTGCCATTAAAATTTTAGGCAAGATGCTTGGCGGATACAACGTAGAAATTTTGGTGCGAGCGCTAAAAAATAGCGATGATGTTATCGCGCAAGCTGCGGCAAATGAGCTAAAAAATATCATTTTGGTGCATGAGCATTTTGACGAGATAGCAAGGCTAGCAAATAGCAATAAATTTGCAAAAGAGGTGCTTGCCTCATGGGCAAACGCTGAGTGGTTTACACACAAAAAGCCACTTAGTGAGTGCATAAAGGCAGTGGTTTTTAAGGTGCCTGGCGAGACAAATACTGATGATCTAAGCCCTGCAAGCGAGGCCTATACAAGGGCTGACATACCGCTTCATGCAAAGGCGATGCTCGTTAAAAAGATGCCTGAGGGCTTAGAGGTCCTAAAAGAGCTAAAAAGTCGCGGCAAGAGCGTGGCGTATGTTGGCGACGTGGTCGGCACTGGCAGCAGCAGAAAGAGTGGTATAAACTCTATACAGTGGCACCTTGGCGATGAGATAGAGGGCGTGCCAAACAAAAAAACCGGTGGCATCGTGATCGGCACGACCATAGCTCCGATATTTTTTAACACCGCCGAAGATAGCGGCGCACTGCCGATAGTTGCAAACGTAAATGAGCTAGAAATGGGCGATGAGATAGAAATTTATCCATTTAAAGGCGAAATTTATAAGCTCGCAGGCAATGAAAAAAAGCTCGTGGCAAATTTTAAACTTAGCCCAAACACCCTAAGTGACGAGATAAGAGCAGGTGGCAGGATATCTTTGATGATAGGTAGGCAAGTCACCAAAAAGGCTAGAGAGGCCTTGGGACTTGGAGAGGAGCAAATTTTCATAAAGCCAGATCAGCCAAAAGAGCTAGGCGGTGGCTATACGCTCGCTCAAAAGATGGTCGGCAAGGCTTGCGGTAAGGCTGGCGTGAGAGCTGGGGCCTACGTAGAGCCTGAAATTTTGACCGTTGGCTCGCAAGACACCACTGGGCCTATGACTAGAGATGAGATAAAAGAGCTTGCTAGCCTTAGTTTTGGGGCGGATTTTGTCTTGCAAAGCTTTTGCCACACGGCTGCTTATCCAAAGCCAAGCGACCTTGAGATGCAAAAGAGCTTGCCTAAATTTATAAATTTACGTGGCGGTGTGAGCCTAAAACCAGGTGACGGCGTCATCCACTCGTGGCTAAACCGCATGGTCTTGCCTGACAGCGTTGGCACTGGCGGCGATAGTCACACGAGATTTCCTATTGGCATTAGCTTTCCAGCGGGCAGCGGTCTAGTGGCGTTTGCGGCGGTGCTTGGTATGATGCCGCTAAATATGCCAGAGTCAGTTTTGATCAAATTTAAAGGCGAGCTAAAAGAGGGCGTGACGCTTCGTGATCTTGTCAATGCGATACCTTATTTTGCTATCAAAAAAGGGCTTTTAAGCGTTGAAAAGAAAAATAAAAAGAACATTTTTGCGGGCAAAATTTTAGAGATAGAAGGGCTAGAGAGCCTAAAAGTGGAGCAGGCATTTGAGCTAAGTGACGCTTCGGCTGAGCGCTCGGCGGCTGCTTGCGTGGTAAATTTAAGCGAGGCTAGCGTCGCGGAGTACGTTCGCTCAAACGTTGCGCTAATTGAAGCAATGATAAAAGCAGGATACGAGAGCCATGAAACGCTTGCTAGACGAAAAGAGAAGATGCAAAAATGGCTAGAAAACCCAACTCTTTTAAGAGCCGACAAGGACGCAAGATACGCTGAAATTTTAGAGATTGATTTGTCGCAGATAGATGAGCCGATTTTGGCCTGTCCAAACGACCCAGACGACGTGGCGACTTTAAGTGAAATTTTAGCTGATAGCAAAAGAGCGCACAACATCGACGAGGTCTTTGTGGGTAGCTGTATGACAAATATCGGGCATTACAGGGCGCTTGCTAGGATCTTAGAGCGTGAGAGCAAGCTTACTACTAGGCTTTGGATAGCACCGCCAACAAAGATGGATAAAAAGACGCTTGAAGATGAGGGCGTTTATGAAATTTTTAAAAGGTTAAATGCTAGGACAGAGGTGCCAGGCTGCTCGCTTTGCATGGGCAATCAAGCAAGAGTGAACGATAATGCCATTGTTTTTTCGACCTCGACTAGAAATTTTGACAACAGAATGGGCATGGGCGCAAAGGTCTATCTAGGAAGTGCCGAGCTGGCCGCTGTATGCGCGTTGCTAGGGCGTTTGCCAAGCGTTAGTGAGTATAAAAAAATAGTAAGAGATAGTCTTAGTTTAAACAAAGATCAAATTTATAAATACCTAAATTTTAATGAAATAAGCGAGTTTAGTATATAAATTTGTTACAATATCGCGAAATTTTAAGGAGCTTTGATGAAAAAAGTAGCTTTTTTTCTCTTTTTTAGCAGTTTTCTTTTTGTAAATTTACACGCATTAGAGTGCGGTGATCTTGCTAAAAAAGATAGCTTTAAAACTACTCCAAACGAGCTTGCTTACGCGAATGAGGGGCTATTTTACTGTGATGGCTCACTTTTAAATTTAAAAGAGGTAAAAGAGCTTTTTGATGCGAGTGTGGCTGTGAGGAGTGAGTCTCAAAGCTGCGTTGGCGAGGGCGTTTACAGAGAAAATTTAAATAAATTTAGATGGATCTTACTAAAAGCCTCGTTTGCTCCTGATATCTATCAAAAAGAGCTTGCAAAACCAGAGGCTGCCGAGGCTCAAAAAGATGCTCAAATGGAGTACTTTAGATACTGGGCGAATGAGAGCTTGTTTAACTTTTTAAAATATAAAAAATTCAGCGAAGCTTATAAAAACGCTCAAACTCCGCTGGTTAAATTTTACGAGGCTTTAGGCGTTGATAGTGCAAGTGCCGCCTACTACGCAACTAGCGTGATAAATGAGTTTTTAAGCTTTAGTGTGGGCAAAAAGGTAAATAAGGCTAAAACTCTAACTTCTGAGCAAAAGATGATGGCTCAAAAGCTAAGCCAAGACGAGCTTGCAAATTTGCTTTATTCTAAAAATTTCACCACCGCTGAGCTTACAAATTTACTTGATATTGCACTGCTAAATGACAAAAGTAGCGAGATGATAGAAGAGATTATAAGGCGCGGGGCGGATCTAAATTTAGGCGATGAGACGCCGCTCTTTTTTGCTCTTAAAAATTTAGAAAATGTGAAAATTTTGCTTAAAAACAGAGCCGATGTAAATCACAAAAATTTCTTTGGCAAAAGTGCGCTTTTTTACGCTGTGCAGTTTGAGGATGCGCCTCTTTGCGAGCTTTTGCTAAAGAGCGGGGCCAATGCAAACGAGAGCTACATCGACGAGCAGTCTAAGATGAATATGATAAATTTAGGCATGATGCAAGTAGAAGATACGTGTGGTTTGGAGCATACAAATAGAAGCGTTTTCATGCATGCAGCAGCTCACGCGACGCCAGAAATTTTAAAGCTTTTGATAGATAACGGCGCTGATATGAACGCCACTGATGATGCTGGATTTAACGCGCTTGATTATGCGATTAAAGATAAAAACGAAAAAAATATTAAATTTTTAGAAGAGCTTGGTTTAAAGCCAAATTTTAATTAGGAAGAGATATGAAAAAGACGGCTTTTGTGACAGGTGCGACATCTGGCTTTGGCGAGGCGATCGCTAGAAGACTCTCTAAAGAGGGCTACAAGATAGTAGCTCTTGCAAGGCGCGAAGATAGGCTAAAAAAGCTAGCTAGCGAGCTTGGCGATACGCACATCATCGTAGCTGACATACGTGATAAAAAGGCTGTTTTTGACGCAGTTGATAGCCTGCCTGATAAATTTAAAGACATCGAAGTGCTTGTAAATAACGCTGGACTTGCCTTGGGACAAGAGAAGACGATAGACGCGAAAGTAGAGGACTTTGAGACGATGATAGATACAAATGTAAAGGGTCTTATCTACTCTACAAAGGCGGTTTTGTCATTACTTTACAAGCAAGAAAAGGGCTATATCTTTAATCTTGGCTCAACAGCTGGCTCGTGGCCATATCCAGGTAGCAACGTTTATGGCGCTACAAAGGCCTTTGTAAAGCAGTTTAGTCTAAATTTAAGAAACGATCTAGTTGGCACAAATATCAGAGTGACAAACATCGAGCCAGGGCTTTGCAAGACTGAATTTAGTGAGGTTAGATTTAAGGGAGATAAGGCAAAGGCTGATAGTCTTTATGAAAATACAAATTTCATCACAGCTGAGGATATAGCGACCATTTTGCTTAACTGCCTAAATATGCCTGAGAGTGTAAATATAAACAGGGTCGAAGTCATGGCAAATACGCAGACTTGGGCTGGACTTGCGATAGAAAAATTTTAAGGAGTTTATGTGAGACAAATTTTATTGTTACTATTTTTTAGTGCCGTACTTTTTGGAGTTGATCCAGAAGTGGCAAAGAGAAACGCTGAAATTTACGGCGTATTCACGCTTATACCGCCTGTTGTGGCAATAGCACTCGCTTTTATCACAAAAGACGTTATATTGTCGCTATTTATCGGTGTTTTTAGTGGAACTTTTCTTATAAATATCGTTAATGAAAATGTCTTTATGGGCATCATCAAAGGCTTTACAGGTATCGTTTCAAGAGTGGTTGAGTCAATGGCTGATAGCACCGATGCTGGCATATTGCTTCAAGTGCTTTGTATCGGCGGCGTGGTCGCACTCATCACAAAGATGGGCGGCACAAAAGCGGTTGCTCTTTGGCTTAGCAAAAAGGCAAAAACTGGCGTTTCAGCTCAAATTTCAACTTGGCTTATGGGTATCTTTGTATTTTTCGATGACTACGCAAACGCCCTAATCGTTGGTCCTATCATGAGGCCAATAAGCGATAAATTTAAAATCAGCCGCGAAAAGCTAGCCTTCATCATCGACGCTACTGCAGCACCGATTGCAGGTATTGCTATCATCTCTACATGGGTTGGCCTTGAGGTTTCGCTCATCGAAAAAGGCTATGAGCTTATCGGCGAGACTGGCATAAACGCTTATTCTATATTTATCGAGACCATTCCATATAGATTTTACAACCTCTTTATCTTGTTTTTTATCGTCTGCACAGCCTTGATGCAACGCGAGTATGGTCCTATGCTAGCAGCCGAAAGACGCGCTAGAAGAGGCGAGCTTCACTCAGGCAAAACTCAAATTCAAGACCTTGAAGATAAGACTCTTGAGCCAAAAGAGGGCGTAAAGCTAAGCGCTTCAAATGCTATCGTGCCGCTTCTTGTGCTAGTTATCGGTGCATTTACTAGCTTTTATTTCAGCGGTCTTGCTGCACTTGAGGGCGATACTCTTAAAAATGCACTTGCAAATCCACTTTCATTTTCAACATTTAAAGATACTTTTGGCGCAGCTGACTCTGCTACATCGCTATTTCAAGCAGCACTACTTGCTAGTATAGTAGCTATTGTCATGGGTGTTTGGCGCAAAATTTTTGATGTAAAAGAGGCTATTAGCACATGGGTAAAGGGCTGGAAAACTATGATCATCACGGTCGTCATCTTGCTTCTTGCTTGGAGCCTTAGCGCGGTTATAAAAGAGCTTGGCACTTCAAGATATTTGGTTGATTTGCTAAGTGATTCAACGCCTAAATTTATCTTGCCAGTGGCTGTTTTCATCCTTGGCTCATTTATCAGCTTCTCAACTGGCACCAGCTACGGCACGATGGGCATTTTGATGCCTCTAGCTATCCCGCTAGCTTATGCAGTGGGCAAAAACTACGGCTTAGATGGCGATGCGATGCATGCTTATATGATCGTAAATATCTCAAGCGTTCTAACTGGCGCTATCTTTGGTGATCACTGCTCGCCGATCTCTGATACTACGATACTTTCATCAATGGGCGCAGGATGTAGCCACATCGATCACGTCTCAACGCAGATGATCTACGCACTTAGCGTTTGTGCGGTTTGTGTGCTTGTTGGCTACTTGCCGGTCGCACTTGGTCTTAGCGTTTGGATTGCACTTCCTTGCGGATTTTTAGCGATTTGGGCTTTGGTTAGATTTGTCGGTAAAAAAGTCGAAGAGAAAGCGGCATAAATTTGGACTGCAAATACCTAAAAGAGTGCGGATCATGCACTCTTTTTACCCCTTATAGTGAGCAAATTTCATTTAAAACTGATCTTATCAAGCAAAATTTCTCCCACTTTTATGAGGGTAAATTTGATGTTTTTAGCTCAAGCCCAAAGCACTACCGCACGAGGGCTGAGTTTGGCATCTGGCACGAGGGCAGCAAGCTTAGCTATACGATGCACGCAAGCGAAAAAGGTAAAAAGGTCTTCATAGATGAGTGCCCAAAGGTTTGCGAGCAAATTTCACATCTCATGCCAAGGCTACTTGAGAGCTTGCAAGATGATGAAATTTTACGCACAAAGCTCTTTGGAGTGGAGTTTATCGCCTGTAAAAGCGGCACCTTAGTCACGCTTCTTTATCACAAAAAGCTTGATAGTGAGTTTGAAGCGGTGATGAAAACTCTAGCTAGCAAGCTTGATGTCATGATCCTAGCTAGATCTCGTGGTCAAAAGCTTCTAAGTGGCGAGCTAAATTTAGTTGATGAGCTAAATGTTGATGGGCAAATTTATAAATTTAGCCTAAGTGAAAATGCCTTTATCCAGCCAAATAAAGCGGTAAATGAGAAGATGATAGCTTGGGCAAAAGAGTGCGTGCAAGGTGGCGCTGACCTACTGGAGCTTTACTGCGGACATGGGAATTTTACTATCCCGCTTTCGTTTAAATTTAAAAACGTCCTTGCCACTGAAATTTCAAAAAGCTCGATCGCAAATGCCCTTAAAAACTGCGAGCTAAATGGGGCAGAAAATATCAAATTTTTACGCATGGACGCTGATGAGCTGATGAGCGCATTTGCTGGCGTTAGGGAGTTTAATAGGCTAAAAGATATAAGCTTAAACGACTTTAACTTCTCTCATGTCCTTGTAGATCCGCCACGCGCAGGACTTAGTGAAAGCGTCATAAATTTCATTAGAAATTTCAAAAACATCATCTACATCTCGTGCAATCCAGAGACATTAAAAGAAAATCTAAATGAGCTTACTAAAAGCCATAAAGTGATAAAATTTGCGCTCTTTGATCAGTTTGCTAACACTCATCACATCGAGTGTGGCGTGCTACTAGAGGCAAAAGATAAATTTTAAAAGGAAAGTTGAAAAATGGTTTCATTAAACAAAATCATCCAAGCAAAGATAACGATCGGTCACTTTGTAAATAAAACTCCGTTTGCGCTAAGTGCAAAACTTAGCAAAATTTTAGGCGCAAATGTCTATCTGAAAGAGGAAAATTTACAACGAACCGGAGCTTATAAGATAAGAGGCGCTTACAATAAAATAGCTAGCCTAAGCGAGGAGGAGCGAAAACGTGGCGTCGTGGCTGCAAGCGCTGGCAATCACGCTCAAGGTGTGGCGATAAGTGCAAAAGAATTTGGCGTGCATGCTTGCATCGTCATGCCAGAATCAACCCCACTTCTAAAGGTAGCTGGCACAAAGGATCTTGGCGCTGAAGTGATCTTAAAAGGTGATAACTTTGATGAGGCGTATGAATTTGCAGTAAATTACGCCAAAGAAAAAGATATGACCTTTGTTCATCCATTTAACGATGAGTACGTCATGGCAGGGCAGGGTACTGTGGGTCTTGAGATGCTTGATGAGATAAGCGACCTTGATATGGTTGTAGTGCCAGTTGGTGGCGGTGGCCTAGCTAGCGGCGTGGCAAGCTGTATAAAACAAGTAAATCCAAAAACTAAAGTCGTTTGCGTCGGCGCAAAGGGCGCTCCAGCGATGTTTAACAGCTACGGCGCTAAAAAGAGCATAAACTCAAAGTCAGTTCGCACCATAGCTGATGGCATCGCTGTGCGTGATGCGAGCGAGATAACGCTTAAAAATATCGTTGAGTGCGTTGATGAGTTTGTGCAGGTCGATGATGAGGAGATCGCAACTGCGATTTTATTTTTGCTAGAGACGCAAAAGATCGTGGTTGAGGGAGCTGGCGCAGCTGGCGTGGCAGCACTTATGCATGATAAGATCAAATTTAAAAAAGGCGCAAAGATAGGCGTGGTGCTAAGTGGCGGAAATATCGATGTTCAGGTGCTTTCTATCATCATCGAAAAGGGTCTTATCAAGTCTCACCGCAAGATGACCTTGCAAATCACACTTGTAGATAAGCCAGGAGCGCTCATGAGCCTAACTGATAGCCTAAAATCAGCAAATGCAAACATCGTCAAGATCGACTACGACCGCTTCTCTACTAAGCTTGACTACGGCGATGCAAGCATCACTATCACGCTTGAGACAAAGGGTCTTGAGCATCAAGAAAAGATCAAAGATACACTTAATAAAAACGGCTTTTCTTTCACTCAACTCTTCTAAATTTATAAGCTCGCTACCTTTTAAAGTAGCGAGCATTTCTAACTAAAACAATATCTCAAATTTAGCATTTACGCTGTTTGATCTTACATCTTTAGCAAAAGCTCCAGTGTAAGAAAGGCCTAAATTTACATTTTTATAGACATTTGCTTTTATGCCAAGGCTAGCTGTGCCAAGGTTTTTAACCTCTTTGCCCTCTAGCTCTAGGTATCCAGCATTTGCGACATTCACGCCGATAGTTGGTTTTGTGTCGCCAACTAGTCTGTTGTATGCTAGATCAGCTTCAAATTTCATCTTAGTGCTACCTAGGCTAAATGGTACGCTAGGGTTTAGACCAAGGCTAAAAATGCCTAAATTTCTAGTTTTTTCATCAACATCCATTTTGAAAATTCCTACATTTTGGCTTGTGCTATCAGTTTTCATGCGTAGATAGCTTGCACCCACATAAGGATTTAGTGAGAAATTTTCTGTATTAAAGCTAGTTAGGGCTAAATTTGCATAAGCATTAAGCGCTTTTTCTTTGCTTTTTATATGATCGTTTGAGTAAAAGCTTGCGATTGTTGCACCATTTTGAGTTTTGCGCTTAGCATCTGTGTATAGTACTCCAAGGTCTAGTTTAGTGCTAGCGATCTCGCTTTTGCCGTAGATGCCGATGCTTTTGCCTTTTGTCTTATAGACATCATCGCCGTCTTCTTTTACTTTTTCTGTGCTAGCACCAAGAACACCGCCAAGTACAAATGCGTCATTTACGCTGCCGTCAAATCCAAAAAGCTGTGTCATAGAGTTTGCTTTTATGTCATTAAATTTCATAGCGTCAAACATGGTATTTGACCAAAATTTCATACCATTTGAGTCGCTTGCTCTTATGCCAAATGGGTCAGATTCGTGGTTGATGACTGCATTTTTTAGCATGATACTTTCTAGTAAAAATGCATTGTGCTGAGCTAAATTTGCTTCATTTGCAAATGTTTTTAGGGTTTGTTTTGCCTCTTTTGGTGTAGTGTAGATGAAGTGTCTATAAAGATCGCTTGTAATAACTGCTGGCCTGCTTCTAAATGGCGAAGGAAGTAGCGCTGGCTTGCTAGCTGTGCTTTCTATGAGCTCTGCAACTTTCTTTTGGTTGTCATTAGCTGCGATGCTTGTCATTGTATTTTTTGATTTTTTAAGAGTAAGCTCTAGCTTGTTGTCATTATAGTTTTTGCTAAGATCAAAAAATGCATACTCTTTTGAAAGGGTATCTTCATAGCCTTTGAAATTTCCAGTTGCAGTAAATGTCTTTGATTTTGTGCTGTCGTTATAGAGCCTTTGCATGATCTCTAAGCTTGGCTCACTTATGTTTATAAATGAGTTTTTCTCAAAGTTTAGATCTAAATTTGAAGCGCCGTTTGAGACGATGTAGCTACCGCCTGATTTGATAGTGGCTTTTACTACGTCATTTGAGCTTTTTTTGGTCACTTCTCCTAAAGATAGTTGCAAGGTAAATTTATTTCTACTAACCTTTGGCACGCTCATTTCTCTTACAATTTCTAGTGCGCCGCCATTTTCTACTATCACGTCGCTTGATTTCAGAGATTGATTAAGAGCTGTGATCTTGCCGCCTTTTATTATGGTCTTGCCAGTGTAAGAGTTGTCTCCTGCTAGGCTTAGTGTGCCTTGACCTCTTTTTATAAGAGTACCTTCGTAGCCTTCACTTGCCCTTAGCTCTCTTGCTCTTTCTCTAGCATTACCTATCTCAAGTTCGGCTTTTTGCTCTGGTGTTAAATTTGCTATTTTCTCTAGCTCAGCCTTGCGCTCGGTCCAAATTTTAGCCTCTGCATCATCTTCTGTTTTTCTAAATTTGATAGCCACATCGCTTATATTGTTTGAGTAGATATCATCGCTATTTAAATTTACATCAAACACTCCTAGAAGCTGACCTGGTCCAAACATCGCCTTATATAGATCCACTACGCCCCAGCCCCAGCGCTCATCAGGCACTCCAAGTGCAGCACTAAAGCCTGAAATTTTTCTAGTATCAGCTGGCTCTTTGAAGTCATCATGAATTTGCCTTGCAGTAGTTAGTAGCACCTCTCTTATCTGAGCGTTATTCATATATGGGTATCTTTGCATGATGACACCAAGTGCGCCAGTGACGTGTGGAGCTGCCATTGATGTACCGCCTTTTGTGCCGTAGTCTGCTTTGCTAGTTTTTAGATCAACGACGGTTGAGTATATAGGTTTTGCAGGTGCTGCCACGCTCCACCATTTTGAGTGACCAGGTGTGTTGTAGCGCTGCGTGTCGCCCTCTAGCTGACCAGTGACGTTTAGCCAGTACTTCTCAGCATCAGGTCTAAAGTATGGAAGCATCGCTCTTGTATATGACTCTTTCATCCCATCTCTGTTGCCAGCAGTAAAAATTTGGATGACGCCATATCTTGTAGCGACCTCATAGGCTGCATCTAAGAAATTTTTGCCATTTACTACAAATGGATAGTAGCTTTTATATGCAGCATCAAGATCTTTGATATCTAGGTTATTGCTGCCATCATACCCAGTAGCACCTTCGTAGGCTTTGTAAAATTTACGGTTTGAGCCCCAGCTATTATTTATCGCTCTAGCTCCACTCTTTGCTAGTCCTTCGTAAGAATTTAAAAAGAAGTTGTAGTCTTGATTTGGACCATATGTCATGCCGTCAGTGCCGCCGGTATTGCCCATTATAAGCCTTGCATCAAATGCTACGCCGTGCATGCCCGCACCATCTCTTGAAGCAGCTATCGTGCCAGCTACGTGAGTGCCGTGAGAGTCGTTTACTCCAGCTATCCAGTCGCCATCTATGCTAAATTCCTCACCTTTTTTAAAGTCACCAAAGTCTTTTTTGTTTTTTTCTTCACTGCCTTTTTTAAGAAGAGGTGAGTTGCCATACTCTGTGTCAGGATATCTTTGACCATCTTTATAATAGCTACCAGAAACTTTTAGCGCACTTACTCTGCCATCACTAAATTCTGGATGGCTAAGTAGCACACCAGAGTCCATCACACCAAGCGTTACGCCTTTGCCAGTTGCTCCAAGAGCATATGCAACGGCTGCGTTCATGCTCACTAAACCCCAGTCGGCCTTGTACTCATCGCTCTGCCAGCTTTTTATATCGCCAAATTTACCTCTGTTTTGCTCGCTAGCACTTAGCTGATTAGCAAGCAAAAGAGTGCAGCAAGCAACACTTAAAAGGATGCACTTTTTGCTTGAAACGGATCTTTTCATATCTCGTCCTTTACATAAAATTTAAACCAATTCTAAAATTCTTAAAATAAATTATTAATTAAAATAATAATAATTTAATGAAAAATCGTAGGCTAAATTTACAAAAATATACGTCTTTTACGCTAGTTTTACATTTAATGAGATATTTTATAAAAGACTTAATCTAAAATTAGTTATTTAAATATAATTTTTCTTATCTCTATTTTTAAAACTATTATTTATATATTTTTTTAAAGGATTATTATTTTTCATTAAATTTACAGGACTAAAATTTCGCAAATTTATTCAAGGATGAGATATGAAAAAGAGTTTATTAAGCCTTGTGTTGTTTTGCACTTTAGCTTTTTGTGCCGATGATGAGGTGGTTAGCAAGCAAAACGATCAAGTATGGATAGGAGCTATGGGCGGATGCAATCTTTATGTATTTTCACTAAAGACGACTGACGCGCCAGTAGATAAGCTAATAGCCAAAGATGAGGCGCAAAAAGAGCTTGTGGCAAATACTAAAAATTTACCAAACAAACACAACGTAATGTTTGCAAAGTGCGATGACTACACAGCGCTCATAGATAGCGGCTATGAAGATAGCTTGGAGGTTTTAAAGTATGATCTGCAAACTTTTGGAAATATAAAGCCAGAGGATCTAACCTACGTCATCGTCACGCACGCTCATCCTGATCATATAGGCGGGCTCATAGATGGCGATAAAAAGACATTTAAAAACGCCAAGCTTTTTATAGATGAAAAGGAGTGGGACTACTGGATGAAGGGCAAAGATGAGAGGACAAAAGAAATTTTATCGCTTTATAAGGATGATAAAAGCTTTTTTGACCATAAAAAGCCACTATTTGACGGGGCGCTAAAGATCATGGCTATCCCAGCCTACGGCCACACTCCAGGGCACAACATGATAAGCTTTGAGTCAGATAACGACAAGATCATCTTTATAGCCGACCTGCTTCACGTCCTAGCAGTGCAAGAGGTCGAGCCAAGCATATCTATCACTTATGATATAGATCCAGTGCAAGCTGCCAAAACGAGAGAAAAGGTGCTTGATGGCTTGGAGGACGAGACTACAAAGATAGTAGGCGCTCACATGCCTTATAAGAGCCCCATCACCTTGCCAGAGTGATAAATTTCTTTTGCTTTACAAATTTAGGATAAAATGCGGGCTTTAAAGGAGAAAATATGAGCGAATACGCAAATTTGATATTAGCTATCTTGCTAGCTATTTTGGCATTTGCATTTTATAGGTCAAACAAGGCGCTAAAAAAGGCAAAAGATGATAGCGAAAATGTCTCAGTCAGCACTGAAATTTCGCAGCTAAAAAGCATCGGCGAGCTATCTGTTTTTCAAGTTTATAGCAAAGAGATCGTCACAAAGACAGATCATGCGTTTGGAAATTTTGGCAAAGAGTATCTAAGGTGGCTAGTAAGCGAGAAGAAGCTTTCGATGATATTTGAGTTTGAGATAAATTTCATCTACGATCTAACTAGCCCTAGACTCGAGATCATACAGATCGCAAACTCTAGCTACAAGATAAAAATGCCTCCATGTAAGTATAAATTTTCAATCGCAGATATGAAATTTTACGATGAAAAAAACGGCAAATTTATACCATTTTTGCTGCCTGACTCGCTAAATGGTTTTTTTGGTAGCACATTTACAGAAGAAGATAAAAATAGACTAATCGAAGAGGCAAGAAACGAGGTTAAGAAGATGAGCGTTCGCCTTATCTCACAGCTTCAAAGCAAAATCCACAAATCAGCTCGCGATACGCTTGAAGCGATAGCTAAGAGCTTTGGCGCGAATAAGGTTGAGTTTGTCTTTGACGATAGCGACGAGCAGATAAATGAGCAACTAAATTTAGAAAACATTGCATAAAAACAAAATTTAAAGGAGAAAAAATGAGTGTAAATTCACAAGAGGTCACACAAACACCTGGTAACAACACAGTCTTTCAAACATGGGTCTTAAAAGGCGATAAAAAGGCATGTAAAGAGGGCTTTGCTAAGCTTTGTGCTTTGGTTGTAAATTTAAATAAAACCGCAAAGGTTAGATTTGGCGCAAATGAAAATGTAAATTGCGTCCTTGGCGTGGGTCATGATGCTTGGAAAAAGCTTGAAATTTCAAAAGATCTGCCAAAAGAGCTTGTAAATTTTAAAGCGATCAAAGGCGATAAACATGAAGCCGTTAGCACAAAGGGCGATATACACATCCATATCCGTGCGCTAAATGCGGCTGACTGTTTTGACATGGCGCAAAATATCAAAGAAGTTTTATTTAAATTTGCAGAGCTTACAGATGAGACTCAAGGCTTTAAGTATCACGACGGCAGAGCGATAATTGGCTTTGTCGATGGCACTGAAAATCCTGATGGCGAAGATAGAGATCTTTTTGCAAAAGTTGGCAAAGAGGATGCTAAATTTAAAGGCGGAAGCTACGTTTTCGTGCAAAAATACTTCCATAAAATGCAAGAGTGGAACGCCACAAGCGTGAGCGAGCAGGAAAAGGTTATAGGCCGCTCAAAAGAGTATGACATCGAGATGGACGAGAGCGTAAAACCTACAAATTCACACTCGGCTGCTGCAAATGTAGGCGACGATAAAAAGGTCGTGCGTGGCAATATGCCATTTACTGAAGGTAGCAAAACAGGCACTTACTTCATCGCTTATGCTAGCACCTTTTCAACGGTTGAGCTTATGCTTAAAAAGATGTTTATCGGCGAGCCAAAAGGCAACTCAGATAGGCTGCTTGACTTTAGCACGCCAGTGACTGGGGCTCTCTTTTTTGCTCCTACGCTTGATATGCTTGGCGACTACGAGGGATAAATTTAGCTTGGGGCGAAGCAAATTTGCCCCTTTAAATTTAAGAGGATAAAGATGCCAGAGTGGTTTATCTACGCAGCTCTTTCGGCTGTTTTTGCTGCGCTTACCGCGATCTTTGCAAAGCTAGGCGTAAAGGATATCGACAGCGATTTTGCGACATTTTTAAGAACGATCGTTGTCGTTTTTATGCTTGTTTTGCTTTTAAGCGTGGCTAAAAAATGGCAACCACTAAGCTCACTAAGCCCTAAAAACTGGCTCTTTCTCATACTAAGTGGCATAGCTACTGGGCTGTCTTGGCTTATGTATTTTAAAGCGATGCAAGCGGGCAAGGTCTATCAAGTGGCACTAGTTGATAAATTTAGCGTTGTGCTGGCTATCATTTTGGCTGTTGTCTTTCTTGGTGAGAGGCTAAATTTAAAAGAAATTTTAGCCGTCTGCCTTATCGTATCTGGCGTGTTTTTACTCATTTTTAAATAAATTTTTCTGCATTATTCTTAAAGCATATTTTTAATTTTAATTTGTAATTAATCAAAAAGCCCCTAGAATTTGAACGATTTCATTTTAAAGGGAGAAATATGAAAAAAATTATTCTATCAGCCATCGTGGCTTGTGCGGCATTTGGTGCAGGTATGAACTACACAGATGTCGTAAAGGACGTATATGCTGACGCTAGCTCAGCTAAGAGCATAGGCAGGCTGCTACCAACCAACGCAGTTGAAATTTTACAAACAAGCGGCGATAGAGCGCAGATCAAAGTAAAAGGCTATCAAAACCCAGCCGTTAGCAACGTAGTTTATTTCGCTGATGGCGCGAGGATCATCTCAGTAGCGTTTGCAAAAACTGCACCTTTTGATATCAAAGTGATAAAAGAGGGCAAAAACGGCAAATGGAACGAGGTAGAGACAACAGTTTTTGTTCAAAAAGATGGCTTTAGCGCTGATGTAAATGCGATGTTTGCAAAAGCTGATAAGATGTATAAAGAGAGCTGTGGCGTCTGCCATGCGTTGCCTCAAACTACGCACTTTAACGCAAACCAGTGGCCGTCACTTCTAAAATCAATGATCGGCAGAACAGCGATAGATAAAAAAGACGAGTGGCTAGTTATCGAATACCTACAAAAACACTCATCTGATGTAAATTTAGGCAAATAAGGAGAAAAAATGAACGAGAACAGACGAGATTTTCTAAAAAAAGGTGCAACAGCACTTGCAGCTACACCTTTGCTTTCAGGTGTAACAGCTTCAAATTTGTTTGCTGATGAGATTAAAAAGGGCGTTGTAAAAAATGGCGAAACTCTTACAGCTGCTCACTGGGGCATGCTAAAAGTGACAACTAAAAACGGCATCGCTGTAAAGTCAGAGCCTATCCAAAAGACAAGTGAAATTTACAACCCACTTCAGCACTACACACCAGATATGATCTATAAAAGTCGTATCAAACACACAATGGTAAGAAAGAGCTACCTTGAAAATCCAGATAGCCCAAAACCAGAGCTTCGTGGCATTGATGAGTGGGTTGAGGTGCCTTATGAGGACGCGATCAAGCTAGTTGCTAAAGAGCTTAAAAAAACAAGAGCGCAAAAGGGCTTAGAGAGCGTTTTTGCAGGTAGCTACGGCTGGAAGTCAAGTGGCAATGTGCATAACTCAATAATTTTACTTCATAGATTTATGAACCTTAGTGGCGGTTTTGTTGGCTCACTTGGCGACTACTCAACAGGTGCTAGTCAGATCATCATGCCTCACGTTGTAGGTAGCATCGAGGTTTATGAGCAGCAAACTAGCTGGCCAGTCGTGCTAGAAAACTCAAAAGTCGTAGTCATCTGGGGCGCAAACCCACTTGCGACACTTCGCATAGCTTGGACAGCGACTGATGAGCAGGGCTTTAAATACTTTGAAGAGCTAAAAAATAAAAAAGATATCAAAGTGATCGTTATCGATCCTATCAGATCTGAAACAGCACAATACTTCGACAAAGCTCAGTGGATCGCTCCAGTGCCAAACACCGACACAGCGATGATGCTAGGCATGATGCACTACCTATATGAAAGTGGCAAATACGATAAAGAATTTATCGAAAACTACACTTATGGCTTTGATAAATTCCTCCCATATCTACTTGGCAAGACAGACAACACTCCTAAAAATTTAGAGTGGGCGAGCAAAATTTGTGGTATCGACAAAGATACTTTAAAAGAGCTAGCTGATACATTTGTAAGCAACCGCACGATGCTAATGAGTGGCTGGGGCATGCAGCGCGCTCATCACGGCGAGCAACCACACTGGGCGATGGTGACACTTGCAGCTATGATCGGTCAGATCGGCCTACCAGGCGGGGGATTTGGCTTAAGCTACCACTACTCAAACGGCGGCGCACCAACATGCAAAGGTGCAGTCATCGGCGGCGTAAATAGCGCAAGTGTGGGTAAATTTAACGAAAAAGGCGAGTTCATCGGCACTGATACGGGCGAATTTGACAAACGCGGTCGCTTCGTCGCAAAGGCAGCCGCAGTAGCGGGCACAGGTCAAAGCTGGCTACAAAAAGCAACCAACTACGCTTTCCCAGTAGCAAGGATCGCTGATGCGTTGCTTCACCCTGGCAAAGTGATAGATCATGACGGCAAAAAGATCACCTATCCAGACATCGACTTTATCTACTGGGTCGGCGGCAACCCACTCGTGCATCACCAAGATACTAATACAAATTTAAAAGCGTGGAGAAAGCCAAGAACCGTAGTCGTTCACGAAGCCTACTGGACACCGACAGCAAAGATGGCTGATATCGTCTTTCCAGTCACTACAGAGTATGAGAGAAACGACATCACGATGACAGGTGATTATTCAAACATGAATATCGTACCAATGAAACAAGTCGTTGAAAAATACCGCGAGGCAAAAGATGACTATCAAATTTTCACTGATCTTTGCAAGGCTTATGCTAAAAATTTAGTCGTTGCCTATACAGATAACGGCAAAGATGAATTTGACTGGATCAAAGAGTACTATGACGCAGCCTACGCTCAGGTCAAGGCTGTGCCAGAGCTTGCAAGCGATATGAAGCCATTTGAAGAGTTTTGGAATGAAAACAAACCAGTCACATTTGCCTCATCTCAAGATAGTAATAACTGGGTAAGACTTGGCGAATTTAGAGAAGATCCTGTGCTAAACGCTCTTGGAACGCCAAGCGGTCTTATCGAAATTTACTCAGATACGATCGAGAAAATGGGCTATGACGACTGCAAAGCACACCCAATGTGGTTTGAGCCGATCGAGTGGCTAGGCATGAAAGATAAGCCAGCTAAATTTCATATGATAAGCGCTCACCCAACTGATCGCTTGCACTCACAGCTAAGCCAAACTTCACTTCGTGAGAAGTATGCTATCGCTAATCGCGAGCCAGTGTGGATAAACGAAAATGACGCAAAAGAGCTTGGCGTAAAAACAGGCGATTTGGTGTGTGTATTTAACGCTCGTGGCGAGGTGCTAGCAGGTGCGTATGTGACTAAAAACATCAAAGAGGGCGTTGTAAAACTAGCTGAGGGTGCTTGGTATGACGGCTTTGACAGTGGCATCTGCAAAAACGGCTCTGCCAATGTGCTAACCATAGATATCCCAACAAGTAAGCTAGCAAACGGCAACATCAGCCACACAGCTCTTGTAAATATCAGAAAATATCAAGGCGATGAAGTGCCTAAACTTACAGCGTTTTCTGAGCCAAAATTTTCTAAATAATTTCAAAGCAGGGGAGTGATCTCCTGCTTTCATGCTTAAAATTCTAAAGTAAATTTTCTATTTACAAAAAGCTTAAATTTATATTTGAAGTCCTATAATTCCGTAAATTTTATTTCACAAGGAGTGTTGAGATGAGGTACAAGGCAAACTACAACTATTTAAAAGACAAGGTTGTCGAGCTAATTATTCAAAATCAAGACCATATTTCAAAAACATTATGTCGGTAATTTTACTGATCTAATTTGCAAAATTTATACAAAAATTAAAAACAGCAGGAAGGGACAAATTTAAGGGATGAACAGGTTAAGTATAAAATTTAAGATATCTTTGATATCTTTTTTAGGTTTAGTTTTTTTAGTAGTTGCAAGTGTATATATTCTAAATGGACTTTTAAACACTAGAAATGCAGCTTCAAAAAGTGTTGAAATGGTTGAGAATATTACTCTACAAGGAGAGTTTATACATGAACTTCAAAAGGAGCGTGGATATAGTGGAGGATTCATTAGCAAAGCACCAGGTTCAGCTGAAGTTTTAAAAGCTCAAAGAGAAAAAGTTGATGCTATTATGCCTAGGCTTATCAACAAAGATGAGGTAATGCAAAAAGTAGTTGATACAAGATCAAAAATAGATGCTGGTGGTGATGCTTCATTGCTTAAAAATTTCAATGAAGTTATTGCACTTACACTTATAAATGCAAATGCTCAAAGTGAACAAGCACAACCCGATCTAAAAGATGAATTAACAAGAATTTTGACTATTTCAAAAATAAAAGAGTATTTTGGTATCACAAGAGCTATGATGAATGTAGTGTTTATCAAAAAAAGCATGAATGAAAATGCTTATGTAAATCTAGTTTCATATCATGCAATAATCTCTAACTTGATAAATGATTTCGAGAAATTTAATCCTAAGTCTTATCCGAAATTTAAAGAGAGTGTGCTTGATACAAATGAATATAAAAGCATTGATGACATAATCAGTAGTGCTATTGCAAATAAAGACGAAACTGCTGCAAAGATAGATGCAAAAGCTTGGTTTGGTACAATTACTACACTTATAGATGAATTTAGAGATTATGAACTTTATTTGTTAAATAATATGAAAGCCACAGCTATACAAGATAAAGCAGCAGCTGAACAAAGAGCCATATTTGTCGGTATTTTGCTTGGCATTGCTATTTTGATTTTGCTTGTTATATCATTTGTTGTTGGTAAAAATATAATAAGAGGCATTGACCTAACTAAAAATTCATTAAAAGATTTCTTTGACTTTTTAAATAATAAGACAAATAGTGCGCATCTTTTAAACATTAAAGGTAAAGATGAAATTTCTCAGATGGCAGCTTTAATAGATGAAAATATTGAAAAGATTAGAACAGCTAAAGAAAATGAAAATGCTTTCATCCAAAAAGCCAACACCTTTGTAAATGAGATAAAAGATGGCAACTATGAAGCAAGCCTAGAAGCTGATACAAACAATCCAGCTCTAAATCAACTAAAAAGCACATTTAAAGATCTACAACTTGCTCTTAAAAATGCAATCTCAAGTAACGGCAAAGATGTACTTGATCTACTTAACACTTATAAAAACCAAGACTTTACAAAAAGACTTGATGATGATGGTAAGATAGCAAGTGGTATAAACTCTCTTGGCATAGAAATATCTAAAATGCTAAATGACAATCTAAACCAAGCTCAAGTACTAGAAGAAAAAGCTAAACTTCTAGCTAGCTCAGTATCAAAAGTAGCAAGCTCAGCAAACACTCAAGCAAATAGCTTACAAGAAAGTGCAGCTGCAGTTGAGCAAATGTCAAGCTCAATGAATGCCATCTCTCAAAAGACAGCTGATGTTATAAGACAAAGTGATGAGATTAAAAACATCATAACTATCATTAGAGATATAGCAGATCAAACAAACCTTCTAGCTCTTAATGCTGCAATAGAAGCAGCTAGAGCAGGAGAACACGGACGTGGCTTTGCAGTTGTTGCTGATGAAGTTAGAAAACTAGCAGAGAGAACTCAAAAATCACTTGGTGAGATAGAAGCAAATACAAATGTATTAGCTCAATCAATAAATGAGATGAGTGAATCAATCAAAGAGCAAAGTGAAGGCATAAATATGATAAATCAATCAGTTGCTCAAATAGATAATCTAACAAAAGAAAATGTTGTAATTGCCAACCAAGCAAACGAAGTAACATCAGAAGTAGATGAGATGGCTAAAGCCATAGTTGAAGAGGTTAGGAAGAAGAGGTTTTAATTTCTTAATAAACAAACTTAAATTTGTTTAATGCAAACTACTAAAATTAATAAACTCCAATCTGGTTTAAGCTGGGTTGGGGTTTAATAAATTATCTTTTTAAATTTAATTCTTTATATAGCTGCTTTAAATTTTATCTCGGTTTTTTCTTCTCATACCTTTAGTGTTTGCAAATTTTAAAACTTTCATTCACTTGCAAGAATTGACTACTGATTTTAGGTCTCGCAAAGCTTGCCACTAAAATCAGAGCCGAAATTACTCGTTCATGAAATTTTAAAATTTGATAGACGCTTACTAAAATACTTAGCAGATTTAGAGATATTTATTATTTGATATATAAATTATATGTATTTTTATTTGTAAAATTTTACAAAATTTCAAGTCTTGCGCTGATGTCAGCAACGCCTTTTGAATACATTGCAGAAGTGACTATCGCATCGGCATTTGCATAATCTTTTGCATTTGTTAAATTTACACCGCCAGCTGTTAGAATCATAGTATTTGGCGAAATTTCATCTCTTAAGGCTAGCACGTTTTTAATAAGCTCTGGGCTAAATTTATCACACTGCACGACGTCGCATTTTGCCTTTAAAAGCTTGCTTGCTTCGTCTAAATTTTCAGCCTCGACACAGATCTTTCGCTCGACCATTTTGGCTTTAAACTCTGGTAAATGTGATAGAAATTCATCAAAACTAGCGTAGGCTTTTATGTGATTTTTAAAGAAAAGAACGCTATCACTAAGCCCCAGCCTGTGCATACCGCCACCGCCTTCAAGCACGGCTTTTACGCAAAATTTTTTTGCAAATGGGAAACTCTTTCTGGTTGCTAAAATCTCGCATTTTTCATTGACGCTTTTTGCAGCTTTTGACATTTTATTTGTATAGGTTGCGATGGCGCTAGCATATTCTAGTGCGACTTGGGCTAGTTTCCAAGCCTTATGCACATCTTCGTAGTCGCCATAAATTTTTATGATCACATCGCCAGCCTTGCAAATTTGAGAGTTTTTGACAAAAATTTCGCTCTCACACCCAAGTAGTCTCGCCACACTTGCTGCTACATCTACGCAGCTAACGCAAATTTCATCACGCGAGTAAATTTCAAGTGAGGCTTTTTTATCGATACTTTGAAGCGACGTTGTGAGGTCAAAGTAGGGTAGGTCCTCATTTATGTAGTCTAAAATTTCAGCGTCGCTTAGTCTCATTTTATGCCTTTTTTGAAGCGGTTTTTGCTTTTACGATCATCTTTTTAAAGATGCCGTTATCGTAAAGTCCAGCGTGGTAAAGCGCAAAGCATGTAAATGCGATGCCAGAAACTACGTGGAATTTTTTAACAGATCTATTTTTCATAAAAAGTGCGCTTAGGCAAACAGATGCTAAAGTGACGCTCATGCCGACCTTTGCTACTTGTCTATGGGTGTTTAGATCTAGTAGTTTGCCGCTTATCTTTATATCTTTTCCCAAATTTTCTCCTTTAGTTTTTGCTCCAGCAGCTTGTATTTTTGATACCTAGACTCTCTGGGTCAAATTCTGGGTTTTTACCAGCTTTTCTTTGAGCTTCGTAGTCTTTTATAGCTATTATCACCACTTTTGAAAGCAAGAAAATAGCGATGATGTTGATAGTTGCCATCGCAGCCATCGTGATATCAGCGATGTTCCAAGCTAGTTTTAAGTTCATCTGAGCGCCTATAAATATCATAATCACTGCTGTGATCTTAAATGCTAGAGTTAAATTTTTGCTTTTTGTTAGAAATTTCATATTTGCCTGTGCGTAGTAGTAGTTGCCGATGAGTGATGTGATGGCAAACAGCACTACTGCAAGGGTTGTAAAGTGTAGCCCAAAGTCGCCAAAATACTCTTTCATTGCTGCTTGAACGAGAGGTAGGGCGGTTAGCACTTCGCCACTTACGCCAGTTTGTTTTGTAAGATATGCCTGAGAAAAAAGCACGATCATACCAGAAGCGATACATATCGTCATATCGATAAAGACCGCCATTGCTTGTACTAGGCCTTGCTTGACTGGGTGGCTTGTGTGCGCCGCAGCCGCTGCATTTGGCGCTGAGCCCATGCCAGCTTCGTTTGAGAAAAGTCCCCTTTTTATGCCTATCACGATCACGCTTCCAGCAAAACCGCCAAATATCGCTTTAAAATCAAATGCACTTTCTATAATCATCTTGATAACGGCCGGAATTTCTTTGAAATTTAAAACGATCGCGATGATAGCTAGTAAGATGTAAGTAAGCGCCATGAAAGGCACGATATATGAGCTAACTTTGCCGATGATGTGACTCTTGCTAAAAAACATCACAGCCGTAAATGCTGTAAGGATAAGTCCGATGCCAATAGGCAAGCCACTTTGCGCAAAGGTGATGTTGCTGCCTGCTTGGTCGTAGTAAATTTCAAAGGCAGAGGTCATGGTGTAGCTTTGAAGCCCATTAAAGCCGTAAGCATAGGTGATGATGAGGATGATAGCAAACAAAGAGCCAAGCCACTTTATGCCAAGACCATTTTTGATGTAGTAGGCTGGGCCACCTTTAAAGCCAAAGACATCTTTAGTCTTATAAATTTGAGCCAAAGTGCTCTCTATAAAGGCTGAAGCTGAGCCTAAAAACGCCATCAAACACATCCAAAAAAGTGCCCCTGGACCACCTGCGACGATAGCCGCTGAAATTCCAGCGATGTTACCGATACCAACGCGTGAAGCAGTCGAGATCATCAGCGCTTGAAATGGCGTTAGATGGTGCTTGTTATACTTGTCCTTTTTTTCTACCAGAACTCTGCAAGCTTCAAAGAACATCCTAAACTGCACAAAACGGGTAAGATAGCTAAAGTAAATTCCTGAAGCTACAAGGATGATAACCAAAAAATATCCATATAAAAAGTCGTTGGCTACATCCATTTTGCCGTTTAAAAAGTTTAAGAAATTCTCAAACACCATCTATCCTTTCAAATTTATTTTGACTTGATCTTCACGCCCTTCATTGAGTTGAGCAGAAGCCAGATCGTCGTGCCATTGTGAAGCATAGCAGTTGCTATTGGATTTAGCATGCCAAGCGTTGCGGCACTTAGTATGGCTGTATTTACGCCAACGGTTGAGCGGAAATTTGAGCTTATTAGCTTCATCGTCTTATTTGCGAGCTCTTTTGCAAGCGCAACGCTCATGATGTCATCTTTTAAAAGGCTTATATCAGCCGTTGCTTTAGCGATATCTGCACCTTTGTGCATGCTTATGCCAACATTTGCTTTTGTTAAGCTTGGCGCGTCATTTATGCCATCTCCGACAAAGGCGACCTTTTTGCCTTCATTTTTTAGCTCTTCGATGATCGCTGCTTTGTCCGTTGGTAAGCACTCAGCATAGACCCTATCAAGCCCTAGCTCGTGCGCTACCTCTTCAGCCTTGCTCTTGATGTCGCCACTTAGCATAACTATCTCTTTTACGCCAAGATTTCGTAGTTTCGCCACCATATCTTTAGCGTTTGCTCTCATATCATCTTTCATGGCTATGACGCCAACAAGCTCTTTGTCGTATCCTACGTAAAGCAAGGTTAGACCGCTTTGCAAAGCCTTATTTATGAGCGTTTCGTGAGCTTTAAAGCTTATCATCTCATCATCTTCTAAGAAGTGCCTACTGCCGATAACCACCTCTTTGCCGTTCATCGCAGTTTTTACGCCGTGAGCCACGATAAATTCAACCTCGTCGTGGTGGATATGACTAAATCCACGCTTGTTTGCAGCCTCAACTATCGCTTCAGCTACTGGGTGGAAGTAGTGTTCCTCGGCACTTGCGGTTAAATTTAAGATATCAGCCTCTGAAAATCCATCTTTAAAAGAGTAAATTTCAACCACACTTAGGCGTCCGTGAGTTAGAGTGCCAGTTTTGTCAAAGACAAATGTATCAACCGAACTTAGAGCCTCGATCGCCTTTGCGCCTTTTATGAGGATGCCGTTTCTGCCAGCCTTTGAGATGCTTGACTTAAACGCAACTGGCGTAGCAAGCTTAAGCGCGCAAGAGTAATCAGCCTGAAGCACGCTAGCAACGCTGTTCATATTTTTATTTATAACATACGAAAGCCCAGCAAGAGAGAGCGTGACTGGCACCAGCTTATCAGCTAGTTTTAGAGCTTTTACGCCGATGGCTGATTTTTCATTAAGTGAAGTTTGGATGTACTCTTTGATCCTTGCGGTTGCGGTGTCGCTACCTACGTTTTCAGCCCAAATTTTTATCCTACCCTCATCGACAACAGTGCCACTTATGACGCGGTCGCCTCTAGCTTTTGCCACGGGTTCTGCTTCTCCAGTCATTGAGACTTGATTGACGTCAGCATTACCCTCGACGATGTAGCCATCAACGCCTATCGTCTCGCCAGCTCCCACAACTACGATGTCGCCCTTTTTTAAATTTTCGGTTTTTACCTTTTCAAGTGTCTTTTCGCCGTTTAAATTTCGCTCGACCCAGACCTCTTCGATATTTGGTTTGGCTAGCTCTTTGATGAGATCATCACTTCTGTGGCTAGCACTTTCTTCCATGTATTCGCCAATATTTATCATCAAATTTGTGCTATTTGCAGCCAAATGATCACCCATTGCAAGGCTTGTGCCAATAGCAGTTGCCTCAAGCACTTTTGAGGTGATGCCCTCATGCCTTAGCTCTTTTGCGCCTTCTATTAAATTTGGAGCTGTGGCGTAAAGAGTTACGGCTGATTTTAGAGTTTTATTACTCATAAATGGCGTTACACCAAGTGCAGCAGCAGCTTTGTAGATATTTGCTTTGCTAGGCAGGCTCTCATCTTTTGGCTTGGTTGGAAAATCATAGCTTTTTATAAAATCTAAAATTTTCTCATAGCTCTTATCAAACTCAACAACGATGCTTTTTGCGTATTTATTTACACGCACGCTTTTTGCATCGGTTCGCTCTGAGATCGCAGCCTCGATGGCGCTGACATCGCTTCTAGCGTTTAGGCTCTCGCAAATAAACCTCGCTCTATTTTTGCTCTTGTGAGCTAGAGTGACCTTATTTTTGTGAGTCAAGTTCTGCTTTGACATCTTCAAAACGCTCTTTTAGTTCTTCTATGCCAGCGTTTATTAGCTCGCCACCTTTGATGATCGCTTTAAATACGCACTCTTGTGCTTTTGGATTAGTTAGCACATAAGCTGCTATGCCGCCTAAAAGTAGGCCTTTAACAAAGCCAGCTGCGTTAAAATTTTCAGGTACAAATGGTAAATTTTGAGCTGCATTATTTATCGCATTATCAACCGCACTTGGCTGAGTTGCTGCAGTATTATTTACCGCACTTGCGTTTTCTGCGTTTTCTTCATTGATATAAGGGTTATTCATTATTTACTCTCCAATTTTATTAGTTCTTCAGCTATCAAAAGACCGCCGATGCCAGCTGCAGTAAAAGCTGCTGCGTTTAGATATTTTTTTTGTGCTATCAAATTTGAAGCGTGAATGCCAACAGCACCTACAAAACCACCAGTTACGGCGTATTTTACTATCTTCTTAGCGACATCTTTTTTAGTTGCTCTGTTGTTTAGATAGTCGTTAAAGCCAAGCGCAGCCGCACCCATACCAGCGATTAAGGCTCCACTTATGAAGTGATCAAATGGAAGCCTTGTGTTTGAAAGTGTAAAAAGACTATTTTCTTGCATTCTCTATCCTTAAGCTATATCGTTTGGTGTGATAGCTTTTGGAGCCGCTGGCTTTTTAGCACGTGGTTTTCTTGTTTTTTTAACCACTTTTTCAGCCTCTTTTTCTACTTTTTTAACGCCACGTTTTGCTTTTTTCTCTTCTTTGACCATGAAGTCTTTTGCGTCTTTTGCGACGTTTTTGCCCTTTTTGTAAAGATCTTTTGCAGCCTCTTTGCCTTTATCTAAGCCGTCTTTGGCGCACTCTTTGATCTTATCTCTTTTACTCCAAGCAACTACTGCTAAACCGCCTACTGCTAAACCTGCTAAAAATGGTAATGCCATTTTAAATCCTTTCTTTGTTTGATTTTGTAAATTATTCATCTTCTTCATCCTTATTTAAATTTTTGCTAACTACTGAAATGCCTAATGCCCCAAGCGCAAGCCCGCTAAAAAACGAGAAATTTGGGTTGTTTGTGATCTTTGCCAACTCGCTTTTATCAGCCTTGCCACTTGCGATATTTTGCAAGCTTTTAGTTATCTCATTAAAGTCATTTTGATAGCTTTCTAAAATGTTTGTTATGCCATTTTGCTCAAAATTTTGCGAAATTTCATTTAAATTTAGCTCATTTTTTGCCTCACATCCGCTATAAATTTCTTTTAAGCAGTGCTTTAAAGAGGCGATATATTCGTTATTTGAAGTAGCCCAAAGTCTAAAAAATAGATCTTTTAGCTCTTCATCGTCTAAGCTTTCACAAAATTTCTCATACATTTTGTTTAGCTCATTTTCATAGTTTAGTGCCTCTATTAGCGCATCTTCTTTATTTTTTGCTGGCAAAAAGATAGCTTCATTTTCGCAAACAAGCTCATACTCATGCGCACTTGCAAATTTCTCTATCAAGATGATCGCATTTTTTCTCACGCTTGCGATTTGATCAAATACTTCGCCAAATGAAGCTATGCTTTCATATAGCCTAAGTGCGTTTTTTTCGCTCGTATAAGAGGCGTTTAAAAGCTCGTTAAGCATATTTTACTTCTCTTGCTACTTCATTTACTTTAGCTGAAATTTCTTCTAAATTTTGCCCTTTTAAGAGATCCTCCCAAAGATTTTTAGGGAAAATTTCATGATCATATTCTATCGTTACAGAGCCGATTAGCTTGTTAAATTTAACATTTTTTATGCCATTTATTTGAGCTATCATGTCATCTAAACTGGCTAAATTTACGCTACTGCTTAGCTCTTTTATCTTTGGGCTAACTCTTACTCTTAGTCTGCCATTTGTGTGAGCTATCATCGAAAAATAGCTTGCAACTTGTGCTAAAGTTTGTGTTTTTATATCCATTTTCATCCTTTTATTTTGTCTGCGTATTATCTAATCTGTAACTTAAACAAATCTGAAATTTTTTTGTCTTTCATTATCAAAAAGCAAAATGAAATGATAAATTTAAATCCCATTTTTTGCTTGGCAATCACTGCAAATTCCATAAAGTATCATCTTATGAGACTCTGCACTAAATGATCTTTGGCTACAAATTTGATCTTGTCTTTGCTCTATCATCT
Organism: Campylobacter concisus; assembly: GCF_003048445.1. Classification (GTDB taxonomy): domain Bacteria; phylum Campylobacterota; class Campylobacteria; order Campylobacterales; family Campylobacteraceae; genus Campylobacter_A; species Campylobacter_A concisus_BF. The sequence continues at coordinate 28,798 of NZ_PIQW01000016.1, forward strand.
CATCTTCAAAATCAACCACCTTTCCGCAAATTTCACATATCAGATGATCGTGAGAGGATTTTAAATTTAGCTCATAGTTTTTAACACCATTTTGCTCAAAACTATTTGCCAGATGGTGCTCTTCAAGAAAATTTAAAAAGGTATATATCGAAGTCATTGAAATTTCATTTTTGTAAGTTTCATAAATTTTTTGGCAAATTTCTTGAGCATTTAGATGCGACTTGCTAGCAAAAAGCACACGCAAAATTTGCTCTTTTATCTCAGAGCCTTTTTGACCAAAAGCTTTTAAAAACTCGTTAAAATGCTTGTAAAATAGTTCAAAGTCTTCCACAAAATCCCTATCAAATTGATAATGAAAGTAAAGATTTTACAACTTTGCTACTAAAAAATGCATAAAATTTCTTACGAATTTAAAGTAAAGTATTTTATAAGCTTCTTTTGGTATAGTTTCGCATTTTTTAAATCAGAATTAAGGAACGAAATGACTTACGACGAGCTAGAATTAGACGCCGTTTTGTTAGAGGTTTTGGAAAATAGAGGCAGCTTTGACTCGATGGACGACGAAGAGCTTTACGAGCTTATCGAGCAAGTCGCGCAATACACTGACGGCGACTACGAAGAGGCGTTTGAATATATGACTCAATTTTCTCCGATCCCTAAAAAACGCTTTGTATCACTATTTATGGTTTAGCAAAAGGCTAAGCCATAATCTTGCTAATTTATAAACTAAATTTCTAAAATCTTTAAAATGTAAAAAAGAGCTTGACTCTTTTAAAAGAGCCAAGATGCTAGGTTTTTATAAAAAGTATTTTGAGATTATCTCTTTAAATTTGATTGTATATTTGCTAGCTTTTGGGCTGTTGTTGTAGATATCTTCAAATTCATACATTCTATCGTAGTAGTCGTTTGTATCTTGTGCGTTTATCTTAAGTCTTGCCACGTCTAAGCTGACGCCAACAAAAGCTCCACTAGTCTTGCCATGCTCCTCGACAAATGCTGAAATTTCAGGCAAATCGCTAGCTATCGCCACTTCGTTACCAACGCCGCCAGTTGCTTCTGCTTTTAGGCTGATCGTATCTTTTGCGTTAAATAAGCTTGCGTAGGCTTCTGAGTTTTTAAATAAAATGATCATATCAGCCGAGCTATATCCTAGCTGAAGGCCGATGCTGCCAGATGTGTAATTTACAAAAAACGGGCTTGACCACTCGCCATCGTCGTTTTTAGCGATAAATACGCCTTTGCCTTTTGAGCCAGTGATGATCGCACCTGCTTTTGTTACGTCTGGGATGATGGCGATGGCTTTAATGCCTGTAAATTTGGTATTTGGTTTTAAATTTCTAGTGCCAAAAGCGTTTAAGATGTTTATCGCATTTTTTAATTTTTGATTTTGGATCACGTCAGCGTTTAAATTTAACGCAAAAAATGAGCCGATCAAAAAGAGCAAAGTTAGAATTTTTTTCATCAAATTTCCTTATTTAAAATTTTTGTTATTATAGCCTAAAATAAACTATTATTTAAAAATTTATTAATGAAATTTTATGAGATTTCATTATAAAATGCCCATTTTTAAGGAAAAAATATGAGCTTAATACTTTTTGTAGAATACGTCGGTATCGCATCAGCTGCGCTTAGTGGCTTTTTGTTTGCAGTAAAAAGAGAGTGTGACTGGCTGGGCGTCTTTTTGTCTGCATTTTTGACCGCACTTGGAGGCGGTATCGTGCGTGATATGCTAGTTGGCAGGGCAGTTTATTCATTTACTCACTACATGCCAGTAAGCGTCGTCATCTTTATGCTTGTCGTATCTAGGATCACAAATTTGCATATTAAAAGAGATGGTTTGGAAAAGAAATTTGTCTTTATCTTTGCCGATGCGATCGATGTTATCTGCTTTTCGATCGTTGGAGCGATGGTTGCCATCGAGTATAGCTACAACATCTTTGGCGTCATGATGATCGCCTTTTTTAACGGCGTTGGCGGCGGTATCTTAAGAGATATCTTGCTAAATGAAGTCCCGTGGTTTTTACGCACCGGACTTTATGGCACGATAAGCCTTGGCGTGGGGCTTGCTTACTTTATCCTTTATCATCTAGGCCTTACCAACATATTTTTTACCATGCTGTTGCTTGCTGCTGGCATAACGGTCAGGATGTTTGCATTTTATAGAGGTTGGAAGCTACCTGATCTATGAAATTTAGCGAGTTTTTTGATATCTGGGTCAATGAAAACTACTATAAATTTGGCGTGGATATTGGCAAAAAGGGTGATTTTTACACAAATGTAAGCGTTGGATATCTCTTTGGCGCTTGCCTTGCAAACTACTTTGTAAAGCTACTTAAAAATGGCGAAATTTCTAGCTCTTGCAAGGTCGTGGAGATCGGCGCAAACTCAGGTGATATGCTGGCTGATTTTGCACAGGGCATTTTTACGCTTGAGCCAGAAATTTTGTCAAATTTAGAGTTTATCATCATCGAGCCTCATGAAATTTTACGTAAAAAACAGCTTGAGACATTTAAAAATCGCTTTGGTGACGAGGTTGGAGTAGGGCACTATGAAAATTTAGACGAGTGCTCGTTTGATGAAATTTTTGTCATCTCAAATGAGCTACTTGACGCATTTAGCTGCGAAGTGATAGACGCAGATAATATGCTTTTTGTGGATAGTGATCTAAAATTTCACTGGCAAAAAGCGGATCAAAATTTACTAGCTCTTGCAAAGAAATTTGGCATAAAAAAGGGCGAGATATCAACTAGCTACGCTAAATTTGCGCTCCAGCTTGCAAATGCGGCAAAAAAGGTGAGATTTTTAAGCTTTGACTACGGCGAATTTGAGCCGAAAAATGAATTTAGCCTAAGAATTTTTAAAGATCATCAAGTTTTTTCTTTGTTTGAAATTTCAAACCTTGCGCCATATTTTAAAAGCTCAGATCTAACTTATAGCCTTTGTTTTAAGCAGGTCAAAGAGGCTTTTTTCGAGGCTGGCTTTTTGATGCTTAAATTTAAAAAACAAAATGATGCCTTAGTTTGCGACTTTGGCGTGGATGAAATTTTATCTTTGGTGCTTAAAAAGGGCAGTAAGCAAGCCTATGAAAATGCCGCAAAACAGGCAAAATTTCTACTCTCGCCTGAGTTTTTAGGCGAGAAGTTTAAATTTATAGAGTTTTTAAAGGGCTAGCCTGGCGATATCAGCGTAATCCGCTTCGCAAGCTTTCAAAAGGTCATTTGGAGCTATCTTTATCTGCTTGCCTCTTACTCCAGCGCTTACTAGCACGTACTCTTGCTCTTTTGCTCGCTCATCGATGAAAGTCGCAAAGTGCTTTTTCATAGCAAGTGGCGAGCAGCCGCCTCTGATGTAGCCGGTGATCTTTTCTAGGTCTTTTAAATTTATAAGCTCGCAGCGTTTGGCTCCACACGCATGAGCAAGTGCTTTTAGATCAAGCTCCAGATCGCCTTGCAAGCAAGCAACGACAAAATTTTTAGGCTCGCACTGGCAGACGATTGTCTTATAAATTTGCTTTATATCTTGCTTGGTGCTAGCTGCTACGTGAACGGCTGAAAGATCGTTTAGATCGACTTCGTATTCTAATATCTCATACTCTATTTTTAGCTTGTCTAAAAGCCTAGCGGCGTTGGTTTTATGTATCATCTTTTCTCATTTTTGTGAATTTTTTGTATAATTATAGCCAAAACTTAAAGGAGGAAAGATGGCTGAAGAAGTTGAAGAGAAAAAAGCAAAAAAAGGTGGCAATGGCGCTTTGATGATAATCATCATCGCGATATTTGTTTTATTGCTAGTTATCGGAGGGCTAGTGGCGTTTTTGATGCTTAGTTCTGACGAGCCAAAAGAGGCAAATATGGCGCAAACACCAGCTCAGACTCAAACTCAACCAGCACCCGCTCAAAACAAAGCAAAACGCGGTGGCAACGACTATTCGAACATGGGACCGATATATCCGCTCGATCAGTTTGTCGTAAATTTACTTAGTGAAAATGGCTCGAGATTTCTTAAAACTAAGATCGATCTAGAGCAAAGCGACGAGCTACTAACAGCCGAGCTTGATAAGAAAAAGGCACTTTTAAGAGATATCATCATAAGAACGCTCTCTTCTAAAACTTACGAAGAAGTAAGCACTGCAAAGGGCAAGGATAGGCTAAAAGACGAGATCGTCGGTAAGCTAAATGAAGTGCTAAATGATGGCTACATCAAAAACATATTTTTTACTGATTTTGTGGTGCAATGATAGGCATCGATATCGTTAAGATAGATAGGATTTCAAGACTTAAGGCTCGTCACGGCGAGCTTTTTTTAAAGAGATTTTTAAGTGATAGCGAGATCGCGCTAGCAAAAAATGATGCGACTTTGGCTGGATTTTGGGCGGCCAAAGAAGCAGCTAGCAAAGCCCTTGGTGTGGGCATCAGCAAGGAGTGTGGCTTTTTGGACATTGTGCTCAGCAAAGACGCAAGAAACGCACCAAAGATAAAATTTAGCCCAAGAATTTATACAAAATTTAATATCAAAGAAGCAAGCCTTAGTATAACTCACGACGGCGGATTTGCCGTAGCTGCAGTGATGATCGTGTGAAATTTATCTATTTTTTCTAACTTTTAGCTACTTTTTGATGTAAAGCCTAATTTACAAATAAATACTTATATAAACTTTTTTACAAAAAAGACGAAATTTGATGTAACTTTTGGTGATCATAAAAACTAAGGATAGTAAAATGCAAATTTCTAATAATCTTTCAACCCCTAACTATCTCTCAAGAGAAAATATAGCAAGAGAGATGGGCTTTAAATTTAACGATATAAACGAGATACTTAGTAACGATATGGGTCATGGTATGACATTTCCTAAGTATGTAAGCCTAGATGATAAAGAAAGAGCAAGAGAATACGACAGATACGATCACTCACTCACTGGCTTCGTAAAAGGCGAAGGAGAGCCAAGAGTAAGCATACTTGGTAAGCTAATGGGCTATGATGACGCTTTTTCAAAAGATGAGATAGATGAGCTAAAGAAATTTATAGATGATAGCGGTGCTTTAGGGCTTGAGAGAAATCCAGCGTTTGAGCCAAAGGGAATTTTCAAAGATCCATTAAATAGTAAAAAGCTCAGTGTTGATGATTTTATAGATCAGTTTGCAAATAAAAAAATCCTCTCTTTTATAGCTTTTGGTGGTAGCAAAACAGCTGAACTGCTTGATAGCGATATGAGTATTGATGAGTTCAAGGGCAAATGGGCTAAATTTGCACTAAAGGAGCGTTTTGGTTTAGAGCTTGACGAAGAGCTAGCAAAAGAGACCATAAATTCCGTAAATGATCTTGAAACACAAAACGAAGAAGATAAAAAAGAGAAGAAATTTACACCTATACAAGTTACTAAAAAGTCTCAAACATATAAGCTTGAAGCCGATGAGAGATTTAAGGAGCTTTATAAATTTATAAAGAGTGAATTTGATAGTGGCAAGAGTATGTTTGAAATTTTAGAAAAAGTGGCAAAGCTTAAAGTGGATAAGACGGCGTAAGGGGGGGGGGAGCTGAAATGATAAGCATAAACGGACTTAGCAACACATCGATACAAGAAACCACTATCCAAAAAGAAAATGCAAAAATGTCAAAGGAGCAAGAAAAGGCTCTAATTGATTCATATATGCAAAATTTAATAATTGATAATGTCGAAAAATACATCAAGGAAGACAGAAGTAGTAAAAACTGGATAACAGAAACCATAGAGAAGATAGACAGTATGCTCTCCGAAAAGTATAGCTATACCATTGATGAAAGGCGAGCTTTATCAGCAAAAAGAGAACCAGAAAATATGGAAGAATTTAGAGTTCGCGAACTCCAAGATTACATGGACTGGTTGCTTTCTAACTCAGTAGATGGCAAGCCAACAATATCTGGGCTAATGGTTGGTATCGGCACAAAAGAAGAAGAGGCTGAGCTAGAAGATTTTATGAACTCGTTTCCTGAAGATACAATGATGAGTAATGATGGTGCTGCTTTGTTTGTTAGAGCAGATCTAAGCATAGAAGAGTTTAAGAAGCTTTATAGAGAAGATGTAGAAAAAACTACAAAAGAGCATAAAGAATTTCTAGCCAAGCTACACAAAGAAGAACAAGAATACAATGCAAATTTTGCTAAAGAGCAAAGTGAAAAGAAATTTAAACCTATGCAGGTTAAAAAGAAGTATGAGACCTATGATATAAATAAGGATCAGAAATTTCTCTTTGCAAGAGAGCTTTTAAAATTTAAAGAAAAAAGAGGCATAGATGTCTTAGAGCTTATGCAAAAGATAGACAAGAAGCAAATTTTAAATAAGATGGCTTGATGGATTAAAGATAGCTACCTTTTAAATTTATCTATTTAAACTTTTGTCTCGTTTTGAAGCTTTGTGGCATGAGCTAGCACACTATCTACTATCTCGCCAGCACTTTTGCCATCTTTTGAAGTGAGTAAATTTTTCTTTAGTAGCTCTTCTAAGATAAATTTGATCATCTTCTCATTTTTTAAAAGCCTTGAGAGAGGCACTATATCATCAGCTAAGCTTTGCTCGTTCATTAGCTTTGAGTAAGAGCTTGCCTCTACGCTAAGCTTCGTCTCACCACTATCACTAGCGATAGGACTAAAGCTCTTTAAAAATCCCACAAACACGCCAGCACTGCTGTAAGTATCATCTACTTGATATACCGACATATCAGGGTTAAATGTATATTCGTCACTGGCTCTTGTGTCAAGATGCTCTTTGCTAAAATTTAGCTCATAGACCTCGTGGCTTATCCCAAAGCCTCTAAGCTCATCTCTAACGCTCTTTGCTTCACTAACTTGATCAAAAGTTTTATATACATTTGTAACAGATATCAGGCTCACATCTTTTAAGAAATTTGCATTTTTACCAAAGGTTTTTTGGTTTGTATCCATGCTAAAGCCTTTTGGTAAATTTGCTAGATCAGCCTCGCTATATCTATCTTTTTCATCCCCTACAATGCTTTTAAAAAGTTTATAGTAGTGCTTTGTGGTATCAGCTACGTCTATCTTTTCAAAGGCAGCCTTGCTTCTATTTTGTGTGAAGAGATATGTTTTGTTGTTGTATCTAACTATCTCATCAAGCGTGCTTTTGTGGATTTTAAAGTCTTGTGGCAAGCCTGCAGCTTTGTTAAAATCAGCTCCCATAAAGCCAGCCTTATCTACTGTGTAGCCATAAGCTTGAAAATCATTAAAATTTAAATAGATGAGGCTATTTTGTGAAGAAGAGATATAAGTAAATTTAGCTGGCTCTTGGCTTGGTTCGCTAATCTTTTCTTTGACATTTTGCTTCAATATATCACTAAAATTCGCAGACCTATTTTGTTTGTGCTGTTGCTTGGTGTATGAATTTACATTTGTGCTTAAGATGTTAATATCATTCATGGTTTGCCTCCTTGATATTATCTGCCAAAGAGCAAGCATGATTTGTTCCAGAGTAAATTTACATCCACTCAAGTACTTGCGTGATATCTTTGGCGTAAAAGCACTTTAGACCTTGCGTGTCAAGCGGTTTGTTTGGGATGATCGCATTTTTAAATTTCTGCGTTTTTGCCTCTTTTAGACGCTGATCGAGATTGAAAATTTCTCTTATCTCGCCGTTTAGACTTAGCTCGCCGATAAAGACGCTGTCTTTGCTGATAGGGCGGTTTTTGAAGCTGCTGATTATCGCTGCGATGACGGCTAGATCGGCAGCGGTCTCGCTTATCTTAACGCCACCTGAAACATTTATGAAGACGTCGTAGTGCCCAAGTGGAATTTCAAGCTTTCGCTCAAGAAGTGCGAGCAGCATATCTAGGCGGTTTCTCTCAAAGCCAGTCGAGCTTCGTTTTGGATAGGCGCTTTCGCAAACAAGTGCCTGAATTTCGATGCTAAGCGCCCTTGAGCCTTCCATTATGATGGTGATCGCGCTGCCACTCATCGCCCCGCCACGTGTGAAAAATTTACTCGATACCTCATTTGCGCTCACGAGCCCTTGCTGGCTCATCTCAAATATGCCAACCTCGCTTGTCGAGCCAAAGCGGTTTTTAAATCCACGTAAAATCCTCAGCTCTCTGCTCGCGTCGCCCTCGAAATAAAGCACCACATCGACCATGTGCTCAAGCACTCTAGGCCCTGCGATCGAACCCTCTTTGGTGATGTGACCGATGATGAAAACGCAGATATTTTGGCTCTTTGCAAGCCTCATCAGCTCAAATGTGATCTCACGAACCTGCGTGATCGAGCCTGGAGCGGAGGTTATGTTTTGGCTATAAAGCGTTTGTATGGAGTCAATGACTAGCACCTTGTAGTCGCTCTTTTGCACTTCTAGCAGGATATCTTCTAAGCAAATTTCAGTTAGCAGGTATAAATTTTTATCCACCGCATTTAGCCTATCAGCTCTCATTTTTATCTGGCTTTGGCTCTCTTCGCCGCTTACATAGAGCGTTTTTTTGCCGTCCTTTGCTAAATTTGAGCCGATTTTTAGAAGCAGGGTTGATTTGCCGATGCCTGGGCTGCCGCCTATAAGTACAAGCGAACCCTCGACCACGCCGCCACCAAGAACAAGGTCTAGCTCGCTATCTTTGGTGCTAAATCTCGTGAAATTTTGAATTTCAACTTCGTCTATGCTTATGGCTTTGCTAGGTGTGCCACTACTTTTTGCTATCTCTTTACTTATCTTTATCTCTTGCTGGCTAAGCTCGACAAAGCTATCCCAAGCCCCACATTGTGGGCATTTGCCCAGCCACTTTGCCTGTTGATTACCACACGCTTGACATTCAAAAACTGGCTTTGCTTTTGCCATAATATATCCTTTTTAAAATTTCAACTACTATCACTCCAAAAGCCGCTCCGATCATGTCAGCTACGATGTCAAGCAGGCTAAAGCTCCTATTTGGTAAAAATGCCTGAACGAGCTCTATTTGCACGCCAAAGGCTAAAAGTAGGGCTAAATTTTTTAAAATTTTAAACTCATAGCCAAGGTAGAGCAGTATATAAAGGACGAAAAAAGCTAAAAAATGGTTTGCTTTGTCCCACGAATTTTCGATGATCGCAGGACTTTTTGGGGTAAATGCAAGAATATCAATCGCCAAAAGAGCAGCGAAAAAGCAAATTTTACTAAGAAATTTTACCCTACTCAAAAATGGCGTCCATCAGCTCGTCTAAAAACTCGTCTGGGTTAAATTTGATGATATCGTCCATGCTCTCGCCAACGCCTATATAAAATATAGGTAGCTCAAGCTCTCTTGCCACGCCAAATAGTGCTCCGCCCTTTGCAGTGCCATCAAGCTTTGTGATGATGACGCCATCAAGCGAGACGATCTCGTTAAATGCCTTTGCCTGCGCGACGCCAGCGTTGCCCTGCGTGCCATCAAGGATGAGGATCTTGCGGTGAGGCGCCTTTTCGTAGGCTTTTTTGCTGATACGAACAATCTTATCAAGCTCGTTTGCTAAATTTGTCTGATTTTGAAGCCTGCCAGCCGTGTCTAGGATGACGCGGTCGATGCCTTTTGCAAGGGCCGAGCTGATCGTATCGTAAGCAACAGCTGAAGGATCATGTCCTTGCTGAGTGGCGACTATTGGCACATTTAGTCTGATTGACCACTGGCGTAGCTGCTCGATCGCACCAGCTCTAAATGTATCACAAGCGCCCAAAATGACGCTTTTGTCATTATTTTTATATAAATTTGCTAGCTTTGCGATGGTTGTCGTCTTGCCAGCGCCATTTACGCCAAGGATGAGATCGACAAATGGCTTGTCGGGCTCGATCACACGCTCTTTTTCGTAGATAAAATAGCTACTCATAACGCGTCTAAGGTCGGCTCTGCTCACTTCATCTTGTGGTGGCAGATAGTATAAAATCTCCTCCACGATCTCGTAAGCCACGTCAGCTTCTAGTAAAATTTCCTCCAAGCTCTCTTTGTCGATCTTTTTTGACTTTTTAGCCGAGCTTATCGCTCCAAAGGTCTTTTCAAAGCCTCTTTTTAAAAACTCAAGCATTATTTTATGGCCCTATTTATGTCAGTTTCGAGCATCTCTTCAGGCACAAGACCGATGTAGCCTTGAGCGTAGTCGCCATTTGCTTTGAAAAGTGCAGATGCAGGGAGTCCTTTGATGCCGCCCATCGCCTTTTCAAATAAGAAATTTCCCTCGCCAACTGCGATGTCGTATTTGATCTTATACTTTTGAGCAAATTCTTTAACCTCGTCCTCGCTCTTGTCTTCAAGCAAGACAGCAACGATGTTTAGCTCGTTTTTAAATTTCTCACTTAGGTTGTTTAAAGATGGGATCTCAGCCTTGCAAGGTGGGCACCAAGTGGCGAAAAATACGTAAAGTGTCGCTTTTTTGCCATCTTTTACGTCAAAGCCGTTGCTTCTTTTTGTGATCTGCATAGTTGTGCCGTTAAGCAGTTTTAGGCTTATATCTTTTACTTCGTCACTTTGTGTGCTCTCGCTTATCTTTGGTGTGAGCGTATCTTTGCTTAAATTTTCATCTTTGCTGGCATTTTCTTCTAAATTTTTACTTTGCACAGCTGGCTCGCTAGTGTTTTGCTCGCTCTTTTGGCTTTTGTCGTCGCCGCATCCGAAAAATGCAAAAAGACAAAGTGATGTTATAATTGCGCGTTTTAGTGTCATAAATTTCCTTTTGAAAAATGTTTCAGGATTATACAAGAAAGAGCATAAAATGAGCGTTAATTTAGAAAAAAACGAATTTAGAAAAAATGCAAGAGCAAATTTGATAAAGCTTACTAAATTTAGAGCAAAATGCACACATCACAAGGCAGCAAAAACGCTTTTAAATTTGATAAATTACACAAATTCTAAAAAGGTGCTCTTTTACTTACCGCTTAACTACGAAGTCGATGTGCTTAAAATAAGACGAAATTTATCACAAAAATGTGAAATTTTTGCCCCTTTTATGGTAGGTCTTAGCTTAGAGATGGTAAGATTGCGACTGCCATTTATAACTTATAAATTTAATGTCAGGCAGCCATCTGGCAAAAAAATGAATAATGTTAAACTCGATATGGCGGTAGTTCCAGCGATTGGGGTTGATGGAGCTATGGCAAGGATAGGGCACGGAAAAGGATTTTACGATAGATTTTTTGACACTTTGCCCGTTAAGCCAAAACTGATAGTTTTCTTAGAGGTAAAAGACTTTTACACCAAAGATGTGCTCTCGCAGGCGCACGATGCGGTAGCAGACTTTTATATAACCCCAAGCAAAAATTATATAAAAAGAGGAATAAATGATAGAGGTTTTAATAGGCTTAGGAGCCGGTGTGGTGGGCGTTGGAGCAGGGTATCTCTACGCCAAAAAGATAAATGATGCAAACTACAACATATTTTTAGAGCAAGCAAAAGCAAAGGCAAAGGCCATCGAGTATGAAGCTGAGCTAACGCTTAAAAACTCTAAAATTTCAGTCCAAGAGGCTGAATTTGAGGCTAAAAAAAGATATGACGACAAGACAACAAAACTTCAAAAAGAGTATGCAAGTAAATTTGATGAGCTGACTAAAAAAGAGAAAATTTTGCTAAATGAGCAAGAGCTTTTAAATGAGAGTAAAGAGCTTTTTGAAAAAGATAAGCAAGATGCGAAGGTCACTTACGAAGAGGGTTTAAATTTAAAAGCAACTTATCAAAACAAAGTAGAAGAGGCAATAAGAGTGCTTGAGCACGCTGCTGGCTTAACGGAAGAAGAGGCAAAAGAGGTCGTGCTAAAAAAGGTCGAGGAGAAGTCACGCGCCGACATCGCTCACATCGTTAGAAAATACGAAGAAGAGGCAAAAAGAGAGGCTAAAAAGAGGGTTAATTACATCTTGGCGCAGGCTACGTCAAGATTTGCTGGAGAATTTGCGGCTGAGCGTCTAATAAACGTCGTAAATATCAAAAACGATGAGCTAAAAGGCAGGATCATCGGCAAAGAGGGACGTAACATCAAAACCCTTGAAATGGTGCTTGGCGTTGATATCATCATCGACGATACCCCGCATGCTATCATACTAAGCAGCTTTAATCTTTACAGACGTGCGATCGCAACAAGAGTGATCGAGCTTTTGGTGGAGGACGGCAGAATTCAGCCAGCTAGGATAGAGGATCTTCACAAAAAAGTGACTGAAGAATTTGAGCAAAGCATACAAGAAGAGGGCGAGAATATCGTCATGGATCTTGGTCTAAATAAAATTCATCCAGAGATAGTAAAACTAATAGGCAAGCTTAAATTTAGAGCAAGCTATGGTCAAAATGCCCTTGCTCATAGCCTTGAAGTGGCTCACCTCGCTGGCATCATCGCAGCAGAGTGTGGTGGAGATGAAAAGCTAGCAAAAAGAGCTGGCATACTTCACGACATCGGCAAAGCGCTAACTCACGAGTACGAGGGCAGCCACGTCGATCTTGGAGCTGAAATTTGCAAACGCTATAAAGAGCATCCAGTCGTCATCAACGCGATCTATGCTCACCACGGACACGAAGAGGCTACAAGTATAGAAAGTGCTGCTGTTTGCGCAGCTGATGCACTAAGCGCAGCTCGTCCAGGAGCAAGACGCGAGGTGCTTGAGAGCTTCTTAAAACGTGTCGAAGAGATCGAAAACATCGCAAAAAGCAAAGAGGGTATCAAACAAGCTTATGCGATCAACGCTGGCCGTGAGATCCGCGTCATCGCAAATGCTAAGCTTATAAACGACGATGAGGCAGTGCTTGTAGCAAAAGAGATCGCTCAAGAGATCGAGAGCAAAGTGCAGTATCCTGGTGAGATAAAAGTAAGCGTCATCAGAGAGACTCGCGCTGTTGATTTTGCGAAATAACGGCAAGATATGAAATTTCTTCTATCATTAATAATGTTTTTCTCGCTTGGCTTTGCCAGCGAGGAGCTCGTGCTAGACTCGGCAAATTCGTTTATAACGACGATGAGAGGCGCTAGAAACGCTCCTATAAAAGAGCTCATCGAGCAGTCAAAAGCTACGATCATCTTTCCAAGTGTAAAAAAAGTCGGTTTTGTGGTCGGTGGCATGGGCGGAGATGGCATCATGGTCGTTGGCAACATCAACTCGCCAAGTGAAATTTTGCCAGTTAGTATAAGTGGCGGCAGCATCGGCATACAGCTTGGCTATGAAGATAGCTCGCTTGTGCTATTTATATTTAAAGATAGCATCATCTACGACATAAAAGATGCCAAGATCACGCTTGATACGAAGCTTTCAGTGGCATTTGGCGATATCGGACGTAATTATAATAAAGTAAGCGATTTTAAATTTTCAAGTGACATCTACGCGTATGCTGCAAATGATGGATTTTTCGCAGGAGCTAGCTTTGGCGGAGCAGTCATTAGCGCAAAGGATGAAATTTTAAAACAAAGTGGCTACGCATACGAGCAGCTAATATCTTCTGCTTCTAAACTTTTGGGGCAATGATGCAAGATATTATAAACTCAATCTCAACTTACGGCTACGTTGTGCTGTTTTTTTACAGCCTTGGTGGTGGCATGGTTGCGCTTATCGCTGCTGGAATATTAAGCTTTGCAGGCAAAATGGATATCACTCTTAGCATAATCGTCGCTGCCGTAGCAAACACGATCGGCGATACTTTGATCTTTTACGTCGCAAGGTTTAACAAAAGCTCGCTTATGCCTTATGTGAAAAATCACAAAAGAAAGCTTGCCTACGCTGGAATTTTGGCAAAAAAGCATGGCGATAAGATAATATTTATCAAGAAATTTATCTATGGCGTCAAAACTTTGGTGCCTATCGCGCTTGGACTTACAAAATACTCTTTTTATAAATTTAGTGTTATAAATTTGATCTCCTCGGTTCTTTGGGCGGTGATCGTCGGTCTTGCAAGCTATAAAGCAGGGGATTATTTCGTGAGTGTGAGTGACTATCTTGGCGCGCATGGATATATCATGCCACTTGCTATGGTAGGCTTATTATTTGGTATCTGGTTGTTTTTACAACACATTACAAAAAGGAGAAAAACATGAAAAAGGTGATATCTGCTCTAATCGTAGTTATCGTGATCGTCTCAGGCGCTGTTTATTTCGCCTCAAACAAGGTCGAGGAGAACTATCAAAGGATAGTTGATAGACTAAATGATGTAAATGGCTTTAAAGTTTCAGAAAATAGCTATCAAAAAGGCTTTTTTGGCTCAAAAGGATCGTTTGATCTTATCGTTTCAAAGGATCTTTTGAAAAATTTGGCTAGCAAAGATGTAGATGAGGATCTAAATTTTAAGGTAGAAAATGAAATTTCTCACTCAGTGCTTGCATTTGTAAATGGCTTTGATATCGACTCAAAAATTTCTATACAAAATGAGGCGATAAAAAATATAGTAGCTTCATTTCTTGGATCAAACGTCGTCGCAACGGCAAAAACAAAGGCTAGCGTGAGTGGCGATAAAGATGTGAATGTTAAATTTAGTGATATCGACTTTAGTGACAAGCTAACTATGAACGTTCATACAAAGGATGTGAAATTTGGCTTGAAACTGGACGCAAAAGATAATGTAAATAGCGCAAACTTGGGTCTTGAGAAAGTTGCATTAAAAGACCTTAATGAAGAAAATAAAGCAGAAGTTAATCTTGAAGGCGTCGATATAGATACAAGCTACACTGTGCCAGTTGAAATTTCAAAGATATTTGAGAGCAAACTAGCTCCTTACGTAGCAAAGGCTAAGATCAAAAAACTAGCATTATTAGATGAAAAAGATGGTAATGTTGCTTTAGATGATCTTGAGTATAACTCGAAATTTGAAGTCTCAAATGATCTTGGTAGCTCAAATGACGTGGTGAAGATAGGTGCAGTTGCTGTTAACAAAGTGAAATTTACAGACTTTATCCTAGATAGCAAAATAGCAAATATCAACGTGCCAACTATAAATAATATACTTGATAGACTAAGTAATGTAAATGTTGATACAAATGAGAGTGTCTTTGCTGGGTTAAATTTAGACGAAGTAATGGGTCAAATTTTAGAGAAAAATCCAAGTGTGAAAGTGGATACATTAAGCTTTAAAAATGGCAATAATGCGATAAATTTAAAACTAGATGCTGTTATCAATGGCTTTAAAAGCGGAGAAAGCCAGCTTGCGATCTTTGATAAGCTATCACTTAACGGTGAGCTAAGCGTGGATGAGACTTTGGCTAAATTTTTTGATACGCTCTTCCCTGAGATGACTCTTATCGAGCCAACGCTTATATCTGCTGGATATTTAAAAGAAGATGGCAAAAAAGTAGTAAGTAAATTTAAGTACGATCCAAATAAAAAAGATATTATTTTTAATGAAAAGGTTGGACTTCAAAATTTATTTATGGGCTTTTAAAAAATAGCCTGATTTTTATCTACTTTTAAGCATCACTTCTATATACTTCACTTTCTGTTTTGCAGAACGCAGAGCAGAAAGTTCTTTTAACTTACAATTGTTAAAACTATTAGTCAATCTTTGAAATCTAAACAAGTGATCGATTGAGCCAGTCTAT
>NZ_PIQW01000017.1:0-38902 GCF_003048445.1 Campylobacter concisus
AAGCATATCCACCCAAAGCACCCATACGACCTCTTGGACGGTAGCGTTCGCTCGCAACCAAGCCAACCAAGCCAACCAAGCCAACCAAGCCAACCAAGCCAACCAAGCCAACCAAGCCAACCAAGAAAAACAGATAAATTTAACTAGAAATTTTCACAAAATTAGCAAAAAATTTATGTCGAAGTATAAAAATGGCCTTAAACTAAGCCATTTTTAAGTGCAAAAAACCGATCTATATTAAAATTAAAAGTAAATTTGACCTAGCAAAATAGAGCAAATTTAAATTTGTAGATAAATTTTACCCCCAAACAAAGCGTCACAAGGATTTAAAATTTCGCCTCAGTTCTTATCAAATTTAGCTTTTTAACAGCCTCTTCAAAGTCGTCAGAGCTTACAAAAACATCAATGTTTTCATTTTTCTTATAGACCTTGTCGTAGTATTTTGTGAGTAAAATTTCAGCTACTTTGGCGATGTCGTTTTCGTTAAATTTAGCCACCGCCTCATCTCTGGCCTCTTTATCGATAAAGGGCGAAATTTTCTTTATGCACTCATCAAAAAAGGCTTTATCCACGCTTTTATAGTCGCTTGTGATGCATGAAATTCTATTCTCCAAGCTCGCGCTAACCTCAACACAGATGCCACAACGCATCGCCTCATAAAGGCTTTTTGGAAGTGTTAGCGAGCCGATCCTTCTGCTCTCGCCCTCGATAAAGCAAATTTGATCTTTTAGCGTGATGAGCTTTTCAAAGAGCGCATCTTCAAAGCACTTTTGGCTAGGCTGCGCGCCGTTTATCGCGCCAAAGACTGAGCCTAGGTGATTTGCCATCGCTTCAAGGTCGATTGACGGCGAGAGTGCCCTTATAAGCTTGCTTTTATAGCAGCCAGTGTTGCCAAAAAGAGTGATAAATTTCGTGCTTAAAGGACGCTCTAAAAACTCCAAAACATGATTTCTATAAGCCTTATAGCCGCCATTTAGTCTATAAATTCTATATCCGATCATGCTTAGCACAAAGCCAACCGAGCTTGATCTAAGCCCGCCCTTTGCGCAGTAGATGCCAACTGCTGAACCAACCTTAGCCCTTTTATAGACCTCGTCGATGATATTTTGTAAATTTTTGCAGATGTATTTTGCGCCAAGGCTCTTAGCTAGGGCTCTGTCGCTTTTGTAGATTGTGCCTACCTCTTTATGCTCAGCGTCATCAAGTGCGTATAAATTTAGAGCATCTTTTATGTGCGAGTAGGCATACTCATGCGGCGATCTAGCGTCTATCAGGACTTCAAACTCGCCCCTTTTTCCCAGCCACTGCTCGATATCAATCTCAAATAACGCCACTAAAAGCCTTTTTTAGCTTTTGATAAAGCGGATGAAACGGCGTACCATTTACCCTAACATCGGCGATCGTCGTGATGAAATTTGTATCCCCACTCCACCTTGGCACAAGGTGATAATGCACGTGCTCAGCTATGCCAGCGCCTGCTGCCTTGCCTAAATTCATACCGATATTTACGCCCTGAGCATGAAGCTCGCGCTTTAAAATTTCAACCCCAAGCCTTACAAATTTACTCATCTCAAACCACGTCTGCTCGTCAAGCTCCTCGATCTTGTCGGTGTGGTGATTTGGTATGATCATAAAGTGTCCAGGCGAATATGGATATAAATTCATGATCCCAAAGCAGTGCTTAGCACGAAAAAGCACGCCATTTTTTTCGTCGTCTTCTTTTGAATTTATGACCTCGCAAAAGACGCAACTATCTTTTTTTGCGCTGAAATACTCGCTTCTCCAAGGGGCACAAAGGTGCTGCATCACTCGCCCTCCTTTATCTTTTTAACGGCGTTTTTTATATCATCTTGCCTCATAAAATGCTCTCCTATCAAGAAGGCATCGACTCCGATCTTGTTTAGCTCGCAAAGCTGCTCATGCTCGTAAAGACCACTTTCAGCGACTATTATCTTGCCGTTTGGCAAAAGCGGCACAAGCTTCTCGCAAAGGCTCATATCCATCGTAAAATCATCTAAATTTCTATGATTTATCCCTATTATATTTGCCCCTGCAAAGACCGCCTTTTTTACATCCCTAGCATCATGCGTCTCTACTAAGACCTCAAGCCCCAAGTGGTGCGCGTACTCAAGTAGCTCTTTTAGCTCGCCTTGAGTTAGAGCTTTGGCGATGAGCAGGATAAAGTCCGCTCCATAAACAAGTGCTTCTAAAATTTGATACTTATCAACGATAAAGTCTTTTCTAAGGATCGGCCTTGATGCGTAGCGGCGAACCTGTGTGATGTACTCTATGTCGCCTTTAAACCAGTGAGGTTCGGTTAGGATGCTAAAGGCATTTGCGTGCTGCTCGTACTCCTGCGCTATTTTTATCGGCTCAAAGTCCTCTCTTATCACGCCTTTGCTTGGGCTTGCTTTTTTTATCTCAGCTATTATCTTCATAGGCTCATCTTTACTTGATCTAAGTGCGCCCAAAACGTCTCTTGGCACGTATGGGTTGTATGCCAAAGATCGACCTAGCCACTCCTGCGGAAAGTCTGCCTTGCGTTTTTCTAGATCATCTTTTGTCTTTTTTATGATCTCATCAAGTATCATTTTTTAAGCCTTTTGTTTAAATTTATTATGCAGCGCTCGATTAGGTGCAAGTGTTCTTTTGCCTCTTTTGAAGCCTTAAAATCAACATCTTTCATCGCGTGCATCATTATGCCCTTTGCCTTTTTGCACTCGCCAAGCTTGAAATAACCCCACGCTAGCGAGTCCTCATAGTAAGGCGAGTCTGGCGAGATCTCAAGCGCCTTTTGCACCATCTCCACGCCCTTTCTAGGGTCTATCTCGTGATCAATGAGCAAGTAGCCGTAGTAGTTAAAAAACATATCGTTATTAAGCTTTGGCACGCTAGCTTCAAATTTATCTAAGATATCAGTGATCTTTTTCTCATCTAGACTATCTTTATTCATCTCATACTCGTAGATGGCGGCCTTTGCTAAGAAATTTAGATCCCTGCTATCGTTATAAATTTTAACCGCCAAAACGTATGCATCGCCAAAATTTCCAGTCGCAGCGTAAAGATCCATCAGTGTGGCGTCGTTGTAGCCATATTTTTTCAAAATTTCAATAGCCGCTTTATAATTTTTAGCATAGACAAAATACTGCACGATCTTGTCAAGATAAGAGGTGTCGTGAGTGATGTCGTAGATCTCTTCAAAAAGCTCGATCACCTTTGGGAAATTTCTTTGCTGAGAGTAAATTTCAGCCAAAAGCTCGCATGTCTTTTGAGTGCAGCCCTGCTCCTCGCGGAATTTCTCGAGGTATTTTGTCGCATCATTTACATTATCCATACGGTTTAAAAGGATATCAACGATGCGGAGCAAATTCTCCTCTTCAGGCTTTAACGAGTATGCCTCTTCAAAGTATTTTAGCGCCGTTACTGTATCATTTTGCATCATGCAAATAGTGCCAAGCATGAGTAAATTTTGGGCGTTTGGCTCTTTTGTGGCAAGCTCTTGCATCAGCTCTTTTGCCTCGTTTAGCTTAGAGAGATTGACCAAATTTGCAACCTTGATCCTGATAAAATCACTATCATCTTTTAAGCTCTTCTCGCCATCACTCATAAGGCTATCTAAATTTTCATTTTTTGTAGCAAAGGCTAGCTTGATCGCCTCTTTTAGATAGGTCTTTTGATTTGTCTCTTTAAAAAGCCCTAGATAGGTCTGGATGCTAGCATTTACATCGCCACTATCTTGCGAGATGAGAGCTTGCATTAGGCGTAAATTTACACTTTTGTTGTCATCTGCAAGCAGATGTGTGCTAAAAAATACGCTTATAAAAATTATTAAAATTTTACGCCAATGCATTCTGCTCTTAGCTCCTTTAAATTTTTTTTAAAATAATCCCAAAACGGAAATGTCCTGCACTGCTTAGGTCTTAACTCATAAACCGAGCAGTTTTTATTTTTCTCATCAAAAAATATGCAAGCAAAACCGTCATCATAAGGCTTTTCTTTGATGCTTCGCCTTACGCCCACTTTTATTAGAAATTTGCTCTCAAACTCATCTTTTGGCATATCAAAAGCGGCACAAAATTTTAAAATTTCGCCCTCATCTATCCAGATGTAGCCGCTCTCGCCAGTGCAGCATTTGCCTCCGCAACTCTCGCAAAAACTAGGATCAAACTCATAGCTAAAACCCTGGGCTCTCACGCTATCTCCTTGTAAGAGACACTGTTTGTATCTGCTTTTTTAAATATCTCGCTTGCCTCTTTCGTGTGCGCGCCATCCTCGCTCATCACAAGAGGCGGCAGGACTTTTAGCTTTGAGTTTGAGTTGTTTCGCACTTCAAGCAAAGCCAAATTTGCTGGCTTATCCTTTTTAGTATGGACAAATTTTAAGCTCACCAAATTTAGCTTATACTCTTTTAAGCAAGCTGCTATCTCGCTAAGATCATCTGGCGCATAGCAAAAAAACGCCCTTTTATGTGGCTTTAAATTTACGCTTATGCCTCTTATAAAATCCTTTAAATTTAGCGAGCTTGCATATCTGCTAACTTTTATGTGCTCATTTTGGCTTTTTGTAACACCGTCATGATAAAAGGGCGGATTTGAGATGATTAGATCAAATTTCTCACTATCTTTAAAATTTGCAAAATCAGCCGTTATAGCTCTAGCCTCTAAGCAGTTGCTCTTTGCGTTAAAGCTTGAAATTTCGCTATTTAGCTCCAAAAGATCAAGCATGCTTAGATCTATCTTTTGAAAATCACGCTTAAGCAAAAGTCCAAGTATCCCGCACCCTGCTCCAACGTCCAAAACTCTACCAGAAATTTCGCCTACACTCGCGCAAATAAAATCATAAAGAACGAGCGTATCGCTGTTGTAGCGATAGCCATTTTCAAGCTGGGCTAAGATCATCTATAAACCTTGATGATAAAGCCGCGCGTCACATCTTTTACGATCACTTCAGAGCTAAAGCTGATCCTTGCAAAGTCGCCAAATTCCTCTTTTATAAGCTCAGCCGCTGCCTTTGCACGCTCCTTGCCAACGCCGTAATTTACGTAGTTATTTAGCTTGCCAAGGTCATCTTTTTTGATATTTTGAGCGACATTTGACGGGATGACAAAATTTTTCTTATCCACGATCGGGATGATCTCATACATATAGTTTGAGTTAAATCTCTGTAAAAACTCGCTCACTCTGTTTTTGCACATTATGCTCACCTTGTCCTTTGAGTCCATATCGTCGCACTCGATGCTAGAGATGAGGACAAGCTTTGTTGGGGTCTCTGGCTTGGTCGTAGCTTGTAAGATATTTTTTAAATTTACATTTTCATTTTCAAGCTCGTCTTGTCTGTTTAAATTTTGCTCGATATCTTTTTGAAGCTCGATGATCTGGGCATTTACAGCTCCACCTTTATGACCGCTCGAGCTTAGCTCACTTATCTTTGAGTTTAGCCGTTCGATCGTCTTGTTGCTCTCGTTTAGCTTTTGCTTTGCATTTTCTAGTTCATTTTGCAAGCTTAGTAAATTTTTGCCGCCACTTTTGTTGTTGTCAGTTAAAAATGTTGAGGTATCAACTATCTTTTTTTGTAGCATATTTATCTGCTGGCGCAAAATTTCATAGTTTTGCATATCGATCTTTAGCGTTCTTTTTTGCGTTTCTAGCTCGTTTTGCTTGGCGAGGAGCATCTGGCTTGTCTTTGTGACATTTTCTTCAAGCTCTTTTATCTTCGCGTCTTTTAGATCAAGCTTTGCGCTCAAATTCTTCAGCTCACCCTCGTTTGAGCCAAGTTTTTGTGACTGCAAAGAGATGGTTTGGTTTTGATCAAATAGCGTTTTTATAAATTTAGTTGTCTTCGTATCAAGTGCTTTTAGCTCTTCTTGGCTCTTTTTAAGGCTCTCTTCGCTCAAACTTAGCTTTTTGCTTAGCTCATTTAGAGTTGAGTTCGCGTCTAAATTTTGCTTTTCAAGCTTTTTATTTAGAGCATTTGCCCTCTCAAGCTCTTTTTTAAGCGAGCTTATATTTTCATTTGCAAGCTTGTTCTCTTGCTCGCTTTTTAAACTCTTTTGCTTTAGATCATCAAAGCTTTTGTGAAGTGCCGCAAGCGAGGCATTTAGCTCTAAATTTTTGCCATTATAACTTTGCGCCATTAGATCTTTTGAGTTTAGGTTTTTCTTGATCTCTTCAAGCTCGTAAATTCTATCTTTTAGTGCAGTCTTGTTTGACTCAAGAGCCTCCTGCAAGTCGATTATCTTATTTGCCTTTTTAGAAAGCTCATCCTCCATAACGCTCTTTTGCGTCTCAAAGCCATCATTTAGCGCATTTATCTCTTTTTCGTAGCTAAATTTTTGAGTGTCGGCGTCATTTTTAACTCGCTCGATCTCCTCTTTTAAAAGCAAAATTTCTTTTTTCTCGCCTCTATCTTTTTCACTTTGAGCTTTTTCATACTCTTTTATAAGAGCCTCTTTTTGCGCAAGTGTCGCATTTAGCTCGTTATTTTGCTCTTTTAAAGCGGTGTAGTTTGCCTCAAAGCTCTCTTTAAATTTGTTAAAGCTGGCCTTGGCATCTTTTAGCTTGCTCTCATCGCCATTTCTAGCGTCATTTATCGCATTTTCAAGGTCGATTATCTTTTTCTCATAAGCCTTTGAGCTCTCTATCATATCAGCTTGCGCTTCATTTAGGCGCTTTGTCAAAGCTTGGATATTTTCAAAGTGTTGCGCCTCAAGCTCGCCAAGAGCCTTTTGATTTTTTTCTACTATCTCATTTTTTTCATTTTCGATATTTCTTTTCATCTCTGAAATTTTGCTTATAAAGTCTAAATTTTTCTCGCTCATATCGACATTATCAGCGGCTAAAATTTCATTTTTTTTGCTTAGCTCGCGCACTTGCTCTTGAAGCTCATTTACATTGTTTGATAAATTTAGATCCTTATCATCAACAAAATTTTGCATGTAGCTCTTTGGCGTGATGTAGCCGCCATACTCGTAAAGATCATCTTTGCTTACATATCTTTGCTTCTCTTCTTCAGGGAGATCATCAAAATTTATAGAATAAATCGTTTGATTAGTATCTTTTGGCGCCTCGTCCTCTTTTTGAAATTTCAAAAACGAGAGAGAAAAGCCAGCTATCAGACAAACAATAGCTAGTGCGATTTTATTTATCAAGCTTGTGCCTTGCCTTTTAAGATGTCTTTGATGACGCTATGAGCGTGATTTAGTGCGACTACGATCGAGCCACCATTTTTTAAAACGATATCTCCTCCCACATATAGTCCTGGCACGCTACTTTGGTAATTGCTATCAACTATCGGAGTGCCTTTTTCATCAGTTTTTATCTGGCATTTTTGTAAAAAATCAACTGGACTTGAGCCACCGATCGCATAAACAACCCTGTCATAGACACGGATCTTGCCATTTTCATAATGCACTCTTACCTTGCCTGATTCATTATCGATCTCGGTTATATCGTGATTTAGCCTTACTTTTATCTTATTATGCTTCTCAAGCTCCCAAAGTGCGCTTAAATTTGTCTCATTTACACGGCTAAATTTATCTTTTCTGTAAGCGATCGTAGTTTTGTTATACTGACAAAGCTCGATAGCATACTCAACCGCAGAGTTACCACCGCCCACAACTAGCACTTTTTCGCCGTTTGTGCAGTTATCAAGGTTAAAATTTACAACTGAATTTAGTGATGGCGGGATCTTATAGTCAGGTTTGTTTGGTCGTCCCATTTTGCCGATCGAGACCATCACGTTTTTGGCTTCATAGACAGCTTTTGAGGTAGTTACTTTAAAAATTTCTCCCTCTTTTTTTACGCTTTCGACCTCAGAGTTAAAAAAAGCCTCGATATTCTCAGAGTCAAGTAGCTTGTCAAAATAATCAAGCGTGCTCTCTTTTGTGCCATCTTCAAACGAAACTAGCCCATGTATCGTGCTATCTTGCCCTTTATACTCTTTATCTACGCGTTTATTGTCTTTATAAAATTTTCTGATCGTTTGGCTGTGGTTATCGCCTTTTTCAAGGAGCAAAACATTACTTAAGCCATTTCTTTTAGCCTCTACTACGCTAGCTATGCCACAAGGTCCGCCGCCAACTACTATTAGATCATAAATATTTGCCATATTTTTCTCCAAATTTTATAAATTTTAAGCTTTTTTAACTAGATCAGCCATCAAAAATGCAAGCTCTAAAGCCTGATCAGCATTTAGTCTTGGATCGCACTGCGTCTCATATCTCTCTTTTAGCGAGCTTTCAGTGATGTTTAGCGCGCCGCCGGTGCACTCTGTCACATCTTTGCCAGTCATCTCAAGGTGCACACCGCCTGCTCTTGTGCCCTCAGCTTTATGAATTTCAAAAAAGCTTCTAACCTCGCTTAAAATTTTACTAAATTCACGAGTTTTGTAGTTGTTTGAGGTCTTAACGGTGTTACCATGCATCGGGTCTATGCTATAAACGATATTTAGCCCCTCACGCTTTAGCTCTCTTAAAATTTTTGGTAAATTTTCGCCGATCTTATCAGCGCCCATTCTGATTATCACATTTAGCCTGCCAGCTTCATTTTCTGGATTTAGCTTATTTGCAAGCGCTACGACATCTTCTGCCTTTGCGCTTGGTCCGATCTTTACACCGATAGGATTTTTCACGCCACTTAAAAAATGCACGTGAGCGTCGTTTATGCCGCGCGTCCTCTCGCCTATCCAAAGCATGTGAGCCGAGCAGTCATACCACTCGCCACTAAGGCTATCAACCCTAGTTAGCGCCTCTTCATAAGGCAAAAGCAGTGCCTCGTGAGATGTATAGACTGCGGTTTGATTTATCGCTGGGGTATTTGCTGAAGTGATGCCACAAGCTGCCATGAAAGATAGAGTTTTTGTTAGATCATCGGCTAGTTTTGCGTATTTCTCGCCGATCTCTGGCTTTTTAACAAAGCCTAAATTCCACTTATGCACCTGATGAAGATCAGCTAAGCCTCCTCTTGAAAAGGCTCTTAAGAGGTTCATCGTAGAAGCACTTTGATAGTAAGCCTCTATCATGCGTTTTGGGTCAGGGATTCTTGCCTGCTCGTCAAATTCAAAGCCATTTATGATGTCGCCTCTATAGCTTGGTAATTTAACGCCATTTACCTCTTCGTAATCACTACTTCTAGGCTTTGCAAACTGCCCTGCCACGCGGCCTACTTTGACCACCGGACAGCCACCACCAAAGGTTAAAACTATCGCCATTTGAAGCAAGACCTTAAACATATCTCTGATGTTGTTTGCGCTAAAATTTGCAAAACTCTCAGCGCAGTCGCCACCTTGAAGCAAAAAGGCCTCGCCACTGCAAACTTTTGCAAGCTCATTTTTAAGACTTCTAGCCTCACCAGCAAATACCAAAGGCGGAAGTGCTTTTAGTTTTTCTTCAGCCTCTTTTAGCTCTTTTAAATTTGGATAAGTTGGTTGTTGTAAGATGTTAAATTCTCTCCAACTATCTCTGTTCCAAGTCATAAATTTTCCTATCTTTTACCTTAATTTAGCGCTGATTATATCACGCAAAACTTAAAAAATAAAAGCCATTAATGGGTTATTAAAGATATTTTGCATACAATCGCTACTTTAAATTTACCCAAAAAAAGAGAAGATTTTTTTCATGATAAAAGGCATTTTTTATTCGCTTTTGGCATCAGTTTTATTTAACTGCATTTACTACATGTCAGTGCTCATGAACCCCATCAGCACGCAAGCTCTTATTGGATACCGCATGATCTTTGCCATGCCTTTTGTCATCGCCGCCATTTTTTTGTTAAAACAGCAGCGAAATTTCAAATTTTTACTTCTAAAAATAAAGCTGAAACCTAAAATTTTACTAGTTTTGCTTGCCACCTCGCTCATCGTCTCATTTCAGATGTGGCTCTATCTCTGGGCTCCAAGTAACGGCGCAGCGCTAAAAGTCTCGATAGGCTACCTCATCATGCCAATAGTCATGGTCCTTTTTGGACGGATATTTTTCAAAGAGCACCTCTCAAAAACAAAGTTAGCATCGATATTTTTCGCTGCCATTGGCGTCTTTAGCACAGCAGTCATTAGTGGTGGCATCTCGTGGGAGAGCGCTGTAGTTTTTTGCCTTTATCCAGTCTATTTTACCATTAGAAAGTACTACAACCTTGCAAATTTCTCAAGCTTTGTTATAGAGATAATTTTTATGTTTTTATTCTCATTTTATTTTGCGCTCACAGCCGATATGGACTACGTAATGAGCCAAAATCCAAACATCTACTATCTGCTCATCTTGCTTGGTGCTATCAGCGGCATAGCCCTCATCGCCCAGATCCTCTCAAGCACGCTCGTGCCGATAAATGTACTAGGTTTGCTTACATATTTTGAGCCTATAATGATGCTCTTTGTCTCATTTGCCATCGGAGAGAGACTGGAGAAAAGCTCATACTTTTTGATGATCTGCCTAGCCATCTCTGTCACGCTTTTGATGATAGATAGTATAAATTCTATAAAAGGCGACAAAAATACCAAGACTAAATGAGAGCCAAAAAGGCGTTATTCTCGCGCTTAGCGCCTTTTTTATGTGGGGGTTTTTGGCGGTTTATTTCAACCTATTTAGTAAAGATGTCGATGCTTATGAAATTTTAGCCCACAGGATCATCTGGTCATTTTTCTTGATGGCGGCAGTGCTTTGCATTAATGGCAAAATGGGCGAAATTTTTGCGCTTCTTAAAGATATCCGCTCGCTAAAGGCTCTATTTTTAAGCGGTATTTTTATCACCATAAACTGGGGCGTTTATGTCTATGCGGTGGGTAGCGGCAAAATTTTAGACACGAGTTTGGGATATTTTATAAATCCCTTGATAAGCATGCTCCTTGGCGTCATCATCTTTAAAGAGCGCCTGAGCAAAGCTAGCGCCATAGCCGTTTGCATCGTCATCGCAGCCGTTTGTGTACA
Organism: Campylobacter concisus; assembly: GCF_003048445.1. GTDB lineage: Bacteria > Campylobacterota > Campylobacteria > Campylobacterales > Campylobacteraceae > Campylobacter_A > Campylobacter_A concisus_BF. Next base: position 10,919 of record NZ_PIQW01000017.1, read on the forward strand.
AATTTACGCCAAAGGTGGCCTGCCACTTGTCTCTATCATCTTGCCGCTTTCGTTTGGATTTTACGCGATGGTTAGAAAGATGGCGAAGATTAGCGCATTTAATGGGCTTTTTATTGAAACATTTTTTATGTTTCCATTTGCGCTTGGCTACGTTTTATGGCTGGTTTTTCACTCACAAAGCCACTTTGGACTAAACAAGGACTCACTTTTAATGATCGCTTCAAGCATCGTCACTATCGTGCCACTTGTCGCTTTTAACGCAGCTACGACAAGGATAAATTTAACGACTATCGGCTACTTGCAATACATCTCACCAACCATCGCGATCCTTTGCGCGGTCTTCGTTTATGGCGAAATTTTAGACGGCTACAAAGTCATCTCATTTTGTATGATCTGGCTGGCGCTTGCGATAATTAGCGTAGATAAATTTAGAAAAAGGAGTAAAAATGAATAGCGTTACGATCTATTTGCTGCTTGCGTTTTTTGCGGCGCTTATTTTATATTTTCAGATACAAAAACTAACCAAAAAGCTTGACGATGAAGGAGCGGTGCCTGCATATCAAAAAGCTGCGCAAGAGGTTTTGCAAAATTTAAATAACGCTGAGAAATACCCTAAATTTTGCAATGTCATACAAAAAAAGATAAATGCTTTAAGACAAGACATACTCTTTGAAGATGCGCTAAATGGAGCTGGCGACAAAGACAAAGCGCTTGATACCTTAGAGCAGATAAGAGATAAGGTCGAGGCGCTTTTAAAGCGGGAAAATGCAAACTGGGAGAGCGAACTGGTTGAAATTTTAGACGAGATCGATGGCTTTGTGAAGGCAAATTTCAAAAACGGCGAAGATAGAGCCAAGGAGCTAAGGGACGAACTAAAGAAAGAATTTGATGGGTTGTGAAAGTAGCTTTGGTAAATTTTGATAATTAAAGGAGTAAGCGTGTTTGAATTTATAGATTACGATGGTTTTCAGGACTACTGTGATAAGAATAAATATATGGAGAATAGCTCTGTTAAAGCCTATCATTCTTACTTAAAAAACTTCATTAGTTTTTTGGAAGATAATAAAATTTATTCATTTTCCGATTATGATAATGCGGATATAAAATATTTAGAACAAGAATTTACAAAAACAGGCAGAAATGAACAAACTTTTAATAAGTATATGCGTGCAGTAAATTATTATAGAGATTTTAAAAAAGGTAAATTAGAGACGATGCCAACAGAAAACAATGGACAACAAAAAGCTAAGGTAAATTTTCCACTAAATCAAATTTTATATGGCCCTCCAGGAACAGGAAAAACATATAGGCTTTCAAAGATCATGGATAATTTTACTCAAAATCTCAATGTAAAATCGAACGATGACACTGACGCGCTATATGAAATGTTAAAAATAGAAAACTACACTTGGTTTCAAGTGGCTGCAGCCATATTATATGATGCAGCTATTTCAAATATTAATAGTGGTTGGGTTAAGTTAAATAACGACATAGTAAATCACACTTTATTTAAATTAAAATCAATAAAATCAAATTCAAAAAAACCAAACCAGACAATATCTACAGTTTTACTGTCTCATACAAAAATGGATTGTAAGTATGTAAATATTAAAAGAAAAGACCCTCCTTTTATATTTGAGAAAAATGAGAAAAGTGAATGGTGTGTAGATACAAAAATACTTAATGATGAGTGTCCTGAGGCCATAGAGCTTTACGAAAAATACAAAGAGATAAAAGATAAAAAAGTAGGCACAAGCTACACTAAAGAAAATTTTAAATTTATAACATTTCACCAAAGCTACGGATATGAGGAATTTGTTGAGGGTATAAAGCCAGTATTTGATGACGAAAACGAAAATGGCGATATAACTTATGAGATATCAAAAGGCATTTTTTATCAGTGCTGCGAAAATGCTTTGCTTCTTAGTGATTACAAAGGCAAACTTAGGGATTTTTGCGATCTGCCAAAAGATGAGCGACAAAAGTTTTTTAATGAAAACACACCAAAATATGCCATCTTTATCGACGAGATCAACCGCGGAAATATATCGAAAATTTTTGGTGAGCTCATAACTCTCATAGAGCCGTCAAAAAGGCTTGGAGCAGATGACGAGATAATGGTCGAGCTGCCATATTCAAAAGAGAAATTTGGAGTGCCGTCAAATTTATACATAATAGGCACGATGAATACAGCAGATCGAAGCATAGCCCTTATGGATACGGCTCTTAGAAGAAGGTTTGAGTTTGTGGAGATGATGCCAGAGTATAGTGACCTAAAAGAAGTCGCTGATATAGATATCGGAGAAATGCTAAAAACGATAAATGAGCGCATAGAGTATCTTTATGATAGAGATCACACGATAGGGCATGCTTATTTTATAGATGTGTCAGATATTGGCACGCTTGCAATTGTCTTTAAAAACAGAATTTTACCGCTACTGCAAGAGTATTTTTACGACGACTGGGAGAAGATTAGGCTGGTTTTAGGCGATAGTCAAAAAAATGAAGATTGCCAATTTATAACTAAAGAAGAGAGAAAAGCGAGCGATTTATTTGGAAAAAGTATCGATGATATAGAAGACAAAATGTTATACAAAATAAACAAAACAGCTTTTGATAATCCGCAAAGTTACATAAAAATTTATAACCAAGTAAATTAAAGATGAAGCAAAGTCAGCTAACAATAACTGAGTTTGAGCGCATATATCAGCACGATATATGCAAAAAAGACTTTGGCGATATAGAAAATTTTATCCTTAAAAATAGCGATGAAAATGCGCCTTTTTTAAGGATAGCAAGCGGGGTTGGCGGGAAATTTATACAAGCTAGAAACTATGTCGGCGTTTTGCAGACAAAAAGTGGCTTAACGATAGAGATTTTGCCAAAAATAGCAGACAAAAACGACGCCGAAAGATCAAAAGCAGTTTTTATAAAAATGCTAAGAACGCTAAAAAATTTCCCATTTAAAAGCTCAAATTTAGCCAGTTTAAAAACCCAAAATTTACCGCTTTTGGAAATTTTCATCTCTATGTTTTTATGTGAGCTTGAAGCTCTTGTAAAAAAGGGGATAAAGAGCGACTATGTGGCGCTAGAAGAGAACCTAAATTTCCTAAAAGGGAAGCTAAATATAAACGAGCAGATAAAAAGAAATAGCATCCACAAAGAGCGGTTTTACGTAAGATATAGCGAATTTTTAAGCGATATAAAGATAAATAGGATCATAAAAACAACACTTAAATTTCTATGCAAAAAGTCAAATTCTAGTAAAAACCAGCAAAAAATACGCGAGTTTTTATTTATGTTTGACGAAGTTTCTACGTGCGATGATTATAAAAATTTCTTTGAAAAGCTCATCATAAATCGCCAAGTAAAACACTACGAACAAACTCTTTTATGGTGCAAGATCTTTTTGCTTGACAACTCTTTTACTCCGCACAAGGGCGATGATCTAGCCTTTGCCTTGCTTTTTGATATGAATGCACTATTTGAAAGCTATGTTGGAGATTTTATAAAGAAAAGCTTTGCAAGCACAATATTACAACACTCAGAAAAACACCTCATTGAAGATCCAAAAAGCTTCAAACTAAGACCTGACATATTTTTAAAAAATAAATTGGCCGACACAAAATGGAAGATCATAAGCTCAAAAGATGATATCTCACAAGCTGACCTATATCAGTTATATGCTTACGGCAAAAAACACGAGTGTGACAAGCTATACCTTATCTATCCAAAGATAGATGACACAAGACAAAAAACTATGAAATTTAGATACGAAGATGTAATGTGGCTTGAAATTTTATATTTTGATCTTGAAAAAGACGAAAATAACGCAAATTTACTAGCGTAACTTTCCAAAAACCAAATTTAAAGCTTCGCTTTTAGAACCATTATCCTCTTATATGATGCGTCTATCCGCTCTTTGCTGATCTTTTTCTCATTTACAGCATCCACTATGATCTGAGTGACTAGATCGGCCGTTCTTTGGTTATTTATCTTAAACTCGCTAAAGAGCAAGATGTCACCGCCAGCGTTTATAAATTTCACCACTTTTTGCGCCAAAGTCTCATCTCCAACGCCTTTCATCAGCATATCATCGCTGATAACCACACCATTGAATTTAAGCTCATTGCGAAGCAGATCGGTTATTATTTTTTTAGAAAGTGTGGCTGGATTGTCCTCGTCGATACCCTTTACAAAAAGGTGCCCGACCATGATGATCTGCGCTCTACCGGTGCTTATGGCGTCTTTGTATGGCAGTAGCGCATCTTTGCTTAGCATGACCTCGCTCTTATTTTTATGCGAGTCCTCTTTTGAGCTGCCATGCCCTGGGAAGTGCTTAAGTGTCGTTAGGATGCCCTGTTCTTTAAATGCGTCCATAAAGGCATCAGCGTAGATCACTATCTTGCTTGCATACTCGCTAAACGCCCTTTGCTTAGCGGCGATGATCGGCGAGTTTTCATCGTGTAGATCGACCACTGGGGCGAAATTTAAATTTATTCCACACTCTTTTAAATTTATGGCCATTTTTGAGTAGAGATCATAAGCGCTTTTGATATCAAGTGTGCTTGCGACCTCGTATGCGCTAGGATATGGGCCATCAAAGCTCTTGTCCTTCATGCGGCTTACGTTGCCGCCCTCTTCGTCGATAGCGATGAAAATTTTAGGGCTTTTCTCTTTGATCGCCTTTATGCTAGCTTTTAGCTGGGCTTTGCTGGTGACATTTCTGCCAAGTAGCATCACACCGCCAAATCTCTCATATCCAGCGTCGCTTAACATCGCGCGAAATGCAGCGTCTTTTGTGCTAGCGCCGTTAAAGCCGACCATTATCATCTGCGAGACCTTGGCTCTTAGGCTCACCTCTGCGCCGTTTAGCCCAAGAGTAAAAATAGCCATAAAAAGTATAAATTTAAAAGCTCTCATCTTCTTCCCAAAAGCGATTTTACGCTCTCAAAAACGTCTTTACCATTTAGCATATTTTCAACCTCGCTAGCAATCGGCACATATATGCCCTTTTCTTTAGCGATCTTGCTAATAGCCCTTGCGGTATCCACACCCTCAGCCACCTCGCCAAGCTCATTTAAAATTTTCTCTAATCTCTCGTGCCTTGCGATGCCAAGACCTACGCGGTAGTTGCGTGAAAGTATCGATGAGGCGGTTAAAAACAGGTCCCCTGCGCCGCTTAGCCCCATAAATGTCTCGTCTTTTGCACCAAAAAATTTGCCAAATCTAGCCATCTCGACAAGCCCACGAGAAATGAGGCTCGCCCTTGCGTTGTTGCCAAGACCAAGTCCGTCGCAGATGCCACCAGCTATGGCGATCACGTTTTTATACGCCCCGCACACCTCAGCGCCGATCACATCATCAGAGGTGTATGCTTTCATGTAGCTTGGGAAAAATGAGGCAAATTTTAAAGCTAAATTTTCATTTTTAGAATTTACCACCAAGGCACAAGGTAGCTTTTGCATGATCTCTTTTGCAAAGGTTGGCCCTGAGAGAAAGGCTAAATTTTCTCTATCAACAAAGTCTTCATAAATTTCATTTAGAAATTTAAGATTTGCCGTGTCTATGCCCTTGCTGGCGACTAGGATCTTTTGACCTTTGTTTTTGTAGTTTTGTTTTAACCATAAATTTGTAGCTTGCGTTGGGATCGTGCAAACTAGGTATTCGCACTCCAAAGCTTCATCCAAGCTTACAAAATTTGGCATCTCTCTTGGCGTTCTTGAGCTGATGACGCACTCGTTATTTTCACTAAATGCGTGAAAAAGCGCACTGCCCCACTTGCCAGCTCCGATGACTGCTATGCTCATTTTAGCCCTTTTTTTAGCCTATTTTGGCCTTTAAAAGCTCATTGACCTTGCCTGGGTTAAAGGCACCCTTGCCCTCTTTCATCACTTGACCGACAAAGAAGCCAAACATCTTATCTTTGCCGTTTTTATACTCTTCTACTTTGTCGGCGTTTGCAGCTAAAATTTGATCTATGATCGCGATGATCGCTGAGTCGTCGCTCACTTGTTTTAAGCCAAGCTTTTCGATGACGCTATCTACGTCCACGTCATGCTCCATCAGGTAGTCTAGCACCTCTTTTGCAGCCTTGCCGCTTATCGTGCCATCTTCTATGCGTTTTAGTAAATTTATCATCTTGGCGCTGCCAACTGGGCTTGTCTCAATCGTTACACCGTTATTTAAGCGGCCAAGAAGCTCGACTATGAGCCAAGTAGTAGCAAGCTTTGGCTGAATTCCAGCGGCGATTAGCTCTTCAAAATATCTAGCCATCTCAACGCTTTGGGTTAAATTTAGCGCATCGCTCTCTTTTACGCCTAGCTCGCTAACATATCTTGCAACCTTTTGCTCCGCAAGCTCTGGGATTTTTATCGCTTCATTATACATCTCTTCTGGCACTTCAACAGGCAATAAATCAGGGTCAGGAAAGTACCTATACTCCGCGCTATCCTCTTTGCCACGCATCGATCTTGTCACTAAATTTGTCGTGTCAAACAGCCTTGTCTCTTGATAGACCTCTTCGTCATATTTGCCATCTTCCCACGCTGCACTTTGGCGCTCTACCTCGTAGTCGATCGCTTTTTGGATAAATTTAAATGAGTTTAGGTTTTTTATCTCAACCCTTGTGTAAAGCTTGGTATCGCCTTTTGGACGGATAGAGACATTTGCGTCGCAGCGGAAGCTACCTTCTTGCATATTTGCGTCGCTGATATTTAAAAAGCGAAGGATCGAGTGCAGTTTTTTAAGATAAGCCACCGCCTCGTCGCTACTTCTAAGGTCTGGCTCACTAACTATCTCAAGAAGCGGCGTGCCAGCCCTGTTTAGATCAACCAAACTCTCGTTTTCTTCGTGGATGTTCTTGCCAGCGTCCTCTTCAAGGTGCGCTCTAGTTACGCCGATGCGTTTTTTAGTGCCGTTTATGTCGATGATGAGCTCGCCACCTTCTACGATAGGTATCTCAAACTGTGAAATTTGATATGCCTTTGGAAGGTCTGGATAGAAGTAGTTTTTTCTATTAAAGACTGATTTTTTATTTATTTTAGCGTTTATCGCTGTGCCAAAGCTGATCGCCTTTTTGACAGCCTCTTTGTTTAGCACAGGTAGCGCTCCAGGCAGAGCTAGGCAGGTCGGACAAACGTGAGTGTTCGCCTCGTCGCCAAAGCTAGTCGAGCAAGAGCAGAAAATTTTAGTTTTTGTATTAAGCTGAGTATGAACTTCTAAACCGATAACGACTTCAAACATATTTTTACCTTTAAATTTATGCAAATTTTTAGTGCGTATTTTAGCGATACTTTCTTTTAAAATATCTAAAGAGGAGCTTTTAAGGAAATTTAAAAGCACTAACAATTCGTAACATTAATGATAAAAATTTAAATTACAAATTAAATATTTTTCGTAAGAAAAAAATAATATAGCTATAATAAAAAAAGACAAAATTTTATGAAAGGAGCTTGTATGAGCGACAAAGAGAATGTTGTTTTAGAAGATGGCGAACGTATGCTGTCTCCGGTTCCGATGTCTGAGCGACGCCCGACATTTAACCAGATAATGGTCTGGGTAGGTTTTGGCTACGTTGTTACTGGACTTTTCATAGGTGGCGTTCTGGCCGGTTTTGGCGGAAAGCCTGGCGTCTCACCTCAAACTGCCATTTGGGCGATCATTTTGGGTATGGGCTCACTAAGTATCATTACTGCGCTACTTGGCATAATGGCTCAAAAAACTGGTATGAGCCTAGCACTAGTTTCTAGGTACTCTTACGGCATGAAAGGTGCAAATTTGCCAATGATCATCATGGCGCTGCTAACACTTGGCTGGTTTGCCAGCATCACTGGCATGGTCGGTCAAATTTGGGGTTCATTTATAGGCAATCCAAGTGGCGTCATCGTCTTTGATCCGGCAAATTTTGGCTACAAAGATATCACACCGATCACGCTTGAGGTCTTTCTTGCTTGCTTTATCTTTGGCATCATCTTCACCATCACAGCATACGTGGGCATCAAAGCTATCGAGGCTATCGCGATCCCTATAAGCCCTGTTATCTTGATCATCGCAGTCTATGTTGGCTACGAGATGTTGGCAGAGGGTGGCGGAGCTGAGGCCTTTTTAGAAAAGACCAAAAATATACAAGGTCTTGGACTTGGAAATGCCATCACTGCTGTCGTTGGTAGCTGGATAGCAGGAGCTGTTATGGGTGTTGATCTATTTAGATTTAACAAATCAGTAAAAGCCGTCATCGCTGGTGTCGTGGCTTGCTTTATACTAACAAACCCTCTTTTAAACATAGTTGGCTACATCGGCGCAGTAAGCGTTGGTCAGTTTAACTACGTAGAGTGGATGCTAACAAAGTCAGCCCTTTTAGCTATCATCGGTGTCATCGCTTGGACAGCATCGCTTTGGACTACAAATAACGCCGAGCTATACTGCAACTCGCTATATACTGGCCCGGTGCTCTCAAGCATAAATTTAAACATAAATAGAAAAAAACTAGTGCTAATCGCTGGCGTAGTAGGCACTGTGCTTGGCTCATTTGCCTTTTATCAAATGTTTTTTGCGTCATTTATCACGATACTTGGCACATTTGCTCCGCCTCTTGCTGGTCCGTTAATAGCTGATTATTACATCATCAAAAAAGGAAAATACGACATCGCTAAATTTAACAGCGAACCAGACTATCACATGGCTGGCGTTATCTCATTTGTCATAGGCGCTTTGCTTGGATTTATCTTCCAGTACTATTTGCCGCTTCCATTTGACCTACCATCAGGTCTTGTAGCGTTAGTTATTACGATTATTATCTATCCGATATTTTATAAATTTTTTAACAAGGAGATGAGATGAAAAAGGTAGTTTTGAACGAATTTAGCGCAAGAGAGCTAAAGCAAAAATTTGAGGCGCACGAGATAGATAGCGCTATCACAACCTTTGGTAGCTGCGAGAGCCATGGCTGGCACCTGCCGCTTGGCCCTGACCTTTTTGTGCCTGAAGAGATCGCAAAAAGAGCAGCTCTAAGACTTGAAAAGACTATCGTTGTGCCAGGCGTGCCTTTTGGTACTTCTATCCACTACAACCAATTTCCTATGTCAGTCACTCTTAGGTTTGAAACCACGATAGCGATCGCTGAAGACATTTTTGAGAGCCTTATAAATAACGGCATAAAACATATCATCATCCTAAATGGCCACGACGGCAACATCCCTGCCCTTGAGATCGCCGCTAGAAAGGTAAAAGATAGACATAAAGACGCTGTTTTGGTTTTTATTCCTGCTTGGTGGAACATCACAGGAGCTAGACTAAAAGGTACATTTGACGTCTGGGACGGACTTGGTCACGGCGGAGAGGGCGAGACTTCTATAACTATGGCGGTTAAACCTGAGCTTGTAAATTTAGAGTACGCAAAGTCACAAGTGCCTCATGATGTTATCGGTTTTGGCGAGTTTAGCACCATCATCTGGGATATAAAAGAGGTAACAGAGACAGGTGCTACTGGAGATAGCACAAAAGCTAGCCTAGAAAAAGGTCAAAAGATGCTTGATTGCGTGACTGACTACGTTGTCGAGATCATTGAAAAGCTTGAAAAAATGGGCTGGAAATACGACCACAGAAAATAAATTTATGTGTGCTAGAGATAGCACACATTTTTACTGCTTAATTCTTCACAAAATTTATAAAACAAAATTTGAAATACTGACTAAAAGTTAAATTTGATAGATAGTAGAAATTTAAAAAAAAAGAAAAGCCATATAAAAATATGGCTTTAAATTTTAATGCTCGTGCTCGCTAATAGCGACTGCACCAGCTAGATAAACGTAAGTTAGCATCATAAAGATAAATGTTTGCAAAACAGCCATAAGCGTTAGAAGCGCAAAGGCTGGAAGCGGCGCAAACCAAGGTGCAAGTGTAAGCATCGCAAGCAAAAATAAGTCATCGCCCTTAATGTTACCAAAAAGACGGAAAGATAGCGAAACTACACGTGAAAGATGTGAGATGACTTCGACTGGAAACATAATAGGAGCTAGAAATTTGTTTGGTCCCATAAAGTGTCCAAAGTATTTGAAAAAGCCATTTTCTCTAATGCCCTCAAAGTTGTAGTAAATAAATACAACCAAAGCCAAAACTAGAGTTAAATTTAAGCTTGAGCTTGGTGACTCAAAGCCAGGGATGATGCCAATGACGTTTGAGAAAAATACGATAAAACCGATAGTTGCAACAAGTGGGAGGTATTTTCTAGCTAGCTTTTCGCTACCTAAAGTATCTTTACCCATAGAGATAACGCCCTCTAAATAAGCCTCAACTATGTTTTGAAGGCCTCTTGGCACAAGCTGCATCTTGCTCCTTGCGATGTAGGCAACGATGAGGATGATCAAAGCTACAAGGCAAAAGTGAAACGCATAGACAAAGGCATGTGAATGGTTTAGCAAATTTGAGAATAGAAACAAATCTTTCATTGATTTACCTTAGATTTAGAATTTTGCGTGATTGTAACAAAATTATTGTTAAAACATTTTTAATTTTAAGCCTTGAAGTAGTCAAAAAGCAGTTTGCAAATGGTCGCTGCGACAACTAACAAAAACATCGTTCTAATAAATTTGACCTCTTTTTTGATGACTAAATTTGAGCCAAAATATGCTCCTAAAATTTGCCCTACAGCCATCAAAAAGCCAACTAGCCAAAGTATCTGCCCGCCTACTATAAAAACGCCAAGCGTTACGATGTTGCTGGTAAAATTTAAAGCCTTTGTGTGAGCGACCGCCTTTTTTAAATTTAGCCCGATAAGTGCCACCATCGCAAACATCCAAAACGAGCCTGCTCCTGGGCCAAAAAAGCCGTCATAAAAACCTAAAATAAGCCCAAAGATGACATAAAATAGCCTCTCATTTATCTTTGCAGCCCTGTCGCTCTCACCTATTTTTGGCATAAAAAGCGTGTAGATGAAGATGGCGATTAGCAAAAATGGAATGATGATTTTTAAGAAATTTGCATTTAAAAATAAGATGAGCGTTGCGCCGATGAGAGCTCCAATAAATGTAAAAACTATGCCAATAAAGCACTCTTTGTAATTAATCAGCCCTTTTTTAGTGAAATTTAGCGTTGCCGTGAAGCTGCCAAAGACGCCTTGAAGCTTGTTTGTGCCAAGGGCAAGATGAGGTGGCACGCCCATTGCCATGATAGCTGGCAAGGTGATCAGTCCGCCTCCTCCTGCGATTGCGTCGATAAAACCACCCAAAAATGCAGCCACAAAAAAGAGGGCGTAGCTAAGTAGGTCAAATTCCATTTTTACTCTTTTGTAAATTTAAGTTTAAAAGCGGATTGTAGTTTAAAGTTTTGAAATTTCATCTTAGAAATGGGAGTTAAATTTGAGCGAGAAATTTAAAAAAGCCTTTAAACGTTAAATTTAAAGGCTTTTTGTGGGGGCTTTATTACTTAATAACGCCGCAAAGCATTCTAGCGCCGCCGCCGCCAAGTGCTTTTGGTTGGTCACTGTGGTTATCGCCACCGACGTGAACCATTAGTGAGTGACCTTTTAGCTCGTCAAGATTTTTTATCTTTGGAGCTAGCACTGGGTAGTTTGCATTGCCCTCGGCATCTACGTAAAGTGCTGGTAGATCGCCTTTGTGACCCTTATCGTCCCATGCGAATGAGTGCATCTTTGTCTCAGCTGGATCCCAGTGACCACCTGCTTTCATGCCAAGGCCTTTCTCAGTCGCGCCACAATCAGCATTTTGGTGAACGTGAAAGCCGTGAAGTCCAGCAGGAAGACCTTTTAAATTTGGAAAAAACGCAACGCCGTAGTTTGTCTTAACAGCCACTACTTCGCCAACGCTCTTATCGCCCTTTTCGCTTAGCTCATTAACAGGTATGACTAGATGCTCGCCAGCCTTTGGATCAAAGTGATGACCCTCGTGAGCAAAAAGCAAAGTTCCTAAAACTGCACTTAGTAAAACGATTTTTTTCATACAAGCTCCTTATGGATAAAATTGTATGGCAAGTCTATCCTAAATTTAAAAATTTAGCAATAATTTTTATTTTTTGAGATTTTTTACGATGGTTTCTAGCTCTTTGCTCTGCCCTATCCTGTAAAGCGCAAAGTCGTATTTAATGGGATCAAGCTCGTCAAATTCTCTAAGTTTTTTTGTAAGCTCCATGACCGCTTTGAAGTCGTAGCTCTTTCTATTTATAAGTCCTAAATTTAGTGAAACCCTATGCGTGTGCACGTCAAGTGGCATCAAAAGCCTATCTTTTGGCAAATTTTTAAATAATCCAAGGTCGATGTCGCTATCTCGCACCATCCAGCGAAGATACATGTTATAGCGTTTATATGGACTTTGCGGCTCTTTGCTAAAACTCTTACCAAAGAAAAACTCATATCCGTCTGAGCGGTAAGAATTTAGCCCATATATAAATTTAATAAGCTCATTTACTGCTTCTATCATCTCGCCATTTTTTGCAAGCCCTTGGCGCAAAATTTCTTCTATGCCGCACTCTTTTTTCAGGCGTGAAAGTGTGATGAAAATTTCTTTTACGTCGTTTTCATTTTGAAAGCGGTATTTGAAATTTGATAGATTTTTCTTGATATTTTGCTCGCTCTCATCAAGCAAGCTAAAATCAAGCGAATTTAGAAATTTCACTATCATTTTTGCGTTGCCATAAGCAAATAACGCGCAAATGAGCGCTATGTTTGGCTCTTTAAATTTAGTAGCTACTTGAAGAGGATCTGGGGCGTCAAATAGCCCCTGGTTTGTATTTTTACTAAGTACGTGTGCGTCTAAAAGGCTCTTTAGTTCGCTCATTGTTTTAGTGAAAGAAGGGTGTCAAGCATCTGATCAACTGTCGTGATGATCTTTGCAGCTGCGCCGTAGCTTGCTTGAAAGCGGATTAAGTTTGTAAGCTCTTCGTTGGTATCTACGCCGCTTGTTGATTGAAATTCCTCTTCAGCAGTCCTTTGCAAAGATGTGTTTGTGTCGTGAATAGTGTTGTTCGCCTCAGTATCGCTCGCCATATCGGTCGTAAAATAGCGGTAATATCCCTCGATCGTCTCATCTCTGTCAAGCGCAGTGCCACTTGAGTAAAATGTCTGCTTTTGGTACTGAAGCTGGATCATCTTGTTTGCAACTTCGTTGTTTCCGACGATTGGCTTTGAGTAGGCACGAAGCTTTGTGTGATCTTGGGTAAAATTTTGATTTATGCCTATTGTATTTGAGTTTGTGCCAGAAAAAAATCTGTTGATGCCAACAACGCCTGGAAAATTTGTGCCGTGATCGACTATTGAGATGCTATAAAGCCCTTGAGCTTGCTTTGGTATGAGCGCAAATGTGCCTTGATGCGTGTTTTTATCATAAAAATACGACGCTTCAAAGAAATCATCGACGTCATTTAGCATGTTATTGTCATTGTTATCGTCTGAATTTGAGTTAAAATCCTGCACAACAGAGTTGCCGTATTTTGTATCATTCATCGTCGTAGTACCGTTTATCTCGATAGTTTTTTTAGCTACGACGTTGCCCTTGTTATCATAAACTATGGCTTCAAAACTGCCGTTTCTTATGCTGTTGTCGTGGTTCATCAGCGTCTTATCGTTTTCTAGGTAGCTGATCGGATCTGAGTTTGAAATTTCAACCGCAGACTCGGCATAGACGTTGTTTGTGCTAGTTATTAAAGTTTTTGAAAATGTATTTAGGTTATCGATATATTTTTGGATGATACCATCGCTAAATTTATCATTATCTGGCTCGTAGTTGCGGCCTCTAAGATCAAGTGCAGCGCCTATTTTGCCATTCGTGATCTTCTCCTCCATAGGGATACGTCTGCCATCTTCTCTTTCATAATAAATTTTAGTGTATTGCCCACTCTCGGTTGAGCTCATAGAAATTTCATGAAAATTTACACCATCAACTATGCTCACACCGCCGATATTTAGGTTGTAGTATCTTCCTTGATCGCTTATGCCTGTATCTATCCTTGACTCGCTTTTTAGATCGCTTTTATAAACGGCTGTATTTACCAGCTTTGACATAGCAAGCTCTAGCTCATCGCGCTTGTCACGAAGGTCGTTTGCATTTATCTTGATGCCAGCGTCTGCGCCAGATTCAACTCTTTGAATTTGTTTATTGATGTTTGCTATTTGCTTGCCAAGTGAGTTTATCTCGTTTATATTTATCTTTATAGTCTCATCTATCTGCGTGTGCATATCATAAAGCATCTTAGATGAGCGGTTGATGCTAGCTGTTAAAACGCTAGCTTTGTTTATCAGATTTACCTTTTGAGCGCCCTCATCTGGGTTTGAAGCGAAGTTGTTCCACGCAGCAAAATACTCCTGTATATCTTTTACCATGCCATTATCTTTTAGATCTGGGAAGTATTTTGTCGCCTCTTGTAAAATTCTCTGTTTGTAGCCTGTATTTTCTAAATTTGATGATGAATATTTTAGTCTTGAATAGGCAAACTCATCGTGAAGCCTTGTCACGGTATCTACTTGCGTACCTGTGCCAACTCCACCAGGGACAGTGTTCATCGCTGGAGATGCTGACTGGACTACACGCTGCCTTGTGTAGTAGTTACTATCGGCGTTTGTGATGTTGTTTCCGGTTGTGCTTATTTGCACTTGGGCTGCATTTAGCCCTGAAACGCCTGTACCTAATGACATAAAGATATTAGCCATTTGTTAAACCCTTGATTTGTAAAAATTATTATCTGTGCCGCTGCCGTCTTGGCCGTATTCATTAGTCTGAGTACCAAATACTTTTTTGCTAAGCGAGTCGAAAAACTCCTTAACAACAACGACGTGTCTTGCATATTCTTTATTTACTTTATGCAAAATTTCAAGCTTTGAGCGCATAAGCACTAGCTTTGACTTCACTTCATCATCTAAAACATTTGCAAGTGTCGTAGTGCCACTCTCTTTTGAGACCCTTAGCAGCTCTTTATCCAAAGCTCTTTTAGTATCTTCAAAAGCACGCACGAGAGCATTTTTTTTCTTCACGCTCTCATCAACGCTTGAGTGCTTCGCCTCTTTTATATTGGCGATATCTTGCATCGTTAAATTTATAAGCTCGTCTAGCTCGCCTATGGCCTCGTCCAAAAGCTTCTTTATCATTTAAATTCCTTTAAATTTAGAGCAACGCATCAGCCACAGCTTTTGCTGTTTTAGAGATATCTACCTGATAGGTGCCATTTGCTATTGCATCAGCTATCTCTTTTACTCTTGCGTTTTCGTTTGTTTTTACTTCTTTGTTTTCATTTTCAACTCTAGCATCGCTATTTTTATTTAGTGTATTTGCCTGGTAGTTTGGTCTTTGGTTCAAAGGAGTTATCATATCCATACCTCTTAAAATAAAATGTTTATATCACTACATCGGCAAAATATAAATTTACTTAAGAGTCTCTCTTCAAAAAATCGTATAAAAGTTCTGAAAAACCTAAATTTCCACTCAAAGCTTTGCTCATAGCGTCGTTATACATAGACCTGTAAATGTCGCTGCCAGCGGCTTTTGGATAGAGTGAGTTCTTATCATCTTCTTTTAAAGCGATATCAAGAACAGCTTTTACCATAAATGCTTCAAAAGCATCGGTTTGCTCTTTTAAAAGTGCATCTTGTTTGGCATTTGCATTTTTTATCTTGTTTGCTGAGATGTCACTATATGAATTTAGTGCTAAGGTGTTGTCTATTTGCATTATATTATCTCCAGAT
Source organism: Campylobacter concisus (assembly GCF_003048445.1). Lineage (GTDB taxonomy): Bacteria > Campylobacterota > Campylobacteria > Campylobacterales > Campylobacteraceae > Campylobacter_A > Campylobacter_A concisus_BF. The sequence goes on from NZ_PIQW01000017.1 coordinate 26,607, forward strand.
CGACTTGTATCGCGCCAACTCGTTTTAAATTTTCAAGTATCGAGATGATGTCACTTGGTGTTGCTCCAAGCTTGTTTAGCGCTCTTGTCACGTTTGCGACGGTTGTTTTCTCGCCTGAAATTTTAAGTAAATTTTGGCTAGGAGCCACCGAGGTGTCGCTACCTATATTTACATCATTTTGCGCCGCCTCTTCGTAGCTGTTTGGCTCTATTTTTATTGTAATTGCGCCATGAGTTATCACGACTGGGCTAACTACCGCGTTTATACCGCTAACTATCGTGCCAGTTCTCTCATCAACTACGATCTTTTCATCTGGCTTATACTCGACATCAAGATCAAGCACAGCGCTTGCAAGCTCAATGATACTAACATCATCTGGCTTTTTAACGATGACCGTTCTTGGATCGATCGCCTTTGCAGTATCGTCTGAAATGTTTGCATTTATGGCGTTTTGGATATCAAGAGCGGTTTTAAAATTTGTATCTTTTAGGCTTAGTTTTATGCTATCTTGATTGTAGATATCGTAAGTTACTTCACGCTCCACAAGGGCGCCATTTAAGATAGTGCCAACGGTTGGATGATTACCGCCGCTTCTGCCTGCGCTCTTGCCACCGATACTTAGAGGTCCTTGAGCCAAAGCGTAGATATCGCCATCAACGCCTTTTAGTGGGGTCATAAGAAGGGTGCCACCTTGCAAGCTTTTTGCATCGCCGATAGATGAGATCTCGATATCAAGCTTGTCGCCATGCCTTGCAAATGCAGGCAATTTTGCTGTCACCATAACAGCGGCTGCATTTTTAGACTTGATATCATCTGGATTTATCTTGACATTTACGCCTTGAAGCATGTTTGATAGCGACTGGATCGTAAATTTTGACGTTGAGCCATCACCTGTGCCGTTTAGTCCGACAACTAAACCATAGCCTATTAGCTGGTTATCCCTTACGCCAACGATGTTTGCAAGCTCTTTTATCTGCGTAGCAAAGGCTGAAGTAGCTATCACTGAAGCTGCTACAAAAGATAAAAATTTATTCATATTTTTTCCTAAAATTTAGCTATTTTAGGTTTTTAAAGCAAAAGATGTTCCAAATTTTTACTGAAAATAAGAGAGAGAAGTAGCTCCAAATTTTTTAAATTTGATAAGTTTAAATGCAGAAATTTCATCGCCAAATTTAAAGTCGCTGTTATGCTCAAAAACTATCATGTAAATTTTCTCTTTTTTTAGCTGTAAGATCAAATTTACGAGCTTTTCATAGATATCATCAAAGCCAGCCCTTATGTCAAATGGCGGATCAAGATAGAGTAAAACCTTGCCATTTTGCGAATTTACAAGATCAGGCAAAAGCGAAAAGCTGTCGCCATTTATCGCTTTTAAATTTGGACTTTGTAGGCTTGCAAGGTTGCTTTGCGTGATCTTAAAAGCAGCCCTATCTTTTTCGATAGCGATAGCCTCGCGCGCTCCGTTGCTAACAGCCTCGCTTGCCATCACGCCGCTTCCGCCAAAGCCCTCTATAAATGTAAGTGAGTAAATTTCATCTCTAATGACGTTAAAAAATGACTCTTTTACGATGCTTTTTGTGCTTCTTGTCGTGCTTAGACTTGGCAGCTCAAGCCTTTTGCCTTTAAATTTACCACTTGAAATTTTGGTGTAAAGTTTCACTGATTTGCCCTTAAAATTTCAAGCAGATCAGCTTTAAATTTATCTATTAAAAGTGATACTTTTTGCTCCAAACTCTTTTCATTTGCTATCTGATCTGGCTCTTTTGCCTTTGAAATTTGTGTGGCTGAGTAAAACTCCTCGAGTGTATCAAGAAGAGTGGCTCTTGTGAATGGATGAGAAAGATGAGCGTTCTTACCTATTATAAATAGCGGTTTTTTTGTAACGATCTCGCGGTCACTTACTACAAAATCACAATCCTTATGATGAGCGGCTAAATTTCCACAAAAAAGCAGCAAGGTCTTTTGCAGTAAAATGCAGTCGCATTCAAATGAAATTTTCATATCCCGTCCTATAAATTTTGCTCGATTTTAACCTAAATAATCAAAAATTTATATAAATACTAAAGGAATTTAAAATTTTACCGATGTAGGAGCTAGCGTAAGTTTTAAGGAGTAAAACTATGGAAATTTTCAAAGCAGCGGCAAATCAAACACTTGATGCAAACATGAGCACGTCGGCTCAGCGTCAGATAGACAGCAGACCTATCGAGCACTCAGATGTCAAAGTAAATGCCGACAAAAACGGCAAATCAAAGGATGCTAACGAGCTTGACGGACTTAGCAACGAGGATCTTGCTAGAAAGACAAGAGAGGTCACTGATAGGCTAAACTATCAGATGCAACAGCTCGATACTAATGTAAGATTTGCTTACAACGAGAAGTTAAATTTAATGGTAGTGCAAGTAAAAGACGCCAAAACAGGCGAAGAGATAACACAGCTTCCAAGTAAAGAAGCTATAAAAATCAGCGAGTATTTCAAAGAAAGTATCGGAATACTTTTTGACAAGGAGAGTTAAAAATGGCAGTAGGTAACGTAACAAATTTAGGCATCGGTACAAAAAATAGCGGCCTAAACGATGAGCTTATCAAGAAACTAAAAGAGGCTGATGAGGCTGGACAGATCAAACCACTTACAACAAGACTAGAGAAAAATGAGCTTAAGCAAAAGGACCTTGCGGCTCTAAAAACTCTTGTTAGCAACGTAAATGTTAGTGGCAAAACACTTGGCGGCGAGGCACTTTATCTAAAAAGAAATACCAATAACGCTGGTAAAAGCGTCACAGCTTCAGCGGCAAACGGTGTTAGCGTGCAAAGCTTTAGTATCGACGTGCAAAAACTTGCTCAAAAAGATACATTTCAAAGCAAGAATTTCAAAAATTCTTCAAGCATGGTGGGTGCGACAAATACTGGCTCATTTGACGTTGAGATCGATGGACAAAAATTTTCTATCGGTGTGACAAGATCGACAACATATCAAGATATCGTTGATAAGATAAATGACGTAAGTGGCGGTAAATTGCAAGCTAGAATTTTAAATGTTGGTGGCGATAAACCAAATCAAATAATGCTTCAATCAGGCAGCACTGGCGCTACGCAGACTATCAAATTTTCAAACGACACCGCTGGCATCTTAGACAAGCTTGGCTGGGATGATACGCAGTTTCAAGACACAGACGAGCACGGCACAGCGCTAACAAATCCTGATGGCTCGCCAAAGATGACATCAAATTTGGAGAAAAATAGAATTCTAAAAGCACAAGATGCAGAATTTACATATAACGGCGTAAATATCAAAAGAAGCAAAAATAGCTTTGATGATCTAAGACCTGGCGTAAATATCACGCTAAATGAGACTGGCAGAACAAATGTCAGCATCTCTCAAAACACTGAAGAGGTCGTAAAAGCGGTTGAAGAGTTTATAAAAGACTACAACCTAATGACTATGAACCTTGAGATCGCTACAAAATATGACGAAGAAAAAGGCGCTGGCACTTTTCAAGGTGTAAGTGAAATTTCAAGCCTTAGATCAAACATCGGACGTCTAGTAAATGGTCAAGATAGCGAAGGAAAAGCGCTAAGTAAATTTGGCATAGTGCCAGATAAAGACGGTCAGCTTCAGCTTGATCTAAATAAATTTAACGCAGCTCTTAGCAAAGATCCAGAAGAAATTCAGAAATTTTTCATGGGTTCAAGCAAGACTGAGCCGATAAGCTACATGGGTAACTCAACCGTTAGCACAGGTGCTTTAAATATCCAAGCTGGCGATCTAACGATAAATGGTAAGTCAGTTATATTTTCAACCGCAGCTGGCGGGACAGCTGAGGACAACGCTCTAAAACTTCAACAAGCTATCAATGACGCTGGCATCGAAGGTGTCACAGCTAGTCTTGATCAAAGTGGCAAGAGGATCATCTTAAAAAGAAGTGATGGCGAAAATATCGAAGTAAAAGGCAAAGCTTCTGCACTAGCAACTCTTGGTATGAGCGAAGCCACTGTAAATCCAGTGACTAAAAAAACTGATGGACTTTTTACAAAGCTAGCTAATATGCTTGATGGTGCTGTTGGTAAGAAAGGCACTATGATCGCTATGCAAAATCAGCTAAAAGATGAGAGTGAGTCTATCACTAAAAATAAAGAGAGCACTCAAAAGCTTTTAGATGAGAAATATACAACGATGCAAGAGCGCTTCATCAAGTATAACTCTATCATCGCAAGTTTAGAAAATCAGTTCTCAACTCTAAAATCAATGATAGATGCTGAGATAAACAGTAGAAAATAAGAGAGAAAAATGAATCAAAGTGCATATAGTGCATACGCACAGTCGAGTTTCGGGGGCATCGAGTCCCCGACTAAATTAATAGAAATGCTTTATGACGGAATTTTAAAATTTATATTTCGCACCAAAAAAGCGATCGAAGCTGGAGATATAGAGAAAAAAGTCTATTATATAAACAGAGCAAACGCTATCTTTGTTGAGCTTTTAAACTCGCTTGATTATTCTCAAGGCGACGTGGCTCACTATCTTAGCGGACTTTATACAAGACAGATGCAGCTTCTTGCTATGGCAAATATCCAAAATGATATTAACGCGCTAAATGAAGTAACAAATGTCGTAAAGCAGTTATCAGAAGCATGGAGGGAGGTAACATCAGGTGAATAGCTGGATCAATGAATTTAAGCTAGCGTTAATAAATGAAGATACAAGAAAGCTGGCTGTACTATCACAAAGCTTTAGCGAAGATATGTTTAAAAGCTTAGCTTCAGCTCAAGAAGCACAAGCGCTAATAGGCGGTGCGATAGAGCTTTTTAAAACTAAATCTTCACACATCCAAAACGAGCTTACAAAACTACAAAAAGCTCAAAAATACGTAAAAAACTAATCTAATCTCAAACTTTCAAGGCACGGCAAATTTGCCGGTTTTGTCTTGAAAATCTTTTAAATTTACTAATTTACAAACTGCTTGCTACTTGAAATTTACTCTAAATTTAAGGGGGGCACGGCGTTAAGCCGAGTTCTGTCTTGAGCGATCATTTATCTACGCTTGCTTTTACAAACAAGCTCTAGCGAAGGGTTTTAATATAAGACCAAAACCATCCCTTCTTACTGCAAGTTGGGTTTATATGGCCACGCAAGTTACCAAGCGTGCCGGTGGGCTCTTACCCCGCCGTTTCACCTTTACCGCCAAGGCGGAAGTTTGCTTTCTGTTACACTATCCCTTAGGTTTCCCTAGCCATCCGTTAGATGGAACTTTGTCTTATCGCAGCTCGGACTTTCCTCTTTTGCAAGATGCAAAAGCGACCGCTTACCGTGCCAGAGCGTGATTATATTTAAAAATATATAAATTTACCCTGCGACCAAATTTTTCATCAAATTTTGCAAATTTATCTAGGAATTTTTTGATTTTTGAGCATAAATTTTGTCACAACTTGGTATGAAATTAATTTTTTTATTTAATCTTTTTAAAATTTCTTTACAAAAACAAGAGTAAAACACCCCAAATTTCACTTTTTTGTTATTTTGCTTTGAACCTTAAACCAATCTAATAAAATAGACGACAAATCAACAAAACGATACAAATTTAAATTTTAATCCCTCAAAAGCGCAAAATTCTTACTTTTGCCAAACTATAAATTTTGCTTAAAAAGCTAAATTTAAATAGCAATTTTTTATAAATTTTTACTGCAGTTTCATAAAAGTTATAATTATAAATATAAAGCAAACAAAAATTTAAAATTTGTTATTTTTCCCCAAAATTCTATATGTTTTACGAGAAAAAATTTGTATAATAAACCCTTAAAATCTAAACCAAGGAGGATATAGATGAATTTGCGTAGCATCTTAGTCAAGGTCTCAGCGATCATCGCTTTAGTTCTTGCCATTTGTATGGCTTGCTTTGTATTTTTTATATCACATGTCTTAGAGCGTGAGATCAAGGAGGGAGTAGAAACAACTATCCAGCAAAACGTTGCGCTTGCGATGGACACGGTTGAGCTATTTGATGAAGATAACGAAGATAATGCAAAACTATATATGCATGTCTTAAAAGAGGCTTTAGGTAACATAAGAGCCACTAGCCAAACCATAAAGACTGAAAATGACGACGCTCTAGAGCTTATCTCAGATAAAATGGGCGTGTTAAATAACAACCATGAAATTTCTGATAAGATCAAAAAGCTAACAAACGGCGGTATCCCAACCATCTTTGCAAAATCAGGCAATGAATTTGCTGCTGTATCTACCTCACTTTTACTAGATGATGGCAGTAGAGCGCTTGGTATGCTAAATAAAACGATCTATCCAAAGATGATGAACAAAGAGACATATGTGGGTGCTTTAAATATTTTTGGTAGAAACTACATGTGTGTTTATGAGCCAGTCATTCAAAACGGTGAAGTTGTAGCAGTTTTATTTATAGGTTATGACTTCACTGAAGGCTTAGAAGATCTTCAAAAGACAATGGCGCAAATGAAGCTAGGCGAGCGTGGATACTTCTCAATCTTTAATACAAAGACAAATGTCTATGACATCCACCCAAAACTAGCTGGCAAAGCACCAGAAGGTCAGCTAAAAGATATAGTTGATGACATAGTAAAAACTAAAGAAGGTGTCAAACTCATAAATGTTGATGGAGTTGAGAGAGTGGTTGCTTTTGAGCCATTTGACAAGCTTAACTGGATCGTGCTTGGCTCAGCTGTTACTGATGACTTCTTAACACCTCAAAAGGTAGTTAGCAAAAACTTCATCATCGCAAGCATTATAGTTACATTGCTTCTTATAGTTGTATCTATATTGCTACTTAAAAAGCTAGTTGCAAATCCTATCGATAGACTAGGAGCAAATTTAAATGCTATAACATCTGACTTTACTCTTAAAATCCCAATCTATGGCAAAGATGAGATAGCTAAAATAAGTAATGATATAAATAACTTCATAGAACGCATTAGAGTGCTTATAAGCGACACTAAAAACCTTTCAAGTGAAAACAGCTCAGTCGCAAACGAGCTAAGCTCTACATCTCTTCAAACAGGCAAACGCGTAGAAGAATCAACCCAGATCGTTGAAGAGACAAATCAAAGATGCAAATCTATGCAAGAAAGCATGAAAGAGTCTCTATCTATAGCTCAAGCTGGTAAAGACGACCTTCAAAAGGCAAGCACTCATATAAAAACAGCAACTGAGGCTATCAGAGCCCTATCATCTCAGATAGTTGATTCTGCTAATGTTGAAAATCAAATGGCTGGCAAGATCGAACAGCTTAGCCGTGACGCTGAGCAGGTAAAATCAGTCCTTGTTGTTATCAACGACATAGCAGATCAGACAAACCTACTTGCTCTTAACGCAGCCATAGAAGCAGCAAGAGCAGGCGAGCATGGACGCGGCTTTGCAGTTGTAGCTGATGAAGTTAGACAGCTAGCTGAGAGAACTCAAAAGTCTCTAACAGAGATAAATGCAACTATCAATGTTATCGTTCAAGCGATAAATGATAGTAGCGAGCAAATGGGCATCAACTCTAAACAAATTCAAGAGCTAACCCATGTGGCAAGCGACGTTGAAAAGACGATAAATAATATGAGCGAAACGATGAATAACGCCATAGCGATGTCTGATAAGACTATGCAAGACTACATCGCAACTGGTAAGAATGTAAATGAGATCATGGATGGCATCTCAGAGATCAATCAAATTTCATCTGAAAATGCTAGAAGCGTCGAAGAGATAGCTTCTGCAGCTGAGCATCTAAATAAGATGACAGATGCACTAAATACTAAACTAAGCGTATTTAGAACTTAAGTTTTTACCTCTTAAATTTAATGTTTTAGGTCTAGCTTTGGCTAGACCTTTTTAAATTTAAACCAGCTAAATTTAGCCAGCCCCACTTTTAAAACTATCTTTAAATTTACCCTACTCAAATATATTTTTATGCAAAATTTCTTCTAAAACAACCGTGGCGTATGAGCCCTTTTGAAGTGTGAAATTTAAGCTAAAATGAGCGTTTTCTTCGTTGTATTTGTAGCTTGTATTTTCAAGATACGCCCAGTTAAAGCGCCTTGAGCCAGCGATCTTTGAAGTAAGCGAAAATGCCTCTGCGAAAATTTCATCCTCAAGCTCTTTTGCTACGCCGCTTGCCTCATAGGCCTTTGCACCGACTATAAGTCCAAGGCTTGTGATATCGCGCTTAGCAAATCTTTGCGCCTCTTGATCTAAATTTTCGCACAAAAAGAGCTTGCCAAATGGATAGTGCCCCAAAACCTCTCCTGGCAAAAGCTTAAAAAAGCTCTCCTGCGCCTTCATCGCCTTTAGATCGTTTTTGCTAAAGTTTTTATAAATTTCGCCTAGCTCACTTAGTCTAAAGTCACTCACAAACCTTGAAATTTCAACCCTTTTGCTAAGATAGCGGTTAAAAAGATCGCTTTGATAGGCTGAGATCAAAAAGTCATTTAGCTTTACATTTTTGCTCTTTTTGCCATTTATCGTGCCGTTTTTAAGTAGCTTCAGCCCAGTTGCAGCATTGTCACCAAATTTACCAAAGCGCTGATAGCCAAAGTAGTTTGCATAGCCCATTTTATCGATATTAGTAAATGCCTGCTCTAGCTTTTTAGCGCTACTTGGCAGCACCTTTTTTAGGCGGATGAAAAAGCTATTGCCCTTTAGATGTCCGATGCGAAGCTTGTTTTTATGCACGTTTAAATTTAAAATTTTCATCTTTTCGTGGCTAAAGTTTGCAAGTGCGCTCTCAAATTTACGAGGCATCGAGATAAACTGCGTCGTCATGCCCTGTTTGTCCTTTAGTCCAGCATAGCCAAAGTCGCGCATCTTAGCGCCTGTAACCTCGCTTAAGGCGTGCAAAGCGTCGCTTGTCGTCATATCTTTTTTAGAAATTTCAACGATCAAGTGCTCGCCGTCGCCACTAAATTCATAAAGTGGTATCTCGCGCACGACAAAATCATCTGAATTTTTAGAAAAATATGCCTCGATGGGCGCATGAGTAAGCGCATAGAGCGGCTTAAAAGTGGTGGCTTCTTGCATTTTGTCTTAACCTTTTGTGTGAAATTTTTGCAAAGATGTTGATCTTTGTCCTAGTTTTTGCGGCAATCCTTTTTATAGCGCTTAAATTTTTAGGGCTAAAGGTAAATAAAACCTCGTACTCCTCACCGCTACTAAGCTCAAATTTGCTTAGTTTTTTTGTAAATTTAGCGCCCTTTTTGCTAGCCTTTAAAAGCTTGCCAAGGTCGGTATTTAGCCCGTCTGAGATGTCCATGGCGGAGTTTATAAGATGAGCTGCTTTGTAAAAGAATTTATCTCTTAAGATAGGCTTTTTAAAGCGTGAGTTTTTGGAAATTTGAGCCAGTCTTAGAAGCGAGTTTAGCCCCTTTTGGCTGCCTCCAAGCTTGCCAGTAAATGCGATAAGATCGCCAAATTTAGCATTTTTCCTAAGCACAGCCCTGCCCTTTAGCTCGCCGATCACACTAACGCTTATGTTTAAAATGGGGCCACTTATCGTGTCGCCGCCGATTATCTTTACGCCAAACTCCTCGCACGCCCTATTTATGCCCCTACTTAGCTCGCTGATCTGCCGAGGCGTGAAGCTCTTTGGCAGACTAAGCCCAAGAAGAGCAAATTTAGGCTTTGCATTCATCACGATCGTATCTGAGAAATTTACGATCATTGCCTTGTAGCCGATCTCTGCAAGGCTTAGCCAACCAAGCTTAAAGTGCGAATTTTGCGCGAAAATGTCCTTGCTAAAGACCATTTTGCCAGCAACCGCCGCATCATCGCCGATATATGCGTTACTAAAGCGTTCAATCGTGAAATTTTCTTTATCCATTGAGCTATTATAATGAAACTCCTTTTAAATTTAGGATAAAATAAGCCCAAAAAAAGGATAGAGATGCAAAGAGTTGAGATTTTTAGATTTGACGCGAAAAGAGATGTTTTGGCATATTTTAAGCCCTATTTTTTAGAGATTTCAGACTTTGCAAACTTAAACGAGCTTTTTGTCCACGTAAAGAGCATAGACCCCTACTTTAGCCAATTTGAAGGCTTTGTTAAGGTAAATGACGTCGTAGTTAGCACCGCCCAGCCACTTGAAAATTTAGCTCAAAAACTGGGCGGAGAGCTTTGCATAGCCCCACTTGATGAAAAAAGAGCGGTTATAGATCTTGCTATAAACGATGATGACTTTTGGGCGAAATTTGAGCCATTTGCTAGCTTTTGTAAAAGAGCTTATAAAGAGCTATACGCTAGCTTTAAGCCCTATTTTTACGCTGATTTTGTGAAAGACTATGAGCCAAATTTTATAGGAGCTGCCGCGATAATGCTAGCTCATCATCTTTATAAAAATGAGAAAAATGATGAAATTTTAAAGCTAGTTGGCGGTAAAAACGGCGTTTTGATAGCCTGTGAGCTTGATGATCTGCTCTTTGAAGGTAGCGAAATTTATAGTGAGGCGATTAGATTTTTCAAAGAAATTTTAGGCGTAAAAGCTGCGCCAAAATATGAAAATGAGCTTGAAAAGATAGAAAAACTTAGTAAATTTAAAGAGTTTAAGATAGCCATAAAAGATAGACTGCCTGTAAATTTAAGCGCATACAAGGCAAATTTTATAGAGCTAAACGCCAAAATGCCTTGTGGATATGATCTTTTAAAGGCTGATGAAGAGCTAGCTTGCAAGCTTGCTAGCAAGATAGTTTTTGCTGCATTTGATAGTGGGGCTGATTTTTTACTAGCTAGCAATGAAGCGGAGTTTCATATCTTTGACACGCTAGCAAAAAAGCTTGAAAAAAGTGCCAACAGAAGCTTGCAAGACTTTTATGTCCTAAGAGCAAGCGAGCTAATGGCGCTTGAAAATGGCGAGATACTAAGCAGCCTAAAAGAGCATGTTTTAAAAGTAGGCCTAGTAAATTTGTAAGCTGCGTCAAAAAACAAGATATAAAAGACGTCGTAAATGCTAGGCTGGCAACAAAATGGACGACTACGCGAGCCTAAAAACAACTCAAAAGCACATTTAAAAAACTAAATAGCCAAGTTACGACTATTAGATTTTTAAATTTAATAGTTTTAAAACCAGCTGCAAGGTTATCAAATTTAAATCTCCTGCGCGATATTTTTAACTTGTAAATTTAGACTTATGGCAAGACCATAACATCTAAAAGACAAAACGACGGTAGCCAAAGGTAAATTTCAAACTAGAGTTGTCAAATTTATGGTCCATTTTTACTAGCCACTTCTAAAAATTTATGCTTACGTTTTGCCTTTCAGTTCAAAATGGCAAAAATTTACTTAAAACAACAGATGATCTTTTAAAAAATGATCTAGTAAAAATTTAATGGCTACATATAAATTTATAGTACCGCAGCCTATCGATACAAAAATAGCGCGAGCCAAAAACAAACTAAGTATATCGCCATTTAATGACTTCATCTAGCAAAAATTTATAAGCCAAATTTACTAGTTTTATTCTGGTCTTTGTTATAAATTTGATAGCTTGCACCCACTTTATTTTAAAGCAAAAGACCAGCCGGCAGAGTTTTATAATTCAATACAAAACAAGCACACAGCCTGACTTAAAATACAATCATAATTTGCTAGTTTATTTTAAATTCCACAAGCTCACTAATTTAAATTTGATCGCTTGCATCAACTTTTTTAAAAGCAAAAGAATAGCAAGCAAGATTTTATATTTAAACCAAAACCTACCAAAAAATACGGCATGGTTTATCTTTAAAAAATCTATAGTTTGCTAGTTTTATTCTAAATTCTGCAAGGTCTTTGTCTTAAATTTGATCCAATACGCTAACTTTAACTATTTAAATATTAAAAAATATTAGCAAAAGTCATCCAGACAGGCTTTATATTTACATGCAAATTTACCTAAAACAGGCGCAACACAGCTTTTAAAAATACACCTATACCTGCTAACTTATTAAATTTAAAAGTTTTTGCACTTTTTTAAATTTAGATGTTTTTATGCTTTTGTTTTTTTTAATTTAAATGTTTTCTACACTTCTAGGTTTTTAAATTTAAAGTCTTTACACACATCGCAATAGATCAAATTTAAAATTTACTAGCACACCACTCTAAATTTTACCTCCAATAAAGCAAAATCATATTATTTTACGTAAATTTTTGCATATTATTTTTAGTATTTTAAGAAATTTGAAGTGCTAAATTTAAAAATTTGTGTTTACTGGTGTAAATTTTGGCAGTTTTCAAGCCAACCAGAAACCCAGAAACCCAGAAACCCAGAAACCCAGAAACCCAGAAACCCAGAAACCCAGAAACCCAGAAACCCAGA
>NZ_PIQW01000018.1:0-37211 GCF_003048445.1 Campylobacter concisus
TATTTAACTATATTAAAGATTTATTTTAAGTATATTACCAATAATAACGATAAGCTTATAGATTTAGAGAAAATATTAGACAATTATAAAATTGCCAAGAAAAAAGTAAATAAATTTGAAAATTTTATGAAAGAGGGCGAAAGAGATAAAATTTTAGACTATATAGAAAATAAGCTGGTTAAAAAACCTGAATATAGATATATTAAAAATTATAGAAATTCGTTGCTTATAAAGTTAATGCTAAAAAGTGGGCTAAGAATAAGCGAGGCACTAAATCTTAAATTTTGTGACTTTCAAGAAAGCGACGACGGAGAATTTTACGATATAAATATACTAGCCAAAGGTGGAGAGTATCAAACGGCTTACATACCAAAAAACCATATAGAAGATGATTTTGAGAGGCTATCTAGCATATATCCACCAGAAAGCTATATCTTTACAAATAAAAATGGCGATAAGCCTATTTCTAGGCAATGCGTATATACTCTGCTAGAACGCATATATAGAAAATGTGGCATAGTAAATAAAAGGGGTTGCCATATATTAAGGCACTCGTTTGCAATGAATATGGTCGAGAAAAATACAAATTTGGGAGTTATACAAAAAGCCCTTAGGCACAAGAAAATACAGACAACAATGATCTATGCAGACGCTACTGGGGATATGGTCAAGAAAGAGATGAAAAGAGTGATGTAAAAACTGCAATATAATACTTAAAATTTGGGTTATACTGTGGATAGAATTCTAAAAATTTATAACAACAATGATCTTGTAGGATTTCTTAAAGTATATGCCGTAGGCAGAAATGAAACATATTATTTTGAATACGATAAAGAGTGGTTAAAAAATGGCTTTGAAATAGATCCAAATTTACCGCTGCAAAGCTCCCAGTTTGTATCTAAAAATCTATGGGGAGCATTTTGTGACATAAGCCCAGAAAGATGGGGCAAACTAATCCAAAAGCTAAAATCAAATAGCGAACTTACAGAGAGTGAATATATGCTAGGGGTAAGTGACTATTTTCGTATAGGCTCACTCAGAATAGAAAAAGAGTGTAAATTTATATCTACTACAAACGACATACCAAAGCTAACTCACATTAGTGAGCTTTGCATATCATCACAAAGAATTGAACGCGGCGAGAGCCTTGAAAGTGACATTAAAAATTTGCTTGCACCTAGCGGAAGCTTGGGTGGGGCTAGACCAAAGGCAAGCGTATTAAAAGACAATGAGCTTTACATAGTCAAATTTCCGTCCATAAAGGATGAATATAGGCAAATTTCTCGTAGCGAAAAAACTATGCTAGATGTTGCCAGTATCGCAAAAATAAACGTATGTCAAAGCGAGCTTTTTGAAACGGCAAAAGGCACGGCTTTACTTGTCAAAAGATTTGACAGAAACGGCGATAAGAGAATACCTTATAAGTCGGCTATGACTTTGCTTGGGGTTAGAGATGGCGATGAAAGCAATAATAAGAGTTACTGTGATCTAACTAACGTGATTGATAGTAAAAACAAAAAAGAGCTTTTTCGACGTATGGTTTTTAACGGTTTATTTGGCAACACGGACGATCACCCAAGAAATCACGGCGTGCTATATGATGAAAAAACAAAAAGCTGGAATTTATCCCCCGCATTTGATATAACACCAACACCAATAATCTATTCAAAACAAAACCATGCTTTAAATTTTGTGGGTTTTAAAAGCTTGCCATCGGTCCAGCTTTTTTACGAGATAAAATCAAAATTTGATATAGATGACGGCGAATTTAAAGAGATCATGGCAGATATGCTAATGGCAAGAGATAAATTTGAAGAGATAGCAAAGCGAAATAAAATAAATAGCGGCAACTTGAAAATGCTAAAAAATAACTATTGCCACGAGGATTTTGGAAGGTGTGGGCGATGATATGTTTGCTTTGCCATTTGGTTTCATGGTGCGAGTGATGACCATAGTAGTTTGTTGTGCTATCTCAAATACTCTTCAAGTAAATTTTCAAATTTCACCCTTAGATACTCAGGCTCTTTTATCTTGATAAATGGCAGCCAGTATTTGACCACGCGCAGTATCTCATCGTCGTAGGCTACCTCTGTGCTTAGGATGATCTTGTCTTTATCTTCGCTTATTATTTTAAAATTTGGCAAGAATTTCTTTCTTTTAAAGTAGCTCATCGCCTCGCTTTTTATCTCTAGCGTCACTTCAAATTTTACGTCCGAAAACCAGTTTGTGTCGTTTTGCTTGATGCGGTTTGTAAATTCTTCATTTGGCTTAAATGCGCTCTCTTTTATCTTTATATTTTCAAGCTTTGAAAGGGTGAAATTTTTAAGCCTACCACTATCATCTGCTAGCAGGTACCAGACGCCATTGTTGTTTATCAGTTTGTATGGTTTTAGTGATCTAAATTTAGCGTTGTAAGAGCACTCAACTATCTTATTTTTAATAATAGCAGCGCTTATCTCTTCAAACTCGGCTCTTGAAATTTGTAGATCCTCAAAGCCTTGATTTTTGATGAGATAGACCTTGTTTAGCTTCTCATTTAAGATGTCGCTGATAAATTTATCGTCTAGATCCGGAAACAAAGACTTCACTCCACTAAGTATTGCAAATGCCTGGATATCTTTATAGCTAAGCTTACCAAGTGCATAGTCAGCCAAAAAGTATTTGCCATTTGCTTTTTCTATGGGCAGTATATTTAGGCGCTCAAAGTCCCTTAGAATGGTCCTTTTATTGACACTAAATTCCTCCGTGAGCTCATCTATACTAAGTCTTGCTCCGTCATTTAGCTTTATTAAAATTTGAGCGAGCCTAAAGGCTATCTTGTCGTGAGAGTGCATCTTAAATCCTTTTAAAATTTTCGTTATTTTATCCTAAAAAGAGATCGCGACACAACCTGTCAGGGTCATAGTGTAAATTTTCGTCAAATTTAAAAAGGAGAGGATATGAGCTTATTTATAATACTACAAATAAAGCATGGCTTGATCCTAGGATTACACAGGATAATGTAGAAAAGTAAAATATTTAAAGCTATGTCTATAATTCTTGCCATTATTTATTTTTAATCCTAGATTATGCGGATTTTAATTATTCTTTATCATTAAATAGAGTTCTTTTTCTATATATTCATCTACTTTTTCAGGGTCTATCTCGCCTAAGTTATACCAAGCATTTATCTCTTTTAAACCTAAATATCCGAACCTAACCCATCCAATCAAATTTGTTCTTAGCAAAAATTCCACCATATTTCCCCCGCTGCGTATGCCTGCATCTGCTACATCTATCACACAAAGCGTTCCGTGCCCAACTAATAACATACGCCTTAGTTCCGGAATATTGGCATTTGGTATGCATTCTTTCCAGTCTTTTTCATGGTAAAATCTTGCTTTTAAGGCATACATAACTCTTATAAGGAGCTCGGTTATTAAAACTGGTATTGCCATGGCTATACCGTGTCTTAAATCATAACCTTGCTCAAAAACCTTTGAACAGACTACAGCAAACGTTTCCTGTTGCTTTTCTCCAAACCTACCGAAATTCATTAATTGTGTTAGCTCATAAAAAGGTATAGGTATTCCGCTGCCTCTACCAGCAGCACCAGATGAACCTGTCCAGTCAGACATAAGGTGCCCAAACCAATTACAAAAACCACAAAAAATCTTAGCAATAAAATTATCGCCTTGGAGCTCAAATGTATCAGTTTTAATTGTTATAAGTCGCCCATTACTTACAAAGCTTGATGTATTTGTAAATTGGTTTAATATTGAAAAAAATAAACCTATTAAATCAGGCGAATGCCCTAAGCTTTTTAAATGATGATTTGATGGACTCAAATTTTCAACCAAACCACCGGTTCCTTTTTTGCCACTTGTAGTAGATTGGTCATAATTTATTTTAAATTTATTTTCCAAAAAACCTATTGCGCTCTTTAGTTCATTGCTTCCTTTTGTCTTAGCCTTTTCTTTATCCCATCCCAACATCTCAGCAAATTTCATTGTTATATCATTTGTTTTTTTGTCTACAAAATTTCCTAAATCACTTTCGCCAGGCTTTCCAACAAATAGCACATCTATTATTCCGCCTATGACGCCGCAAGTGCCGGCTATCATATAGTCATATTTATCGCAATTGGCGTTTTTATAAGCAAAGTCTTCTTTGATTCTCTTTTGAAGTTCCAGAATCTGACTTTTGGACATTAAATTTCTAAATGGATCATCTGATAAATTTAGATTATACTTTTTGGCATACTCATCTACAGAATTTAAATAATCAAGCCACGACATATTCTTATTAAAATCAATTTGTTCCAAAGAGTCTATTGCAGCAACCCTATCATAAACTAGCTCATGTTCTAGTTCTTTTTCTACTGCTTCCAAGTTTACATCTAACTCGTTGTTCCTACTAGTATTCTCTAGTAATTCCTGCATTTGACCCATGAGCTCATCAAGCAAAACATCGCTCTCGCTTTGTGATTTTTTTATATCATCTAGGTTATTATTTATTTCATTTAATTTGTTGGTAACAGTTAAAACCTGATGTTTTTGGACTATTACGGCATTTGCTTCATCGACTAAGTGTTTTTCTTTCACCTTAAAATACCTTTAGCAAAGTCGGTAAATTTATCGAGCCCGTCCTGTGCTTTACCCTTTAAAATATTGCCTACATCAAAATATCCAACAGCATTAAATATCTCAGCCATTTTCTCTAGTGTTTGAGTATCTATGTTGTCTTTAAGTTTCACTACTTTCTCTTTATTACCGTCATTTACTACTTCTACTTCCTCATAGTTATTAATCACTAGTTTAAACATAGGCTCATTGGTCGGATCACTAGTTAACCTTTTTAGCCTAGAAACATCCAACAAGTCAGGACATTGTAATTTATTAGCGCTATTCTCGTATCTATCTTGCTTAAGTGTCATACTCTTAGCAGCACCAACAAACTGCTTTATCATTTTTTCAAGCTGCTGAATCTTTTGATTCTTATTTGAATCAGTTTCTTTTACATCATTTAATTTTAATACTATGTAGTTTATATCTTCTATAATATTACAAATGCTTTTTTGAGTTTGTTTTATAGCTTCATGAAGCATAATTTCTCTTTGCTTGTAGTTACTAACTTGATTTGCGCCTGTTAAATATCTAACTCCTTGATATACTCCTACACCCATTAAGATCGCAACACCTATACCTGTAGCCATAGAAGATAATCCTAGAAGGCCGCCCATACCAAGGGTTGCGAGTCCAGAAGTCATACCAGCAGCACTTAGTCCAAGAACAGAACCAGATATATATACTGCGCCAAGTGGAACACCAACACTTGTAGCCTTTGCCGATAAGTCTTTCATTATGGATTTTATTTTGTCATCATCAAGATTGTTATAGAGTATGCTATAGTCTTGTTTAATAGTATCAACAGCTAGTTCAATATCATTATCGTTCAGTCCAAGTAACATCTTATTATTTTGAATAAAATTTACATCTTTTGCGCTAACAGCATTAAATTCATCTATGCCTGTAAAATAAATATTTGTTATATCTTTTACTAGAGATATCATAATAGACTTAAGCTGTGAGCCATCTGAGTTAGACTTTATATCCTCTAAAAGATCTTTTATATCTGTTAAGTTCTCTAAAGAAGCTTCCGACATATAAGCCCTGACCTCAAATCTAGGTTCTTTGCCAGCCTCTAGTCCGACCCTGTCCATAAGTAAAAATATTTCTGCAAATTCTTTTTCATCTATTTTATTATCATTTGATAATGCTGCATTTATAATTACTTTCAAATATGCAACTTTTAAAGGATCTGGCATATCAGCTATTATCTTCAGTTGGTTTTCATCTTTAAAATTTTCATGTTCTAGAATTTTATTAATAAATTTTTCCAAAAACTCATAATCACAATCATGCAAGCCTTTTATAATAATACTTTCTTCTTCTGGATTTTTAAATTTTACTTCGACATACTCATAGTCAAGTTTTTGTTCGCCGTTTTTATCTATTTCGCATTTTTGTCCATACTCTGCACTTTGCATATTTTCATATATAAAAACAACTGGATCTGACAGCATAGTCTTTTGTATCATCCTGGTACCAGTAAACAAAAGCCCTTCATCACATGAATTAGATAATGTATGATCAAATATGGCAATTATAGAGCTAAAGTCGTCACAATTAAATGCTTTAGAAGCATTGTCAAGACATTTTTTATCTATCGGAGCTATTAATACTTTACTATTGACTGCGTCACTTAGTGTGTTTTCGATTTTATTGACGATCTTATCAAAAAAACTAGAAGTTTTTTCAATGATTTCATTATTTGTTTCCCTAGAATCCCTTTCAGCCCAACTTTTTGAAATCATATATGCATTTTCTTTAATATATGTATTTACGTTATTCATTGTATCTCCTTGTGTAGTGATTAAACTCTTTTATATCGTCAAACCACTATAAAAGTTTAATAAAAATTAAATAGTAATAAATTCATAAACAACTAGACTTCCTCTTTTGCCACTATGCACTCTTTCCGCCATAGTAGTTTTTATAAAACCTAGCTACATCTTTAAAAGTGAAGGCTAGCTCTTGTATAGAGCTGGCACCCTTTAGCAAAATACTAGCTGTAAAAAACAAATCTTTAAGCTCCTCTTTGTCTTTTGCCTGCTCGCCAGCCATATTTGCAAGCATATATCTAAGCATAAACGAAAGATCGTTTAAAATTTGTAAATCATCATCAGTTTTTACAAATCTATAAACATCCAATCCTTGAGCGCTAAATTCAATGATACTTCTTGTGATAAACTCATCTTTAAAAAGCACAAGAGAAAGTTCATTCATAACTTGATCTAGCTCATAAGACTTACCAAAAGCTTTTGCTCTTAAAAATTTATCATTAGTACTCATTTTGCCCGTCCCAGCCTCTTTTTGATTGATATTTTTAAAAGAATTTGAGCCATTTCTTGCAAAATGCGAAAAGAGCTTAACACTAAAACAGCTCACGCAAAGCCCTTTTAAAGTAGTCATTCTCATAAATTTCTATCCACTCATGTAAAATGTCCAAAACCACGTCGATATCTTTCATCTCATTTATCTGGCGAAGCATGGTTACAAATTTATTATTTGCTTCGACTAACGCGTATATAAGCCCTGCTTGATGTGCATCTACTTTTAAAAAGCTATCCTCATCTTTTTTATCATCCCTTTTTTGCGTTATCTTTAGCAAGATATTGCTTAAGACGTTGCTTAGGCTATCTAAAAAGCTAGTATCTCTTTTGCTGTTATTTACTAGGCAGATGAGAGCAAATTTATACTTTTCGTCATATTCACTAAATTCTATGACTTTAGCATTCTCAGCACCTATAAATTGCCTAAGACCACTTTCTTCAAGTATAGTAGGCAGTGCTCTTTGTAAATTTTCTATACCTGCATAAATTTCTAAAAATTTATCTTGCAAGGTGCTTTTATCTATCTCGTCATTTGGGTTTTGGCTAGATTGATTTAAATAATCGCAATAATGCTCGCTCTCACTAAAATATTTACCAAGCCCAAAACCAATAGCCCCAAGCGCCACGCCACCTATGATATATCTTAACATCTATGCTCCTTTGATTTGATTTATGGTGAAAATTTAACCTAGTGGCGTGACAGGTTGTGTCGCAGATGATAAATTTACTAAAAACCCACTGCGCACTTATGCTTTAGCTTCCTGCTATACTTACTTTTATCTTTTTTGACCCTTGTCGAGAGAGAAATTTCTCGCCTTATGTGAGACAATATATTTTGATCTCGCTTTTGCATTTTTTATCCTTTAAATTTATTTTTACAAATAGGCGAAATCTTACAAAATAGCAGCGTCAAATGCTGACATTTAAGTGCCCATTTTGCGTGCTCCAGCTAGCTAAAACCTCTTTTAGAGTATAATTTTAAAAAATCTCTCAAAGGCAACCATGCTAAAGTATTTAGAGTTAGCCGTTTGCGGCATAAATTTAAAGCCCATCCACCCATTTATAGGCTCTACCATCAGAGGCACCTTCGGACACGCGCTAAGATATGCAAGCTGCCCTTATATCAGCCAAGAGTGCGGCACATGCGACATTTCTGGTAGCTGCATCTATGATGAATTTTTTGAAAACATCTCTGATACGCCAAATTTCAGGCTAGATATCGAGCTTGATCAAACGAGCTTTGACTTTAAAATTTTACTTTTCGAGCATGCCACCAGCTACCTGCCTTATGTAGCTATCGCTGTTAAAAATATGCAATATATCGGTCTTGGTGCAAGTAGAGATAAATTTAAGCTCAGCCACTTTTTGCTAAATGGCAAAATGGTTGAAACCAAATTTTTACTAAACTCCGAGCCAGAAACTCTAAATTTCACACCAAATTTCACCGCAGGCGACTACGAGATCGACCTTCAAACCCCACTTCGCATAAAGCAAAAAAATGCCCTAGTTAAAAGCGAGATCGATTTTAGGTCACTCATCCGCCAGATCGCCATGCGATATGAGGGCATTTCAGGCACGCAGATGGATAAATTTGAAGTTAAATTTGACCATTTTGAGCAAGAGCTTAGCTTTTACGACCTTGAGCGTTACTCAAACCGCCAGCACACCAAGATGCACTTTGGCGGCGTCACTGGCAAGATGCGAGTTTATGGCCTTGATGAGCGCTCAGCAGGGCTTTTGCAGCTAGCCACTATCACAGGCGTTGGCAAAAGCACCGTTTTTGGACTGGGCAAGATAGCTGTGACGCAGATCTAGCCTTTGTGCTTCTGGCTAGCTTTTGCGTCAAGCACTAAAATGCTAAAAAGGATAGCCTATGTTTGATCTAAATTTAGAGGATATTTTTACAAAAGATACATTTGACTATGCGCTAAAAAGGCTCAAACACACAGCCTTAGGGCTTGATGGACTTAGCATGGATGAGCTCTGCACGGGGGCATTTTTTGCCGAGCTTAAAAATGAAATTTTAAACCTCTCTTATTCGCCCCAGCCACTAAAACGAGCCTTCATCCCCAAAGAGAACAAAGATGAGCTTCGCAAGCTAGCCATCCCATCTTTAAAAGATAAATTTGCACAAAACATCCTCATTAGCGAGCTTTCAAGCTATTTTGACAAGGGCTTTTCAAACCGCTCCTACGCCTACCGAAGTGGCAAATCATACTCAAACGCCATCTTTAGGGCACGAGATTTTTGCTTGACGCACGACTTTGTCCTAAAAACCGACATAAAAGACTTTTTTGAAAACATTAACCACAAAAAACTTCTTGAAATTCTGCGCTCAAACATCAAAGACACACGCATCATTAGGCTCATCGAGCTTTGGATAAAAAATGGCATTTTCGAGCGTTTTGACTACACTTCTCACACAAAAGGCGTCCATCAAGGCGACGTCTTAAGCCCACTTCTTTCAAACATCTATTTAGATCAGATGGATAAATTTCTCGAGCGTAGCGGCATAGAGTTTGTAAGATACGCAGATGATTTTGTTCTATTTTTTAGCTCACGTGAAGCCTGCGAGCAAGCGCTTGCTAGGCTAAAGGACTTTTTAGCAACCATAAATTTATCCCTAAACGAAGCCAAAACATCCTTGCACGACAAAGATAGCGAATTTACCTTTCTAGGCGTAAATTTTAAGTCCCACGAGCTAAGCATAGGTGGTGATAAATTTACCCACATCCTATCCAAACTCACAGCCTCGTCTAAAAAGCCAGACATCGCCCAAAGCGTAGAGAGCATAAACGCCTATATCTCACACCTAAATACGATCTCGCTTAAGCTCTTTTCGCCAGCGCAAAAAGATAGCTTTTGCCTGCATTTTGATGAAGTTTTGACAAATTTAACTCGCAAATTTCTAAAAACTATAGACAAGCACACTCTAGCAGAGGCTATATCAAATTTAAATTTCCCATTTGAGCTAAGCCACTCTCTCAAAAAAGCAAAAATTCTCTCCTACTACAAAAACGCTAAACGCCCAGCCGTAAAGTCCGTCCAAAACGCCCTCGAAGCCAAAAAGCGCGAATACACAAAGTCCTTCTCGCAAAGCTCCGTCATCCACATCACGACGCCATTTTACTTTCTAGCGCTCTCACAGGGTAAATTTGTCTTAAAAGACAAAGGCGCCATCAAGCATAAATTCCCTATCGCTCAAATAACCCAGATCATCATAAACGCCCAAATTTCCCTAAGCTCCGCCGTTATAAAAGAGTGCGCCAAACGCAAAATTTCTATAAATTTCATCGACGAAAAGACAAATTTAAGCTACGCCACGCTCTTTACAGCAAACTCAGCCATCTCAAAAACCGCCGCCTCGCAGATCACTCTGCTAAAAACCAAAAAGTCTCTGCGTATCGCCCAGCAGTTCATCATCGGCAAGCTCAAAAACCAGATCAACTACCTAAAATACTTAGACAAATACCACAAAAGCCTAAGCTCCCACATCAGCTCCATGCAAGAGATACTAACCTCCCACGTCCCAAACGCCCAAAGCGTAAGCGAGCTTTTGGGCTTTGAAGGTAGCAGCGCGAATGCATACTGGCAGGCCATAGCAAAGGCGATAGACTATAAATTTAGCTTCACCGCACGCATCACGCAAGGCGCTACTGATATTGTAAATTCAGCCCTAAACTACGGCTACGCTATCCTTTATTCAAAGATATTAAAGTCCATCGCCGCCGTAGGGCTCTCGCCTCACGTCTCATATCTGCACGCACTTGACGAGCAAAAGCCCACTCTAGCCTTCGATCTCATCGAGGAATTTAGAGCCTTCATCGTCGATCGCGCTATCATCTCTATGGTAAATAAAAATGAGCCCTTCGAGATAAAAGACGGCCTTTTATCTGCCAAAACTAGGCAAAATATCGCCAAAAACGTAAACGAAAAGCTCTTTGCCTACACGCAGTATAGAGGCGAGCAGCTAAAAGCACAAGACATCATCGACAAACAAGCCTACGCCCTAAAGCGAGCCGTCACACAAAATGAAAAATACAAGCCTTTCATAGGGAGATTTCAATGAATATCATCATCTGCTACGACGTCCGCCTGACCAAGCGCCGAAACAAGCTAGCCGCGCTACTTGAGAGCTACGGCATAAGGGCAAACTACTCCGTCTTTGAGCTAGACATCCAAGAGCGTGACTTTTTCTCTATAAAAGAGCGCATATCAAAGATCATCGACCCTAAAACCGACAAAGTGCTGTTTTACCGCATCTGTAAAAGCTGCATGGCTAAAAGCGAGACCTTAGGCGAGGGCAAGATATTTTGCCCAAGCGACACCTATGTCTAAGCGCCTTTTTTAGGGATTTGATTTTCGAACTTTTCTAAATTTCAAAACGCCCTTTTTACCGCATTTTTATATTTTATTAAGTTTCAAAATCTTCGAAAATCTCAAATTTCCCTATCCCAAAAAAGACTTTCTCGAACTTTTATATTTTTGCACTTTTAAAGTTGCCTTTTTTAGGCACTTAGCATATAGCCCAAATTTGCCAAAATTCGAAAATCACACAAATTTTCACTTTTCATTTTAGATTTTCGAACTTTTTAGCTTTTATAAATGCCCTTATATTCGCTATCTTAAGCTATCTATAAGCAAAAGAGTGCAAATTTGAAAAATTTTTTTAGCCACATTTTCGAACATTTTGCCATTTGTGATATAATGCCGGCAAAGAGTAGTTCTTTTAAAACTCATTGTTAATTTACAAGCGTTTTTTGGGCTATCTGATACAAATTTCCCCGATCTAGGGGATTGAAACGATAAGGATCGACGGAAAATGACGCAATTTCTCAGTTGCGCCTTCATCTGATACAAATTTCCCCGATCTAGGGGATTGAAACGATACTCCAGCATCAGCATTCATAGCAGTAGTGTTATAATCTGATACAAATTTCCCCGATCTAGGGGATTGAAACAGTTGGAGTAGCAGCACCTTGTTGCTGAACCTGTGCTATCTGATACAAATTTCCCCGATCTAGGGGATTGAAACTTGCAAGCTTACTTCTCTTTCGAAGACGACACGGTCGCCTTATCTGATACAAATTTCCCCGATCTAGGGGATTGAAACAAGTCCTATAAGAGCTTCACCTTTGTTTGAAATTTTTCTATCTGATACAAATTTCCCCGATCTAGGGGATTGAAACTATACTAGAAAGTTTACTAAAGTCGTGGTACTCTGGGATCTGATACAAATTTCCCCGATCTAGGGGATTGAAACTCTGTCTATATCGATAGACCTATCGACATTTACACTAATCTGATACAAATTTCCCCGATCTAGGGGATTGAAACTTTTACCGCTGCCTTTTTTACTTTAACACTACTTCCTGCATTAATCTGATACAAATTTCCCCGATCTAGGGGATTGAAACCTTGTATGCCCACCATTCACTTCCATCGTACTCAGACCTTTCATCTGATACAAATTTCCCCGATCTAGGGGATTGAAACATAAACTCATCTTCATCTTTTGGAAAATACTTATCAGCGAATCTGATACAAATTTCCCCGATCTAGGGGATTGAAACGAAGCAGCAATAGCCATTGCATGAGCCGGCATCGTAAGCCGCATCTGATACAAATTTCCCCGATCTAGGGGATTGAAACAACCAGAGGTCTTCTAGCTGAAAACCTCTAGCTTTGAATCTGATACAAATTTCCCCGATCTAGGGGATTGAAACATCATCATACATAGCTCCTTAATTTGTGGAATACGTCCAAATCTCATCTGATACAAATTTCCCCGATCTAGGGGATTGAAACACCTTGACACCTCTTTCCAATCTTTTTGTCATTCTGCAATTAGATACAAATTTCCCCGATCTAGGGGATTGAAACAAGCACCCTAGGAGCATCATTTCAAAAATAGCCTGAGCTATTGTATCTGATACAAATTTCCTCGGTCTAGGGGATTGAAACGCAATTTTTCCGAAGAATGTAATGTCTATAAACATTAATTAGATACAAATTTCCCCGATCTAGGGGATTGAAACGACAATACATCGGCGGTTGACTAGTGACCTACCGCATCTGATACAAATTTCCCCGATCTAGGGGATTGAAACATGTTGTTATTTTGGTGATCCCATGATCGATCACATAATCCGATACAAATTTCCCCGATTTAGGGGATTGAAACGCGCAACATTGCCCATGATAAACACACCAAGCAAATTTAGCAAATCTGATACAAATTTCCCCGATCTAGGGGATTGAAACCTACCATCTGCGATCAAAAAGCCAGCAGGGATAGTTTTTTGATTCGATATAAATTTCCCCGATTTAGGGGATTGAAACGCTGTAAGTGGCGTCTGTGCCAGTACCATTTGCATTTGGGATCTGATACAAATTTCCCCGATCTAGGGGATTAAAACTTCTAAGCTATAAAGATAAGGGGGGGGTTAATTCTCCCTATTTATTATTTTAAGGAGAGTAAAATGGATAGAGTAGAGGTAGGCAGTAGTTTTGAGTTCTATGTTGGATTAATTACAGTTCTCTTAGTATTTTTCGTATTTAATCTATTAATAGCTAGAAGAGAAATTAAAATTTATCAAAGTAAGTTTGATTTAATAGGAGTATGTGCTATACTTCCATTAGTAGCAATGGTTTTCTTAATGTTATATCTACATATAACTAAGAATGTAGATGGATTAGTATTAATGGTTTTAATTCTATTCGTACTATATGTAGGATATGGACTTAGAGTAATTTGGAAGAATAATGATGGATTCTTTAATTGTTTAATTGCTTTCATTATTAGGATGAATATCTTATGCTCATTCCCACTACAGCTATTACTATGGGTTATTTTACTTGGAGGTACTTACTATGTAAATGGAGTAAGACTTACTAAGGATAATATCAGAAATTATGGCATCCTAACTCAACTTAGATTTGCAGTATTTAATATGATTGTAAGTAATGTAAATAAAGTTGATAAAATTTACAGAGATAGATTATTGTAAATTTATAAAGTCTACTTAGGTAGACTTTATATTCTATATATTTAGTATTAGATACAAATTTCCCCGATCTAGGGGATTGAAGCAGGCAGGTGCATCTAGCATACTTCCCAAGTATTAATTCATAGATATATTTCATTTTAGTTATTTTTTAGTTGATATATAAAAAATAATCGTCATATTGACCATATCTGACAACGAAACTTTTTATAATTGCCTCCGAAGTTGATGCTAAAGCGTCAATAAAAAAATTAAGGAGTTTTTATGAAAAAGATCGCATTATCTTTAATGGTTGCAGGAGTTGTGAGCTCTGCTTTTGCTAGTGAGGCTGCTAATCTAGCTAATATAGCACCTACTAATCACGATAAAGTTGCCATCGCGCTAGATACTTACTACAAAGGTACTGATATATGGGGCGCTTCCTCTTTTGCTCTTGGCTTTGATGGCAAATATGGCTTGGTGCAAGCTGCTAATGGCGAGCTATACTTCCGCTTAGCAGGTCATGCTGGTGTTAGAAGCAAGGATGTGCATAGATTTCTCGAGATAGGTGGCGGACTTGGCTGGTCTCAAAAACTATCTGAAAATCAGTTTGTAGCACTTGAGACAAACTACAAATATGGTCTTGTTACTGGCGACATTGGCAGTGATCTTAAAAACTGGCGAGAATACGGCGTGCAAGCAACATACGGCTATAGAGTGGCTGAGTGGCTAAGTGTCGGTGTGAGTGGATCTTACGATAAAACTCAGTATGATCTATATGCCATCAAAAACATCAAAGGCTCTACATACGGCTTTGGCGTACCTATATCTATAAGTATCTCAAAGGGAGCAAACCTTAATATATATGGCGGCTATCAAAGCCAAAGGCTAGATGGTAGTGACCTAAAAAAGGGACAACCTATAGTGACTTTGGGTATCACAGCGAAATTTTAGTTCAAAGTAGCCAAGGCGTATGCTTTGGCTAAATGTTTCTTTTTAGAAATATTTTAACTAAATTTGCAAGCCTTAACTCTTTTTAAGTAAATGAAATATGAATTTAAATAAAATGTCAAATATGATGCAAAAAAGGAGACTATATGGAGTACCTATATGGTGTGAGCATTCAAGGGATACAAGAATACATCTACTCTACAAATAAACTACAAGAGATAGTTGGCGCAAGTGAAATAATCGACTCTTTAGGGCAAAAATTTAAAGAGAAGAAAAAAGACGATGGGCCATTGTTTGCTATATTTGACGAGCTAAAAGAGAGTGGCTTGGTTAAGGAAATTTTACTAAATGCTGCTGGAAATTTCAGAGCTATAGTAAATGGCAAAGAAAATTTAAGCAAGATAGTCCTTGAGCTACCTAAAAAAATAATGCAAAATGCTTATGGTATCACGGTCTCTCAAGCTGCTGTTAAGTACGATGGATATAAAGAGTCTTCTAAAAAGCTCGAGGAAAATCTCAAAATCCAACGTAACCGCCCAACTCTGCCACTTGATATGAGTATAAATTTTATGCTTCTAGCGCCAAAAACTGCTAGGGGTGTTGTAAAATTTAGTGATGATAGGCTAGACATCTCGTGCGTGCAAAAGAGAAAGTCGCATGATAGATGGTTTAACAAACGCCGAACAGAGCACAACGAAGAAGATGACATTAAATTTGCTGAGCTAAAAGAGTTTAGCGATATCTCAAATAAGAAACATAAACTAGCAGTTATCCACGCTGATGGCAACGGCCTTGGGGTGCTAGTGAAAAACCTAGCGCAGATCGTAGATAGCATTGGTAAAACAGAAGCTATAGTTAATTTTTCAGAGGCACTAGATAGATCTACAAAGTCTGCATTTGCTAATGCCAAAAAAAGGACAAAAGAGACATTTGGTGATAGTTTAAAGATAAAGGCGCTGATACTAAGTGGCGATGATATGACGGCAGTTTGTGACGCAGATATTGCACTGGAATTTACTAAAAATTTCATAGAGGAATTTGAAAATGCAACCGAAAGAGAAAAGTCTTATATCGGGCGAAAACTAACAATGTGTGCTGGCATAGCATACTGCAATGAGAAATTTCCATTTCACTACGCTGTTAGCCTAGCTGAGGAGCTTTGTGGGATGGCCAAAAAACACTCTAAAAATAAATACCCAAAAGAGAGCGCTGCTCCAAGCTGCGTGATGTTTCATAATGTCCAAAGCTCAAATTTCCAAAGCTGGGATAATTTCATAAAAGATGAGCTTACGATAAAAAACAAAAGCAATAACATCAGATGCGACTTTGGTCCATACTATCTAAATAAAGATGGCGAAGCAAATATAGATGCTTTTGTAAATTTAGCAAAAATTTATAGTGGCGAAAAAAGTCCAAAAGGCAAGCTAAGAGAGTGGATAAAAGAGCTTGGCGTAAATGAGAATTTAGCCAAGATGATGCTAGATAGGATAAACGATATGCTTGAAAATAGGAGTAAATTTGATAAGACTTTGGATGAGTTTTACAAAGGGCTATCTTGTAAGAATTTGATAATAGAAAAAGATCAGTCGCAAAAAACTCCGATCTATGATCTACTACAAATTTTATCTGCTACTTATAGTCTGGGAGGCAAAAAATGACAATAAGTTATGAGCTTAAATTTTTCGACTACTGGCACGTTAGTAGTGGGCTTAGTGGCGGTGCTGCCTTAGATAGCTATGTGGTCAAAGATAGTTTTGGACTTCCTTATGTCCCTGGAAAGACTATAAAAGGCTTGGTACGCGAGATGGCGGAGCTGTTTTGGAACAAAGAGGATATAGATAGATGTTTTGGCTCAAGAGGCAATGAAAATAAGCAAGACGACAACGATGACACAACGCAGGCGCAATGCTACTTTAGCAGTGCAGTGCTGGATCAAAAAACAGCTGATGAGATCATAGCGAACAATCTTTCGCATAATCTCTTTGACGTCATCTCATCAACGATGGTTGATAAAAATGGCATAGCTGTTGATAAGTCACTAAGAGATATTGAGGTGGTTTTGCCTATCAGCTTAAAAGGGACGATAGAAAATGTAGATGAGAAATTTGCCAAAGAGCTGGAGCGATCTTTAAAGATGATAAAGAGGATGGGGCTAAATCGCAACAGAGGCCTTGGTAGATGTGAATTCGTAGTGAAAGGGTTATGATGAGAGAGCTAAAATTTGAGATAACTTTTAAAAGTCCGATCATATTGCAGGCAGCTTCAAATACACAGGGTAAGATGAGCCTGCTTGACTTTATACCTGGAAGTGCATTTTTAGGTATGGTAGCTAGCAGATACAGTGAATTTAGCGATCCATTTAAAATTTTTCATAGCGGGGCGGTGAAATTTTGTGACGCATCGCCTATTAAAGATGGCAAGGAATTTTTTAAGATCCCACTCTCTTATTTTCATGAAAAACTCGATAGCAGCAAAATTTATAACCACCATCTGCTTTGTAAATATAACGCTAATGACAGGGATAAATTTGAGGATTTTATCCAGCTAAAACAGATGAGAAGTGGCTATATAAATGACGAAAACGAGCAGCTAAGCTTTATTTATGACTTTTCTCAAAAAAGTGCCTATGATAAAAAAGTAAGACGCTCTAAAGATAGTCAAATGTATGGCTATGAGGCATTTAGAGCTGGACAAAAGTGGAAATTTGGCGTTAAATTTGATGAAAGCGTTAGTCAAAATGAGATAGACCTGGTAAAAGAAACTCTTGAGCGCTCAACTAGACTTGGTAAGTCAAAAAGTGCTGAATATGGTGCTGTAAAGATAGAATTTATCGGTGAGCAAAAAGACGAAAATAAAAATTTTACACCGCCAGAAAAATATACTTTTATATATGCTAAATCCAGACTTGCACTTACCGACGAAAACGGCAATCCAAGCTACGATGTAAGGTATATCTTGCCAAATTTGAGCGAAAATAACATAGACTATGGCAAAACGCAGATAAGAGTGTCTCAATTTACCCCTTATAACGGCACTAGAGCCACAAAAGACTATGAGAGAATTTGTATAAATAAGGGCAGCGTCATCGCACTAAAAGATCTAAGTAGTGAGCAGATAGCTGAGCTAAAAAATGGCGTTGGAGCATACTTAAGCGAAGGCTTTGGCGAAGTTTTGATAAATCCACTATTTTTAAGTGGTGGAGATGAGAAAGATAGAGCGATAAGCTTTAAAAATGATGAAAAAGATAAGCCAGCAAACATAAAAGTAGAGATAAAAAGCGATTTGGCTAATTTTTTAAATAAAAAAGAAAAGGATAGAGCGCAAACTCTTACGATAGCCGAGGATGTGGCTAAATTTATAGATGCTAATAAGGCTAAATTTGGCGATATATCAAACTCTCAGTGGGGTGCGATAAGGTCGATATGTAGAGATGTTGCTACTAATGATAGTGTGCTTGACGACAAAGAGGCTAAAATAAGTAACCAAACCGCCGAAGAAAAAGACAAAAATATAGCTGGTCAGATATCCAAATTTATACGTAATGGCGTTAGAAAAGCGAACTGGGATTGTGAAAGAGAAACTGGTAATGGTCATGTGCTTTTAAAAGCCATAAAAGAGAGCAAAAATCCACTTAAATTTACACTGCTCTTATCGATGCAAATGCCAAAAGCCATAGGAGAAAAGAGATGAAAAGATTTTTAGCACACATTGTTATAGAGGCCAAAACTCCGCTAAAAGTTGGAGGTGGCAAGAATGATCTTTTTTACGATGCGCCTATACAAAGGGACTTTAATGGCTTGCCTATGATACTTGGCACTTCGGTCGCAGGGATACTAAGAAGAGCGTTTGAAGAGTATGTCGGCGAAGAGGTGGCAAATGAAATTTTTGGAACAAAAGGCAAAGATAGTAAAAATTTAGTTGGCTCAAGACTTGTGGTGTCAAATGCACTGCTTGTTGATGAAAATGGCATGGTTTGTGAAGAGTTGCTTTCAAAAAAGAGCAAATTTTTACAGCTTTTTGATAGCTTGCCTATCAGAGATCACGTCGCTATAAATGCAAATGGCACAGCAAGAGACGCTGGAAAATTTGATGAAGAGGTAGTTTTTAGCGGAAGTAGATTTAAATTTTCATTAGAACTTGCAGGGACAAAAGATGAGTTTGAGAGGATACTAAATTTACTTTCAGATCCCGCTCTAAGGCTTGGTGGTGGAAGCTCAAAAGGATTTGGTGCTTTAGTGATTAATGATATAAAATGGGGTGAATTTGATCTTTGCAACTATAAAAGTAGCTTAAATGATAGCCCTGATGGCTTTGTAAATTTCGATCTAAAAAATCAGTCGAATGAGAATTTTATAAGATATGAGCTTGCGATAGCTGCGGATGATTTTTTTATGTTTGGAAGTGGATTTGGTGATGTAGATGCTGATCACATGCCAGTTACTGAAAGCGTGGTTGATTATGAAACTAAAGAGCTTAGCGAGCAAAAGATTTTAATCCCTGCTAGCTCAATCAAAGGTGCTTTATCGCATAGAACGGCGTTTCATTACAATAAAATAAAAAAAGAATTTGAAAACGATGGTAAGGTCGGTAGCGAAAATAAAGCTGTAAGGGAAATTTTTGGCTATGAAAAAAATAAAAATGAAAATGGCGCTAAAGGTAAAATTTTAATAAGCGATTGCTTTTTAAACTACAAACCAAGCAATGAGTCAAAAGTCTTTGAGCATGTTAGCATAGATCGCTTCACTGGTGGAGCTATAGATGCGGCCTTGTTTCAAGAAAAAGCGGTTGCTAAAAAAGATAAATTTACGATAGAAATTTTACTTAGAAATAACGTGAGTGATGACGCGCTAGGAGCATTTGAACAAAGTCTGGATGATGTGGTAAAAGGACGTTTATCACTTGGTGGAGCGACCACTAAGGGCTATGGATTTTTTAAAGGCGAAGCCACAAAAAATGGCGAAGAATTGGAGCTAAAAAATGAAAAAAAATAGAGATGAAATTTTAAAATACGTTAATAGCCTTGCTGGTTACGAAGGCTACATCCAACTAATGAGCAAGAAAATCGATGAAAAACATATCTTTTTTGCTGGAGAAAGAAGCCCTAGCCTTAGTGAAGGCGAGCTAATTTATGAGGCACATTTTTTTAGTTCAAGTCAAAATAAAAGTATATTTATACGTCAGATAAATGATGGCTGGTTTGTTGATGAGACGGATCTAGGTAGCGTAAAACTAAGCGAGGATGACGTAAAAGTCTTTTATGCAAAGTCTAGCGACATCAAGATAAAAATGGCCCAAATTTGGATAGAAGAGGATGACGAGCTTTGCGAAGGGCTGCCTGTTTTGAAATTTAAAAAGTCTGCTTTTGCTGGTTTTATAAGAGATGAAAAGGATGAAAAATGATAACCGCTCCTTATAATTTTGTACCATTAAATGAAAAAATATTTTACCCGCCTTGGGCTAGTGAAGACATACTTAAAAACATCCACGACGTGCCATTTAAAGATGGCGAAAGCGGTGTAATAGAGGTCGAAATAACAGCAAAAAGTCCTATTTTTATAAAGGATAGTAAGAATCGCACCGAATTTTGT
This sequence comes from Campylobacter concisus, assembly GCF_003048445.1. Classification (GTDB taxonomy): domain Bacteria; phylum Campylobacterota; class Campylobacteria; order Campylobacterales; family Campylobacteraceae; genus Campylobacter_A; species Campylobacter_A concisus_BF. The sequence continues at coordinate 20,460 of NZ_PIQW01000018.1, forward strand.
CACTTCACAAACGAAAATGGTGACAAAGAGTACCACATACCTGCAACTAGCATAAAAGGTATGATACGAAATGTCCTTGAGATAATGAGCTTTTCGGCTATGAGTTTTATAGATGACAAAAAGTATTCTATGCGTGATTTGAGTGGCAAATCAGGCTATAAAGAAAAAATAATCACAGGTATCAAATGCGGCTGGCTCTACAAAGAAAAAGATGGACTCAAAGTAAGAGAATGCGATGGGATTCATCGTATAAAATATCAAGAAATAGGCTATAAATTTAAGATAGACGACTACAGAAGCAACTTTTTAAAGGGAAAATTTAATGACACAAACGATCCCCTCAAGAATGCTTGCGCTAAATACGAGCTCGTAAAATTTGAAAACGTAGATAAAATTTATAATTTTTCAAAAACTGAAAATAAAAATAACAGAGTTATAGTTAAATTTGACGATAACGGCCCATTGCGTGGTAGGGTAGTATTAACAGGTCATCCGTCTGCAAGAGTAGATAATAAGGAAAAGCCAAGCGGTAAAAACTATGATTTCGTCTTCGTAGAAAAAGAAGATGCTAAAATTTTTAATGTAAGCAAAGATGTATTTGAGGTTTTTAAATTTGCCTATTTTGATGGTAGAGTAACGCAACCTATGGAATCTACTGACTGGGCTTTTTGGAAAGAAAAATTAAAAAACGGCAAGGAAGTGCCAGTGTTTTTTCATACAAACGGTAGTGAAGTTACAAATTTTGGACTTTCATATCTATATAAATTTCCTTTTAGCAAATCCGTAAAAGAGGTTTTGGAGCATACTCAAGTAAGAGAAAATAGGCCAGACTTAGCCGAGCTTATTTTTGGATTTAGCAAAAAAATTAATGATAAGCAAAAATCTCTAAAAGGTCGTGTTTTTATATCTCACGCAAAAGCAATAAATAATATAAAAATACGTCAACAAACAAAGCTTGTTTTAGGCTCCCCAAAGGCGTCATATTACCCGATTTATTTAAAACAAGATAAAAATAGCGAAAAATATATAACTTATGACGATAAGGATGCCAAATTATCGGGTTTTAAGCGATATGCGGTACATAAAGATATTGCAAAAAGTAATACTAATGACAAAACGGCAAATGTAGAAACAACTATTATTCCGCTTGAAGCCGGAGCGAAATTTAAATTTAAAATTGTAGTTCATAATATGTTGCCCATTGAAATAGGGGCATTGTTATCGGCGATTACATTTCATCAAAACAACCTTTGCTATCACTCTATCGGGATGGCAAAACCTCTAGGTTATGGCAAAATAAAGCTTTCAATTTTAGATTTAAAAGGATTTGACAAAGATATCAAAGAATACTTACGAGATTTTGAGTCGGCTATTAACAGCGCAATTTTCAATGGCAAAACAAAATGGCATGAAAGCGAACAGATAAAAAATTTATTTTCTATGGCAAGCGAGCAAAATAATACTGGTGATTCTGAACTAAAATATATGGAGCTAGAAGATTTTGCAAAAAGTAAAACTAAAAACTACAACCTAGAAAAATATATCCAACTTACAAATATAAATACAATACAAGCGACCCCTTTGTCCGATCAACAAAGTATATCGTGCTACAAGGAATTTATAGACGATTTAAAATTAAAAGAAAAAGCCATAAAAGAAAAAGTGGAGCTAGAGAAAAAAGAAAGAGAGATTAAAGAAAAAGAAAGAAAGTTACAAGATGCAACTAAAAACATGAGCGAATTCGATAAGAGATTTTATCTCCTTAAAAACGATCCAAATTATAAAAATATGCCAGAGATTACGGCACTATTTAAAGCAATTAGCGAAACGGACATATTTAATGATATTAAATTCGAAGCGCTTTGCAAACTACAAAAATTATTTAAAGATAGTGGCAAATGGAAAGAAGAAACAAAACAAAAGAAGCCTGAAAAAGACCGAGATTATAAGGATACTTTAAAAATAATAGCAATGTTTAAGGAATTTGAAAAATGAATAAATACCAAAATAGAGAACTTCAAAAAATAATTGTTTCGCTTCTTGGAAGCTCACTTTTGGGCGTTAAAGCGTTTTTAATAATAACAGGAGTGGCTGTCTTTTTTGCGTGGCTGCCTGATGGCATGTCTGCATTGCTAGATAAAATTTTTGAAGGAGAAATTTTTAGCTGGAGCGCAAAAGACGGAACTATGCTGGTTCAAATTTTAGGCTCGATTGCAATATTCTTGCTAGTTAAGCAAATAATCCCAAAAAATGTTGCTAATGTGGAGATAAGCATAAATAACGAACCTAAAAAAGCAAAAGCATTGGTACTATTTTTAAGTCCAAATTCAAGCGAAGAAGAAAAGTTGGAAAAATGTAAAAGCCTTGAAGACTTTAAATCTAACAACTATTTTATGCCTCTTACTGCGATTGACTACCATAAAAATAGGCTCACAAAATTAGTCATCGCTTGCTCTGATCAATCCTTTAATGATAAGGATAAATTTTTAAAATGTGTGCAAAATATTTTTGGTAGCAAGATCGCAAAAATTATAGAGATAAAGAGTGCTGGTGACTTTGAAAAAGCTAAAAATGTCTATGACTTTTTAGAAAATACATATGAAGAGCTTAAAAAAGAGGGCTTTAAAGAGGATGATATCGTATTTGACGTTACTGGTGGCCAAAAAGTAATAGCCATAGCTGGAGCAATGTTTGCGATACCAAATGATAGGCATTTACAGTATGTTTCTACAAATGATTATAGTGTTAGACACTATGACTTAATATATTCACAAAGTGAGGAATAAAATGGCTAAAATTCTAATAAGCTCATTGGGGACTGGTAGTAGAGATCAAAATACTCGTTGTTACAAAACAACCGACTATGAAATAGAAGGAAAAATCTACAAGAATAAAACTCTTATAGCTGATGTCTTATGCAATCATATAGGCATAGATAAACTATTTCTAGTCGGTACAAAAGATTCTGTATGGGATAGCGTATACGAAGAATTCGGTGGTGATAGACAAATTGCGGTACAAATAGATACAGATAAAAGAAACAAAAATGATACGGAATTTTTAAGGATAGTTAAAGAACAAATTCAAAATAAACTTGGAGAGAGTGGCTCAGAGTGTTATATTATAAAATACGGAATAAACGAAGACGAACTTTGGTCAAATTTTGATAAATACTTGCAAATCATGAATAATATTTCAAAAGATGACGAGGTGTATCTAGACATAACACATTCATTTAGATCGCTTTCTTTAATGAGCTTTGTGATGAGTGAGTTTTGTGCAAATACACGCGATTATAATCTAAATATAAAAGGCGTATATTATGGAATGTTTGAGGCTTCGAAAAAAAGTGAAGATGGAAGGACTATAGCTCCAATAGTAAATTTAAAGATGTTTTTTGAGCTTTTAGAATGGTCAAAAGCTATAAAAAATCTAAAATACTATGGAAATGGCTATGAGTTGATTGCCCTTATAAACAAATCCAAACAACCTGAGAAAATAAAAAATAGTTATATGGACTTTTCCTATGCATTAAGTATGTCAGATATTAGTGCGATACAAAAGAGCGTAAGGTCTTTAAGTAAAGATATTTTTGATTTTAGTGATCCTAAAGAGCATATATTAAAAATAATAGCTAATGATATAAAGGATTTTATAGATATTTTTAGAATAGATAAAATTTCAGATTTACAAATAGAGTTAGCTTCATGGTATGCTGAGAATAAAAATTTTGCTATGGCTTACATGACATTGGCTGAAGTCGTCCCTAGTTTAATATGCGAACAAAATGGTAAGGATCCTGCAGATAGAGATGCAAGAGAAAATGCCAAATATACTTTAAGAAAATATAAAGGAAGTAAAAATTACAACTCTGAGCATAAAAAAGCAGCAGAAATATATTTTAAAGTAAATAATATTAGGATCAACATAGCACATAAACTCGTAGAGGGTGATCAAAGGTCTAATTCTTATCCAAGAAATAGTGCAAATAACATACTAATTTATATAGACCAAATTAAGGCTATGAAAAAAATACACTTTAAACTACAAGAAAGACCATTAAGGTGAAAACTCTTTTTATTTTAATGAATCACGCTCTAACACCAGAACAAGAGGAGGATGCGAGAGAAAATTTAAAAATTGAGAAATTTGTAAATATAGCTGATGCAAAGTGGAGTGACATAGATCCGTTTGAAAAAAGTATATTAAATGTCATAAATATCTACAAAGATAGACTTACGCAGCAGGCTAGTTCTAGCGATGTGTTGTTAGTTCAGGGTGACTTTGGAGCAACATATAATATGATAAAATTTGCAAAAAATATGGGTTTGACCGTTATATATGCGACTACAAAGCGTATAGTAAGCGAATATATAGAAAACGGAAAAGTCGTAACAAAACGAGAATTTAAACATGCAAGATTTAGAGAATATGAGGATTTATAATGGCGGAGTTAAGCAATAAAACATTAATTATTTTTGAAATTTTAAAAAAATTAGTAAAAAAACGAGAAATTTATCCATCAGATGCAGAGCTTTTAGATGAATTTGGCATACAAGAAAGAACTCTAAGAAGATATATAGAAGAGATCAAAATTTTATTCCCAAATTCATTCATAATAGAAAATAAGCTTGTAAAAAATGCCAAAAGACCTATGGGTGTATTAAGAGTAGCTGATAAGAATAAGGACATAATCATCGTTTTAGAGTATCTTTTAAAAAATAGCGACAACCTAGGCTGGCTAATAACTTTACTAAACGAAAACGACCCTAGCTTATTGAATGATTTAGAGAAACATGAAAAAGAGGTATCTAAGCAGCTACAAGAAGATTCTGATATATTTTTATTTAAGACAAATCCTTTAGAAAATTTACAAGATGAGCCTAGCAAAAGGTATTTGAGTGAGCTTCGTAATGCAGTTGCAAACAGAGAATACCGAGACATTAAGTATAAATATATCGGCGAAGTTGAGAATTTAACCGATGCAAAATGCCTAAAAATAGTCTTTACTGATGGAAATTGGTATTTGGCTATAGAGGATGCTAACGAAAATTTTAGGCTTTTAAGAGTAGCTTTTATAGTATCTTTAACCAAAAGTTCAAAAAACTATCAAAAAAAGATTTTGTCAAAGTACAAAACGTATTTTAATAAAATACAAAACGCCATGAGCTTGCCATCAAATACACCACAAAGAGCCATGCTTAAAGCCTCTCCCAAGGTAGCTATATATTTTCGTAAAGGTATGAAGAGCTTTTTCCCATCTCAAAGATTTGAAAAGGCTTTAGAAGATGGCAGTGTTATGTTTAGTATAGATTTTACTCAGGATATAGAAATTTTGCCTTTTATAAAACGATGGCTCCCAGATATCGAGATATTAGAGCCAAAAAGCCTAAGGGATAAATTTGAAGAGGATCTAAAAATTGCTCTTGATTTATTAAATAAATAATTTACATTTGTAGTTTAATAGGCTATGGCAAATAATATTGGAAGAATTAATATAAGCTGTCAATGTATAGCAAATATCAGCCTTATTATACTGTTGCCCTATATTTATCTTACCATTAGTTATAACCTAACGGCAAAAACTATCCACTTATGTAATAGTTTATGTAAAAAACAGTAAAATTGCATTTAACAAATAAACTTGGAGCATATACAATGTTTCACATATTAAATCCCAAATACAATGAATTATCAGAGCAAAATTTCAAAGAGACCATAGATGAGATCTGGGACTTTGTGGATACCAACAACAACCATATCCTATCAAACCCTCAAAACAAGATAAAGGGTAACAGACCGCTAATAACCAAGAAAAGATTAACAGATATGATGGAAATGGAGTGGACACCACTGCAAGAGGAGATGAACTTCTCAAATTATCTATATCTAGTGATCAAAAATATGGAGAGTAAAATCAATGAATCCAGCCAGATCAATCAAGAACAAATAGAGCAGATCAAAAAAGAGTTAGTCAATTTACTAATAACAATCAATCACGACTGGGTGAATTGGAGAGCGATGACTTGCGATACGATAGAACCGAGTGAGGAAGTGATAAATCGGATGAGAGCTTATATCGAGAAACATCTGGACGTGGAGCAACAAGAGATAATGAGATCAACATATCCAGCACCTTCGAACATTCAATCAGGCGACTGGATGCACAGACTAACGATACTTTATCGCTGGACGACAGCTTTGGAGAACTTGGGGATGATAGACGACATCCAAGTCAGAGGGCTAGTGGACGAGGAGAAGCTAGAGGAGCTAACGATAGCCCTATACAGGCAGGAGTATTGGGAGAAGGATATTCTTTGCGAGGACGAAGCGAAGAAATTGAGAGAGATGGGCAATACGGATCTGGAAATTTACAAGATAATGGGAGGGCTATCGATATATAAAGAGTATCTCAATCTGAGCGACGCAAGATATCCGATGAAAAAGATAAGAGAAAAACTACTAGGACATTAAAAAAGATACTAGCTATACCGACAAATATGATAGAGCTAGAAGTCTTTTTGATTTTGATGAGGAGGAGGTTAAAGAAGAGGTAAAATCAAATTTTATTCCTCAGCCACAAAATCAAAAAAATAGAGCTTAATTTTACAATTACTAGAAAAAGGTAAGAGATTATAAACAAGTTGGAATTAGCGAAGTCCTTAATAAGTTAAATGATAATTGGCAGGAGGAATAAAGAGATAGAATTGCTTAGTACAGATGAATGTGCTAATGCAATGGTTTTCAAGGAAAATCTAAAAAATATTTGCACAATAGCTAAAGTGATCGACTGAAACAAAAATTGTCAAAAATATCAAAAAATAATCAATAAGATTTTTGATTTTACCAATTTTTAGTAATTTAATAGAGAATTTAAAAATAAATACAAAAAAGCAATGATAGTTATATTTATTTTTTTATAAAGTATATCTTTATAGAATTTAAAAGGATAATATAATGAAAATAGCTCTTATAAACAAAAAGGTAGCGTAGGTAAAACGCCTTTTGCTTTTAGCATTGCAAAATATTTTGGATACTTTTTGCAATCTAATGACAATTCCTGTATCGAACAAAACCTTCCAGACAAAGCAAAAGATCTTGACGATTGTGTATATGACTTTAGAGGATTTTCTGCTTCCGGGGTTTTAGATATTATAAAAACTGCGATGTAGTAATTATCCCTTGTTTGCCAACATATAATTTATTTATCAGAAAAGTGTGATGAAACTTTTCTAGCTAGAAATGCTTATATGAGAAAAACTTCGGTATTATGTAGCAAAGTAACCCAAATTTAAAATCAGGCGAAAATCACTTAATCGTTCCTATCACTTTGACTACATCCCCTCTCTTTTCACTGCTTCTTTTCAGTTCTAAAATTCCACCATTGGGTGGACAGTCCATATCGTTAAAAAGTTTCTCTATAACAAGCTCTACAACTTCATTTGTAATATCTATCTCTTGATTGAAAAAACCTCTGTCATAAGTTTCAATGGCTATTTTTCCGCTTGTTTCATTATATGATAGTTTGAGTTTTGACGGTTCTTTATTTATTTATATTGATACCCCATATTTGGATATTAAAAACTCATCTATTTTTGCTTTTGAGCTTATTTTTAATAGAAAGTCTTCTTCTTCCTCTGTCAAATCACAAATACCAAAATCTTTTACATAATTTTTTGCAAGTGCAAAATAGTTTGAAGAGTATGGTTTGCTTGTATGTTGAATGTAATACCAAAATACTTTTGATTTTAAAATCTTTTCGATTAAAACTAACTCTCTTGTAGATTTACCATAAATTGCATATCCTGCATAGAACAGTAAATCTTCATCATTGGTATATACAAAATATGGTTTATTAGACATATATGGAAAGAGTAGTTTTTCCCCATAATCGTTTATGGATTGACTTCTTCCAAATTCAAACCATTTATATTTCTTATCTTTATTTTTATCTCTTTGTAGAAGTAAAGATTTATACTCTAATAAATATTTATAAGCAAATGGGTAATTGTTTTTAAAATAATTCTCATCCATCACTGTTGCGATCTTGTCCTCAACTTGATAAGGGAAAATAATTTTCTCAGTTAAATCTTTAATTTCTTGAGATGTTTTTAGCTTGTTTGGTTTGATGACATTTCTACATATCTGTTTTTCAATTTTATAGCTTTTGCTATTATATTTCATATAAAAATAGTTTTCATCTTCTCTATTTGGTTTAAATATAAATAAGCTGTTTTGTAGTGTTGCTAGTCCATTTTTAATAACAATTCTGTTGCCCAATGGAATGCCTATATTCTCAATTATATGAATATTTTTAAGAATATGCTCATCGTCTGCGAGCATCCAGCCTTTTTTATGATCTAAAAGGCTATATTGTATTTTTGTAAAATTAATCTCCTTAGAAAGTTTAATATCATCAGAAGACACCTTGCAATAACTAAGTTGATTTGAGTAAGACTTATGAATTAGAACTAGACAAGTATAGGTCATTTTATTGTCAAAAATTTGACGACTTCCAAAATCTAATATTTTTAAATCAAGAGATTCCATGCTAAAAAACTTTCGCAGCTCCCTTGCATTTACACTTCTTTTAAAAGTATTAACAGTTATGTATCCCAAATAACCGTCATCTTTTAAATGTTTTATACCTATCTCAAAAAAAGGAATATATAAATCTGTATTACCAGATGCAGTAACACTCCATTTTGAAAGAAGTTTTTTACTACTTGCATCTAAGTTTTTTGTTCTAACATAAGGTGGATTTCCTACGATTGCATCAAAACCTATAAAATCTTTTTGTATTTTATGCCAATCAAAATTTAAAGTGTTTCCTTTGTATAGGTTGAAATTAAACTCCTCTTTGTCTTCTCCAATCGTTATTGCAAAAAGTGTGAGTAAGATTTTTGTTCTTTCAATTGCATATTCTGCTATATCTAAACCAAAAATATTATTTTTATATATATCAAACAAACTGTATTCTGTTGTATCTTTTATGTGTTTTGATACAGTATATAAGAATGCCCCTGATCCACATGCAATATCTGCAATTTTTATTTTATCGGTAATATTTAATTTAGCTACAGAACTCTTATTTATGTACTCTCTGATATAATTAGGAGTATATATAGCACCATTTACTACTATATCTTTTGATGGTATTGTTATTTCAAATAGATTTATCACATCTTCAAAGTTAAATACACTAGAGTGGCTATGAACTAACTTTAAAAAACTTTCGATCTCTTTTTTATCATTTCCACTTAAAAGTGATAATAAATGTTTATTATGTGTTACTTTTAAATTGTTAAATTCCAAATAAGCTGATACGATTAATTTATTGACTATATTTAAATCATCCGAATAGTTTTTTAAATACTCTTTTATTTGCTTGTTCATGTGATACTATCCAAAATTTCATTTCTATCTATATTTCTGCCAATATCTTTAAAATATTGTTCTTGTATCTTAGTAAGTTTATATGCTCGCGCAGTTATACTATCTAGCATTTCCCACAAATCAGCAAGCTGTTTTTTTATTCTCCTCTGTTTGTGAGGCAGTGCATAGATATATTCATTTTGCTTCTTTTCTAGTTCCATTCCAATTCTAGCTAACTCTTCTACCGTTTTTTTATCCTTTTCAAAAATATATGCAGGAAAAAGCACTGGTTCTAAATATTGTTTATTTAATTTAAAATATCCATTTTGTTGCTTGTTAGCTATCGCTCTTGCTAATACTGAAAATATAGTTGAATTAAATATGGATGCTACGGCATATAAATTTTCTGGTGTTTTTTCTAGTATATCTGTGTAATTTATATTAGAGTTATCACAATAATGGTAATCATTTAATGTAACACTAGCATATACATCATTCGCAGTCATAGGTATTAATACTTTGGGGTAATTCGTTTCTAAATGACTTTCTCTTGTATATAGGTGCCATCTTTGAGAATCATTCCTTTTGTATTTTTTATCTTTGATGTTCTCTTGAATTGTTTTTTTGTGCTTTTTTAAATATGCTCCTGCCCTTGGGAATCTAGTACAGAAATCATCAAATAAAATTGGATGTTTCTCTTCATCAATAATATCATAAGGGAATATAGCATAGGTATCATCTAAATCTTTTCTAAATGAATAAAACCTCTCATTTAGAACTAAAGAGCGACAAGCATCTTTTTCGATGATAATATTATCATCGATGCTACTTTTCGCTTTTATTAAATTATTCGCATGATCTATCTCTAAAACCTTAAGATGATATGCTTTTACCCAAAGGACTTGAATCCCAACACGAATTTCTGCGAATTTTCCAAATGGAACATTGTATTTAGATAAACTATCCATCATTGCTAATAAGTTTGGAGATTCAAATATCCAAGGCTCTTTAGTGATATTTTCTGACTTGACAGAACTATATGCCGTTGCATCATCTTTTGATGATGGTAATTTTTGCAATACAGATGGTAGAGCAAATGCATCTTCTTTGATAGTATTATAATAAACTATTTCCGTACCTTTTTTATCAAGAACCAATGAAGATATATAAGTAATTCTATCTTTAAATATATTATTCAAATCAAAAGTAATAACCTCTGATAATAGTTTATTTGCCGCTATTAGTTCTCTGACCCCCTCTCCATACTCATTTTTAAAAAATCTATTTTGAATAACTACACCCAATCGCCCTTTTTTATTTAATAAGGATACCCCTTTTTCTATAAAAGGTATCAATAAATCAATCTTGCCTTTTTTTGCAGTTACATATTTCTTTTTTAGATAATCATGCATTATTGGTATATCATCTGTCATGTGCTTTGCTTCGACATAAGGTGGATTTCCTATTACATAATCAAAACCTTGTTTCAATTCAAATATATCATTAAACCCATCCTCGCCCCAATTAAAAATATTTAAAGCATCATGCTGTTTAATATTTTCTTGTTTTTTAATATCAGGACATAATGTTAATATGTCATCAGAAACTAAAGTATTGCCATACTCTATATTTTCTCCAATTTTATTTAGTATCTGATCCCCATATATCCCTAAGTGAGAGTAATCTTCATAATCTAGTAGATCATCAATCATTTTTAAGGCCAAAGACATTCTCGCTACCTCTACAGCTTCTGCATCAATATCTATACCATGAATACAGCTTGATATTAACTTTCTCTTTCCTGCAACTGTCATTACAATATAATCTTCTTTTTGATGAAAAAAATCTTTATATTTTTCATCATTATCTTGCAAATACTTTTCTATTAGAATTGATTGCATGTAATCAAACAATTCAACTATAAAGGCTCCTGATCCACAAGCAAAATCTAAAATCTTTAAATCTAGTATTTCATCTAAGCTATGTTTTAAAATGTCTGCTTTTACAACTGTTCTTTTGATTAGATCTTGCACTAAATACTGTGGTGTGCTGACAACTCCATTAGTTTTAGAGTATTCTGGTTTTATGACTTCTACTAGATGACTTCCTTGAAGCTCTAATCTTTTTGCTAAGAATATTTCATAAATATTGCTAAATAGCGTAGTTGGAATAACATCAAATTTATATGGCGATGGGTAATAAAATAATTGTAGTAGCTCATCAAATACATCATTTGGTATTATTAACTTATTTAGCCTGACATCATCCCTCGCAAAAAGTGGACCATCATAATGTTCAAAAAAATCATAATAAGAAGAGTGCTTAAAGCTATCCCAAAAACCTTTCTCTTTAAAGTCAAGTAATAAACCATCTTTTTCAACATTTCTCGCTTCACAAACTCTAATAAAGATAATTCTATTAATTATCATTTGAACTAAATAAGATAATAGCTCGATATTATTGTTTATTAGCTTTTGATTGTTGTTAATTATTGCTGTTCCTAGATTTAATCTAAATTTTGAGAGATTTTCTGCAAATGCAATATCTGTAGATATTTTTGGTATCATCTTTTCTATATCCAAATCTTCTGAGTATAATTTTTCCAATAGCCCTGCTACCATATTATCTTTGTTTAAATGTTTATCTAAGATTTCAAATTTATCTATATATTCATCTATTGTTAAATAGATTCTCCCAAAGTTTACTTCCTGATCTCTATCAGGCTTATAGTTTGTATCATAAATTGCAAACTCATCAAAGTTTGTTATAAAAGCACAAGGAGCAGAGATAGACCAGCCGTATGATTTTATTTGAAATGCTGAATCTTTACATTTTTCGATATTTACATCAATGTTTTTAGTATCTAAAAATGTTTTAACTCTACCATTAGTTAGTAGTTTGTAATCAGGTCTATTTGCAGTTGAGTTTATAGTGCCCAGCTTTTCTTTCTCTTTTTTAGATAATTGCTTCTCTTGAATAATAGATGAAGTATCTTTTGTATCCCATCCAAATATCTCTAAGAAATTTTGAATCCAAGATCTAATTGTTTGTTCTGAAATATCTTTGTTATCTGTTTTAGAGCGAACATCTTTATAATTTTCTATGAGTTCTTTAAGGGCTTTTTTTCTGTTTTCCATAGCTAAATTAATCCTTTAACCTTAAATTTTTCAATCCAATAACTTCAAATACTTGCAGCACAAAGATAAAACTAAAAGTACCTCTATTTATCTTGTTAGCTAAGTTTATTTGAGTATCCTCAACTCCTATCCCTTTGAGTCTTTTAGACAATTCTATATAGTCAATATCTTGTTTTGCAAGTTCTGATTTTATTATAGATTTTGCTTTGTTTTTCCAATCCACATTCATCCTCAATGAATTTATTATTTTGCAGTATATCATTTATTTCATTCAGAGTCAAATATTTTAATCATATATAATTAATTTATTTGATATTGGCTTGATTTATTTAATCATATATGTTATAATATACTCATAAATAAAGAAAAGGAGCTTCAAAATATCTCAACACTTTTTACTATCAGCCAAATCAAGAACGATATCTGAGCTAGAAGTGGCTCGCATGAGTGAAGATGAAGCAAGAGAGACTTTTGAAAAACTAAGATGGAGCGATACGGACGGCAAGCCTGTATGTAATAACTGTGGTTGTACTGAAAGCTATGTTATTAATACAACTTCAAAAACAGGTAAAAATATCAGAAAATACAAGTGTGCTGCTTGCAGATCACAATATACCGTTACATCGGGAACTATCTTTACAAGTCACAAACTAGAGCTTAGAACTTACCTTACGGCTATTATTGTATTCGTAAATGCGGTTAAAGGCATCTCTGCTTCTCAAATGAGTAGAGCATTAGGTGTTCAGTATAAAACCAGCTTCGTTTTACTTCACAAACTTCGTGCTGCTTTTGTTGACGCCCAAAATGAAGATAAACTTAGTGGAACGGTTGAGATTGACGGCTGTTATGTGGGAAAAACAAGACCTGCAAATAAAAAAAAGAACAGATTAGATCTAAGACTATCTGCTAGTCAAAACCCAAATAAGAGATGTGTACTTGTAGCAAGACAAAGAGCGGATAAAGAGAGTAGTTTTAGTGGTGCGGTTGCAACTAAAACCTTTATAGTTAAAGGTGAGAACTCTAGTGTTATCAATAAAATAACTACTAAACATATAACGAAGAACTCTACTATACATACGGACGGTGCAAACGGTTGCGATGATCTGTCTGCTTGGTTTGAAGTAAAAGTGGGAGATCACTCTATAGCATATAGATCAGATAACGGAGCTTGCTCAAATCAAGCAGAGAGCTACTTTTCAAGATTTAGAAGATTACAGTACGGTCAGTGCCACAGACTATCAAATCTCTATCTTTCAAATTATGCCGTTGAAGTGGCTTACAGAGAAGACAATAGAAGATTATCAAACAAATCTTTAATGCTAGATATTGCGACTAAAGCTATCAACACTCCGACTCATAACGAGTGGACTGGATATTGACAGGGAAACAAAAAAGTTGCTGAAAGATTAGTGGCTCAACTCTTTTATATCCCATAGAATCTCTAAACCTCTTTTACCGACATGGTTTACAAGATTTGCTCTTTCAAGCTTTCTAAGCATAGCTACTACCGTTTTTTGAATTTTTTATTTAGAACAATATCTTCTTTTGAAATATCTTTTATATCTTGGAGTTTTAAAGATATGTCTTCGGTGCTTAAAGTCTCTTCGTTTCGTCTTAAAACATCTAAAACAAGCTTTTTGCACTCACCTTTCTCAAAATAGCTGTTTCTCACAAACTGCGATCTGTTTCTATTTGCACTATTTAATACTTTTTTATCAATTTTAGATATAGTTTCTTTGCAGTCGCTATCAAATAAGCATATAGTAATCTCTAAAGCCGATATATCGTTTTGAAGTTTTAAAAGTTTGGCTTGGTATTCATCTTCAAGATGTTTAAGTTCCATCTTTTTATCGGCTAGTGCATATAAGACATGGGATTTATTATTCTTTTGTAGTCCTGTTTCATTATAAAGAGTGATTTATTGCGACGGATCTAGCAATGGCTTTGATTTACTTTGCTCCGAATCCTAGTTTTATAGACTCGTTAGCAAAAAATATCTTAAATTAACTATATCAGTTTTTTTCGGATTTATTCTCCTGGATAAATAATCTTTTACCTTTAAAACCAAATGACAATGTGGATTATCCGTATCATTATGTATCGCTATACAAAAGTAGTTATCTGGATACATTTTTGATACACAATTTGTTGCTGCTTTTTTTAATTTTAGCTCCAGAAGCAAATTGATAATCTTTCATAGAAAAAGCAACATGTATTGCTTTCCTCTGCTCTTTTAGTGAGTTATCTCTTATCTCTCTTTGTGTTGGTATGCGATCGCCGCTATTAAAGCTTTCAGATAAAATATTTAAATCACTTTTCCTATAAATTTACAACCATCAGAGCTTTGAACTTCAACCTCGCCATTTCTAGAAATATATCTTAGATGTGCTTTTAGCCCCCCCCCATAATTTTTACTAGATCCGGTAATTTTAATAACGACTTTCGTTTGTTTTTTTGAATAAGTTTTTGTATATGTAATAACACTTTTAAATCTATTTTTATAAATACCTCGTTGATTATTATATGCGTAAGAACTCTTAGCCTTTTTTCTAAATTAGTAATAACTCTTTTGGGTCGCCACCATTCATCATCAAGTATTCTTTTTTCTCATCTAACATTACTTTAGCTTCAAATTTAAAATCTTGATATACTTTTCTATCTTATCGCTTGCGGCAGAAATTTTGTCATTTACTACTTTTACTATTGATATTAAATTTTCATAATTTACTTTAAAATTTTGCAAATCCTGCTCGTATAATACTTTCAACATTTGATTAATATTTCTACCAACCATATTAAGCTCATAGTTAGATTTTCTTAACTCCTCCATTTCAATATTATTAAAAATAGGGCTATCGGAATTTAAAAGATTTAACAATAAAAATTTAGCCTCTTTAGTGGCTGAGTTAAAACCATGTTTGTTAGATAAATCAACCAAATACTTATATTCACTTTTAGATATTGATATTCTAAGCTCAACTTCCTTGTTATTTTCTCTTAACAATAAAGTATTTTTTTTAGATCACTCAATATCGCCAGTAGATATAAAATCCATAATAGCAGCATTAACCAAATCACTAAAATTATACTTACTATCTTTCAAATATGCCTCAACCAAATTTAACAAATTGCTTTCTATTCTAAAACTCTTTTTTATTTTATTATTTTCCATTATATTTATCCTATACCTGAACCTCGCAGAGTTAGCAATAACCTAAAGCCCGATATAAAATGTCAGACAAATTTGGTGTTATTGCCTATCCTGCAATTAATAATATTTACGATCAAAATTATACACAATAAAACTTGCCACAATTAAAAAAAGCTATTACTGCCTTCAAATTTCATTGAACTTCGCTATACTATTAATTAAATCTTTATCAGTAAAAAGGTGAATGGCTATAATTGAGATAGTTTTAAAATATGAGAAAATCAAAAAGATAAAATTACAATTAGCATCGCTTGAAAAGTAAAAAGAAAGAGATGATAGCAAAATAGCAGCTAAAATTATCACAAACAATAAAAGATAAAGAAAAACATAAAAATTTAGATAGGTGGTAATATGAAAGAGAATATAATATTAGATGAAAACGCTTTGTCACCATGGCTCAAAAAAGACTTAAAAAAGTTTTTAGATTGTAAAAATTCAAACGTTAATCCAAATTGGGATTTAAGCTTATACTGGAGCGAGCTTTACACATCAATAAATATATCCCAGCTTAGTAAAGAAATTACAAAAGAACAGGCAGAATACTTAAGAAGAAAATACCTAGGAATTTGTTAGGAATATTTTTAAAATATGAAAAATATTAAATTAGATTTATTTTTTAAGTAAAATCGAAAATTTAACTATTTTTATGCAAGTCCTTAAGAGGTTTTTGTTACTTTAAGCTTTTTAAGTTTAAATTTTTGTTTTTCTTTTTGCTAGATCCCACAAGATAGGGAGCTATCGATTAAATGTTTTGAAAAGAATTATTTTCAAAAGGATTTTAAATGATACTTAAAAATATAAAAGGTTTTTTTAAAAAATTTATTCCAACTTTTTCTATCCAAATTAGGAATGCCTATGTGGAAGATGCAGATTTTATTTATAAATGTATTAATTATGGCCATTCTGAAAAACATTTTTATGGAAAGATTTTTTCAATAAATGAGATAAAAGATAATCCATATTTTTATATTTTACTGCACAATGATTCTAAAGCTGGATTTGCTTATTGCGGTCCAAATAAAGATGGAT
>NZ_PIQW01000019.1:0-24410 GCF_003048445.1 Campylobacter concisus
AAATTAGAATAAAAATATTACATCTAATATATTTTAAGTTTTTATAAAAAAAACTAAATTTGGTATATTCTTGTGGGAATTGATCTAGAAAATTTTTGTATGGCACATAAGATCTTGGAATTATATAACTGGTTTGTAATTTAAGTAATAATAAAAAGTCAAAAATAAAAACATTTTCTTCTATTTTTTCTCTAATAACTAATAGATGTTCTATAACATTATCACACACTGCCTCGTTAAGTTTTCTGCCTATCTTTTCATGCGACGAGTTTAACAAAATTTTGACAGCTTCATCTTTGCCATACTTTTGACTTTGTGCTCCAGTTCTTGTTTTTCTAGATATTGAGCAAATTTTTATACTCTTAAGATTATTTTGCTTGCAATTTTTTTCAAGTTGACATAGCGTGTCATCATCAGCGACATCGCAGTGAGTAAAGACAATAGTTCCGTCTATATCATATTTTTGCTTGATATCTTTTATTTTGGTTATTTCGCCAGGCTCTATTCTGGCACTTGAAGCATTTGTAACGTAAAACAAAGCATGTATGATTTTATTTAGGTCATTTTGCTTCTGTTTTTGGGCCAAAAATTTATCAAGCTCTCCCATCCACTTTGATTGATTATCGGGTTCCAATCCTACAGAATCATATACATTTATCTTTATGCCCTCTTTTTCAAAATGATATGCTTGAAAATTTTCAGCCCAGCTAGTTACCGGCTCACCTGAACCGGTAGTAAATTTATCCACATCAAAAAGATAATTTGCAAAAGAGCTTTTACCGGTGCCGGTTTTGCCTATAATTAGAACATTACAAGCGATGCCCACATCTATCCCTTAAATTGATCTTTTGTTGCATTCATAATCTCAAATATAAATTTTGAGTTAAAAACTTCAGCCCAAACAGGCATCTTTCCGCTCTTTAAAAAATCACTCAATGCCTTGACATTTGCTTCAACGATGGCTGCTCCAAATCCGTAAGTAAGTCCTCCTGCAACAGCTGAGTTTATAAGCTGCCCTAAAATAGGTATAAATTTTGTAAGACTCGCTGCAGTCATCTTACCTAATATTGGTAGTAGATTTTCTCTTAAAAGCTCTCCTAAATTTAAATAACTCCCAGTATTTAGCCAAAAGATATTTGTTATCTTTACGCACATTATCATTTGCTGCGGTGCTATAAGAAGGGCGTCTGAGACTGGTACTGGATTTAGCCCTGCTGTTGCAGCAGTCGTTGTAGCGGCTATTTTTACTATCCTATAAGCTTCTTGTTTTTTAAGCTCTATCGAAGAAATTTGCGCCGATATGAAGGCTTGTCTTAGCATATCATCATCAAGTTGACCAACAGACCACTCAAGCAAAGCATCTATATCAAGTTTTATACTTTCATCATTTGTGGTTTCAAAAAAATCCATTGGGCCGATTTTTTCTTTGATGATACCTTTAAATGCGTTTGCATCTTTGCCACTACCATCTCCCAGTTCTTCATCAGTATCGCATTTTGTAAAAACTATTGCGATTTTATACCCATTGTCTTTAAAATATTTGATATTTTTTATGTCATAAGGAGTTACTCTATGATTTGCTATAGATATACAATACCAAACTATATGTATCTGCTCGTCTAGATTCTTTTTTTGAAGTTTTTCAAGCTCAGGGATTATACTTTGTTCAAAATTTGTATTGTTTTGCTCATTTGTACTTGTTGTTTCGTACCCCTCAGTGTCATAAAACACTATCGGCACACTTTGGCTCGGATCTTCTATTCTGTTCATACCTTTAGTAACAGGAGCTCCAACACCAGCCTTTGCTGCATTTTTGCCAAATATACGATTTATAAGAGAGCTTTTACCAACTCCGGTTCCGCCAACAATAGCTAAATTTGGTTTTTTTATAGCCATCCTCTGATCTTCAAACTCTTTTTGAAGTGCCACTTCAAATTTTGTCATAACAACTCCTTTGCATGTTAAAATAATTTGGTATTTTACAACTATTTAAATAAAACAATATTTTATTTAAAAAATATTGTTTTATTGCTAATTATATACTAACTTTCAAGACATTACATGTCTTTTTTGCTAATCCAAAAATAATTAAGCATTTATTAAAACACTTGTTTTTGATTTGATTTATGGTGAAAATTTAACCTAGTAGCGTGACAGGTTGTGTCGTAGTAAGTGGTGTATAGAAAATTGTATGTTATGTTTGGTTTTTAAAATTTTACAAAAAACGTGCTAAAATTACAGTGAGCTTAAAAATTTGCTACATAAAATTTTATTTTGCTACAAACATTAAGCTATATTTTATGAAAGGTGACTGCAATATAATATTGTAGAAACATCGTAATTTAGGTATTTATGGTGTCACGGGGGAGACTTGAACTCCCGACCTCCGGCTTATGAGGATTTTTTATATGAGCTCCTGAAAGCCTGAAATACGCACTTTAGACGATTTTTTACTTAGTGATTACATAAAACTGTTCCATTTTTGACCGGTTGGCTATTAAATATGGGACAACACTTAAGGGAGCGAAACGGTATATATTACTACCGAGTGACGCTTGCTCCAAGCATCAGAAAATTTTTTAACGAAAAGCGAGAAATTTGCTTCTCCACATCCACTAATCTCTTGGAAAAAGCCAGAAAAAGGGCTAAAATTCTAGATAATAATCTTTACTTGATAAAAAGGGTGGTTCACATGAATCTTAGTGATAGCATAATCCAATCTTTTGTAAATTCATTTATGAAAGTAAAGCTTAGTAAGAGCATCAAAGAGCACTCTCTTCTTAATAAGAAGATGGATGTAGAATTTCTAAATGCGCTCAATGACTACTTTAAACAAAGTTTGATAGATGGCGATCTACCTCAAATTTTAATTAAGGATATAAGCAATATCACTAACACTGCTGGCGCTCTTGGTAGCAAGGATAAAGAGAACATAGGGCAAACTCTTTTAGAGAAAAACATACTAACACTTAACTATCTTGTATCAAAGCTTGAGAAGAGCAGTGTGCTCTTTGACGACAAACGTGAGCACTTTTTCCTTGAAGATAGCTCTAATGATACTAAAGCCACGCCTAGTTCGTTTGATGCTAAGGACATAGCTTCATTTCAAGAAAATATAAAAGAGCTTGAAGATAGTGGTTGTTTGCCCATTACTGATGGGCAGCTTAAGGCTATGGCTCAAAGGATTAGCGAGACGGTTTATGCCATACTAGATCAAAAGTATGGCTCAACTTCAAATTTAAAGCTAGTAAGAACAAAGAATGACCATAGAAGCATGGAAGATATCATAATGGATCCAAATCCACCAAAAAATATCAAGATAAAATTAGATGACGATAGTAGCTTTAGTATTTTTAATCCTAGAGCCAAAATAACCAAAGAGTATGAGATCAGGCAAGTACTGCAAGCGACATCTGGCTCTAGCAATCAATTCTCAGCTTTAAATTTAGAAGATCAAAAGAGCTTAAAGGATGCATTCGAGATATTTGAGACAAACACTAAAAGAGCTGACAAGTGGTTGCCAGACACGCAAAGATTAGTTACTAGCGTAAAAAAGCTCTTATTTTTATACTTTAACGAAGATACGCCAGTTTATAAGATCACGAGAGATAACTTGCTTGAATTTAGAGATCTTCTTTATAAAGTTCCAACTAAGCTAGCCCAAAAGAGTAGGTATAAAGATAAAAGTTTATCTCAGATACTTAAGCTAGGTGAAAAGGACGATAAACTCTCTGAGCCTACTATCCAAAAATATATGATAAGGGTTATTCAGTTTTTTAACTACTGCTTTGATAGTGACTATATAGGTAAAAGCATAACTGCAAAAATGAACGTCAAGATAGACATAGACCCTAGCGAAAGGGCAGTGCTTCCATACGAAGCATCAGAAGCTAGGAAGATCTTTGAGATAGTAACTAGTATCAAACAAAGTGGTAAATCACCAAGTTCAAGGATAGAGGCTAGTGAGCTCTACTACGTCACAATGATAGCTGCTTATAGTGGCATGAGGATAAAAGAGATCACACAACTTCATAAAGAAGATATAGTCTTAAAAGATGGAATTTACTGCTTTAACATCAATACAAATGATGGTAAAACTACCAAGACTAAAAATAGTATTAGATTTGTGCCTATTCATAGTAAGCTCATAGATCTAGGTTTGCTAAAATATGTTAATAGCAAGAAAAGCGGAAATATATTTAAGGTAAGCAATAAGGACTTCTCTGAAATTTTTAGAAGCCAGATCCAAAGAAAGTTTATAGACAAAGACTCTAAAAAGACCTTTTACTCTTTTAGACACTACTTTATAGACTATCTAGTGCAGCGCGAGGTAGAAGCTAACCTTATAGCTCAGATAGTAGGACATGAAAAGCAGTATAAAATTTTGCTAAACACTTATGCTAAGCCTATTAATGCAAACACACTAAAGAGTAAAGTAGAGATGGTATCGTATGAAAATGAATAGGAATAAATTTCAAAGCATGAGCTTTAAGACTATTCTTATATCTTATTTAGTATTATTTTAGGTATTAAATAAAGGATAAAAATGCAAACCATACGCAAAGCAATATCATATGGCACAGCACTTAAGGAAAAGAAGTTGAATTTTGAGGCTAACTACTCTAAAACTAAATGCTTTTATATTTTATAAGTATTGTTATATAATTCATAAAAATTAAAAAGGTTTTTTGTGACTTACAGAGTAGGAAGTTTATTTGCTGGAGTTGGTGGTGTGTGCCAAGCATTTAAAAATTCAAATTGTAATGTTGTATGGGCAAATGAAATTGATAAAGACGCTTGTAAAACTTACAGATTGAATCACGTCAGCACCAACCTCATTGAAGGAGATGTTAAAAAGTTAAATGGTAAAAATTTAAGTGATATAGATATATTAACAGCAGGTTTTCCTTGTCAGCCCTTTTCACTTGCTGGACATGGCAGAGGGTTTGAAGATGAACGTGGTAAGCTTTTTTTTGAAGTATCAAGATTACTAAAAGAATTAAGGCCGAAAGCCTTTTTTTTAGAGAATGTTAAAACCATAGCTTCTCATAATAACGGTGAAACTTTTAAAACCATTAGAAATGAGATAAAAAGAGCTGGATATTCTTTTATACCATTTATATTAAACGCTGCAAAGTATACAGACATACCACAGGGAAGGGAAAGAATTTATATTGTAGGCTTTAAGGATGAAGACGACTATTTATTTGAAAAACCTATAAAAGAAAATATAAAAGAAACGGAACAATCCAATCTACTATCTAGCAAGTTTAAAATTCCCAAGGAAACAAATAAGAAACCAAAAAGTATAAAATTCTTTCTAGATAACTCGTGCGTTACCTTGACTGATATTTATAACGACAAAAATAATAAAATTCACCGTAAAGTGATAGAGAGTGTTGTGGATGAAAATATTGTTTATCAGTATAGACGCTATTATGTTCGCCCTAATAAATCAAATGTGTGCCCTACTCTAACTGCAAATATGGGTGCAGGTGGACACAATATACCAATTATATTAGATGATGGTGTAATAAGAAGATTAACCCCAAAAGAATGTTTTAATTTACAAGGCTTTTCAAGGGACTTTATACTCCCATCAAACATATCAAGAGCACAGTTGTATAAGCAGGCTGGAAATTCTGTTGTTGTGCCAATGGTTGAAAAAATTGCAAAAGAGATTGTAGCGGTGTTGGATGGATCCGATAGAAATTAATCCAAATGTTGCAAATTTTATCAAATCGCTTCGCGACATAGGGTATACTTTCGAGGTAGCAGTTGCAGATATCATTGATAACAGTATATCAGCTGGCGCAAATGATATAAAAATTTATGCCATACAGCATCCTGAACCGTTTTTTTGCATTCTAGATAATGGTGCGGGAATGGACGAAGATGAACTAATAGAAGCTATGAGGCTATCATCAAAAAATCCAGATGAGAAAAGAAATGATATCGCACTTGGTAAATTTGGTTTAGGTCTTAAAACGGCTTCATTTTCTCAATGTAAAAAACTTACCGTTGTATCAAAAAAATGTAATCAGATAAACATTAAACAATGGGACTTGGACTATATCTCTAAAAGCGATAAATGGCTACTTTTGACGCCTGAGTTGAGCGAGTATAAAAATCTTGAAATCTTTAAAGATTTTTATAAAAACGATAATTCTACTCTTGTTGTATGGGAAGATATGGACAAAATCGAGCAAATTTCAGAATGTTTAGAACCGCTAAGAGAGCATTTGTCTTTGGTTTTTCATCAATTTTTAGAGGGAGCTGACGGCGCAAGAAAAATAAAAATATCCATCAACAATAATCCATTAATACCTTTTAATCCGTTTAATCCAACACATGATGCAACCTTTATGAAATCTACAGAAATAATTAAATACAACGAAAAAGAAATAAAAATTACTCCATTTATCTTACCGCATCATTCAAAAGTGACTTTATCGGAATGGGAAAAATATAGTGGGAGAGAAGGCTATATAAAATCTCAAGGTTTTTATCTATACAGAGCCCACAGGCTACTTGTTTACGGTAAATGGTGGGGTATTCTTAAATCTAGCGATACAACAAAGCTTGTTCGTATAAAGATTGAAATTTCAAACGATCAAGACGAGTTGTGGAATATTGATGTAAAAAAGTCTATCGCAAATCCAGTTGCTGGCTTGAAAGAAGAGCTTAAAAGAGTTGCTCTATACTCCATAAAAGATGGGGTAAAGCCCTTTTTCACTCGTGGTCGTAAAATAAATGACAAAAATGTTATTAGATTTTGGGATTTAGTTTGCGAAGATAGCAAAATTTATTTTGCAATAAATAAAGAAAATCCAATGCATCAAAAATTATTAGATTTATTGGATTTGCAAACGAGAGAACTATTTCAGCTATACCTAAAATCACTTGAGGCATGCATACCATTAGAAGCTATACAGGTACAGGTCCAGCAAAATCCACATAATTTTAGGCAAGAGGGTATTATTTCAAATACAGAAGCGGTTAAAATACTGGAATATCTAAAAAATATAGGACTTAGCGAAGATGAAATTAAAAAAATAGAGATTTTTAAAAAATATAAGGAGCCGTTGGATGGAATGTAGTTTTTATGAAGAAGTTTTTAATTTTTCAAAAAGTAGTTTGACCAACAAGTACTCTAAACAGAATGAGGTTTTACAAGAGGAAGATATTGACAACGAAATATCTCGAGTAAAAAGATTTATTAAGTCCGACATTAAAGTTGATATATTTAACCAAGACGGCGATTTTTCAGATAATGATTATGAAAAACTAAAAGACGACTTAGAGAAATATTTTAATGTAAGGATGAGTACGGGCTTAGTAATAAAAGGCGATGAACAAAAACGACGCAATACGTCTTGGTATAGCATAAACACAAAAGCCAATAATAGTAATTTTTACTGGGATAGATTGGAAAAATTTTATAAAGGCTTATTGCCTCCGCAAGTTATCAAGACTGTAGATGATGATACTGATATGATAATGAATCAAATTGGAGATCCAAGAGAGAATAAATTTAGTGTATACGGTATGGTTGTAGGGCATGTTCAGTCTGGCAAAACTTCAAACTATGCTTCCTTGATATGTAAGGCTGCCGATATTGGTTATAAATTTATAGTTATTGTTGCTGGAGATAAAAACAATCTTAGAAACCAGACTCAAATTCGTATAAATGAGGCTTTTGTTGGTAAAAATGACTCAAAAATAGTCGGGGTTGGACTTGATGATTTGCCTAATGCAAATAGAATGCAACCCATTAGCTTGACTACGGAAATAAGCGATTTTAATACAACAGATGCACGTAAAAACTCACAAGGTGTAAATTTTGATAATATTAATACGCCAGTACTTTTGGTTATAAAGAAAAACGCAAGCACTCTTTCCAATGTCATAAGATGGATCAAGTTTCATTATAATAATAAAATTTCAAAACATGCCATGTTATTGATAGATGACGAGTCTGACTATGCCTCCATAAATACAAAAGAGGAGGGTGATCCAACCACTATAAATAAAGAATTAAGGGCTCTTTTGGAGCTTTTCGAAAAAAGCTCTTATGTTGCATATACTGCCACACCTTATGCAAATATTTTTATAGATCATACAATAGAAGATGAGCAAAGCGTAAAAATTAAAAACATGAATGAGCAGATTTCTAAAGATTTATTTCCAAGAGATTTTATATATGCCCTTGATGCACCAACTAATTATTTCGGCGCCGAAAAGATTTTTATAGATAATCCTGATAAATATTTAATAGATATTAATGATTATGATGAAAAGATTCCTTTAAAACATAAAAAAGATCACCTTATATCAGAATTGCCACAAAGTCTATACGAGGCTATAAATGTATTTATACTAAATGTGGCAACAAGGGATTTAAGGGGTCAAATTAAGCATAATAGCATGCTTGTTAATATTAGTCGCTTTTCTGATGTGCACGAAAAAATTGAATGTTTGATAGATGAATATTTAAAAGCGTTAAAAAATGATATTAATGCTTTTATTTTACTTCCAAATTCAGTAAAACAAAGTAGCTTGATACTAAACTTAAAGAATATTTTTGAGACAAAATTTGATATAGAATTTTCATGGTTAGAGATTTCAAAAAAATTATCCGAAATCGCAAATAGTATTCAAGTAATAGCGGTTTACCAAAATAGTAAGAAGCCGCTTAAATATAATACTGGCGAAAGAGTAAATGTCATTGCGGTTGGAGGACTTAGCCTATCACGTGGCTTTACTCTAGAAGGACTCAGTGTTAGTTATTTTATAAGAAGTACAATATTCTATGATACGCTTATGCAGATGGGTAGATGGTTTGGGTATAGACAAGGCTATGAGGATTTATGTAAAATTTATATGCCAAAAGATATTCAAAACTATTTTAGATTTATTATTGAGGCTACAAATGAGCTTATGTATAAATTTAAAGAGATGGCGGAAGATGGTCTAACTCCTTATAATTTTGGACTAGCTGTCAGACAAGATCCAAACAGTCAATTACAAATTACAGCCAAAAATAAGATGAAAAACGCAGAAGAAAAATGTATGTCATTGGATTTAAGTGGAAAGCTAATAGAAACCGTAAGATTTGCTAAAAACCCACAACTACACGATAATAATTTAAATATTTTAAAAGAGCTTATAGAATCACTTAATAGAGGTAGTAAAAAAGGAAGCGCCACTATATATAAAAATATAGATAAAATGGAAATATTAAAATTTATAAATAACTTTAGTGTTATAAAAGCACATATGCAGTTAGATTTTATAAGGGCGTATCTGGAAGATAAGAATACAGTGTGGGATGTTGTTCTTTATGGAGGAAGGGGTATGTTTTTAGAAAAATTTGGGATAAATATGGAAGAGCGCTCAAAATTGCAAGACAAGGGTGATTACATAGAACTTGGGAATAGAAAACTATCGGCAGGAGATCCTGAGAAAGCATTACTAGATGATGAAATTTATGAACAAAGCAAGAAAGAAAAAAGGGGCGACAGGTCTTCATTTTTAAGAAAAAATTTGAAAAATCCAATTTTAATGTTACATATACTAGACACTAAGAACAATCAAATCGGCTTTGGTTGCGATATATTACCAGCCTATGGCGTTTGTTTTCCTAATGATGGTGTTTGTAGTAGCTCTCAAACTATTAAATATTTAATCAATAAGGTATATCAAGAAGAGATGCTTTTTGAATTTGAAGAATTAGAAGAGCAAGATGATTAATCCTTGGAATGATATGAAAAATAATACCAGAAGAAGGATTAATGGTGACAATAGATATGATATTTTTTGGATAGTGGATTTGGATGGAAGATATACTTTTGGCATTGAACTAGATTTTTGTATAAAAACTAGTAAAAAGAGTATAAAATTTATTGGTTTAAATACACTAAGAAAAGATTTTAAAGATGCTACCAAATTTTATATAGCACTAAACGATAATTCCAATTGGCAACTATTTGTATTGGTTTGCAACGATATTATTTCTCTTTTAAATACTTGCAATAATAATGAAAATGTTTTAGACAATATAGAAGTAAGACTTCTAAAATGGAAAAAATTTTTTATTTCAAATGATGATGATTTTGGGACAGAAAGGCAAATGGGGCTATTTGGTGAACTTAGTTTTTTAAATAATATTGCAGCTAAACAAGTTGGTTTTGAAGAGGCATTAAGTTCTTGGGTTGGGGCAGATTTTGATAAACAAGACTTTTTATTTAATGACTGCGCTGTTGAGATTAAAACGTATAAAGCTTCAAAGTCACCACATGTTATAATTTCATCTGCTTATCAACTTTATACAACTAAAGAAAAATTATATCTCGCGGTATACTCTTTATCTATAAATTCGCAAGGACTTAGTGTTGAGGATATCATAAAGAGTATAGAAGTAAAGGTCGCTGACGTAGAATCATTTTATAAAAAGCTTTTTTCGTATGGCTATAAATCAAATTTCCAAGTAGAACTATTAAAATTTAAAATAGATAAAATTTTATTTTTTAATGTAGATAATAAATTTCCAAAAATTACTTCCATAGATATAGATTCCAGAATTCATAACGTAAAATATACGGTAGATTTATTAAAATGCAATGAATTTTTGTTGGATAGAATAAAACTTTAAAGGCAAAAAATGGTTAGTTTAGATGACTTTCATCAAGATTTTATGCAGGATATCGTGAGTCAAGCCCAAAGCCGAGGTATAAGCAAACAAGAAGCATTTTTTGAGTCGGTCTGTGACTCTCTTGTTGACGAAGGAGAGCTATCGCAAGACTACATGATTGCTGAATACAATAAAAGAGATATGGAAGTAAGTGGATATGACTTTGATGTAGAGCGTGGTAAGCTTAGTCTTCTAGTGCATTGTTTTTTTCAAAGTGATGATATACAAACTCTCATAAAAGCGCAGATAGAATCAAAATTTAAAAAGCTGGAAAATTTCCTTTTAAGGAGTTTCCAAAAACTTTATGATACTATGGAGGAGGGTTTTGAGCATTACTCAATGGCCTATAATATATATTCGTATTTAATTAAAAATGAAATTAAAAAAATCCGCCTTATCATTATAACAGATGGAAAAATTACTAAAAATTTAGCAAGCATCCCAAATAAAGTACTATCTGGCATTGATGCGGAATATCGCATCATAGATATTGAGTTTTTATATAAAATCTATACTATAAATAACTCAAAAAACAACTTTGACGTTGAGGTTGATTTGCCGGCGCTTGTAGTAGACACGCCGGCGAAAGACTACAGATCTTATTTAAGCGTAATAGATGGTAGGACAATAGTTGAAATTTATGATACATTTGGCTCTAGACTTTTAGAACAAAACGTCAGAACTTTTTTGCAGTTTAGAGGCAACGTCAATAAGGGGTTGCGAAACACTATAGAATATAAGCCAGAGATGTTTTTCGCATACAATAATGGCATAACTGCAACAGCTAATGATGTTATTTTACAAGATGGCAAAATTATAAAAATATCAAATTTTCAGATTGTCAATGGAGGTCAGACCGTATCGGCCATATATGCTTCAAGTAAAAATTCAAAGCTAGACGTATCAAAAATTTATGTTCAGATGAAACTATCTGTAGTTGCTGACGCCGAAAAACAAGATGAATTTGTCTCAAAAGTTAGCGAATACGCAAATACCCAAAACAAGATAAATCAATCGGATTTCTTTTCAAATAGTCCTTTCCATAAAGATTTCAAAGAATGCTCAAGAAGAAATTTGGCACCAGCTGTTGATGGAATACAAGTAAGAACTCATTGGTTTTATGAGAGGGTAAGGGGCGAATACTTAAATGAACAAGCATATTTAAGTGGCACAGATAAAAAGAAATTTCAAATAGAAAACCCCAAGTCACAACTTATAGATAAAACATTTTTAGCTAAAAGCGAAATCGCTTGGCTACAATCGCCGGATATTGTATCAAAAGGCGCACAATATAGCTTTATGGCTTTTGCAAAACATATTACTCAAATGTTAGAAAAAGATGAGCTTTGTATAACGAGCAACTATTTTAAAGAAGCAGTATCTAGAATTATAATGTTTAAACAAGTTGAAAAACTTGTTTCTTACGCCACTTGGTACAATGGTGGTTATAGGGCACAATGCGTAGCCTATACCCTATCGTACTTATCGTATTATTTAGAAAAAAATAGATTATTTTTAAATTTTTCTAAAATATGGGATGAACAAAAAATATCTAATAATTTAGAGAATATAATCTCTATAGTTGCTAGCAAAATATATACTAACATAACTAACCCGCCGGAAGGCAATGCAAATATAGGTCAATGGTGTAAAAAGAAGTTATGCTGGGATAGTATAAAAGATATTGAATTGAGTTTAGGATTTGATGATGAGATATTAAGTAGTGCAGAAGAAGAAAAGTATATAAAAAAAGAAGCAAGAAAAGACAAGAAACTTGATGACAATATAGAAGTTCAATCGTTTGTCGTTAAATTTAAAGATTGGGACAAGATTTTAAAATATTATGAAAAAGATGAAATAAGACACCAAATATCTATGAAGCAAATGGATATATTGGCAAAAATTGCAAATGGAAGTATAGGACTTCCTTCTATAAAGCAAGCTATTATTTTATATGATCTTTATGAGAATGCTATAAAAGAAGGTTTTTTGATATAATGGCTATATTTTATACCAGTCAATAAGGATATACTTCAGTAATTGTATGTATAGTGTTAAAACTATTTTGGAAGCTATACTTCTTTGATTGTAGATAAAAATGAATCTTAACTGAATATTAAAAATGTATAAAATTAAATAGAAGAGAATTTTTGGTATTCCTTTTTAAGTGTCGTGCTTCAAGATATCAAGTTCATGGTATGTTAAATTTAGGATCTTGCGTTAGAATGTACTACTGAGGGCTTGTAACCCTAGAAATATTGTCTTAGATTTTTAAAGTCTTTAGTAGAGATAGTGACGTATGAAAATGAATAGGAGTAAATTTTAAAGCATGAGTTTTAAGACTATTATTATATCTTATTTAGTATTATTTTAGGTATTAAATAAAGGATAAAAATGCAAACCATACAAGCAAATTTTACAGCTAGCATAAGCGAGCTAAAAAAGTCTCCAGCTCAAATTTTAAAACAAGCTGGAGATAATGTTGTAGCTATACTAAACCACAATGTCCCTAGTGCCTATCTAGTACCCAGCTCTGTCTATGAAAAAATGGCAGAGATAATAGAAGAGTATCATCTAAGCAAAGCAGTAGACGCTGCTTTAGCAAGTGGTGAAAAACCAGTAAAAGTAAGTCTAGATGAGCTATGAGTTAGAGTTCTTACCAAGTGCTTTAAAAGAGTGGCAAAAGCTTGACAATAGCATAAAGGTGCAGTTTAAAAAGAAGCTAAGTGAGCGTCTAGAAAACCCAAAGGTTGCCAAGGACAAGCTACGAGGCTATGAAGATGTCTATAAGATCAAGCTAAGAGATGTCGGCTACCGCTTGGCATATCAAGTTAAAGATGATGAGATCGTAGTATTAGTGCTAGTTGTCGGCAAAAGAGAGAATAACGAAGTATATGAGATGCTAAAGGATAAATTTAACTAAGCATTAAGTCTCTTATCTTTAACTATCAATGAATAAATTTGACTAACTTGTAGTGCTCTTTTATGATGAGCATAACCCCTATATTTTTATTATTTTATTTTCTTAATTTCATACTAGACTAAATTTTTAAGAGAAAATCCAGAAGCTACAAAAATTATATTATATATTTCATAGTATTTTTAAAAAACACGCATTTTAGCGGCCTGAAGCCTACCGAATTCCTTGTTTTAGGCTGTGAAATTTTATAAAATAACCTTAAAAGATATTTAAAGAGCAAGTCTGACAAAAATTTTTATGGCATAGGATTTTTTGAGTGGCTTCTTCTTAGATTGGGAGTAAATTTACGTGAGTTCTGAAAAGATAAAAAAACGCAAGGTAACCAAAGTCATAACTAAAAGACTTAGGCTAAGTAATGCAGAATGGTTGGTGATTAATAATAAATTACAAGAAAGTGGCCTAACTTTCTCAAAATTTGCCCTAAGAGCTATGTTGTCTAAGCAGATTTATGCACCAATTATAAGGGAACTTCTAATTGAGCTATCTAGACAAGGACAAAACATAAACCAAATAGCCACCAAATTAAATAGTGGGCAAAGCCTAGATAGAGTTGGTATTGAGATCATAGCCGACGATAATAAGATCTTACATAAAATTTATGAAATATTGGGTAAAAAATATGTTTCTTGATTCGCCTTGTATCAATACAAATAAAGGCACTAGTGATGCTAGTTAAATTTCTTCGTACTTATACTGGTGGTGGCCTTGGGAGCATAAATTATCTTTTAAATGAGAGAAAAGCTGCTGGAACAGCAAGAGTTATAAAAGGTGATGAAAATTTAACTAGAGCTATTATAAAAGGCATCACCTATAAACAAAAGACCTGTTTTGGTGTTTTATCATTTGAAGAGAGGCATGACTTTTTAACTGAAGAGCAAAAACTAAAAATTATTAAGGATTTTGAATATGCTCTTTTGGGTGAATATATGCTTGAACGTACAAATGTATTATGGGTAGAACACTCAGACAAGGATGGACGGCTTGAGTTAAATTTCCTTATCCCTAAGATAGATCTTGAAACAGACAGGTCATTTAATCCTTATTTTGCTAAATATGATCAAACTAGAATAGATCTAATTAAAAAGATCATTAACGATGAGTATGGACTATCAAGTCCAGATGATCCAGCAAAAGAGCAAACTATATTGTCTAGCAAGAAAAACATCAATCATTATAAAAATTTGGAAGAGCTCGACCAAAAGCTGCACGATCTGGTTAAGCAAGGCTATATTAAAAATAGAGACCACATGATTGAACTTCTTAAACAAAATGGTATCGAAATAACCAGGATCAACAAAAAAGGCATAACGATCATACTGCCTACTAAAAAAACAAAAAATCGTCTAAAAGGAGGAATATACGATGCAGACTTCACCAGTGCTCAAAGACTTGGAGAACTCAGCCAAAGCTCAAGCAGAAGAATTAGAGAATTCCATGATAGAAATACACAAGCAGAGTGCAGAGAAAATAGGCGAAAACTTGAGGAGCTTATTGTTAAAAGAGATAGATTTAATCAAGAAAGATATGTCGAAAGAACTTCAAAAAACAATATCCTTGCATCACAAGGACAGATCGGTGATAATCTCGCTATCAGTTGCTACCGCACTAATTTTGGGAATAGCAATTGGCTGGGTAGTGCACGCAATGATATTAAAGGAAGAAGTAGCTTGGGCGATACCAAAACAATGGAGATACAGCCAACCTACTGCAGACAAGACCCAGAGGGAATATTACATATCAATTCCAAAAGACGAAGAGATAACAGAGAACGAGCGCAGGAAATTTATATTAATGAAAATGGAGTAGAGGATGACAGCATTAGAGAAAGCATTGCTAGAAGAGAACGAGCGCTTGACCAAGATGATCGAAGACGAAAGGAACAGACACGAATTAGAAACAATGAATTTGCAACAAGACTGCGAGAAGAAGCTCGCGATATTACAGACAAATGTGACAGAGCTAACAAAGAAAGTCAAGAGCTTGAACAAAGATTGCAACGACGCCTTAACGGAATCTTTGCAGCAACAAAGAGATATGTACGAGAGTTCAATATCTTGCTTGGAAGAAAAATTAGAAAATTTAGAAGAAAAATTCCAAAATTTGAGAGAAGAATACGAGAGCTTACAGATAGAGCACAAGATGCTACAAGAATATGTAGAGAATTTATAGAGGAGCGTGAATACTCCCAAAAAGCCAGCATATATCACCATGTGGGTGATGTATGCAAGGAAAAAACTCAAAGTCTAGATATGTTTTAAACGTAGAGACTCTACTAAGTTTATTACATAATCATCTCATTTATTACTTCCAAACATTATTTGTTACGTTGCCATTTTAAAAATATACTAAAATATATTTTGTAGATCATAAAAAATAATTTAGTCTAATTATTTTTGTTCTTATGGCTGCCTTTAATCAACTTAAGCTTTTATTAAAAAAAGCCTATCTTGCATGGCCACTTTAATAAAGAAAATATTTTTTAAGCGTGGGTCAAGGGAGCGGCAAGCTATCCTTGCGAGCCTCTATGGAGATGCAAATGGTAACATTTTGTAGCTACATAGAGTATGCTCGCCCTAATATCTGAATTGAATTTTGGCGCATACTGGAATTAAATCAGTCCCACCAAAGAATGACTTAGTAAAAGTAAATTTTTGTAATTTTTGTGATTGGCATATTTGTCACTTGTTTATTTTGACTGATAAATTTGGATAGTCAATTATTTTATGGTTACTTTAATTAAAACTTAAAAAGCAAGAAGCTAGGAGGCAAACCACGAATGATATTAGCATCTTAAGCACCAATATAAATTCATACACTAAGCAACAGCACAAACAAGGCAGGTCTGCAAATTTTAGTGATATTTTTAACCAAAAGACCAAAGAAAAGATTAGCGAGCCAAACCTGTAACAACTTGTCAAGGACTTTCTAATCATTTTTATCATTTTTTTGATGTTTTTCACTCTCAATTTCTCTAAGCATTATGCGTTTCAATTTGTCTTGCATTGTTTCAGTAGTATTTTTATTAAAATGTACAACAACTTCATAGGTAGTTTTTCCAATCTTCTTTATTGTTTTTGTTTCTGTATTATTTTTTTGCATATCATCATTCCTTTTCTTGCAATTAAAAAGCGATTAGAATTTTTTACTTTTCCAATCGCTCTCATTCATCTATTAAGTTTTGTGCTTTCTTCAGCTTTTCTTTGCTCTGTATTTTTCTTCTATCAAGTCCCGTTATCCTAAGAGGTAAACACATCTCGATTATCCTTGAATAAATCCTGCCAAGCATTATATCTTCCTGTTCTTTTTCTATATCTTTGAAATTAAGGTTAGTAGTTATAATGGTTGGTCTTGCCTTTAGGTATCTTGCATTGATTACATTGTAAATTTGCTCTAAGGCATATTCTGTATTTCTCTCTATTCCAAAATCATCAAGAATTAGTAGGGTAGGGCTTGTTATCTATTCGATATATTCGTTTCTATCAAGATTAAAGCCGCCTTTTTGTAAGTCGTTTAATATCTGTGCAAAGTTCCTCATTTTTACTGTATGGCTATATTCTGTAATTATAGCGTTGGCAATAGCACAAGCTACATAGGTCTTGCCACTTCCTACATTTCCGTAAAGTAACAGTCCAACATTATCTTTTCTCATTTCTTCAAAATGTTTTACATAGTTCTTTGCTTTTTTGATGATTTCCTTATCTGTATCTTCATCGGCATTTTTAAAGGTGTAGGCTATTTGATTTTTGGATATAAAGCAGCTTTGTCTCAACCTATCTTGTTTTAACAGTTTTTTCTTGTTCAGCTCTATCTCTATCACATTTACAAGCCGTTCTGATAATCATAGGCTTATCCAACATCGGAATTACCTTACCGTCTATTCTTTCATTACAAATCTTGCAATAGATATGTCCGTCTTCTTCATAGTGAGTATCTTTGTTGTAGATAAAATCTGTCCCTTGAATTTTTGTAGTAATCATATTTTCTTTATCATTCATAATTTTAGTCTCCTTTTCTACATCAGGCTCTATAATGCGTTTTTAAGGCTTATTTTTATCTTAACCATAGTCTGACACCTCTTTTATGATTAAACCCTTAAAAACACCTTTTATAGGCTGTCGCTGTCTTCATAGTTGGTTGAATAGGTTCTATGGCTTTTATTTTGATTATTTTTCTGTGATAGCTTTTCTTTATCCTGTTCATACCAATTCATACCAATTAAGGATTGTTACATAGTGGTCTTTGTAGTCTGTGCCTTTACTTTTGATATATCTTAATAGCTTTTCAGTCATTGTATCTGTATGACCTTTCAGCCTATCTTTTAGATTTTGGTATTTTTCATCGGTTAAATGAATATTTTGATACTCTCCATAAAGGGACACTGGGGCAACCTGTTCTATTCTCCTCTTATCTAATCTACCCTTAACTATACTATGCGGACAAACGGTTGACACTTGGTTGTCATTTGGTATACCAAGATTTTCAACCTTGATATATGCTCCATTTTCCGTTTGCGTTATACTTTGCTTTTCTTCAAGATACATCGTTTCTTTTCGTCTGTCATTTCTGATGTAGTTATTTATCTTCCAATAGGTAATGACTATAACCCCTCTTTAAAAGACAATTACAAAACCTTTTGTAATTAGAATTTTTAAGTCATCATCATCTGCCCTCATAGATAGATGAAAATACAGGCATTGGCTACTTAATGGCATATCCAAAAATAAGTCGCTATCCACTATCTTTATTGAAAACATCCTTTTATCTGCCATTTTTCTCTCCTATCTTTTGTTATGAAAATGTAGCAACAAATCGTTACTCCTTTTATCTTTTAAGGAAGTCGTGTTTCACTACCCCCTTTGATTAGTACTGTCTTTGATTTAGGTACACTCCCATTTTGGGAATGTGGCATTTGTCATCTTCTTATTTTTCTTTTGTTGTTTTAGATGTCGGTCTTAAAAATACTTTTGCTTTTCTATAAACTGAATGAGCGTTTTGAAACGGTACAATAGAAAAAGCCGACTATACTTTTAACTTTTGTTGTTTCAGTATGTCGGCTTAATGTAAGCTATCTGTTTCAAATTTTTATTGTCAAGGGTGAGCGATAGTGAATGCGCTTTACCCTTGATGATAAAAAAGCGAATGAATTATATTCAGTTGTCTTTTGCCTTTAATACGGAAAAATGCTTCGGCTTTTTTCTTTGCTCCCCGCAAGGGTAAAAGCACCGCAGGTCGCAAGGACACCTAAAGGGTGTATAATTGCGCCCTTAGAAAATCTAAGGGAATTACAATTATACTATGTCCTTGCGTTTCTTAGTCTTTTTGAAATGCTCTTTGCAAAATAGCCTTTATTTCTTCATTACTTTTCTCGCTTGCTCCCTCAATTAAACTTTCTAAGATTGCTCCTCGCTCTATCAATCTATGGTTTCGCTTTTTTCTTTCTTCAAGGCTCGTTTGCTTTCTGATTTTCTTTTCCTGATTTTTAAGCTGAGATAGTTTCTTTTCATATTTTTTTTCTTCTTACTTGCTTTCAATCTTTTCTTTTACTTTTTCTAATTCTGTTTTTATTGTCCATAAATTTCATCTCCTTTCAAGTTTTTTTCATAAGAAAAGACGATAGATGTTTTACTTTCTATCGTCTTGAATCTGTATTATTCAGCTCGACAAACTGAAATTTGACTTACTTCTTGTATTTCTCAACGATTATGCCTGCTACAATACCTACAATAAATCCAGCCGTAGTAACAGCCGAAAACTTAAACTTACCCCAAAGAGAAGGAAGCGCAGAAATCGCAAGTGCATACCAAAACAGATTACTACTGAGCAACCAACCATATAAATAACTATGCTCACCAGTTGGAATATTAGTAAATAGCCAACCAATCAAGTTGCTCTCACCAATATATCACCAGATATACAGCTATGTATCCCAATGTTATATAAACATTTTTTTTCTTTCTCAAGTATAATCACAATCCTTTGTCAAACGGGAATTTTATTCTCCTGTCACTCGTTTATAGGATCATAGTCGGAAGGGACAGGTGCTACTATACTTACAAAGATGATATCCTCATCTCCAGTATTTTTTGCTCCGTGGCAGGAGTCTTTCTTCGATACTATGACATGGCCTTTCTTGAATGGAACCTCTTCATTAGGCTGGGGGTAGAATATTCCCTCTCCCTGAAGGACGATCCATATATCGTCGGAATTGTGGTGATAGTGCTTTTGCAATGTCTGACCGGGTTTGATAACCCAGACCGATCCGCCTGTAGATTCTGTCTGATAAAACGGTGTTCTGACAGCCTTTTCCGGATCCTCTTTTTTTACAAGGTCCATGCAATAGATTCTCTGTTCGCTCATGATTATTTTCTCCTTTGTATTCCATAGTTTAATCGAAAAAATTCGATTTAATGATATACCGACAAATTCTAATTTGTCTACTTCTTTATGTTTTTTAATCTCTCATCATAATATTCTTCTACAAATTTATGATTTTGGTGTTTTTCAATTTGCTTAGTGATAAGCTCTATCATTTGCTCATTTTGTTCTACTGTGTAGTTGAAATTTTTCCAATGAGAAACATTGTCTAAACATATTTCAACCAACTTTTCAAAGGTTAATACCCTTTCATTATCGGAATAATATGTTTCTTTTATATTTTTTGTTGTTGTAACTTGTATATTAGCCTCAAGAAGTATCAAGAGTTGCTAAAAACATTTCTCTTGCACCTGTTCTTCCCATTTCTTCAGGTACTTCTTGCCATCTTTCTCTTAATGTGGTTTTTGCACTAATTAAGACAGTATTTCTCTTATTTACAATGTATTCTAAAACACCCGGAGAAACTAAATCTACCAATTTACCAAGACCTTTATTGACAAACTCTTGTTTACCTATATTACCTTGACTGTCAAGTGGAATCCCTGCACCAATCAAAATGAGTTCTATAATACTTTCAAATTCTTTACCTGCTCTACTCCTCCTACTTTGAGTATTTGACAAAGTCAAAGCATATATATGTTCCGGAAATTCTTCCACAAACCAAGTAATTGCCTCTATTGGTGTAAGAGTTTTGATATACTCATCATCAACTAACTCTTTTAGCATTTTTGAAGTAAAGTCTTTTTCTAATGGCTGAAATTCACTCCAACAGCTATTTCTAAGTTTTTCAACAACTTCACTTGCATTACTTAAAAAGAATTCTTTAGGGACTTTGTCGTATCCTAATGTAATAAAATTATCATAAACTAAGTCATAAGGCTGTTTAAAGCCTTCTTTCCTTTTTTCTTTAACTAAGTTTTTATATTCATCAAGAGAAATATTTGCCATAACTCTTTTCCTTTCTTGAAAAATTTTCTTCTATATGGTACAATAGTGTCAAATAGAGGACAGTTAGTCCTTGAAATAACATATATAAAAAGGAGAATATATATGAATATTATACCACAAATCATAGATAATTCCCCTGCTATTTTAATAAAAAATAAGCGTATCAGATTACAAATGACTCAAAAAGAATTAGCTGATGCTGTTGGTATGTCCAAATTCGGAGATAGGACAATTCGCAGATGGGAAAATGGAGAAAGTCAGCCATCGTCCATTGAGCTGAAACATATTTTATCATTTCCTGAAAAAGTACCTTTCCCCAATAATGAAAATGCCCCCTATAAAATCATTGATTTATTTGCCGGAATTGGTGGTACAAGGCTTGGATTTTACCAAACAGGTAAAACAAATGTCGTATTCAGTAGTGAAATTGATAAATTTGCAGTAAAAACATATAAGGCAAATTTTGGTGAAACTCCTTTTGGAGATATTACAAAAATATCTGAAAAAGATATTCCTAATCATGATATTATTGTCGGTGGTTTTCCTTGTCAAGCATTTAGTCAAGCCGGTAAAAAGCTTGGTTTTGAAGATACTCGTGGAACATTATTTTTTGAAATTGCAAGAATTATTAAAGAGAAACGACCTAAGGCATTTCTTCTTGAAAATGTCAAAAACCTAAAATCTCACGATAAAGGTCGTACCTATAAAACAATAGAAAAAACATTAAAGGATTTAAACTACGATGTTCATTCTATTATACTTAAAGCAAAAGACTTCGGTGTTCCACAAAATAGAGAGCGTATTTACATTGTTGGATTTGATAAGGATAAAATAGATAACTATAAAGATTTTTCTTTTCCAATTCCTCCCTGCCCAGATGTTTCTGTGGGAAATATTTTAGAGCAAAATGTTGATACTAAATACACCATTTCAAATGCACTTTGGCAAGGTCATCAACGACGAAAGAAAGAACATAAAATAAAGGGAAATGGATTTGGTTACACATTGTTCAATGAAAACAGTCCTTATACAAATACATTATCTGCAAGATATTATAAAGACGGGAGTGAAATACTTATTGAGCAAAAAGGAAAAAATCCACGAAAACTAACACCTCGTGAAGCTGCAAGACTTCAAGGCTTCCCCGAAAACTATATCATTCCTGTAAGTGATACTCAAAGTTACAAACAGTTTGGTAATTCTGTTGCCGTTACTGTTATCCATGCAATTGCAAATAACATAATTGATATACTTGATACCTGTACTAAAAAAGAGATTGACTAACTTCAATCTCTTTTTTCTAACTTATTAACTTGTATACCTGCCCTTTTCAGAACCTTTAATTTTTCTTGTTTTCTCTGTTCTCTCCTTGCCTTATACCTTTCCTCATATTCCTGTTGTTTTCCATTTACTTTACGCTTTAAGTAGTTTTGATGAAGTCTATCTTTTCTTTCCTTGATTTTTCTCTCTTCTTCCTCAATTTTTAATCTTTCTTCTTCTTCTTCTTCAGTCAATTCTTCTTTTGGTGGCTCATAGTTACCGATAAAATTAAAATATATCTCTATTTTTTGCTTTGATGTTTGACTACCTTTTCTATTCCTTTCATGAACAATAATCTTTTCTACAAACTCATTTATCATTGTAGTTGTAAGTTCATCAAAATTTTCATATCGGCTTATTAGAGATATAAACTTTTTCGCCTTATCTGTTTCTTTTTCATATCTTAATATTGCAAACTCTAAGTCTTTAATTTCTTTGCTTAAAGCTATTTGCTCTGTTTCATATTGACTGTTAAGTATCTCATATCTATTACTTGGTATTTTTTCAAGTATCATATCTTCGTAAATACGGCACATCAATCGTTCAAGTTCCTGAAGCCTGTTTTTACTTTCCATTAATCTTATTTTTGTCTTTTCTATCTCTACTTTTTCCTTTTCTTCCATTTCATTTTAAATGGAACGGATAAAGGCTTCGTGATCTTCATCAAGATATTTTTTAATGTCTTTTAAGGTTTCCTGTATAAGGTTTAAGACTGCTTCCGCTTTTATCCTGTGAGTAGATGGACAAAACGTTCCACAGGGTACTTTCGTGTAAGCACTGCAAGTGTAGTAGGGAATATTTTTGTAATTACTTGTTCTATGAACATACATTTTACTGCCACAATCTGCATAATACATAAGGCCCAGTTAAAGGGTGATATTCTCCCCAACCATCGGGATACCTTTTTACATTTCCTCTTATCCTTTGCACATTATCAAAGGTTTCTTGGTCTATAATTGCCTCGTGGGTATTTTCAAATATCAGCCAGTTTTCTTCAGATACATATTTGCTTTTCTTATCCTTGAAATGCTTTCTTGTTTTGAAGTTTACAGTATGACCTAAATATTCCTGTTTCTTTAAGATACTTACAATTGTAGAACTGCACCAGCGATAAGGATGTTCAAACACTTTGCTTTGATGTAGTCCATATCCTAATTTTTGCTGATGGTAAGCAGGTATATCTACTTTTTCACTTTCCAATATCTTTGCTATTCGATACGGACCATTGCCTTGCATGGTCAGATTGAATATTCTCCTTACTATCTCCGCTGCTTTTTCATCTACAATCCACTTATCTTTGTCTTTTTCATCTTTGATATATCCATAAGGTGGAGAGCTTGCCGTATGCTTTCCGCTTTCCCCCTTTGACCTGAATGTAGATTGTATTTTTCTTGAAGTATCTCTTGTATACCATTCATTCATAATATTTCTAAAAGGGGTAAAATCATCTTCTCTATAAAAGCTATCTACATTATCATTGATAGCAATGAGCCTAACTCCCTTTTGTCTTAAGATTTCCATACATTGACCGACTTTAAGATAGTCTCTGCCAAGTCTACTCATATCTTTTACGATTATACAACCTATTATATTACCTTGATTAACTCCGTTCATCATTGCCATAAAGCCCGGTCTATCAAACTGTGTTCCGCTTATTCCATCATCTGTAAAATGTATGATGTTGCTTAAATTATTTTTACCTGCATATTCTTCAAGGATTTTCTTTTGATTTACAATAGAATTGCTTTCTCCTTGAAGTTCATCATCACGACTTAATCTCTCATAGAGTGCTGTTATCTTTTCATAATTCCTCATTTTTACCCCCTTTCTCTTAGTTTCTTAAATAAAAAAGAATTAAGAAGTACATATTTCACTAATATAGTGATTAAGTGTTCTCCTTAATTCTATTACTCCAAGAACCAGCTAAATTTACTTATACCACTTCTTCACAAAATAGCCTTATCTCTTTAAATTTTAATGAGCTTCAAGCTTATGGCTACACAGTAGATAAGGCTGGCTTTATGGGAGCTGATTTTAATAAAGCAGCCAGCTTACCGCAGGACTTTAAAATCCACAAAAGCACACTTGATGAGC